>NZ_CP025682.1:0-645102 GCF_002872475.1 Pseudazoarcus pumilus
GTGACGCACGAATTCTGGTCCTTCTGCCTGTCCCGCCTCGAGAGCGAACTGCCGCCGCAGCAGTTCAGCACTTGGATCAAGGCGTTGCGTGCCGACCAGGAGCAGCCGTCCGAGGGCCCCTCGCTGCGCCTGTGCGCGCCCAATCGCTTCGTGCTGCAATGGGTTCGCGACCGCTACCTCGGGCGCATCGGCGAACTGGGCGAGGAATTCCACGGCGAACCGATCGACCTGCAACTGGTGCTGCCCGCCAACGGCTCCGCCGTCCCGCCGCAGCCACGTGCCGCCCAGGCCGATCGCCCGGTCGAAGCCACACCGCCCGAAGCCGCGACGCCGCCCCCCAAACCGGCTCCGCGTCACGACCATGGTGAGCCTGGCTACGACAAGACGCGGCTGAACGGCGACTTCAGCTTCGACAACCTGGTCACCGGCCGCGCCAACGATCTCGCGCGCGCGGCGGCGATGCAGGTCGCGGAAAACCCGGGCACCTCGTACAACCCGCTGTTCATCTACGGCGGCGTCGGCCTGGGCAAGACCCACCTGGTGCATGCCATCGGCAACGCGGTGTTCGAGGCCAACCCGTCGGCGGTGATCCGCTACGTGCACGCCGAGGACTACTACGCCGACGTGGTGCGTGCCTACCAGCAGCAGAGTTTCGACCAGTTCAAGCTCTACTATCGCTCGCTCGACCTGCTGATCATCGACGACATCCAGTTCTTCAACAAGAAGACGCGCACCCAGGAAGAATTCTTCCACGCCTTCAACGCGCTGACCGAGGCCAAGAAGCAGATCATCATCACCTGCGACACCTACCCCAAGGACATCCAGGGGCTGGAGGACCGCCTGATCTCGCGCTTCGACTGGGGTCTGACCGTGCAGATCGAGCCGCCCGAGCTCGAGATGCGCGTGGCCATCCTGAAGAAGAAGGCCGAGGTGGTGCGCATCGACCTGTCCGACGACGTCGCCTTCCTGATCGCCAAGAACCTGCGCTCGAACGTGCGCGAGCTCGAGGGCGCGCTCAACAAGGTCGTCGCATTCGCGCGTTTCCACAACAAACCGATTTCGCTGGAGCTGTCCAAGGAAGCGCTCAAGGATCTGCTCAACGCGCACAACCGACAGCTCACCATCGAGCACATCCAGAAGACCGTGGCCGACTTCTACAAGATCAAGATCGCCGACATGCATTCGCGCAAGCGCACGCGCGTGATCGCCCGTCCGCGCCAGGTCGCGATGTGGCTGGCCAAGGAACTCACGCCGATGTCGCTGCCGGCCATCGGCGAGGCCTTCGGCGGGCGCGACCACACCACGGTGATCCACGCCTGCCGCACGATCACGGCCCTGCGCCTGTCGGACACGCAGCTCAACCACGACGTACACGTGCTCAACCAGGTGCTAAGGGGATGAGCGCGCTCAAGCAAGCCGAAACCGTGACCACCAACAACAACGACGGACGATTCTGACGCCATGCACTTGCTCACCACCACGCGCGACGCACTGCTCGCTCCGCTGCAGTCGGTCGCCAACATCGTCGAGAAGCGCCACACCCTGCCGATCCTGTCCAACGTGCTGATCGAAAAGCGCGGCGAACAGCTCACCATGCTCGCCACCGACATCGAGATCCAGATCCGCACCACCACCGCCGGCGATCTGGGCGGCGAGGACGCCAGCCTCACCGTGTCGGCGCGCAAGCTGCAGGACATCCTGCGCGCGTTGCCCGATGGTGCCGACGTCAACCTCACGCTCGACGACAAGCGCCTGACGGTGAAGACCGGCAAGAGCCGCTTCGCGCTGCAGACGCTGCCAGCGGCCGACTACCCGCGCATGAATCCGCCCGAGGAGAGCAGCGTGCGCTTCTCGGTCTCGCAGCGCGCCTTCAAGCGCCAGCTCGCGCAGGTCGGCTACGCGATGGCGCAGCAGGACATCCGCTATTACCTCAACGGCCTGCTCATCATCGTCGACGGCAGCGAGCTGCGCATGGTCGCCACCGACGGCCACCGCCTGGCCTTCGCGTCGAGCACGCTGGAATCCACGCACGAGCGCGCCGACGTGATCCTGCCGCGCAAGACCGTCACCGAACTCACGCGCCAGCTCGCCGACAGCGACGACCTGCTCGAAGTCGTGCTCGCCGGCAACCAGGCGGTATTCCGCTTCGGGCCCACCGAGCTCGTCTCCAAACTGATCGACGGCAAGTTTCCCGACTACGAGCGCGTGATCCCGCAGAACCACCCCAAGCAGGTCAATTTCGACCGCTCCGAACTGCTCGCCGCGCTGCAGCGCGTGGCCATCCTGACCAACGAGAAATTCCGCGGCGTGCGTCTGGTGATCGACGACGGCGTGCTGCGCATCAGCAGTTCCAACTCCGAACAGGAAGAAGCCGTCGAGGAACTCGAAATCGATTTCTCGGGCGAGGGCGCCGACATCGGCTTCAACGTCAGCTACCTGCTCGACGTGCTCGGCAACGTATCCAGCGACACCATCGAATGGCACTTCAACGACGGCAACTCGTCGGCCCTGCTGACCCTGCCGGGCAACGACAGCTTCAAATACGTAGTCATGCCCATGCGCATCTAAGGAAGACGCGCATAAACCTACTGCGCCCGTCCATCCCGCCCCTGCGATGCTCGCCATACCGGTGTATGGCTGCGCGTCTCGGGCCGGCCTGAACGGGCTCGCTACGGTTTCTGCACATCTTCCTGCGACGTCCCGAGTTTTTCTGCAACGAACGTTCTTTACGAATTACCTGAGAAGCCCATGTCCGAATTCCAGAACCGTCCGATCAACGAAGATTACGATGAATCGAGCATCCAGCAGCTCGAGGGCCTCGAGGCCGTGCGCAAGCGGCCCGGAATGTACATCGGCGACACCTCCGACGGCACGGGCCTGCATCACATGGTGTTCGAAGTCGTCGACAACGCGATCGACGAAGCGCTGGCCGGGCATTGCGACGACATCGTCGTCACCATCCACCCGGACAACTCCATCTCGGTCACCGACAACGGTCGCGGCATCCCGGTCGGCATCAAGATGGACGACAAGCACGAGCCCAGGCGCTCGGCCGCCGAGATGGTGATGTGCGAACTGCACGCCGGGGGCAAGTTCAACCAGAACAGCTACAAGGTCTCCGGCGGCCTGCACGGCGTCGGCGTGTCCTGTGTGAACGCCTTGTCCAAGTGGCTGCGCCTGACCATCAAGCGCGACGGCCACAAGCACTACATGGAGTTCTTTCGCGGCGTACCGCAGGATCGCGTGATCGAAGTCATCGACGGCGTCGAAATCAGCCCGTTGCGCGTGGTCGGAGACACCGCCAAGCGCGGCACCGAACTGCATTTCCTCGCCGACGAGGAAATCTTCGGCGACATCGAGTTCCACTACGAGATCCTCGCCAAGCGCCTGCGCGAGCTGTCCTTCCTCAACAACGGCGTCAAGATCCGCCTGGTCGACCAGCGCAACAACAAGGACGAAAACTTCGCCTTCGCCGGCGGCGTGAAAGGCTTCGTCGAATACATCAACCGCAGCAAGAGCGTGCTGCATCCGGTCGTCTTCCACGCCGCGGGTGCCACGCAGATTCCCACGCCTGTGGGCGAGGCCGAACTGTCCGTCGAAGTCGCGATGCAGTGGAACGACTCCTACGCCGAACAGGTGCTGTGCTTCACCAACAACATCCCGCAGGCCGACGGCGGCACCCACCTCACCGGCCTGCGCGCGGCGATGACGCGCGTCATCAACAAGTACATCGAAGAGACCGAAATCGCCAAGAAGGCCAAGGTCGACATCAGCGGCGACGACATGCGCGAGGGCCTGGCCTGCGTGCTTTCGGTCAAGATGCCCGACCCCAAGTTCGCCAGCCAGACCAAGATGAAGCTGGTGTCCTCCGAAGCGCGCCCGGCGGTGGAAGAAGTGGTGGCCAGCAAGCTCTCCGACTTCCTGCTGGAAAACCCCATCGACGCGCGCACCATCTGCGGCAAGATCGTCGAGGCCGCGCGCGCGCGCGACGCCGCACGCAAGGCGCGCGAAATGACGCGCCGCAAGGGCCTGCTCGACGGCGTCGGCCTGCCCGGCAAGCTCGCCGACTGCCAGGAGAAGGACCCGGCCCTGTCCGAGATCTACCTGGTCGAGGGTGACTCCGCCGGCGGCTCCGCCAAGCAGGGCCGCGACCGCAAGTTCCAGGCCATCCTGCCGCTCAAGGGCAAGATCCTCAACGTCGAGAAGGCGCGCTTCGACAAGCTGCTGCAAAGCCAGGAGATCGCCACGATGATCACCGCGCTGGGCACCGGCATCGGCAAGGACGACTACAAGCCCGAGAAGCTGCGCTACCACCGCATCATCATCATGACCGACGCCGACGTCGACGGCGCCCACATCCGCACCCTGCTGCTGACCTTCTTCTACCGCCAGATGCCGGAGCTGGTCGAGCGCGGCCACATCTACATCGCCCAGCCGCCGCTCTACAAGATCAAGCACGGCAAGGCCGAGCACTACATCAAGGACGACAACGAGCTCAACCAGCACCTGCTGCGCATCGCGCTCGACAACGCCTCGCTGGTCCCGCGCGTGGGCGCCGACCCCATCGTCAACGAGGCGCTGGCCGGGCTGGCGCGCGCCTACCTGCTCGCCGAGGCCGTCATCAACCGCCTCGCCAGCTACATCGACCCGGCCGTGCTGCACGTCATGCTCGCGCGCAACATCCCCGTCAGTCTCGAATCCGAGGAAACCACGCGCGCGGCGGCCGAAGCGCTCCATCCCTTCCTGCCCGACGACATCCGCGTGTTCGCCGACTACGACGACGAGTCCGAAAAGTGGCGTCTGGCCATCGAGCGCATGTACCACGGCAACCGCCGACTCAGCGCCATCGAGGAAGACTTCATCGTCTCCGGCGACTACCGCAGCATCCGCACCGCCGCCGAATCCATCGCCGACCTGATCGGCCCCGGTGCCGAAGTGCGTCGCGGCGAAAAGTCGCAACCGGTCGCGACCTTCTCCGACGCGATCCGCTGGCTGCTCGCCGAGGTCGAACGCAACCTGAGCAAGCAGCGCTACAAGGGTCTGGGCGAAATGAACCCGGAACAGCTGTGGGAAACCACCATGGACCCGGAAGTGCGCCGCCTGCTGCGCGTGCAGATCGAAGACGCCATCGCCGCCGACGAGATCTTCACCACCCTGATGGGCGACGACGTCGAACCCCGCCGCGCCTTCATCGAGAGCAACGCGGTGTACGCGCGCAACATCGACATCTGAGCCACGCGCCTTGTCCGAGCCGACCCGCGCGCCGTTGTCCGACCACACACGCGGCCTGCTTGCAGCCGGCATTGTCGTGCTGTGCTGGTCGGGTTTCAACATCGTCTCGCGCGTGGGCTCCACCGGGGCGCTGACACCCTACGACATCGCGGCGCTGCGCTTCGCGGTGTCGGGGCTGCTGGCGCTGCCGTTCTTCCTGCGCATGGTGCCGGTGGCCGAGTATCCGCGCTATTTCGTGCTGGCGATGGTCGCCGGCGTGGGCTATTCGCTGCTGGCGTATTCGGGCTTCGCGTATGCGCCGACGGCACACGCGGGCGTGTTCATCAACGGCGGGATTCCGTTCTGGACGGTGATCCTGGTCGCGGTGACGGCGGGATTTCACCTGTCGCGGCGGGTGCTGGTGGCGCTCGGCACGACCTCGGCCGGCCTGTTGCTGATCGCCGGCAAGAGTCTTGGCGAGATCGGCGATTCGGACGTGTGGAAGGGCGACGTGCTGTTCCTGATCGCGGCGCTGTTGTGGGCCGTGTTCGGCATGCTCGGTCGCCACTGGAAGGTGCCGCCTCGCAGTGCCATCGTCGGCATGGCGGTGATTTCGCTGGTGGTGTACACGCCGGTCTACCTGCTGTGGTTGCCCAAGACCATCGCCACCGCGCCGATGGGCGAGATCGTGCTGCAGGCCGTGTATCAGGGCATCGTCGCGGCGCTGCTGGCCGGCGCGATGTACACCTATGCCTGTCAGACCATCGGCGTGTATCGCGCCTCGATGACGCTGGCCATCGTACCGGGGGCCTCTGCGATCGGCGCCTGGATTCTGCTCGGCGAAGCGCTCACGGTCACGGCGATTGCCGGGCTTGCGCTGGTGTCGATCGGCGCGCTGCTGTCGGCGCGGCGCTGAGGGCGCCGCGCCGATCATCACCCTCAGGCGTTGCCCGGACGCAGTTGCGCCGGCACCTGCACCATAGGTGCGGCTTCACCCGCAGCGGCAACCACGCCGGCGATCAGGTCGGCGGTGGCTGCCGACAGCGTCCAGCCCAGGTGGCCGTGGCCGGTGTTGTAGAACACGTTGGCGCGGCGACCACGACCGACGCGCGGCATCATGTCCGGCATCATCGGCCGCAGACCGGCCCACGGCACGACCTGGCGCGTGCTCACGCCGGGGAAGCAGTGGTTCACCCAATCCACGAGCGGGCGGATGCGGTCGGCGCGGATGTCCCTGTTGTAGCCGTTGAACTCGGCCGTGCCGGCCACACGGAAGCGGTCCGGGCCGAGGCGGCTGGTGACCAGCTTGGTCTCGTCGTCGAGCAGGCTGACCCACGGCGCACTGCGCTGACTGCGCTCATCGGTCAGATTTACGGTGATCGAGTAGCCCTTGACCGGATAGACATTCACGCGGTCGCCGAGCTGGCGCGCGAACTCGCGGCTCGCCACGCCGGCGCACACCATCAAGGCGTCGAAATTCCACACGTCCTGGCGGCCGTCGACCACGGTCGTCACGGAGGCGTGCTCGCCGTCGCTGTTGAGCGCCACCACGTCGCGGCCGAAGATGCTGCGCACGCCCATGCGGTCGAGCGCGGCCGACAGGCCCACGGTGAACTTGTGGATGTCGCCGGTGGAATCGCTCTCGGTATAGAAGCCGCCGTAGTAGTTGCCGGCCAGCGTCGGCTCGATGGCGCGCATCTCCTCGGGCGTCACCGCGCGGCGTTCCAGCCCGCCGGCGGCGAGCAGCTTCGTCACCTCGGCGGCATGCTCGAAGCCCGCGCGATCACGGTAGATGTGCAGGATGCCGCGCTTCTCGCAGTCGAAATCGATGCCCTCGGCCTCGGCCCAGGCGAACAGGTGCTCACGCGCGGCCACGGCCAGCCGCGCGGTCTCCACGGTGTTGTCGCGATAGTGCGGGATGCTGGCCAGGAACTGCGCGAACCACGACAGCTTGTGCCACGAGGGCTTGGGGTTCACCAGCAGCGGCGCGTCCTTGCGCAGCATCCACTTGAGGCCCTTGAGCACCGTGCTCCAGTGCGTCCAGGTTTCCGCGTTGGACGCCGAAAGCTGGCCGCCGTTTGCGAACGAGGTCTCCATGGCGGGATAGCGGTGCTTTTCGAACAGCGTGACGGAATAGCCTTTGCGGGCGAGCGCGTAGGCGCTCGTCACCCCGGTGATGCCTCCACCGATGACGGCAATGGTCTTCATTGGAACGGTCTCCAGACGTCAGGGGTTGGGGTGTTCGCACGACATGTGCGCAACACGCCCCCTCTGTCCGGTACCTGAGAGATTCACGCCAGCCTTGCAGGCGACGCTTGCTCCTTCGGTGTGGCGGGTGACGAACCCGCCAGCTCTTCAGAGATGGATGTCGATCCGGTCGGTCCTTTTGCCTGAGAGTTTCCGGGGCGGTTGCTCCTTCGGCGCCGCGCCGCGATGGCGACGGTCTCTCCCGATCGGGTCCCGGCGTGAGCCGGCGATAGACGGCTTTCAGTGTAACCACAAGCGCAACGCAAGGAAACCCCGCCGCACTTCGGGACACGCACGCGGCTCGCTTACGGGCCTTGCGACGCGGATGAACGACACATCCGACTTGAAACGATTACTGTAAACGCGAATAATTCGCTTTCTTTTTACGTTTCTGACGACAGTCGCAGCTTCGCGCGCACCCCACGAGGTTTCCCACGTGCATTCCCTCCGTCACCCCTTCCGTCTGGGCGCGCTCGCCGCCGCGCTCGTGCTCGCCGCCCCCGCGCTGGCGCAGTCCGAGGCTGCCGCCGAAGATGCCGTCCGGCTCGATACCGTCACCGTCAACGCCAGTGCCGACGCCTCGGCCGAGGGTCTGGCGCCGGCCTATGCCGGCAACCAGGTCGCGCGCGGCGGGCGCGTCGGCGTTCTGGGCAACCGCGACGCGATGGACACACCGTTCAACGCCACCGCCTACACCAGCGAACTGATGCAGGACCAGCAGGCCAAGAGCGTCTCGGACGTGATGCAGAACGACGCCTCGGTGCGCACAGCGCGCGGCTTCGGCAATTTCCAGGAACTCTACGTCATCCGCGGCTTCCCGGTGTTTTCCGACGACATGGCCTACAACGGCCTGTACGGGCTGCTGCCGCGCCAGTACGTCGCGGCCGAGCTGCTCGAGCGCGTCGAGGTGCTGCGCGGCGCCAACACCTTCATCAACGGCGCCGCGCCCGGCGGCAGCGGCATCGGCGGCTCGGTCAACCTGCTGCCCAAGCGCGCGCCCAACGATCCCTTGAACCGCCTCACGGTCGGTGTTGAAAGCGGCGCACAGGGCTATGTCGCGGCCGACGTCGGCCGACGCTTTGGTGATGACGGCGAGAACGGCATCCGCATCAACGCCGCGCGCCGCGACGGTGGCACCGCCATCGACGACGAGCGCCGGCGTCTGGACGTGCTCGCGGTGGGGCTGGACCATCGCGGCAGCAACTTCCGCCTGTCGGCCGACATCGGCCATCAGGATCACGACATCGACGAGCCACGCCCCAGCGTCACGCCCACCGGCGCCGCGCCCTCCGCGCCGGATGCGTCAAACAACTTCGCGCAGCCGTGGACCTTCTCGAAGGAACGCCAGACCTTCGCCACCTTCCGCGGTGAATTCGACCTCACCGACGACGTCACGGCGTGGGCCGCCGCCGGGGTGCGCGACGGCGACGAGAAGAACCGGCTGGCCAACCCGCGTGCGATGTCCGACGGCTCGACCACCGCCTACCGCTTCGACAACGTGCGCGAGGACGCCGTGTCGACGGGCGAGATCGGCATACGCGGACGTCTCATCACCGGCGCCGTCTCGCACGAAGTGGTGGCCTCGGCCAATATCTTCCGCATGAGCTCGCGCAACGCCTACGCATTCTCCGACTTCGCCGGCTTCGCCAGCGATCTGAACGATCCGGGCGACGTCGCACCGCCCGACGCCGATTTCTTCACCGGCGGTTCGATGTCTTCGCCGCATGTGACCGAGCGCACCAACACGCGCAGCGTCGCGCTCGCCGACACCATGGGCTTCCTGGACGATCGCCTGCTGGTCACCGTCGGCGCACGCCACCAGACCATCGCGCAGCGCGGCTACAACTACAACACCGGCGCCAAGGAATCGGACTACGACAAGAGCGAGGTGACGCCGATGGCCGGCGTGGTGTTCAAGCTCAACCCGCAGGTGTCGCTCTACGCCAACTACGCCGAAGCGCTGGTCAAGGGCGACATCGCGCCCGCAGTCAGTGGCGGCCAGCCCATCGACAACGCCGGCGAAGTGCTCGCCCCCTACGTCTCCAAGCAAAAGGAAGCCGGCGTGAAATACGACGGCGGGCGCCTCGGCGGCAGCCTCGCCTTCTTCACCACCGACAAGCCGTTCACGACCGTCGAGAACGGCGTCTTCGGCGCCAACGGCGAGCAGCGCAACCGCGGCATCGAACTCACCGTGTTCGGCCAGCCGCTGCACAACCTGCGCGTGCTCGGCGGCCTGACCCTGCTCGACGCCCAACTGAAGAAGACCGCCGGCGGCGCGCTCGACGGCAACGACGCCATCGGCGTGCCCGACAGCCAGCTCAACCTCGGTGTGGAATGGGACGTGCCGGGCATGCCCGGTCTGACCTTGACCGGCCGTGCGATCCACACTTCCAAGCAGTACATCGACGAGGCCAACGACGAGCGCATCCCGTCGTGGACGCGCTTCGACGTCGGCGCCCGCTACATCACCGACATCGGCGGCCAGGTCATGACCTTGCGTGCGCGTATCGAAAACCTCGCCGACCGCGATTACTGGGCCTCGGCCGGCGGCTATCCGGGAGCCAACTATCTGGTGCTGGGCGCACCGCGCACCTTCACGCTGACCGCGAGCTTCGACTTCTGATGACGCCCGGCGCGATCCGTCGCTGGAGCTGGGTGCACAAGTGGTCCAGCCTGGTGTGCACGCTGTTCATGCTGGTGCTGTGCATTACCGGCCTGCCGCTGATCTTCAGTCACGAGATCGACCATCTCACCGGTGACGAAGTCGAAATGCCGCGGCTGCCGGCAGGCACGCCACACGTTTCGCTGGACCGCGTCGTCCGCGCGGCCGAGATCCATCACCCGGGTCTCGTGCCACTGTATCTGTTCGCGGGCGACGACGAACCCGATCTGTGGCTGGCCAAGATGGACACGCGCGTCGACACCGACGAACGCCTGGCACGCTTCGCCTACGTCGATGCGCGCAGCGCCGAGATTCTCGGCGAGCCGAACTTCGGCGAAGGCTTCATGAGCGTGATGTACCGCCTGCACGTCGACCTCTACGCCGGTCTGCCGGGCAAGCTGTTCCTCGGCGCCATGGGCCTGTTGCTGCTGGTCGCACTGGTCTCGGGCGTGGTGCTCTACGCGCCGTTCATGCGCAAGCTCAGATTCGGCACCGTGCGCAACCAGCGCAGCCACGCCCACTGGCTGGACCTGCACAATCTGATCGGCATCGTCACGCTGGTGTGGGCACTCGTGGTGGGCTTCACAGGCGTCATCAACACCTGGGCCGACCTCATCCTGCAGGCCTGGCAGCGTGACCAGGTCGCGGTGTTGCAGTCGGGTGGTGCGCAGACGCTGCTGGCCCCCGATTCGCGCGTCGCCGCACCCGCCGACGGCAGCCTGCAGGCCGCGGTCGACCGCGTGCTGGCCGCCGCGCCGGGGATGAAGGCCGACATGATCGCCTTCCCCGGCACGCTGCGCGCGACGCCCGATCACTTCGCGGTGATGCTGCACGGCGACACACCGCTGACCTCGCGCATGACCCGTGCGGTGCTCGTCGATGCACACAGCGGAGAAGTGCTCGAAGCAGCCGGGCGACCCTGGTACGTCACCGCCTTCATGATCTCCGAGCCGCTGCATTTCGGCGACTACGGCGGCCTGCCGATGAAAATCCTGTGGGCACTGCTCGACGTGCTGACCATCATCGTGCTGACCAGCGGACTCGTGCTGTGGTGGCGCAAGCGGGCGAAATCCCCGGCCGAGGCAATCGATGCGGAGCCGCAGACATGATGCACATCTGGCGCTGGCCCATCGTCATCGGCCTGTTCTCGGTCTTCGGCCTGATCGCGGCACTGGTCGCGGATGGTCTTGGCGACGTCGTAGCGTGGATCGCACTGGGCGTGCCGGTCGCCGTATCCGCGTGGTTCGGGCTGCGTCGCTGAACCCGCCTCAACCGGCGTACTCGTGCGCCAGCTCCTGCCGCCGCGCCTCGATGGCCTCGGCAAGACCGGTGTACAGCGCCCCCAGTTGGCGCGTGTCCGCATCCTCTCCGGTCCACTCGAACATGGCCCCGGCGAGGATGTTGGCCGCGTAGACGACCTCGCCCAGATCGCGCGGCGGCTCGGTCAGCGGGGCGCGCGGGTGATCGTGGTCGCGCACGGCGTCCACCACTTCCGCAGGCAGATCGAGCGCGAAGAGCAGCGATTCGCCGATGCTCTCGTGCCACTGCGCAATCAGGTGGCGCACGGTATCGGGACGCTCGCGCAGTTCTTCGTACTGGGCGGCGCGATAGAGCATGTAGAACGCCCCCAGGTCATGCACCAGCCCGGCGAACAGCGCCTCGTCGGCTGCAATGCGCGGTTCGAGTTCGCGCGCGATCACCTCGGCGGCGGCCGCCGCATGCAGCGAGTGCGCCCACAACTGGTCGGACAACTGCTTGAAACGCACCAGTTCCTTGGCGCGCACGAGCTGGTTGAGCGCGACGGCCAGCGCAGCCTTACGCACCGAGTTCATGCCCAGGCGCTTGATCGCGCCATCGACGTCACGCACCTTGCGCGTGGCCCCTTGCGAGACGGAATTGGCGAGGTGGATCAATCGAGCGCAGATCAGCGGCTCGCCACGCATCAACGCGACCAGTCGCGAAACCGAGATGTCCGGATCACGCATGGCGTCGCGCACGCGCAACACCGCGTCGAACGAGGTCGGAAACACGACTTCGCCGGACATTTCCTCGGCAATGTCTTCGAGCATGCGCAGGCGCTGCTGCTTGAGCGCCTCGCCTTTCTTGTCTGGATGGCTTGCGGAGGTCATGGAATGGGGGAGTGTCGTAAACGCCCCCGATTCTAGGCCTGCAAAGCCTCGGCGTGTTGACCTCGAGCAAGCGCGGACGGCGCTCAGCGACGACGTCGTGCTTGTCTGCTGCCCCGGCCCGGGTGGTCGGCGCGATGGCGGCTGCGCAAGACCATGACCAGGATGCCGACCGCGACGAGAATCGCGCTGAATCCCATCACCACAGGATTGAAGCCGGTCGCCGCCGGGGCAAGAATGCCACCGCCGACATAGGCGTAGGGCAGGGATTCGTAGATTGGTGCTGGCACCATGGAGACACCTTCGGCAATGACGATTTCATTGAAGATCAAGACCGGAGCCACTACAAGCGAAACCTTGACGCGTCGTCTCGTCGCGATCCATCGTGTGGACCCGCCATTGAGCTGCGCTCACCGATGAACCACGAACTGTTCTCCGACGACACGCCACTGCCCATCGGCGACGGCGCACTGCTGTTGCGTGGTTTCGCGCTCGGCGTGGACGACGCGCTGCTCGAAGCCGTCGACGCCGTATCGGCCGAAGCGCCCGCACGCAGGCTATGCACCCCGGGCGGCCATCGCATGTCGGTCGAGACCACCAGCTGTGGGCGCTGGGGATGGGTATCGGACGCTGCCGGCTACCGCTATGCCGAATGCGATCCGGTCTCAGGGCGGGCCTGGCCGGCGATGCCCGAACCCTTGCGGCGAATCGCCGTGGCTGCCGCCGCGCGTGCGGGCCATGCGCACTTCGACCCCGATACCTGTCTGATCAACCGCTATGCCCCCGGGGCGCGAATGGGTCTGCACCAGGACCGCAATGAACACGACTTCTCACAACCCATCGTGTCCGTGTCGCTGGGCCTGCCCATCGTCTTCCAGTTCGGCGGTCTGCAACGATCCGACCGCCCGCAGCGCGTGCCGCTCGCCCATGGCGACGTTCTCGTCTGGGGCGGGCCCACACGCCTGGCCTTTCACGGCGTCCTCACCCTCAAGGCCGGCATTCACCCCCTCACCGGGGCCTCGCGCATCAACCTGACCTTCCGCCGCGCCCGTTGATCGCACGGGCTATACTGGTCCTTCCCCGAGTTTTCCGGAGTGACGCATGCAAGTCATCGTCGATATCGCCATCGTCCCGATCGGCGTCGGCAATACCTTGTCGCCGTGGGTTGCCGCCTGCGAGCGCGTGCTGCGCGAGGCCGGTCTGGAGCCGGTACTGCACGCCAACGGCACCAACGTCGAGGGCGACTGGGACGAGGTCTTCGGCGCGCTGCGCCGATGTCACGAGACCCTGCACACCATGGGCGCGCCGCGCATCTCCACCAACATCCGCCTGGGTACGCGCACCGACCGCGCGCAGACCATGGCCGAGAAGATTGCCGCGGTCGAAGCCGAACTGGCTCCCAAGGAACCCGACCCGCAATGAGCCCACTGCCGCCGCTGCACTTCGCCGCCCACAGCTTTACCGGACTGGAAGCAGGCCCCCGTCTGGTCGTGCTCGGTGCCGTGCATGGCAACGAAGTGTGCGGCAGTCTGGCGATCCGTCGCATCCTCGCGGCGATCGAGGCGGGTGAAATCGTCATACGGCGCGGGCACGTGAGCTTCGTGCCGGTTGCCAATCCACTGGCCTGGCATAACCGCACGCGCGAAGGTGAACGCAATCTCAACCGTCGCCTGCAGCCCACCGACGCTCCCACCGAATTCGAGGATCACGTCGCCAACTGGCTGTGTCCTCTGCTCGACGCCCACGACGCACTACTCGACTTGCATTCCTTCCACACCCCGGGCGAGCCCTTCGTGATGCTCGGCCCGGACGACAACGACGGTCCGCTCGAACCGTTCGCACGCGCCGCCGAGGAGCGTGCGCTGGCCCGTTGCCTGGGCGTCGGCCGCTTCGTCGACGGCTGGCTCGACACTTATGCGCGCGGTGTCGAGCGACGCCGCTTGCGCGGCTGCGGTGACGCCGATCCGCACTACGGCGTGGGCACCACCGAGTACATGCGCAGCCGTGGCGGCTATGGTCTGACCGTCGAATGCGGCCAGCACGATGATCCGGCGGCGATCGACCTCGCCGAACACTGCGTTCGCGCCACCCTCTCTCATCTGGGGCTGATCGACGACACGCCGCCCGAACCCGCGCGGCGGATCGAGCACATGCGCATTGTCGAAGTCATCGACAAGACGCACGACGACGACGTCTTCGCCCGCGACTGGGAGAGTTTCGATCGCCTGCAGGCGGGCGAGGCCATCGGCACCCGCGCCGACGGGACCGTCGTCACTGCTGAACGTGACGCCTGCATCCTGTTTCCGAATCCGGACGCCACAGCCGGCCAGGAATGGTTCTATCTGGCCGTGGCGATCGCACAACCGACGCCCTGAGTCCATGAACCCGCCGCAGGCCGTGCGCATCGACGACGAACTCGCCCGGTTCATCGGTGGCGAGGTGTCGATCAGCGTCGGCAGTTGCGATGCGGCACGCCTGCCCAACCTCACGCGCGGCTTCGGTTGCCGCGTCTGCGACGGGCACGAACGCATCCGCATCTTCGTCAGCCGCGCGCAGTCACGCGCGGTACTCGCGGACCTGGCCACCAACCGACGCATCGCCGTGGTGTTCACGCTGCCGGCCACGCACCGCACGGTGCAGTTCAAGGGTACGGACGCGCGCGTGCTGTCGCTCGCCGACGGCGACCTCGAATGCGTGCGACGCTACCGCGAGGGCTTCGTCGCACACCTGGCGGCCCTGGGCTTCGGTGCCGACACCGTCGCACATATGGTCGGCTGCCCCGACGACGAACTGGCGGCTATCGAGTTCACGCCCGACGCGGCCTTCACGCAGACCCCCGGCCCGCGCGCCGGCCAGCCGCTGCGCCAGCCATGAACACGATCCGCCTGGATCTGATCCGCGAGTCGCTGGAGGGCACCATCCCCGGCATCGTCGCGACCTGCTCGGCCGACGGCATGCCCAACGTCGCCTACCTGTCGCAGACCGAATACGTCGACCAGCGCCACATCGCGCTGTCCTACCAGTTCTTCAACACCACGCGCCGCAACGTGCTGGAGAACCCGCACGCGCGGCTGATCGTCACCCATCCGCAAAGCGCCGAGCGTCACCGCCTGCTGATCCGCTATCTGCGCACCGAGACCGCCGGCCCGCTGTTCGAGCGCATGCGTGCCAAGCTCGCCGGCATCGCCTCGCACACCGGCATGAGCGGCGTGTTCCGCCTGCTCGGCTCCGACGTCTATGCGGTGCTCGACATCGAACGCGTCCCCGCCGCGGCCCTGCCGGCCGCGCCGCCACGGCGCAGCCTGCTCGCAGCCCTGCGCGCCACGACCGACACAATGGCTGCCGCGGCCGATCTGGAAACCTTGCTGACCGACACGCTGGCCGCGCTCAAGCGTCACTTCGGCATGGGCCATGCCATGGTGCTGATGCTCGACGCCGCCCACGAAAAGCTGTACACGGTGGCCAGCCTCGGTTACGAGCGCTCCGGCGTGGGTTCCGAGATCCGCGTCGGCGACGGCGTCATCGGCATGGCCGCGCGTCACGCGACGCCGATCCGCATCGGCCACATGACGCTGGACGCCGCCTATGGCCGCGCGATCCGCGCCGAGGCGCTCGACGGCGGCCTGGCCGGCGCACTCGAGACCGAGATTCCGCTGCCGGGCCTGCCCGAATCGCGCAGCCAGCTCGCGGTACCCGTTCGCGCCGCCGGGCGTCTGCTCGGCATCCTGTATGCCGAGAGCGCGCAGGACCTGCGCTTCGGCTACGACGAAGAAGACGCACTGGCCGCGCTCGCCGCCCAACTCGGCGCCGCGGTGCTGCACCACCAGCACGCCGCCGACACGCACGACGATGCCGCGCCGACCGAACCCGTCATGCCCGCCGGCACGCCGGTCGAGGTACGCCGCTATGCCGAGAACGACAGCGTTTTCCTCGATGGGGAATACCTCATCAAGGGCGTGGCCGGCACCATCCTGTGGGCGATGCTGCACGACTACACCGACCGGGGTCGCGTGCGCTTTTCCAACCGCGAGCTGCGACTGGATCCGCGCATCCGCCTGCCGGACCTGTCGGACAATCTCGAGGCGCGGCTGATCCTGCTGCGCCGTCGCCTCGACGAGCATGACGCCTGCGTGCGCCTGGTCAGCGCCGGGCGCGGCCTGCTGCGGCTCGAAGTGCGCCGCCCGCTGCGGCTGGTCGAGGTGGCCGGGCCGCCACGCTGAAAATTCGCTATGCCCATCCTAAAAGACTGTTAAGGCAAGACATTCCAAGCGGCTGTGCGCATACAGTGGGCTCCTCGCCGGCACCCCGGTCCAGCCCGCAAGGAGCACACCATGACCCCTCTCCCGCGCAGTGCGCGCGAACTGCTCGAAACCCTGTTGCTGATCCGCGGCTACGAGGAAACCGTGATCGCGCTCAACGCCGCCGGCGACGGCCCCGGCACCTGCACCTCGGTCGGCCAGGAAGCCTCGGCCGCCGGCGTCGTCGCGGCGCTCGCGCCGCACGACCGCATCCTCACCAACCACCGCAGCGCCGGTCATCTGCTCGCCCGCGGCGCCGACCCCGGGCGCATGCTGGCCGAGGTACTCGGCCGCAGCACCGGCTACTGCAAGGGCAAGAGCGGCCATCTGCACATCACGGCCAGCGAGCTGGGCGTGATCCTGACCTCGACCATCGTCGGCGGCAGCCTGTCGCTGGCGCCGGGCGTGGCCTTGTCGCAGACCATGACCCGCGAGGACGACGGCATCGTCGCCTGCTTCTTCGGCGACGGCGCGGCCTGCGAGGGCGTCTTCCACGAGTCGCTGAACCTCGCCGTGATGTGGAAGCTGCCGCTGCTCTACGTGTGCGAGAACAACCAGTGGCAGGCCTACGTGCACCGGCGCGAGACCATGCCGTCCGACAGCGTATCGACGTGGGCGCACAGTCACGGACTGCCCGTCGCCACCGTCGACGGCAACGACGTGCTGGCGGTGCAGGAAGCCGCACGCACCGCCGTCGAACACATCCGCCGCCATCGCACGCCGTACTTTCTGGAAACGCTGACCTACCGCACGCGCGGTCACGTCGAGCCCGACGATCAGGCCTACGTGAATGCGGCCGAACTGGCCGCGTGGAAGGCCCGCGATCCGGTCACGCTGCTATCGCAACGCCTCCTCGATGCCGGCACCCTCGATCGCGCCGGCATCGAGGCACTCGAGCGCCACGTGCGCACACGCCTGGACACGGCGCTGGCCTTCGCCAAGGACTCGCCGTTTCCCGAACTGTCCGAACTGACCACCGACGTCTATGCCGAGGAGAGCTGACATGACTTCCATGACCGTCAACGACGCCGTCTCGCAGGCGCTGTCCGATGAAATGCGCCGCGACCCGAGCGTGCTGATCTTCGGCGAGGGCGTGGCCACCAAGCGCACCGCGCTGCTCGCCGAGTTCGGCCCCGCGCGCGTGCGCAACACCCCGCTGGCCGAGGGCATCCTCGCCGGCACCGCCGTGGGTGCGGCCGCCACCGGGTTGCGCCCGGTCGTCGATCTGCTGTTCGCGCCCTTCCTGTGCTTCGCGATGGAGGAGATCGTCAACAGCGCCGGCAAACTGCGCTACATGTCAGGCGGACAGGCGCGCTTCCCGCTGGTGGTGCTGGCACAGACCGGCGCCGGCTGGGGGGTGGGCGCGCAGCACAACCACAACATCGAGGCCTGGTTCGTGCACAGCCCCGGGCTGAAGGTCGTGATGCCGTCCTCGGCCGCCGATTTCAAGGGACTGCTTGCCGCCGCCATCCGCGACGACAACCCGGTGATCTTCTTCATGGATCTGGCGCTGGGCTTCGAATCCGGCGAGGTCCCCGAAGGCGAGCACCGCGTGCCGCTGGGCCGCGCCCGCACGCTGCGCGCCGGTCGCGACGTCACCCTGGTGAGCTACGCCAAGACCGTGCATGGCTGCATGCAGGCGGCCCGAAGCTTGGCCGACGACGGCATCTCGGCCGAGGTCATCGATTTGCGCACGCTCAAGCCGCTCGACACAGGGGCAATCCTCGCCTCCGTACGCAAGACCGGCCGGCTCGTCGTCGTACATGAAGCCTCGGCTCCGTGCGGCGTCGGTGCCGAAGTCGCGGCGCTGGTTGCCGAGCACGCCTTCGACGCACTCAAGGCACCGGTCCTGCGTCTGACCGGACCGGATGCGCCGGCGCCGGCCTCGTGGCCGCTTGAACAGGCCTTCGTGCCGCAGGCCGACGCCATCGCGGCAGCCGCCCGGCGCCTGGTCGACACCGTCACCGCCTGAAAGGAATTGCGCCATGCATGTCACCGACTCCACCCCGCCCGCGTCGCGCTGGCTCAAGCTCGCGGTGCTCTACCTGCTCGCCGCGATCGCACTGGGCGTCGCGATGGGCGTCAGCGCCAACTTCACGCTGCGCCCCGTACACGCCCATGTCGCCCTGCTGGGCTGGGCCTCGCTGGCGCTAGCCGGACTCATCTACGGCCAGTATCCGCGCGCCGCAGCGAGCTGGCTGGCGCGTGTCCACTTCTGGATGCACAACCTCGGCCTGCCGCTGATGATGGTCTCGCTCGCCTTGATGCTCCACGGCATCACCGCGGCCGGTGGTGTGCTGCTCGCCTCCGAGGGCATCTTCGCGGCCGGCTGCCTGGCGTTCGCCTTCAACGTCTTTCGCAACCTCGGGCCGGCTTGACGCTCCGCCGTCGCGGCGCGATGCTGGCGATCCGACCCCGAGGAGGACCGTCATGGCTGCCAACCGACCGAGCTTCGATCGCGACGATCCGCTGCGCCTGACCGATCAGCTCAGCGAGACCGAGCGCATGGTGCGCGACAGCGTGCGCGAATACTGCACCGGGCAGCTGATGCCGCGCGTGCTGCATGCCTTCCGCGAGGAACACACGGACCGCGAGATCTTCCGCGAGATGGGCGAGATGGGCCTGCTGGGTGCGACGATCCCCGAGGAATACGGCGGTGCGGGACTCGACTACGTCGCCTACGGCCTGATCGCGCACGAGGTCGAACGCGTCGATTCGGGCTACCGCTCGATGATGAGCGTGCAGTCCTCGCTGGTGATGCTGCCGATCCACCGCTTTGGCTCCGAGACCCTGCGTCACCACTATCTGCCGCGCCTGGCCAGCGGCGAGATCGTCGGCTGCTTCGGCCTGACCGAACCGGATCACGGCTCCGACCCGGCGAGCATGGCCACGCGCGCGCGCCGCGCCGAAGGCGGCTGGCGCATCACCGGCGCCAAGACGTGGATCACCAACAGCCCGATCGCCGACGTGTTCGTGGTTTGGGCACGCGACGAGGAAGGCGAGATCCGCGGCTTCGTGCTCGAGCGCGGCTGGCACGGCCTGTCCGCGCCGGTGATCCACGGCAAGGTCGGCCTGCGTACCTCGATCACCGGCGAGATCGTGCTCGATGACGTCTTCTGCCCCGATGCCAACGTGCTCGACGTGCGCGGGCTCAAGGGCCCGTTCACGTGCCTGGATTCGGCGCGCTACGGCATTGCCTGGGGTGCGCTGGGTGCGGCCGCCTGGTGCTGTGAAACCGCGCGCGACTACGTGCTCGACCGCAAGCAGTTCGGTCGCCCGCTGGCCGCCAACCAGCTCGTGCAGAAGAAACTCGCCGACATGACCACCGAGATCGCGCTGGGTCTGCAGGCCTGTCTGCAACTCGGTCGCATGAAGGAAGCGGGCCTCGCGCCGGTCGAGGTCACGTCGATGCTCAAGCGCAATTCCTGCGGCAAGGCGCTGGACGTGGCACGTACCGCACGCGACATGCTCGGCGGCAACGGCATCTCCGACGAATACGGTGTCGCGCGCCACCTCGTGAACCTCGAGGTGGTCAATACCTACGAGGGTACGCACGACATCCACGCGCTGATCCTGGGCCGCGCCATCACCGGCATCCAGGCCTTCACGGCATAAGGCGCGAGCGCCCGTTCAGGCGGCTTCCTCCCAGGGAGGCATCGCGCCGGTGGCCGTTACCGTCACCGGCGTCGGCGCGTCCGCTTCGAGCTCGCCGCCCAGCGCGTCGAGCAGCGCCGGCAGCAACCGCGCCAGTTCGGCCGTCATCAGCGCGAACGACGCATCGAACAGTGCCTGCGCATCGTCTGCCCCCGCATCCTCGACGCGTTCCTTGACCACGTCGAGAAAGTCCAGGCGCTTGATTTCCAGCGTCTCGGTCAGCACGAAGCTGAGCCGGTCGTCGAAGGTCAGCGCCAGACGCGTGGGCAGCTTGCCGGCCTCGAGATGACCGCGCACTTCTTCGCCGTCGAGCGCATGGCGCACGTAGCGCACTGCCGCCTTGTCCTCGGTCAGCGAGCGCAGTTCGCAGTCCTGGTCGATCGTGAAACCGGCGGGCGCATCGCCACCGGCCAGCCAGTCGGCCATCGCCGACGCAGGCGAGCGTTGCGTGCGCAGCAAGGCCAGCGACAGGGTGTCGAGCGCGTCACGCAGCGTCTCGAGCACGTCCTCGGCGCGCTTGCGACTGGCCGCATCGACGGCCAGCCAGCCGCGTACCGGATCGATCCACGCGAAGACCTTGCGCCGACGCGTGAACGCACGCGGCAGGAACTCCTGCGTGATCTGCTCGCGCAGCTCGCGCATCTGCTTGCGCCCGGGTTTGAATCCCTGTTGCGCGGCGATGTCCTCGGCGCGCTCTTCGGCCTCCTGCTTGACCACCGCAGCCGGCAACAGGCGCTGTTCGACACCCAGCGCGATCAGCCACTGATCGCCGACGCGATGCACCAGCCGATCATCGCCGCAGGGCGATGCCCAGCCGCGGGTTTCCATGTCCTGGCTGCCGCAGGACTGGAAGCGACGGCTTGCGAGCTGTTGCTCAAGCGCGTCGGCGGTGATGTTCCACGGCGCCGGCAGACGGTAGACCTGCAGATTCCTAAACCACATGAAAGCTGTTTCCTGACGAATTGCCGCACCCGGCGGGGCGGCGATGTTACTGCATACGACCCGATGAGACGATGGCCCGGATGACGCGCACGGTGTCGATGTCGGACTCGTGATAAGCGGAACGGACGAACTGCGCGATCATGTCCGGCCCGTCGTCGTTCTCTTCCTGCAGCGTGGTCGCGTACATGAAGCGCAGCACCAGTTGTTCGGGCACGGGTTCTTCGATGCGGATGGTCAGCGTCCCACCTGCATGTTCAGCCGTTCTTTCGGCCTCGAAGGTCACCGACTCCATCGGCACCATGGTGACACGGTCACGAATCTTGAGTTCACCGAAGTCGAGTTCGCGCAACAGTTCGTCGCCACGACGGTCGAGCACCGAACACCCTTCCAGTCCCGGTAGAAAAGGGGCTGGATTCTCGACCCTGCAGAGCAGACCGAACCACAGTTCTTCCCGCGAAATGTCCTCAAGCAAAGGGTTGTCGGGCTCGTTTACGATCACGACATGTTCAAACTTCACGACCTTCTCCACCTTTGACGCCGACACAGTCTAACGCGGTTCTCATCTGCTCCAAGGCCCTTTGAATCCGGCGAAACGGTGGGTCATCTGTTCCTTTGTGTACTTTTCTTTAAATATAAAACCTCTTTAATAATGCTCGCGCCAAAGCTGTGGGTAAGCCTGTTTTCTGCAGTGCAATCGGGCACTTGGCTTCGGGATTACGTGGGGGGCAAACGGGTGCGCTCCATGGGGGCCCGTTGTGGAGCAAAACCGCCAATGGCGATTGCAGCCGTGTTGTCCACAATCGCCGAACAACTTGTGCGCCTGCCTTTCCCCAACAATCAGGCGCGCCAAGTGTGGCGTCCGCGATACACTGCGGCGCATGAAGATCGAACGCTTGTTGCAATCGCAGGGATTCGGTACCCGTAGGGAGTGCCGCGCCATGTTGCGCGCCGGCCTGGTCGAGATCGACGGGCAGACCGTCGACGACCCCTTTGCCGAAGTCGATGCGCAGGGCCTGAACTTCGTTGTCGACGGTGAGCACTGGCAGTACCGTGAGCGTGCCTGCCTGATGCTGCACAAGCCGCTCGGCTACGAATGTTCGCGCGACTCGCGCCATCACCGTTCGGTCTTCGAGCTGTTGCCGCCACAACTGGCGGGCCGGGGCGTACAACCGGTGGGGCGGCTCGATGTCGACACGACCGGTTTGCTGCTGCTCTCGGATGACGGGACCTTCATCCACGCCTGGAGTTCGGGCAAGCGCCGCATCCCAAAACGCTACGAGGTCGTCACACGTCATCCGGTCGATGACGCGATGGTCGCGACCCTGCTCGATGGTGTGTTGCTGCGGGACGAGCGCGCGCCCTTGCGGGCGGCTGCCTGCGAACGCCGTAGCGAGTGCGCGCTCGAGATGGTCGTGACCGAGGGGAAATACCATCAGGTGCGCCGCATGGTGGCGGCCGCGGGAAATCGCGTCGAAGCCTTGCATCGCAGTGCGATCGGCGGTCTCGAACTGCCTGCCGACCTGCCCGTGGGCGAGTGGCGCTGGCTCGGCGATGCGGACCTGCAGCAATTGCAGAATTACACTGCAACGCCCATGCCGATTGAATGAAGCACGCAGTGTCGTGGGATTTCGCAAGCTGTGGACAAAGTTGTTGACTTCGTCGCTTTGGTGAAACACACGCAGTAAAGCCCATCCCACAGTCGTGTTTGCATAGTACTTTCGTTAGGCGTGAATCCACTGCGTTCTTGATGACAAGCTATTGTCTTGAAAGGATTTAGTTGCTGGAATGAACCCTCCAGGGCATTTCATGAAGGCATCGATCTCGCACCCCGGCCGCCGTTGGACGATCTTCTGCAGCGTTGTGGATAACTTCGGGGATATCGGCGTGTGTTGGCGGCTTGCGCGCACTCTTGCGGTGCATCATCGGCAGCATGTCCAACTGCGAGTCGATGACTGGGAAGCGCTTCGCAGGCTGTGTCCTGACACTTCAGCGCAGCCAGTGCCGTGCAGCATCGACGGCGTCGAATTGATCCCCTGGGCGCATGAAGCCGTTGTCGAGGCCGACGTCGTCGTGGAGGCCTTCGCGTGTGAACTGCCCGAGATCGTGTTGCATGCCATGGCGTGTCGACGTCCTCCGCCGACGTGGATCAACCTCGAGTATTTGAGTGCGGAAGACTGGGTCGAGGGCTGTCACCGCATGTGCTCGCCGCATCCGCAACTGCCGCTGCTCAAGCACTTCTTTTTCCCCGGTTTCACGCCGCGTACGGGTGGCCTGCTGCGCGAACCCTCGCTGTTGTCCGCGCGTGACGCGGTGATCGACGACCGGACGGCGTGCCGCGCGCTATTGTCTGCGCGAACTGGCATCGAGGTGGGCGAAGACGTGCTGGCGGTCTCGCTGTTCTGCTATGCACAGGCGCCGCTGCCCGCGTTGCTGGACATCTGGGCGAGCGGGAAGCGTCCGGTGCTGCTGCTGGTGCCCGAAGGCTGCTCCACGGATGCGCTTACGCGCCATTTCGGTGCGGCTCCGGGTCGGCCCGGAAGCTACCATCGCGACCGTGCGCTGCAAGTGGTCGTGCTGCCGTTTACCGATCAGGACACGTACGACCGCTTGCTGTGGGCCTGCGACCTCAATTTCGTGCGCGGCGAGGATTCCTTCGTGCGCGCGCAATGGGCGGCGCGGCCCTTCGTGTGGCAGGTCTACCCGCAACGCGAGCATGCCCACCGCGACAAGCTCGACGCCTTCATGGTGCGGTTCGGCGACGGTCTGGATGCGAAAAGCACGCAGGCACTGACCGCGTTCTGGCGCGCATGGAACGGATTCGGCGAGGTGGTGACGACCTGGGCGGACTTTGCGGCGGCGTTGCCGGCGCTTCAGGCGCATGGCAGGGCGTGGGCGACGCGGCAGGCGGCCTTGCCCGACCTTGCGTCGAGCCTGGTCGACTTTTGAGAAACTGGCGTATAATCAGCGGTTTTTAAAAATTCGCGGGCCGTTTCCGGGAACGATCAACGACGCCGCGCTCGCAACCGTCAGGAATCTCGCAAGCATGAAAACCGCACAGGAACTTCGTTCGGGCAACGTCATCATGGTCGGCGCCGACCCGCTGGTCGTGCAGAAAACCGAATACAACAAGTCCGGCCGCAACTCTGCGGTCGTGAAGATGAAGCTCAAGAACCTGCTCAACGGGGCGGCTTCGGAGTCGGTGTACAAGGCCGACGACAAGTTCGACATGGTGGTGCTCGAGCGCAAGGAAGTCACCTACTCGTACTTCGCCGACCCGATGTACGTCTTCATGGACGAGGAGTTCCACCAGTACGAAGTGGAAGCCGACAACATGACCGACGCGCTCAAATACCTCGAGGACGGCTTGCAGTGCGAAGTCGTCTTCTACAACGGCAAGGCGATCTCGGTCGATCTGCCGACCACCGTGGTGCGCGAGGTCACCTACACCGAGCCGGCCGTCAAGGGCGATACCTCGGGCAAGGTCCTCAAGCCGGCCACGATCGGTACCGGTTACGAACTGATGGTGCCGGCCTTCGTCGAAATCGGCGACAAGATCGAAATCGACACGCGTACCGACGAGTACCGCAACCGCGTCAAGTAACTACGCAGGATGCGAACGCAAGCCCGCGCCAGAGCGGGCTTTTTTGCGTCAGGCCGACCGGTTCAGGGAAAATTTGTTGGTTTAGTGCAACAAAGCGTTGCGTTTTGGCTAATGGGACTTGTTTTTTTTAACTAAAGGCATAGGTTCGGGTCGTGTCGAACCGCTTTGCAAGGAATTCAGGAATGAACAGGGCCACGGCCCTCATGGCCGTCTCGTGGGTCGTCCTGGTTGCCGGGTGCAGTCCCGAGCGACCGATGTCGGATGTGGCGCGAAGCACGGCCGCGGAGGGTACGCAGCGCGCCGAACGGGTCGCTGCAGACGCCGTCGTGCGTAATGCGGCGGGTGAGGTGCGTGACGCCAAGGAAGCCGCCGAGGACGCGGCACGCCGCATCATCGACGCCACCGCCTCGGCCGCCGCCCGCTTGCGTCAGGCCGGGCGCGGAGCCGTCGAGGCCGTGGGTCTCGCCGAGGATCGCGACAAGGTGGCGGACGCCGCCGCGGCCAATCCGGATGCAGGTGGCGCCGCGGCGCGCAACTGATCCCCGTGGTTCGATTTGCGTTCATCCGTACGTGAAGTTTCCAAAGATCGAATGGGCGGCCTATCGTGATCGCCTGCTCGGTGCGTTGTTCGATGCGCCGTCCGACGCGGCGGTGCCCCCGACCGCCGACCCGTCAGCCTCTTCCAGTCCGCACCCCGTACCGACCTCGGCCGAACGTGCCGCGCGCGATCGAGAAGTCGAGCGCGTGCTGATCGCGCGTTCGCGCACCGCGGCTGGCCTGGGTGCACTGCCGGTGGTCGATATCGTCGCGGTGATCGCGCTGCAGGCACGCATGCTGCGCGAAATCGCCCGTATACACGACATGCGCTGGACGCCGGACATGGCGCGCGATCTGCTCGGCCGGCTGGGTCCGGGTATCGCTGGCGGCATGCTGGGGCAGACGCTGGGGCGCAGCGCGCTCAAGTTCGTGCCGCTGGTCGGACAGAGCGTGGGAGCGGCCTGGAGTGCGCGCTCGGCCAGCGCGTCGACCTATGCGCTGGGTCGCGCAGCCGACTGGTATCTGGCGAGAAGAGCAGGTGGTGAGGTGATCGACACCACCGAACTGCGCAGTGTCCATCGTGCGGCCGGTGCCCGCGCCCGCGAACTGTTCTCCGGGAACGACGAATCCGCGTCCTGACTTGCGCATCCGGCCCCGGCCGGGCCCGATCCGACAGTGTTGCTACACTGATCCCTTCGGCATCTCTCGCCCTCTCTGGTTGTGACGATGGCTTCGCAGGATCTCAGGAACTGGACGGTGTACGCCAGGCGGCTGAAGTCGGCCCTGCTCGATCCGACGGTCGACCAGGCGGAACTCGAAGAGACCCTGCGACAGGCGCGCGAGCGCGCGCCCATCCCGGTAGTGTGGCTGCTGGGCAAGACGCAGGCGGGCAAGACCTCCATCATCCGTGCGCTGACCGGCAGCGACAGCGCCGAGATCGGCAACGGATATCAGCCCTGCACGCGCACCGCGCGCCTCTACGACTTCCCCGAGGCCGCGCCCGTGGTGCGCTTTCTCGATACCCGCGGTCTGGGCGAGATTGCCTACGATCCGGAAGAGGACATCCGCTACTGCGAGTCGCACGCCAATCTGGTGCTGGCGGTGATGAAGATCGCGGACTTCGAGCAGCAGGCGGTGGCCGACGTACTGCGCGCGGTGCGGCGACGGCATCCGGACTGGCCGGTGCTGCTGGTACTGACGGGCCTGCACGAGTTGTACGTGCCCGGCGGCGAGCATGTCCTGCCCTATCCCTTCGACGATGAATCGGGCATCGGCGCGCTGCCCGACGACTTGCAGCGCGCCCTCGTGCGCCAGTGCGAGGTGCTCGACAGCCTTGCCGGTCGCGGGGCGAAGGCCTGGGTTGCGGTCGATCTGACCCAGCCCGAGGATGGCTACACGCCGCAGCACTATGGTATCGAGCCCTTGTGGCGCGCCATCGAAGAGGTGTCCGCGCTGGGACTGGAGCGCCAGCTGCGCGGCGACGAGAGCGTGCGCGACGTGTACGCGCGCAGCGCACACCAGCAGATTGTCGGCCATGCGGTGACGGCGGCGGCCCTGGGCGCCTTGCCGGTGGTCGATCTGGTGACGGTCTCGGGGGTACAGGCCAAGCTTCTGCATGCGTTGTCGAACCTCTACGACCAGTCCTGGGATCGACGCACCACGACCGAGTTCGTCAGCCTGCTCGGTGCCGGGGTGGCGACCGGGCTGGTCGCGCGCATGGTGGGCAAAAGCGTGGTCAAGTTCATCCCCGGCTTCGGCCAGAGCGTGGGCGCGGTATGGGGCGCGAGCACCAGCGGCGCGGCAACCTACGCCCTGGGCAAGGCAGCGGTGTATTTCTTCGCGCAGCGCAATGCCGGCGTCCGCGTCGAGGCCGGCAACCTGCGCAAGGTCTATGCCGAGGCCCTCGACAGCGGGGCGGCGATGCTGCGCGAACGCTTCGGTCGCACACGCAAATGAAGCTCTCACGGCTGCTCCGTCGCATCGATCCGCTGCGTGCCGTGGCGCTGCTGCTGTCCGCGCTGCCGATGCTCGCGCTCGTCGTACTCGGCCTGCTGTGGCTGTGGCAGAACGGTTTCTTGCTGTGGTGGCTGGGTGCGATGGTGGCGTGCGCGGCGACCGCTTACGCGATGCAGGCGTTGTTGATGAAGCGTCAGCGCAAGTTGCTGGCCGACGCCGCGACCGAACCCAACCCGCAATGGCCGCCTGCGGCCGACGAAGTCTGGGGCCGCGTGGAGGCGCTCGCCGACGAACTCGATCCCGAGGACTGGCCGCTGGACGACGCCGAGCGCTTGCTCGGCCTGGGGCGCCGCACCCTGGACACCGTCGCCGAGGCCTATCACCCCGGCGTGGACAAGCCATTGCTGGAACTCACGGTGCCGCACATGCTGCTCATCATCGAGCGCGCGAGCGCCGATCTGCGTCGCGACATCGTCGATCACGTGCCCTTCAGCCATCGTCTGGTGATTGGCGACATCTTCCGCATGCAGCGCTGGCGCAGATCCGCCGAAAAGCTGTTTCTCGTCTATCGCGCCGGTCGCATGGTGATCAATCCGGTGCACGCGCTCGTCGGCGAAGCCTGGCGCGGCGTGCGCGATCTGGGCGTGGGCGCGGTCAGCGGCGAACTGCACCGCTGGCTGCTGAGCGCCTTCGTGCGCAAGGTCGGCTTCTACGCCATCGACTTGTACAGCGGACGTCTGCCGCTGGACGAGTCGTCCCCCAGCGATCAGGTGACCGAGGCTTCACGCAAGGATGACGAGCGCGCAGCCGAGGAAGCCAAGACCTCATCCGAACCACTGCGCATCCTCGTTCTGGGTCGAACGAATGCCGGCAAGTCCAGTCTAATCAATGCGTTGTTTGGAGAACTCGCCGCCGCTTCCGATGCCTTGCCCGATACCACCGTCGATCTGGTGCCCTATGCGCTCGAGCGCGAGGGGATGACGCGCGCGCTGGTGTTTGATTCACCGGGCTGTGAAAACGGTCTGTTCGCGCAGGCGTCCTTCGTCAAGGCCGCGCGCAGTGCGGATTTCGTTTTGTGGGTGAGTCCCGTGAACCGGCCCGACCGGCAGCAGGAGATGAAATGCCTGCAGCAACTGCGCGCGATCTACGCCAACGACGCGGCGAAACGTCCGCCGCCGATCCTGGCCGTGGCCACCCACATCGACCGTCTACGCCCGGCCGCCGAGTGGCAACCGCCGTATGATCTGGTGGTCGCTGCAACGCCCAAGGCTGAGAACATCCGCGATGCCGTCGTCGCATTGGCGAGGGACCTCGCCTTCGAGCCCGGAGACGTCGTGCCAGTGTGTCTGGCCGATGGCCGGGTCTACAATGTCGACGATCTGCTCCGGTCGGCATTGCTCGACCGCCACGACTCGGCCTTGCGAATTCGCCTGATGCGCTGCGTGGATGCACGCCGGCGTGCCGAAAACTGGGGGTTGCTGCGGCGTCAGCTGGTCGGCGCGGGACGCTTGTTGCGGCGTCTTTCCGGTCGCGCCGACAAGCGCTGAGCGATGCAAGGCGCGAACGCCACCGGCCGAAGTGAAATGCCGGACGGTGTATATTCAGCCTCCATTGCCCGCCACTCGGCGCGGGCCGCCGCAGACGTGGATCGTCCCCGATCCGGTGTGCGGCGTGATCAAGTTGCGCAACACCATGAATCCATCGCCGCGCACGAGCGCGGCCAACCTATGAGGACACCATGACTACGCTCATCTACTCCCACCCCGCCTGTTTCGAACATCGTCCGGGCCCCGGCCATCCGGAGTCGCCGGAACGCCTCAAGGCCGTGCTGTCGGCCTTGCAGAAGCCGGACTTCGCCGACCTGAAATGGCGCGAGGCGCCGCTGGGCACGCGCGAGCAAGTCCTGCTGGTGCATACCGAGGACTACGTCTCCGATGTCGAGGAAGTCTCGCCGCGTCACGGCACGATGCCGCTCGACGGTGGAGACACCGTGATGTCGCCCGGATCGATGGAGGCCGTCCTGCGTTGCGTCGGTGCGGCCTGCGCCGGTGTCGACGCGGTCATGAACGGCGAGGTCGACAACGTGTTCTGCGCCACGCGCCCCTGCGGCCACCACGCCACGCCCAGCCGCGCGATGGGTTTCTGCATTTACAACCAGGCCGCGATCGCCGCCGTGCATGCCAAGGAGCATCACATGCTCGAGCGCGTTGCCGTGATCGACTTTGACGTGCACCATGGCAACGGCACGCAGGATGCCTTCTTCGACGATCCCGCCCTGTTCTACGGCTCCACCCACCAGTCGCCGCTGTATCCAGGCACCGGTTCGCGCGCCGAGACCGGTGTGGCCAACAACATCGTCAACGTGCCGCTGCCGCCGGGCTGCGATTCGAAGGTGTTCCGCAGCCAGGTCGAGAGCGAGCTGCTGCCCAAGCTGCGCGCCTTCAACCCGGAGATCATCATCATCTCGGCCGGCTTCGACGCGCACACGCTCGATCCGCTCGCCGGGCTGAACTTCAAGGACGAGGACTACCGCTGGATCACCGAGCAGCTCAAGGAGATCGCCGAGGAGTGCTGCGGCGGGCGCATCGTGTCGATTCTCGAGGGCGGTTACAGCCTGGACGGGCTGGCAAGCAGCACCGAAGTCCACGTGAAGGCCTTGATGAGCTGATTGCACCGCAGCATCAAGCATTGACAAAACGGCCCGGGCTTGCGCCCGGGCCGTTTTTATTTTAATGATTCACATCGTGATCCACCCCTGAAATCAGCTACCAGATTCGTTTATAGCTACATCAGTAGGGCTTATGGATTACCGAAAGCTATGCATTGAATACCTGTAATTCATTTCACTAATATCGTGCAGCGCAATAGACTGCAGGTGTCGGTGAAACGCCGAAACGTTTTCATCCCTTCGATCAACCCGAAAAGGAGATTCGCATGAGCAATCTGATCAACACCGCCGTGCAGCCGTTCAAGGCCACCGCCTTCTATGACGGCAAGTTCATCCCCGTCACCGAAGAGAACCTGAAGGGCCAGTGGTCCGTCGTGATCTTCATGCCGGCCGCCTTCACCTTCAACTGCCCGACCGAAGTCGAGGACGCGGCCGACCACTACGCCGAATTCCAGAAGGCCGGTGCCGAGGTCTACATCGTCACCACCGACACCCACTTCTCGCACAAGGTGTGGCACGAGACCTCGCCGGCCGTCGGCAAGGCCAAGTTCCCGCTGGTCGGCGATCCGACGCACCAGCTGACGCGTGCCTTCGGCGTGCATATCGAGGAAGAAGGCCTGGCCCTGCGCGGCACCTTCGTGATCAACCCGGAAGGCGTGATCAAGACGGTCGAGATCCACGACAACGCGATCGCCCGTGACGTCACCGAGACGCTGCGCAAGCTCAAGGCCGCCCAGTACGTCGCCGAGCACCCCAACGAGGTCTGCCCGGCCAAGTGGAAGGAAGGCGAGCAGACGCTGGCCCCGTCGCTGGATCTGGTCGGCAAGATCTAAATTGCCGTTGGTCACGGCCCGTCACTCGCGGTGACGGGCATGACCGCCGAGCCGCCCACCGGGCGGCTCATCCAGGAGCGCCGTGCGCGGCGCTGCTGAATGAGCCGGACACCACACCGGAACTTCAACCGAACACTGCTCAGGGAGTCAGCCATGCTCGACGCCAACATGAAAGCCCAGCTCAAGACGCTTCTCGAGCGCATCGATCAGGATGTGGAACTCGTCGCCTTCGTCGACGACGGCGCCAAGTCGCGCGAGACGCTCGAACTGATCGAGGAGATCGCCGAACTGTCCGCACACGTCGTCGCCCGACGTGCCGACAGCGTGGACGGCGAGCGCGTGCCCTCGTTCTCGGTGAGCCGTGCCGGCACCGACATGGGCGTGCGCTTCGCCGGCCTGCCGATGGGCCACGAATTCACCTCGCTGGTGCTCGCGCTGCTGCAGGCCGGCGGCTACCCGCCCAAGGTCGGCGCCGAGCAGATCGAGGCGATCCGCGCGCTCGACACCGAGATGGAATTCGTCACCTACATCTCGCTGTCGTGCCACAACTGCCCGGACGTGGTGCAGGCCCTCAACCTGATGGCGATCCTCAACCCGAAGATCCGCCACTCCATGGTCGACGGCGGCGTGTTCCGCGACGAGGTCGAGTCGAAGAACATCATGGCGGTGCCGACGGTGATGCTCAACGGCGAGGAATTCGGTTCCGGGCGCATGCCGCTCGACGAGATCCTGGCCAAGGTCGACACCGGCGCGGCCGCGCGCGAAGCCGAGAAGCTCTCCGCCCGGGACGCCTTCGACGTGCTCATCGTCGGCGGTGGTCCGGCCGGTGCGGCCGCAGCCATCTACGCGGCGCGCAAGGGCATCGCTACCGGCATCGTCTCCGAGCGTTTCGGTGGCCAGGTGATGGACACCATGGCGATCGAGAACTTCATCTCGGTCAAGGAAACCGAAGGTCCGAAGATGGTCGCCGCGCTCGAAGAGCACGTGAAGACCTACGAGGTCGACGTGATGAACCTGCAGCGCGCCGAGAAGCTCGTGCCGGCGTCCAGTCCCGGTGGCCTGGCCGAAGTCGTGCTCGACAACGGCGCGGTGCTCAAGAGCCGCACTGTGATCGTCGCCACCGGCGCACGCTGGAAGGAACTGGGCGTGACCGGCGAGCGCGAGTATCGCGGCAAGGGTGTGGCCTATTGCCCGCACTGCGACGGGCCGCTGTTCAAGGGCAAGCACGTGGCCGTGATCGGCGGCGGCAACTCGGGCGTTGAGGCGGCCATCGATCTGGCCGGCATCGTCGGTCACGTCACGCTCATCGAGTACGACGCCAGGCTGCGCGCCGACGCGGTGCTGCAGGCCAAGCTCACGAGTCTGCCCAACGTCACCGTGATCACCAGCGGCCAGACCACAGAGATCACCGGCGAGGGCGGACGCGTGAATGGCCTGGTGTATACCGACCGTGTCAGCGGCGAATCCAGACGTGTCGAACTCGCCGGCGTGTTCGTGCAGATCGGCCTGCTGCCCAACACCGACTTCCTCAAGGGGACGGTGGAGCTCTCGCGCTATGGCGAAGTCGTGGTCGACGCGCGTTGCGAGACCTCGGTGCCCGGCATCTTCGCCGCGGGCGACTGCACCACGGTGCCGTACAAGCAGATCGTCATCGCCATGGGCGAGGGCAGCAAGGCCGCGCTGTCGGCCTTCGACCACCTGATCCGCAGCACGCCGGAAACGGAAAAGGCCGCGCCGGTCGCCACCTGAGCGCACGGTTTCCCTTCCTCCGCATGACGACGGCCGGGCCCTCACGGGTCCGGCCGTTGGTGTTTACGCTCGCCAGGGCATAGCCTGTCATCTGTAGCGACCCATCCGGCGTCGCTCGAGCCAGGAGACCCACGATGAGTGAACCCATACCCGAGATGCCGCAAAAGGCCCCGTATCCGGTCGAAGTCGAGGCCGGCAAGACCTACTTCTGGTGCGCCTGTGGCAAGAGCGCGAAGCAACCCTTCTGCGACGGATCCCACCAGGGCGGGCCGTTCCAGCCGCTGCGCTTTACCGCCGAGAAATCGGAAAAGGTCTTCCTGTGCGGGTGCAAGCGCACCGGCAACGCACCGTATTGCGACGGCACCCACCAGAGTCTGTAGCAGGCGTCAGCCGGCGTGCGGCCCGACCTGCATGAACGGGTTCCACGCCACTTCCCACAGATGGCCGTCGGGGTCGGCGAAATAGCCCGAGTAGCCGCCCCAGAACACGTCCTGGCCGGGCTTGATCAGCGTGGCGCCGGCAGCCACGGCCTGCGCCAGCGTCGCGTCCACGTCCTCGCGCGAGGCGACGTTGTGCGCCAGCGCCACGCCCGAAAAGCCGCTGCCGGCGGCCGGCACGCCGGCATCCTCGGCCAGCGCCTCGCGTCCGTACAGCCCCAGCCAGGCGCCGGCCAGCGTGAAGAAGGCCACCGAGTCGCTGTCCAGATCCAGCCGCGGCAGACCCAGACCCTGCTCGTAGAAGCGCACGGCGCGCGGCAGGTCGCGCACGCCGAGCGTGATCATCGACAGATGCGGTTTCATCGGTGACACCCCGCGTTCAGCGGATGTCGAGCGGTGTCGGACCCGACGGCGGCGGGAAGGCCTCGTCGAGTTCGGCGAAGTCCTGCGAGTTCAGCTCGATGTCGGCCGCCTTGCGGTTCTCGCGCACATGCTCGGGGCGGCCGGCCTTGGGAATCACGATCACGTTCTGCTGGTGCAGCAGCCAGGCGATGGCGATCTGCGCCGGGGTCGCGCCGTAGCGGTGGGCGACGGCTTCCAGCGTGGGGTCGTCGAGAAAACCGAACTGCTCGTTGGGGGAGTGTTCGATCGGTGAATAGGCCATCACCGGAATGCCGTGCTGGTGCTGCCACGGCAGCAGGTCCCACTCGGGCCCGCGACGCACCAGGTTGTAGAGGATCTGGTTGGTGGCGATCTGGTCGCCGCCCTTGGCCTCATGACAGCGCTTCATGCCGCGCGTGTCGAAGTTGCTCACGCCGTAGTCGAGGATCTTGCCCGCGGCCCTGAGTTCCTGAAAGCCTGCGAAGGTCTCCTCCAGCGGCGTCGAACCGGGCCAGTGCAGCAGATACAGGTCGATGCGGTCGGTGCCCAGGCGTTGCAGGCTGCGCTCGCAAGCCTCGATCACGCCGCGCCGGCTGGCGTTGAACGGATACACTTTGCTGACGTAGAAGGCCTCGTCGCGACGATGGCCGATGGCCTCGCCGATCAGTTCCTCGGATTCGCCGTCGCCATACATCTCGGCGGTGTCGATCAGCGTCATCCCCAGGTCCATGCCCAGTTGCAGGGATTCGATCTCCTCGCTGCGCAGCGACGGGATCTCGCCCATCTTCCAGGTGCCCTGGCCGAGTGCCGGAACGGTCTTGCCCGAAGGCAGCGTGACGGTCTTCATGCGTGTTCTCCGTGAAGCGGCAAAGCCCCCATTGTGTTGCCGATGCGGCGCGCGGCGCAAATCCGGCGCGGCATGGCGCGAGCGCTCCTTCAGCCGGCTCGCCGCCGAGGTGCGCTTCTTCCATCCGCGCGACCTGCCGTTGCCGCACAGCGTGGAGCCCGATCACCCCAAGGTGGCCGAGCTGCGCGTGCTGGGCCGCTGGATGCGCATGTTCACGATTCCCAACCAGTCGTCGGTGGCCAAGGCCTGGCAGGAGTTCGACGACGACGGCCGCATGAAGCCCTCGCCGTTTCGCGACCGCATCGTCGACGTGATGGAAGAGCTCTACAAGTTCACGATGCTGCTGCGCGACCGCAAGGACTGGCTGACCGATCGCTACAGCGAACGCAAGCAGCGCGACCCCGCCACCATCGCTGAAATCCTCGCCGGCAGCGGCGTGCTCAAGACCGACGACAAGGCTGCCTAGCGGCGATCCTCGGCGATCAGCTGGTCGCGTGCATCTTCGATGGCCCTGGCGAGCGCCCCGGGATCGCGTACGAAGCTGACCGAGCGCTGCACGTCGCCGGCCATGTTGATGCGCAGCGTACCCGAGCCGGCGATGCTCGCGACGACATCGACCGAGACGATCTTGTGCAGCAGGAGGTGCGAGAACTGGCTGGCGAGCGGTCCCACGCGCAGCAGCACGCGCTGGCCGGTGACGGCGATGTCGCCGACCGCGTGCGCGCTCGACACCAGAAAGGTATAGGGCAGCAGGATCACCACCATCAGCACCGCGGCATAGGGCTGGTACTCGGGCGGCAGCACGCGGCCCAGTGCGGTCAGCACGACGAACAGGATCACCGGCTTGACGTAGATCATCGGATGCAGTCGCGTGCGGTAGGCGATCTTCTCGCCCGGGAGGAGCATGCGGTCGACGTAGTTCATGACGGCGCGATCGGCCCTTGAATTCGGAACGGGCAATCATGCCGTCCAAACGCCTCCGACACAATCGCCGTCGAGCGAAATCGCCCGCGGCGCGTGCTATCCTGCGCCGGCAAAGGAAGCCTCCCAGATGACCGAGAAAGACCGCGAACTCCCCTACTACGAACCCGTCGGCAACGAGATCGACCTGTTCGAACGCGCCTGGCGCAACCACCTGCCGCTGCTGCTCAAGGGCCCGACCGGCGTGGGCAAGACGCGCTTCGTCGTGCACATGGCCGCGCGCCTGGGCCTGCCGTTGTATACCATCGCCTGCCACGACGACCTGACCGCCGCCGACCTGGTCGGCCGCCACCTCATCGGCGAGGGCGAGACCTACTGGAACGACGGCCCGCTCACGCGTGCCGTGCGCGAGGGCGGCATCTGTTACCTCGACGAGGTGGTCGAGGCGCGCAAGGACACCACGGTGGTCATTCACCCGCTGGCCGACGACCGCCGCATGCTGCCCATCGACCGTACCGGCGAGATGCTGCGCGCACCGGACAGCTTCATGCTGGTGGTCTCCTACAACCCCGGCTACCAGAACTTCCTCAAGGGCATGAAGCCTTCGACGCGCCAGCGCTTCGTCTCCCTGCGCTTCGACTTCCCTTCGGCCGAGGTCGAGCGCTCCATCCTCGTCGGCGAGACCGGCTGCAGCGAGGACGTGGCGACCCGGCTCGTCGACATCGGTCGCCAGATGCGCGTGCTCAAGAACGTCGACCTCGAGGAAGTCGCCTCTACCCGACTGCTGGTCTACGCCGCGCGCCTGATCCACGACGGCATGGACCCTGTGGAGGCCTGCAGCGCGGTGCTCGTCGAGGCGCTCACCGACGACGAGGATGTCGCCGAGGCCCTGCTCGAAGTGATCCGCGCGAGTTTCGGCTGATACGTGCTGCCATGCCCGAGCTGCCCGAACATGCTGTCCTGCTGCGCGACATCGAACGCACGAGCTCGACCCTGTTCCGCGCGCTCGGGCGCGACCCGGTGCTGCGTGTCGCCGCCGGCCGCACCGACCTGGGCGCCTGGCGCGACGAAGAGCTGCTGTGCCTGCCGCAGTGGCTGGCCGCCTTCGACGACGCCTCGCTCAACCGCGAGCTCTACCTGTGGTTCGTCGCACTCGCATCCAGCTTCGAGCCGCCTGTTGACGGCGACTGGGCCGGTGCCAACGAAGCCGCGATCACGCGCGTCCTGCGTGACCGGCCCGGTATCGCCGCGCGCCACGACCGCCTGCTCGCCGCCTTCGCCGGCGACGTCACGCGATTGCACCTGAACCCGCCGCCAGGCGCTTCTGCCGGTGCCGCGCGGCGCGTGCGCCTGCGCGATGACGAGGACGACGATGCGCGCGAGGACCGCCCGCGCCGCACCGACAACATCACGCACACCGTGAAGATGGACAAGCCGGCTGCGGTCACGGAGTTCATTCGCGTCACGCGCGAGGACGACGGCGAATCCGACGAGGTCGCGCTGCCACCGACCACCGGCGCCGAAGGCACCAGTGCCGGCGCGCGCGTGCGCTTCGACGTCGACACGCCATCGGGGCCGCACGAGGACATCGAGGTCGGCGTCGGCATTCCGGCCGACGAGTGGGACTATCGCAAGCGCGTGCTGCTGCCTGGCCACTGCATGGTGCAGGAGTTCATCGGTCGCAGCGCCGGTGGCGAGGCCCTGCCCGAACGTCTGCACAAGCATGCGCACAAGCTGCGTCGCCAGTTCGCCGCGCTGGTGCCGCAGCGCCAGTGGTTGCGCGGGCAACCCGACGGTACCGAACCGGATCTGGACGCCTATGTGCGTCTGCACGCCGACCGCATCGCCGGCGGCCACGAGCGCGAGCAGAATCTCTACATCGCGCAGCGCAACCGCGAGCGCGATCTGTCCTGCATGGTGCTCGCCGATCTGTCGCTGTCGACCGAGGCGCGCGTGTCGCCCGCGCAGTGCGTGATCGACGTCATCCGCGACAGCCTGATGCTGTTCGCCGAGGCGCTCACCGCCACGGGGGATCGATTCGGCCTGTTCGGCTTCTCGTCGCAGACGCGTGCGCAGGTGCGCTTCCATCACCTGAAGGAATTCGGCGCCAACTGGGACGACGCCGCGCGCGGGCGCGTGGCCGGCCTCAAGCCCGGCTTCTACACCCGCATCGGCCCGGCCCTGCGCCACGCCACGAGCATCCTGGAACGCCAGGACACGTCGCTGCGCGTGCTGCTGGTGCTCACCGACGGCAAGCCGCACGACATCGACTACTACGAAGAGCGCTACGGCATCGAGGACACGCGCATGGCCGTGCTCGAGGCACGCCGCCGGCGCATCAAGCCCTTCTGCATCACCATCGACCGCGAGGGCTCGAGCTATCTGCCGCATCTGTTCGGGGTCAATGGCTACACCGTGCTGCGCCGGCCCGAAGACCTGACCGCGCGCCTGCCCATGCTCTACGCCCAGCTCACCGGTCAGGCCTGAGTGCACGCGCGCCACGATCCAATGCTATAAAACGCGTTGCGGCCTGCGCTAGCCACAGGCCCACGGGAGAAAACATCATGCGCGTTCGATTGCTGTGCCTCAGTGTCGCCGCCGCGCTGGCGGCCGTGGCGACGGCAGCCGGCCCCGAATCGCGGCCGGCTGAGGCGAACTTCGTGCCCGGCGCCGAGATCTGCGGTCCCTCGCGCGGCATGCTGCCCTCGCGCAGCGGCACGCAGCCCTTCACCGCCGAGACCATCCCCGCCGCGCCGCCGCTGCATCTGGATGCGCCGCCGCCAGCGTTCTCCGGCATCGGCACGCCCACCATGCCGGTCACCACGACCTCGTCCGACGCCCAGTTCTATTTCAACCAGGGCCTGCGTCTGGCCTTTGCGTTCAACCACGCCGAGGCGCGCCGCGCCTTTCGCTACGCACAACGTCTGGATCCGGAATGCGCGATGTGCTGGTGGGGCGAGGCCTTCGTGCTGGGCCCCAACATCAACGCGCCGATGTCGCCTGAGGCGGTTCCGGTGGCGCGTCTCGCCGTGCGCCGCGCGCAGGCGCTGTCCGCCTCGCTGACTCCGCGCGAGCGCGCGCTCATCGACGCACTCGCCGAACGCTATGCCGACGACGCCACCACCGCACGCAAGGCCCTCGACCAGGCCTGGGCCACAGCGATGGAAGCGGTCGCCGACCGCTACCCGACCGACGACAACCTGCAGGTGCTCTTCGCCGAGGCGGTGATGAATGTCTCGCCGTGGGACTACTGGCAGCCCGACGGGCGTACCGCCAAGGGCCGCATGGCCGCGGCCGTTGCCGCGCTCGAGCGCGTGCTCGAACGCAACCCCGGCCACACCGGCGCGATCCACTTCTACATCCACGCGGTCGAGGCGTCGGCCACGCCCGAGCGTGCGCTGCCCCACGCCCAGCGGCTCGGGGCGCTCGCCGCCGGCGCCGGCCACCTGGTGCACATGCCCTCGCACATCTACTTCCGCCTGGGCATGTATCGCGAGGCCCTGCACGCCAACGTCGACGCCGTGGCCGCCGACGAGCGCTATTTCCGTCAGTCATCCAGCGACGTCGTCTATCGCAACGGCTACTACCCGCACAATCTGCACTTCCTGATGGCCAGCGCGCAGATGGGCGGCGACGGGGAACTGGCGCTTGCCGCTGCGGACAAGCTCGACCACGTCATCGACCCCGCGGCAGTGCGCGCCGCAGCGGCCTTGCAGCCGATCAAGGCCGCGCCCTATCTCACCCACGCTCAGTTCGCCACGCCGCGCGAAGTACTCTCGCTGCGCGAACCCGACGACGAGTTCGCGCTGGTCAAGGCCATGTGGCACTACGCGCGTGCCGTCGCGCGCGCCGCACGCGGCGAGATCGTCTCCGGCGAGGAGGAGATCGCCCGCATCACCGCCATCGAACAGGGCGGCGATCTTGCCGACATCGAGGCCTGGGGTGTGCCCGCGCGCGAGATGCTGCGCATCGCCCGACTCGTCGCGCAGGCCCGGCTCGCCGACGCGCGCGGCGAGTTGCCCGAGGCCGCGCGCTTCTACCGCGAGGCCGTCGCCATCCAGGACAGCCTGCCCTATATGGAGCCGCCCTACTGGTACTATCCGGTGCGCCAGTCGCTCGGCGCCGTGTTGCTGCGCATGGGCGACGCCCCCGGCGCAGCCCTGGCCTTCGAGGAGACGCTTGCGCGCGTGCCCAACAACGGCTGGGCCCTGTATGGCCTGCAGCAGACCTACCGCCAACTGGAAAACCTCGAACGCCTCGCCGGCGTCACCCGCCGGCTTGAAGAAGCCTGGTTCGCCGAGCTCGAAGAGCTGGACCTGAAGCGGCTGTAGGCGGCGCGGGCGGGTCCTGTCCCCGTCGGTCATTGCGAGCGCAGCGAAGCAATCCCGACGGTTGCGGAGCGACGGCGGGGCTCGGCCGTCGCCGCCGCGTACCCTGAGACCAGGAAGTCGTCAGAGAACCGCCCATGCCCGCCATCCGCCTGAGCAAGATCGTCCTGCTCGCCTCCATCGCGCTCTTCGCCACGCTGGTCGCCTTCGGCAACATCACCGACTACGGCAGCAACTTCGCCTTCGTCGAGCACGTGCTGCGCATGGACACCATCTTCCCCGACGCCACCATCGGCTGGCGCGCCATCCACACGCCAGCGCTGCACCACGCCGCCTACCTCCTCATCATCGCCACCGAGCTTGCCGTTGCCGCCCTGTGCTGGCTCGGCGCCGCCGCGCTGTGGCGCGCCCGCAACGCCCCCGCCGCCGACTTCAACCGCGCCAAGAAATGGGGCGTGGTCGGCCTGACGCTGGGCTTCGTCCTGTGGCAGGTCGGCTTCATGAGCATCGGTGGCGAGTGGTTCGGCATGTGGATGTCCGACACCTGGAACGGCCTCGAATCGGCGTTCCGCTTCTTCATCACGATTGCGGTGGTACTGGTCTATCTGGCGATGGAGGACAAGGAGAGCGGGCGCGTCTGAGATCCGGTCAAGGCGTGCATGGCGGATGCACACGGCCGATTGATACAGGTGACGACGGGCTTCTTCAGCCCTCCCTCCCTTAGATCACTCCCTGCGCCAGCATGGCGTCGGCGACCTTGACGAAGCCGGCGATGTTGGCACCGTCGACGTAGCTGACGCTGCCGTCTTCCTGTTGGCCGTGGCGCAGGCAGGCGGCGTGGATGCCGCACATGATTTCGCGCAGGCGGGCGTCGACTTCCTCGCGCGTCCAGGAAAGGCGCATGGCGTTCTGGCTCATTTCCAGTCCGGAGGTGGCGACACCGCCGGCGTTGCTGGCCTTGCCCGGGGCGTAGAGGACACGGGCTTGCTCGAACACGCGCACGGCGTCGGCGGTGCACGGCATGTTGGCGCCCTCGGCGACGCAGATCACGCCGTTGTCGACCAGGCGTTGGGCGTCTTCGGCGTGCAGTTCGTTTTGCGTGGCGCAGGGCAGCGCGACGTCGGCCTTGACGCTCCAGGGGCGCTGACCGGGCTCGAAGCGGGCGTCGGAGACGCGCTCGGCGTAGTCGCTGACGCGGCCGTAGAGGTGGTTCTTCACCTCCATCATGACGGCGAGCTTTTCGGTCGTGAAGCCGGATTCGTCGATCACGGTGCCGCTGGAATCCGACATGGTCATGACTTTCGCGCCCAGTTCCATGGCCTTTTCGGCGGCGTACTGGGCGACGTTGCCGGAGCCGGAGATGGACACGCGCAGGCCGTCGAAACTGCGATCGGCATGGCGCAGCATTTGCTCTGCGAAGTACACGGTGCCGTAGCCGGTGGCCTCGGGGCGCATCAGTGAGCCGCCGAAGGACAGGCCCTTGCCGGTGAACACGCAGTCGGCGCGGTTGCTGAGTTTCTTGACCATGCCGGCCATGAAGCCGACCTCGCGCGCACCCACGCCGATGTCGCCGGCCGGGATGTCGGTGTCGGGGCCGAGGTGGCGGTGCAGTTCGGTCATGAAGGCCTGGCAGAAACGCATCACTTCGCCGGGGCTGCGCCCCTTGGGGTTGAAGTCGGAACCGCCCTTGCCGCCGCCCATGGGCAGCGTGGTCAGCGCGTTCTTGAAGGTCTGCTCGAAGGCCAGGAACTTGAGAATGGACAGATTCACCGAAGGGTGGAAGCGAATGCCACCCTTGTAAGGCCCGATGGACGAATTGTGCTGGACGCGGTAGCCGCGGTTGACGTGCACCTCACCCGAATCGTCCACCCACGACACACGGAACAGGATCGCGCGCTCGGGCTCGACGATGCGGTCGAGCAGGCCGTGCTCGGCGTAGCGCGGATGTTTCTGGATGAACGGCCACAGGCTATCCATCACGTCGGCGACCGCCTGCAGGAATTCGGTCTGTCCGGCGTCGCGTTGCGCGACGTGATCGAGGAAGGATTCGAGGGTGGTGTACTTCATTACGTCTCCCGATGGAAAAACGCCGCAGCAAGCGCTGCGGCGAACTTGCGGCGCGAGGCCGCATGGCAATTGTCGTCCAGATGAAAAAAGAATGCACATGCTTGGTGCGTTCTTGATCTGTCGGTCAGGTGGCGGCCGGTTTCCTGCCAGACCACCCACGAAGCCGGGGTTTCCGGCTTGAAGCGTTGGCGAGCCTCTTCGCGCTCAATGTATTGCTGGATTGCACGGACGAAAAAGGGGACGCCGCAGCGTCCCCTCCGTCTTCAAGCAAGCCAACCTTATTTCCAGCCGCCGCCGAGCACCTTGTACAGCGTGACCAGACTCGCCGCGTCGGCCAGTTCCACGCCGACCAGTTCGAGCTGGGCGGCGTAGAGCTGGCGCTGGGCATCGAGCACGCCAAGGTAGGAGTCGACGCCGCCCTTGTAGCGGGCCTCAGACAGTCGAAAGCTCTCCGAGTTGGCGTCCACCAGGGCGCGCTGGGCGTCGAGGCGCTCGTCGAGCGTGGCGCGTTCGGCGAGCACGTCGGCGACTTCGCGGAAGGCGGTCTGAATGGCCTTCTCGTATTGCGCCACGGCGATCTCGCGGTCGATGCGGCTGACCTCGACTTCGCTCTGCAATCGGCCGGCCGAGAAGATCGGGATCGATACCGCGGGCATGAAGGCCCAGGTGCGCGAGCCGGATTCGAACAGGCCCGACAGGCTGGAACTCGCGGTGCCGGCCGAAGCGGTGAGCGAGATGCGCGGGAACAGCGCCGCACGGGCGGAGCCGATGTTGGCGTTGGCCGCGCGCAGGCGGTATTCGGCCTCGAGGATGTCGGGGCGGCGCACGAGCACGATGGACGGAACGCCGGCCGGCAGTTCGGCGAGCGTTGGCCGCTCTTCGGTGAAGCCGTCGGGCAACAGCTCGTCGGGCACCTCGCCGCCGACCACCAGGGTCAGCGCGTTGCGGCCCTGGGCGACGAGCGCGCTGTAGCGGGCAGCGTCGGCGCGGGCACGCTCGAGGCTGCTGCGCACCAGGTTGAGATCCAGCGCGGAGGCTACGCCGAGCTCGAAGCTGCGTTGCGTCAGGTCGAAGGATTCCTGCTGCGCGCTCAGCGTGTCGCGCGCGATCGCCAGGCGCTCCTGGTCGGCGGCGAGCGAGAGCCAGGTGCCGGCGACTTCGGAGACCAGGCTGATCTGCGCGGCGCGGCGCGCCTCGGTGGTGGCGAGGAAGGTCTCCAGCGCCTGTTGTTCGAGGTTGCGGATGCGCCCGAAGAAATCCAGCTCGAAACCGGTGAAGCCGATGTCCGCGGAGTATTGGCGGTTAATGGTTGATTGGCCGCTCTGGCTGAGGTCGCCGGGCACGCGCTGGGCGTTCTGGCCGGCGCCGGCCTCGATGCTGGGAAAGCGCTCGGCGCCGCGGATGCGGTATTGCGCGCGGGCGCGTTCGATGTCGAGCGCGGCGGTGCGCAGGTCGCGGTTGTCGGCCAGGGCGCGCTCGATCAGCGAACGCAGGCGCGGTTCGGTGAAGAATTCGCGCCAGGCGATCTGGTCGGCGGGCAGGCCGGCGGAGGCCACGCCGGCCTCGCGCCATTCGGCCGCCACCGGTGGCTCGGGGCGCTCATGATCGGGTGCGAGGTTGGCGCAGCCCGAGGCGATGAGCGCGGCGAGCAGGGCAAGTGCGGGAGTTTTCATGTCAGCCGGCCTCCTGCGACTGCGGCGCGGTGGTGTCCGTCGCGGGTTTCCTGCGGCGGAAGACGCGCAGGATGCTCACGTAGAACAGCGGGATGAAGAAGATGCCCAGCGCGGTCGCCATGAAGGTGCCGCCCAGTACGCCGGTGCCGATGGCGTTCTGCGCGCCGGAGCCGGCGCCGGTGGCGATGGTCAGCGGCACCACGCCCAGGCCGAAGGCCAGCGAGGTCATCAGGATGGGACGCAGACGCTGGCGCACGGCGATGAGCGTGGCCTCGATCATGTCCTTGCCCTCTTCCATCTGCGCCTTGGCGAACTCGACGATGAGGATGGCGTTCTTCGACGACAGGCCGATGATTGCGAGCAGGCCGACCTGGAAGAACACGTCGTTCGACATGCCGCGCCCGAGCGCCGCGAGCAGTGCGCCGATCACCCCCAGCGGTACCACCAGCATCACCGCGAACGGAATCGACCAGCTCTCGTAGAGCGCCGCCAGACACAGGAACACGACGAGAATCGACAGCGCGTACAGTGCCGGCGCCTGATCGCCGGACTTGCGTTCCTCGTACGAGGTGCCGCTCCACTCGTAGCCGAAGCCCGGTGGCAGCTTGGCCATGATCTCCTCGACCGCGGTCATGGCGTCGCCGGAGGACAGCCCCGGCGCGGCCTGGCCGAGCAGCTCGACGGCCGGCTGGCCGTTGAAGCGCTCCAGCCGTGGCGGGCCGTAGGTCCAGTGGGCGCTGGCGAAGGCCGAGAAGGGCACCATGTCGCCGGTCTCGTTGCGCACATACCACTTGTTGAGATCTTCGGGCAGCATGCGCGCGCGCGCCTCGCCCTGCAGGAACACCTTCTTGATGCGCCCGCGGTCGATGAAGTCGTTGACGTAGTCGCCGCCCCAGGCGGTCGACAGCGTCTCGTTGATCTCGGCGATCGATACGCCCAGCGCGCCGGCGCGGGCGTGGTCGATGTCGAGCTGGAACTGCGGCACGTCGTCCTGGCCGTTGGGGCGCACACCCACCAGACGCGGGTCTTCCGACGCCATGCCGAGGAACTGGTTGCGCGCGTCCACCAGTGCCGCATGGCCGAGGCCGGCGCGGTCCTGCAACTGCACGTTGAAGCCGCCCGAGGTGCCCAGCTCCAGCACCGCCGGTGGCACGAAGGCGAACACCATGGCCTCGCGGATCTTGGAGAACGCGCTCGAGGCGCGCGCGGCCACATCCTTGACGTTCTGGCCGGGCAGCGTGCGCTCGTCCCACGGATGCAGGTTCACGAAGCCGATGCCCACGTGCTGGCCGCGACCGCCGAAGCTGAAGCCGGCCACCGTGAACAGCGCGCGTACAGTGTCCTTCTCGTCTTCGAGGAAGTGCTGCTCGACCTTCTTGAGCACGTCGAGCGTGCGCTCCTGCGTGGCGCCGGCCGGCAACATCACCTGGGTGAACATCACGCCCTGGTCCTCGTCGGGCAGGAAGGCGGTGGGCATGCGCAGAAACAGCAGCGCCAGCACCGCGCAGATCGCAACGTAGATCGCGAGGAAACGCAGCGGGCGGCGCAGGATGCCGTCCACGGACGATTCGTAGCGATTCTGGTTGCGGTCGAACCAGCGGTTGAACCAGCCGAAGAAGCCGCGGAACCAGCTGTTCTCGCCGGCCACATGGCCTTTGGGCACCTGCTTGAGCATGGTCGCGCACAGCGCGGGTGTGAACACGATGGCCACCAGCACCGACAAGGCCATGGCGGATACGATGGTGATCGAGAACTGGCGGTAGATCACCCCGGTGGAGCCGCCGAAGAAGGCCATCGGCACGAACACGGCGGAGAGCACCAGACCGATGCCGATGAGCGCGCCGGTGATCTGGCCCATCGACTTCTTGGTGGCCTCCTTGGGTGGCAGGCCTTCTTCGGTCATGATGCGTTCGACGTTCTCGACCACGACGATGGCATCATCCACCAGCAGGCCGATGGCCAGCACCATGCCGAACATGGTGAGCATGTTGATCGAGAAGCCGAAGGCGGCCATCAGCCCGAAGGTGCCGAGCAGCACCACCGGAATCGCGAAGGTCGGGATCAGCGTGGCGCGGATGTTCTGCAGGAACAGGAACATCACCAGGAAGACCAGCGCGACCGCCTCGATCATGGTCATCACGACCTTCTCGATCGAGATGCGCACGAAGGGCGTGGTGTCGTAGGGGATGACCGCCTTCACGCCTTCCGGGTAGAAGTTCTCCATCTCCGCGAGCTTGGCGCGGATGGCCTGTGCCGTCTCCAGCGCGTTGGCGCCGGAAGCCAGGCGGATGGCGATGCCGGCGGCCGGCTCGCCATTGAAGCGCGCGATGGTGTCGTAGCTCTCCGCCCCGATCTCGATGCGCGCCACATCCTTGAGACGTACCTCGCCACCGGATGCGGCCGTGCGCAGCAGGATGTCCTCGAACTGCTCCACGGTCTGCAGGCGGCTCTGCGCGGTGATCGACGCGGTGAAGCCCTGGCCGGGGATGGCCGGAGTGCCGCCGAGTTGGCCGGCCGAGACCTGCGTGTTCTGCGCCTCGATGGCGCGGCGCACGTCGGACGGCGTCATGCGGTAGTTGACCAGCTTGTCCGGATCCATCCAGATGCGCATCGCGTACTGCGAACCGAACACCACGACCTCGCCGACGCCGGTCACGCGCGAGAGCGGGTCCTGCACGCTGGAGACCAGGAAGTCGGTCAGGTCGAAGTTGGACTTGCTGCCGTCCTCGGCGACGAAGCCGATCACCATCAGGAAGTTGCGTGCGGATTTCGCCACCTGCACGCCCTGCTGCTGCACGGCCTGCGGCAGCAGTGGCAGCGCGAGCTGCAGCTTGTTCTGTACCTGTACCTGGGCGATGTCGGGGTCGGTATCGGCGCTGAAGGTCAGCGTGACCGTGGCGCGGCCGAAGGAATCGGCCGATGAATTGAAGTACAGCAGGCCGTCCAGGCCGGTCATCTTCTGCTCGATGACCTGCACCACCGAATCCTCGACGGCCTTGGCGGAGGCGCCCGGGTAGGTGGTGTTGATCGCAATCGCCGGCGGCGCGATGGCCGGGTACTGCGACACCGGCAGGTTCAGGATGGACAGGGTGCCGGCCAGCATGATGACGATGGCGATGACCCAGGCGAAGATCGGCCGGTCGATGAAGAACTTTGCCATGGTTCCGCCCTCAGCCCTGTTCTTTGCTGTCGGCGACGCTGACCTTGGCGCCCGGGCGGATGCGCTGCAGCCCTTCGACGACCACGCGGTCGCCCGGCGCGAGGCCGTCGCTGACGATCCACGCGTCGCTGGTGGCGCGCTGGATGGTCAGCGCACGCGACTCGATCTCGTCGTCGCCATTGACCACCATTGCCATCGGGTTGCCGCGCGGGTCGCGCTGCACCGCCGCGTGCGGCACGGTGATGGCGCCCTCGGCCGTGCCCTGGTCGATGCGGGCGCGCACGTACATGCCCGGCAGCAGGCGCTGTTCCGGGTTGGGAAACAGCGCGCGCAGCGTCACCGAGCCGGTGTCGGGATCCACCGACACCTCGGAGAAAGCCAGCCGGCCCTCGTGTTCGTAGTCCGTGCCGTCCTCGAAGACGAGCTGCACCGGCGTGTCGCCCTCGGCATCGCGGCGCACACGGCCGTCCTCGACGGCGCGGCGCAGTGCGCGCATCTCGTTGCCCGACTGCGTGAGGTCGACATAGATGGGATCGAGCTGCTGCACGGTCGCCAGCGCCTGCGCCTGGCTTGCCGTGACCAGCGCCCCGGCGGTCACCGTCGAGCGCCCGATGCGCCCGTCGATGGGCGAGGTCACGCGCGTGTATTGCAGATTGATCTCTGCGCGCTTGAGCGCCGCGCGGCTGGAGGCGATTTCGGCCTGCGCCTGCTTGTGGGCGGCCACCGCGTCGTCGTAGGCCTGGGTGCTGACGGCCTTGATCTTGACCAGTTCGGCGTATCGCTCGGCGCGCACGCGCGCCGCTTCGGCATTGGCTTCGGCGCGCGCGAGCGCGGCGCGGGCGCTGTCGACCTCGGCCTCGTAGGTTGCCGCGTCGATCTGGTAGAGCAGTTCGCCGCGCTTCACTTCCGCGCCTTCGGTGAACAATCGTTCCTGGATGATGCCGCCGACCTGAGGCCGGATCTCGGCGATCATGTAGGCCGAGGTGCGTCCGGGCAGCTCGGTGCTGACCGGAACGGATGTGGCGCGGACTTCGATCACGGTCACTTCGGGCGGTGGTGCCCCGCTGCCTTGGGCTTGCGATCCAGACGGTTCGTCGCCGCAGGCCGTGAGCAGCGCGACCAGCGTCAGGGCCGCCGTCGTCGCGGCGGTTCGTGCTGAGGAGGGGAGCATGCAGACCTCTGTCTGTCGGGGCGTAAACGTGGCTCGTCGTTGGCGCGGTGTTATTAGAATGGGCGCTCTAGTTCGAACGCTCATTCTATGTTACCGTCGATGACATCGCAAGCATGAAACCGGCGCCAACGCCGGATCTACGGAAACTACGAATGCAGCAGGATTTCCCCCGCGGCGAGATGCCGCACACCGCACGCGCCGAGGCGCGTCGCGCCCAGGTGCTCGACGCGGCGCTCGCGTGTTTTCGCGAGCACGGCTTCCACGGCGCGAGCATCGCGCGCATCTGCAAGGCCTCGGGCATGAGCCCGGGCCACATCTATCACTACTTCCGCAACAAGGAAGAGATCATCGCCGCCATCGTCGAGCAGGATGTGGCACGCATCCTCGACTTTCACGATCGCATGCGCAGCAGCGACGATCTGGTCGCGACCATGCGCGAATGCGTCGCCGAGGGTGTGCGCGACACGCTCGACGCCGACGCGGCCGCGCTCAAACTCGAAATCCTCGCCGAGGCGGCGCGCAATCCGCGCATCGCCGAACTCGTGCAGGCGGCGGACCGGCGGCTGCGTACCAGTTTCATCGAGACGCTGCGAGCAGTTGGTGTGGTGCGCGGTGACGACGCCCAGATGAACGATTGCGTGGATACCCTGTGCGCGATGTTCGACGGCCTGATGACGCGCGGCGTGCGCAACCCCGATCTCGATGTCGCCGCGGTCACGCGTCGCTACCAGGAGCGCGTGCTCGAGCTGCTCGGCATCACGGCCTGAGTGCCCGCGCGACGGCTCGGAAACATCTTCTTACGATATCCCGTCCGGGCTGCACGGCCACGCCGCCCGGCCGACACGCCGCCCTCGCGCAAAACCTGCGTCATTGCTGATGCTGCGCGTCGCCCGCCGCGGCGTCGCCGCTTGCCCCGCGTGCATGCCCGATCGCGCCACGGATCGTCGATTGCGCGGCCCGTCGGCTTGGTCGCGGCACGAAACCGCTGTTATTTTGCGTCGCTCCCGGACCGGTTGCGTGTCCCGTGGAAGCTTCCGGCTCGGGTATTCCGAAGAAGAATCCCGACAGGAGCGACCACGATGAACAAGCTGATCCCCGTTGTTTGCGCAGTGCTGAGCATGCCGCTTGCGGTCCACGCCGAAGGCTGGAGCGGCAGCGCCGAGCTGGGCTTTTCGAACACCTCCGGCAACAGTCGCGATACCAGCCTGAACACGCGCTTCGACCTGCTGCACGAGAACGCGGTGTGGACCCACGAGTTCTTCGGCGACGCCTACTACGCGAAATCCGACGGCGAGAAAACGGCCGAGCGTCTGGCGCTGGGTTACAAGCCCAAGCGCATCCTCACCGACCGCTCCTACCTGTTCGGCACGTTGCGCTATGAGCGCGACCGCTTCTCCGACATCCTCGCGCGCTGGACGGTGCTGGGTGGCTACGGTCACACGCTGTACCGCTCCGATGCGGCGGTACTCGATGCCGAGATCGGCGCCGGCATGCGCCAGACCCGTTACGACGAGAATCCGGACGACCTCGATCGCAACGAGCCGGTGCTCTACGTCGGTGGTCGCTACGGCTGGGACATCTCCGAGAGCGCGCGCTTCACCCAGGACGTGCGCGTCGAGTACGGCCCCGACAACACCTGGACCGAGTCGGTCACCGCGCTGCGCCTGAAGGTCACCGACCGCGTCTCGGCCAAGATCAGCCACACCATCCGCCACAACAGTGATCTGGAGGGTTCGCGCGGCAAGAAGGTCGACCAGATCACCGGCGTCAACCTCGTGTACGGATTCTGAGCACCGGGTGCCTGGCTTCCAAAGCCTCGCATGTTGATCTATAGTGGCTCCGCCGCGCCGGTGGCTGATTGGCTGGGTGTTCAGCCAGCCGTCCTGCCGTCGGAACAGGCGCCGCCGTCCGGCCGCGCCTCCGGCCCGGTTCTGCGGCTTCCCTCGGGGAGGCCGTTTTCGTTTCACAGCCCCGGCAGCCACGCACATGCCCGCTCCCGGGCGACGGTGCCCCTTGCGCCGAGACAGGAGTGGTAATGGATTTCGAGATTCCGGAAACCCTGGCGAACAAGCTGCTCGATCACGTCGACGCGACCAGCCCGCTGGGCCGTCAACTTGCCCAGACCGGCATCTACCATGGGCGCAGCGTGGTGCCCAGCCGCCTGTTCGACGTGTCCGACCTGGACGCCTTCCACGAGCTGTGCGAGCGCGAGGGCGAGCACGCGACGATGCTGCAGATCTCGGCGCTGCGCCGCATCCGCAACGAGCCTGCCGGCATCGGCGTGGATGATCTGGAAGTGTTCATTCCGGCACTGGTCGCCTATCTGTTCAAGGACGTGCGCGACGGCTGGCTGTACCGCCGCAACAAGGATGGCGTGATGCTGCCCTGGCTGGTCAGCTACGTGCGCCTGTTCAACCCCGACCAGGGCTCGCCCTACGTCATCGTGGGCCTGCTGGCCAACACCATCTGGTCGGCCCACAACGAGGTCTCCGACGATCCGATGAGCCGTCTCGGCGGCATGACCAACGCCATCGTGTTCTACAAGCAGGACCTGCAGGGCAAGACCGTGCCCGACCTGCTCGCCGAGCGAGGCTACTTCAAGGAAACCGACGAGCTGCGGCGCGAGTATCAGGCCCAAGAGGACCGCTTCCTCGCGCTGCAGCCAGCCTTCGGCGAACAGTTCGCCTGTCGCAACGCGATGTTCCTCGCACGCGGGCCGCAGAGCACCGAGTTCATGAAGATGCCGCGCGGCAAGGTCGCCAAGTGCGTCAACGACGAGGGCGTGCTCGACCGCAGTTTCGATGTCAACGCCGACACCAGTTTCTGGCGCGAGCTGGGCATCCCGACCGGCTTCGACCGCGTGCCGCTGCATTGCTATCTGTACCTGTTCCACCTCGAGCTGCACCGCAACGTGTGGGTGCACGTGCAGAACCTGGAACAGTACGAGTACAAGCCGGAACTGCGCGAGAAGCTGGTGCTGCCCGACTCGCACCGCGACCTCATCGACATCCTCACCTCGGATCTCGAAGTGCTGGTCGACGACATCGTCGAGGGAAAGTCCGGCGGCACCATCATCCTGTGCCAGGGCGCGCCCGGTCTGGGCAAGACGCTCACCGCCGAGGTCTATTCCGAGGTCGTCGGCAAGCCGCTGTACCGCGTGCATTCGGGGCAGTTGGGCATCACCGCCGAATCGGTCGAGGCCAATTTGTCGACCATCCTGCAGCGCGCTGCACGCTGGGACGCGATCATGCTGCTCGACGAAGCCGACGTGTACATCCGCTGCCGCGACAACGACCTGCAGCACAACGCCATCGTCGCCGAGTTTCTGCGCACGCTCGAATACTTCGACGGCCTGCTCTTCATGACCACCAACCGCGACGACGACGTCGACGATGCCATCCTGTCGCGCTGCATCGCCACCATCAAGTACGAGGTGCCGCCGCGCGACGCCGCCATCCGCCTGTGGCACACCCTCGCCGACCAGTTCAACGTGGAGTTGCCCGCGGGTCTGGTCGAGACGCTCGCCGACACCTACGCGGATGCGAGCGGGCGCGACATCAAGGAGTTGCTCAAGCTCACCGCGCGCTTTTGCCGCAGCAAGGACATCCCGCTGTCGGAAAAGGCCTTCGCGCAGTGCGCGGTGTTCCGCGGGGTGGGTGGCCAGTGAGTCATCACTGAGCGGCGGCTGTGGGCATCGAAGTACGGGCGCACCGCCTCAGGCGGCGTCGCCCGCTTCGAGCTCCAGCAGCTTCGCCGCGCGCGTCGACATCACCAGCATCAGCTTCATTCCGGCGCGCGTGGCGCCGACGAAGAGCTTGCGCTGCGTGCGCGTGTCCAGCGCGTCGAAGTCGATCTCGGTGAAGATCACGCAGGGTGCGGCCTGGCCCTTGAAGCGGTGTACCGAGTCGATGAGGAAGTCACCCTGCGTGTATTCGGGTGAGCCGACCAGGTCGTAACGCCCGGTGAAGGCGCGCAGGGCATGCTGGCCGAGGTGCGTGAGCGGCGTGAAGCACGAATTCTCGCGGCCGCGGAAGGTGACGATGGCGATGTGTTCGCGCCGGAAGCCCAGCCCGATCGCGCGCGTGATGGCGCGGCGCGTGCGCTCCATGAGTTGCGTCGAGTCGTCCCAGGTCGACACCTCCACCTCCGAGTCGGCCAGCGGGCTGCCCGCGTCGACTGGCGTGTGTGGCTGCAGGCTGCGATTGAGCAGCGCGACGATGTCGGCCGGGCTGCGGTAGTTGCGCTCGCTGGTGATCCGCACCCAGCCCGGCAGGTCCACGTCCGCGCGCTCGTAGAGGTTCTGCATCGGGTCTTCCAGCCACCACGCGCGGCCGTCGGCCGGAATCAGCCGCAGCAGCGCGTCGCGCCAGGTCGGTGTGAAATCCTGACCCTCGTCGACGATCAGTTCCTCGTACTGCGGCTGCGTGTCGAGCGCGGTGAAGTCGCTCTCCAGCCGCGCGAAGGCGCCTGGTGCGGAGAAGTCCGGCGGGCGCCCGGCGGCCGAGAGCATGTGGTCGCACAGCTGGTGATAGGTGAGCACATCCGCACCGGGCGGGGCGATGCGCGCGATGTGATCGGCCAGCGGGCGGTTGTAGCAGACATACAGCGGGCGGCGTCCGGCCGCGAGCGCGTCGCGCAGCACGGCCAGCGCGAGCTGGGTCTTGCCGCTGCCGGCGGTGCCGGTGACGCGCAGGCGATGCGGCTGCACCTCGATGCGTCGCGCCCATTCGGCCAAGCCGCCGGCGAGCCGCGTGTACAGCGTGGCGGCCTGGCCGACCAGCGCGCTGGCATCCGGTTCGAGCTGCAGTTCGTCGGCGAAGAAGCGTTCCAGGCGCGCGACGCGTGACGGATCGGGGCTGTCCGCGGCGAGCAGCTCGACCACGGTCGTGACCAGACGCTCGCGTGTGTTGGCATCGATGATGCGCGACGGGTCGAGGCCGGCCGTGCCGGGTGCGCGAACGACGTGGTCGGGGCAGTACAGCAGCAGGTCCAGTTCCGGCGCCTCGCCGTCCGGCAGGGCAGCCAGGCGTGCGCGCAGGTGATCGGCGGTGCGCGCCAGATCGACGCTGACGTTGCGACGCGTGCGGATGTGGCGCTTGACCAGCCCGGCGTCGGTTTCATCGAGGAAGCCGGCGACCTGTTCGATCAGCAGCACGCGCCCGGCGGGGCCGACGACGACGAAATCGACGCTGCCGAAGAGCAGTGTTTCGTTCGCGGCGCGCGTCCAGTGGATGCCGTGGAATACCGTGAATTCGGCCGGCAGGCGTTCGGCGAGTTCGGCCAGGGTGTCGAGCTTGCGTGCCAGCGCCCCGGAAGCGGGGATGCTGCGCCAGCCGTCAGGGTGAATGCGGGGCATGGTCGAGACCACAGGTTCGGCAACGCCCCATGGTACTCGCAGCCGCCCGCCCACCGGCAGGCGGCTGCGACACGCCTCAGGCGGCCTGCACCTCGATGCGGCGCGGCTGGGCGTGGGCGTGCTTCGGGATGCGCAGCTTGAGCACGCCGTCGCGGAACTCGGCGGTGATGGTGCCGGTGTCGAGTTCCGGGCTCAGCGCGAAGGCACGCCGATAGCGCGCCACGCGCACCTCGGCCCAGGTCGGTTCCATGCCCTCGGGCGTGTCGACGACGATGTCGCCCTCGATGCGCAGCGTGTCGCCGTCGACGTCGATCGCGATCCTGTCCTTGGGCACACCGGGCAGATCCGCGCGCAGCGTGATGCCGCCGGTGTCTTCGAGCACGTCGACGCGCGGTTGCAGCGTCGCGGTCTCCTCGGTCTTGCGGGTCTCGTTCTTCTCGCTCATGGTCGTCTTACCTCCGGGTGATCACTGGATGGTGATGCGTCGCGGCTGCATCGCTTCGCGCCGCGCGACGCGGATATGCAGCACGCCGTCGCGGTAGTGCGCGCTGACCTGTTCGGGGTCGGCATCCTCGGGCAGCGACACGGCGCGGCGGAAGCGTCCCGCGAAGCGTTCGCTGGCGTAGACGGGCTGCTTGGGGTCGTCCGGGCGGTCGTTCTTGCGCTCGCCCTCGATCGACAGCACGCCGCGCTCGACGCGTACGTCGAACTCCTGCGCCGACATGCCCGGCGCGAAGGCGTAGATGTGCACCGCGTCCGGCGCCGAGCCGACGTTGATGGCCGGAAAGGCGCCGCTCGCAACGGCGCGGATCGAGCCCGGCCGGCCGGTCGTGCCGAAGAGTTGCTGCAGTTCGCGCTGCAGGCGTTCGAAATCGGCGGCAAACCCGCCGGGCGAAGTCAGAAGCGATTCGTACATGGTCTTGCCCCCTATGAGAAGTTGCACTACGACGGCCGTCGGGGAGTGTCCTGGCGCCGCCGCCGCCGACCGTCCGTGATCGATATATGCCGGCGCGTATCCCCGACTTCAAGAGGGCGATGGTGCGTTTCCTTCCTGCGGGTTTTCCGAGGCTTGCGCACCCCGTCACGGGCGCCCATAGTGAATTGTCGGCGCCGGTTCCATGCATGCCGCATGAGCCGCGCCGCGACCACAAAGGCCGTCGGCATTCGTGCAACGGTCAGGCATGGAGGAACAGCGATGGCAAACTTCCACGCAATCGGCGTATCGGTGCTCACGGGCAAGACGCGTCTCGTCACCCAGCCCGAGACCCGGCCGCTCGATCACATGCTCGACGAACCCGCGTTGAGTGCAATGACCGACCTGTCGCGCGTACCGGCCGCATCGGTGTCCGCGGACGAACTCGTCGATGACGCCCATGCGCGCATGCTCGAGCGACGTGTGCGCATGTTGTTCGTGGTCGATCACGCCGGATTTCTGGCCGGTCTGATCACCAGCAACGATCTTCTCGGCGAGAAGCCGATGCAGGTCGTGCGCGAGCGTGGCGTGCGTCACGACGAGATCCGCGTGCAGGACATCATGACTCCGGCCGAGGCAGTCGAGGCGCTGGACATCGACGATCTGGGCGGTGCGCGCGTCGGCGACATCGTCGAGACCATGCGCAGCCGCGCGCGTCAGCACGCGCTGGTGGTGCGCCACGACGCCGAAGGCCTGCCGCAGGTGTGCGGCGTGTTCTCGGCGGCCGACCTGTCGCGCCGGCTGGGCATCGAGGTGGTGCCGATGAAGGTCGCACGCACCTTCGCCGAGATCGAGGAGTCGCTCGCCCACGAGTGAGCCGGGCGCGGATCGCAGCGTGCCGGCCGGTGCCGGCGTTACGAAAGGCTTCGTGGCTTGTGCGGCGCGGGGCGGCGTGATTACATGGCGGCTTTGCGCAGGAGCCGCCGTCCCGTGACCGCCGCGTTCGTTCCCCGTCGCCTCCCGCGCGCCCGTCCGTCCGAGGCGGGACGATGAACGGCATCTTCCTCGGCATCGTCCTGATCGCCTTCGCGGCCGCGGCCTGGCGCCAGATCGGCCATGTCCCGGTCGAGGGCCAGCCCTCGCCGATGGAGGCGCTCTCGTCCGGCATGATCGATGCGGCCGGCGGCGCGGTCGAACTTGCGCTGGGTCTGGTCGGCGTGATGACGCTGTTCCTCGGGCTGATGAAGGTCGCCGAGGCCGGCGGCCTGCTGGTGATCATCGCCAAGCTGATCCGCCCGCTGATGACACGCCTGTTCCCGGAGGTGCCGCCCAATCACCCGGCGATGGGCGCGATGATCCTCAACATGTCGGCCAACGCGCTGGGTCTGGGCAATGCCGCCACGCCCTTCGGCATCCGTGCGATGCAGGAACTCGACAAGCTCAACACGCGCCCCGGGACTGCGACCAACGCGATGGCGCTGTTCCTCGCGATCAACACCTCGAGCATCACGCTGCTGCCCACCGGCGTCATCGCGATCCGCGCCGCGGCCGGCTCGGCCGACCCGGCCGCCATCCTGCCGACGACGCTTTTCGCGACCATTTGCGCGACGATCGCCGCTGTTTCGGCGGCGTTTCTCTATCGACGCTTCTTCCCGCTGGGCCCGCTCGATCCCGATGCCGCACCTGTCGACCGCCCCTGGGTGAACGAGGAAGGCGAACACATCGAGGACGCCGGCGCCTATCCGCTGTGGGTGTCGGTCGCGGCCCTGGTGACGCTGTTCGCGCTGATTCCCTTCACCATCGTCTACGGCCGTGCGATTTCGCCGTGGATCGTGCCGGGGCTGATGGTCGGCTTCCTGGTGTTCGGCGCATCGCGCGGCGTGCGCATCTACGAGGTCTTCGTCGAGGGCGCCAAGGATGGCTTCCAGGTGGCGTTGCGCATCATCCCGTATCTGGTCGCCATCCTCGTCGCGGTCGGCATGTTCCGCGCCAGCGGCGCGATGGACTACATGGTGGCCACGCTCGGTGCGCTCACTGGCAAGGTCGGCCTGCCCGCGGAGGCCTTGCCGATGGCGCTGCTGCGCCCGCTCTCCGGTTCCGGCGCCTACGGCGTGATGGCCTCCATCATCAACGACCCGGCGATCGGCCCGGACAGCTACGTGGGCATGCTGGTGACCACGCTGCAGGGTTCGACCGAGACCACCTTCTACGTGCTGGCGGTGTATTTCGGCGCTGTGCAGATACGGCGCATCCGTCATACCCTGGCCGCGGCGCTGACCGCCGACGTGGTGGCGGTGATCGCGGCGGTGGCGATCTGCTCCTACCTGTTCCTGTGATGCGTCTGCTCCTGATCCTCGCGCTTGTGTTGTCGGCCGCCTGCGCACAGGCGGCGCAGATCCGCGTCGCCGTGGCCGCCAACTTCCACGGCACGCTGCAGCAACTGGCCGAGCGCTTTGCCGCGCACAGCGGTCATCGCCTCGTCATCAGTGCCGGCGCGTCCGGCGCGCTGGCCACCCAGATCGCCAACGGCGCGCCCTTCGATGTGTTCCTGTCGGCGGACGGGGAGCGTCCGCGCTGGCTGGAGGAACGCGGCCTTGCCGTGACCGGCACGCGCTTCGTCTATGCGCGCGGCGTGCTGGTGCTGTGGAGCCCGCGTGCGGGCGTGGTCGACGCCGACGGCGCGGTGCTGACGGCTGGCAGCTTCCGTCATCTGGCGCTGGCCGACCCGCGCCTTGCGCCCTACGGCGCGGCGGCCGAGCAGGTGCTGCGCGCACGCGGGGTGTTCGAGTCGCTCGATGCCGCGCGGCGGCTGGTGCGTGGACAGTCCATCGGTCAGACCTGGAGCCAGGTCGCCAGCGGCGCGGCGGAACTGGGCTTCGTCGCGCTGGCGCAGGTGCGCCGCGACGGCGTGGTACCGGGCTCGCACTGGATCGTGCCGCGCGAGCTCCACGCGCCCATCGAACAGGCGGCCGTGTTGCTCGCCGGCGCTGCCGAGCCCGACGCGGCGCGCGACTTTCTCGCCTGGCTGCGTGGCGACGAGGCGCGTGCGCTGATCGAGGCTGCCGGCTACGGCGTGCACTGACGATGCTCTCGCCGCAGGACCTGACCGCGCTGTGGATCACCTTCCGGCTGGCCGCCATCAGCACCGTGCTGCTCATCGTGCTGGCTACACCGTTGGCGTGGTGGCTGGCGCAGACCCGTTCGCGCGGGCGCACCGTGGTCGAGGCGCTGGTGGCCATGCCGCTGGTGCTGCCGCCCACGGTGATCGGCTTCTACCTGCTGCTGCTGCTCGGTCCGCAAGGCGCCATCGGCGGTTTCCTGGAGCGCATCGGCGTTGGCCATCTGGCCTTCAGCTTTGCCGGGCTGGTGATCGGCTCGATGATCTATTCGCTGCCATTCGTCGTGCAGCCGCTGCAGAACGCCTTCCAGGCCACCGGCACGCGTGTGCTGGAGGCGGCCGCGACGCTGCGCGCCGGCCCGCTCGACCGCTTCCTCAGCGTTTCGTTGCCGCTGGCGCGGCGCGGTTTCCTGACCGCCGCAGTGCTGTCCTTCGCGCATACGCTGGGTGAATTCGGCGTGATCATCATGCTCGGCGGCAACATCCCGGGCAGCACGCAGGTGGCGTCCATCGCCATCTACAACCACGTCGAGGCAATGGACTACGCCGCCGCGCACGGGCTGGCGCTGGTGCTGGTGGTGCTGGCCTTCGGCCTGCTGCTGAGCGTGTATGCGATCAACCGGCGCTTCAAGGTGGTGGGGGTCGCATCGTGACGATCGCGGCACGTTTCCGGGTGGATCGTGGCGACTTCGTGCTCGATGTCGACCTGAAGCTGCCTTCGCGTGGCGTCACCGCGCTGTTCGGGCCGTCGGGTGCGGGCAAGACCACGGTGCTGCGCTGCATCGCCGGGCTGGAGCGGCTCGCGGACGCCCACGTCGATTTCGACGGCGAGGTGTGGCAGCACGGGCGTGACTTCGTGCCGACGCACCGGCGCAGCCTCGGCTACGTGTTCCAGGAGGCCAGCCTGTTTCCGCACCTGTCGGCGCGCGGCAACATGGAATACGGCTTCAAGCGCATCCCGGCCGCCGAGCGGCGCATCGCCTGGGACGATCTGGTGGCGCTGCTCGACCTTGGCCATTTGCTCGACCGCCATCCGGATCAACTCTCCGGCGGCGAGCGCCAGCGCGTCGGGCTGGCGCGCGCGCTGCTTACCAGCCCGCGCCTGCTGCTGCTCGATGAGCCGCTCTCGGCGCTGGACGCGGCGCGCAAGCAGGAGATCCTGCCGTATCTGGAGCGCCTGCGTGACCAGCTCGACATCCCGATGCTGTATGTCAGCCATTCGCACGACGAGGTGATCCGGCTCGCCGATCATCTGGTGCTGCTCGACAACGGCCGCGTGCGCGCGTCCGGCCCGCTGGCCGAGACGCTGGCGCGCACCGACCTGCAGCTCTCGCGCGGCATCGAGGCCAGCGTGATGATCGAGACCACGGTGGCGGCGCACGAGGACGACTGGCATCTGTCGCGGCTGGCCTTCGCCGGGGGCGAGTTGCTGGTGCCGCGCTGCCGGCGCGAACCGGGCGGGACGCTGCGCGTGCGGGTGCATGCGCGCGACGTGGCACTGGCATGTTCGCGTGTCGAGGACAGCAGCATCAACAATCAGATCGCCGCGCGCGTGGTCGAGATCGTGCCGGCCGACGGGCCGGCCTACGTGCTGATCCGCCTCGATGCGGCCGGCGTGCCGCTGCTCGCGCGCATCACGCGGCGTTCGGCGGATCGTTTGGGGCTGGCACCGGGCGGCGCGGTGTGGGCGCAGATCAAGTCGGCGGCGCTGCTGGAGGCGTGAGCGGGGTTTTGTAGGTCGCGGCGAGCGCAGCGAGTGCGACATCGGCCGCAGGCTATGGCGAAGCGGGTCGATGTATCGGGCCGGGTCGTCGCACTCGCCTTCGGCTCGTCACGACCTACCGAGCAGACCTACGTCGCCGGATGCTTCTGCGTGCGATAGCGCCACCACGGCAGCACGCGGCTCATGGCCAGTACTTCGCCACAGTGTTCCGGCGCATAGCCGGGCAGTCCGGCCAGCGTGCGCTGCCATTGCTCGCTGCCGAGCAGTGTCAGCAGGGCCTGGATGCCGGCTTCGTTGAGCGCCGACTTGAGGCAGGCGAGGTGGTATTGCTCCTCGACCACCGGTACGAAGTCCAGCCCGCGTGCACGTGCCGCCGCCTCGATGCCCAGGCCGACATCGGCCTGTCCGGAAGCCACTGCCTGCGCGACCGCCGCGTGCGAAGGCTCGGCACTGTCGAAGCCGCGGATCGAGCTCGCGGAAATGCCCTGTTCGTCCAGCAGCTCTTCCAGCAGCAAGCGCGTGCCGGCGCCCAGCGCGCGGTTGGCGAAGCGCAGCTTTCCGCTGGCGAGGCTGTGCAGGCCGGTCAGGCCGAGCGGGTTGCCGGGCGCGACGATCAGGCCCTGCGTGCGGCGGGCGAAGCCGATGATCTTGTGCAGGCCGGGCTTGAGCATGGGCTTGTAGGTGCGCTGCGCGAGCGAGCCGCGCGGCGGGTTCAGCCGGGTGTGAAAGCCGGCCATCATGCAGCGGCCTTCGTTGAGCGCCCGGATGGCATCCACGCTGCCGGTGAAGCGGATGTCCAGATGCAGCTTCTGCCCGCGCGCCTGCTCGCGCAGGGCCGAGAGCGCATCGTCGTGGCTGGCGTGAAAGCTCAGCACGTGGGTGGAGTCGTCGAAGGCCACGGCGTAGGCGCGTTCGAGGTCGGCGCGCAGGTTCTCGATCTGCGCCTGCAGCCGCACCTGAGCCTGGCGCTCGGCCCACAGCAGCTTGGTGCCGAACTCGGTCAGCCGCGCCGGCTGACCCTTCTCCCACACGATCAGCGCGTGTTCCAGCTCGGCCTCCCGGCGCTTGAGCTCGCCCCATACGTGGCGATAGGAGTAGCCGAGCTGGCGCGCGGCGGCCGAGATCGAGCCGTTGTCCTCGACCGCGTGCAGCAGATCGAGCAGCGGATTGCGGATCAGCGCCGAGCCGCGGGTGTCCGACAGGGTGTAGTGGAACTGGATCCTATGCACGGGCGTTCATATTGCCGAAAGTAATCACGATCAATAGATTACGCCAAAACTGGTAATGAACAGGCGACCACCGGTCGCCGCCCGTGGTCGCGCTGGTGCGCGGCATCGCGTTTTCCCCCAGGAGTGAACATGAAACCTGCATCCTTGATCCGTCCGCTGCGCGGCCTGTGCGCCGCCCTCGCCATTTCCGCCTTCGCGGCCTCCGCCGCGCAGGCCGAATCCATCGTCGTGGCCTCGACCACGTCGACCGAGCAGTCCGGCCTGTTCGGCCACATCCTGCCGATCTTCGAGAAGAAGAGCGGCATCGAGGTGCGCGTCGTCGCGCAGGGTACCGGCCAGGCGCTGGAGACCGGCCGCCGCGGCGATGCCGACGTGCTGTTCGTGCACAACGTCGTGGCCGAGGAGAAGTTCGTCGAGGAAGGCTACGGCGTGAAGCGCTTCCCGGTGATGTACAACGATTTCGTCGTCATCGGCGAGAAGTCCGATCCGGCCGGGGCAAAGGGCAAGGACGTCACGGCCGCACTGAAGAAGGTGGCTTCCGCCAACGCCGGCTTCGTCTCGCGCGGCGACAAGAGCGGCACGCATTCGGCCGAGCTGCGTTTCTGGAAGGCCGCCGGCGTCGAGGACAAGGGCACGGGCTACAAGGAATGCGGCTGCGGCATGGGTCCGGCGCTCAACATCGCCGCGTCCAGCGGCGCCTATGTGATGTCCGACCGTGCGACCTGGCTCAACTTCAAGAACCGCGCCAACCTGACCATCCTCGTCGAGGGCGACGAGCGCCTGTTCAACCAGTACGGCGTGATCCTCGTCAATCCCGACAAGCACGCCCACGTGAAGAAGGACGCCGGCCAGCAGTTCATCGACTGGCTGGTGTCGGCCGAAGGCCAGGCCGCGATCGCCGAGTACAAGATCGACGGCCAGCAGCTGTTCTTCCCCAACGCCAATCAGTAAGTCGTCCCGCCTCGGGCTCGGCGCCGTCCGGTCTTCGACCGGGCGGCGTTGTTCTTTCCGGGGAACGCGCGATCCTCAGCGCAATACCAGTACCGGTACCGGCAGCGTGCGCAACAGCGCCGTCGTGGTGCTGCCGATCATCAGGTGGCGGATGCGTGAATGGCCGTAGGCGCCGATCACGACCAGATCCATCGTGTGTTCGGTCGCGTAGTCTCCCAGCGCGCGCTCGGCGTCGCCGTCGCGGGTGGCGGTGGTGACGTCGAAGCCGCGTGCTTCGAGTTCGGTCTTCGCCCACGCCAGCGCGTCGCTGGCCGACGCGCCGCTGCCCACTGTCACGACATGCACCGGCAGGCCGACCAGCAGGGGGCTGGCGGCGACGCGCTCCACGGTCTTGCGACCGGTGGGACTGCCGTCGAACGCGATCATGAAGCGCTCGGGCGTCCTGTAGTGTGCGGCGGTGGCGAGGATGGGCTTGTGGATGGCGCGGATCACGCGTTCCAGGCGGTGGTTCTGCACCGGCTGGTCGGGTGCGGCGGCGTCGACGTGACGGCGGCCAAGCACGATCAGGCGCGTGTCGTCTTCCATTTCGCCCAGCGTCTCGACCAGGGTGCCGTGACGCTGGCGGCCTTCCGGTGCCTTCACGCCAAGCTCGGCGGCGCGACCGCGTGCTGCGTCGACCAGGATGCGACCGTGTTCCTGCGCAATCTTGCTGCGCTGGGCATCGAGCTCGGCCAGTTGTTGCAGCAACTCGTCCTGGGCGCCGACCTTGAGGTTGCCGGAGAAGTCGCTCACCGGCGCCACTTCTTGATGGCGGTCGATGACGTGCAGGAACTCCAGCGGCGCGCCCATGCGCAGCGCCGACCAGGCGGCGTACTCGCACACCGTGGCCGAGGTTTCGGTACCGTCGATACAGCCAATCACCTTGTTCATGTTCGTCATCCTCAGTGTCCGCCCATCAGTCGTTCGACGGCGTCCGGCTTGTCGTGGATCGCGAAACGGTCGACCAGTGTCTTGCTGGCTTCATCGAGACCGGCAATCTCCACTTCCGTGCCTTCGCGGCGGAACTTGATCACCGCGCGGTCGAGCGCGTCGATCGCCGTGATGTCCCAGAAGTGCGCGCGCGAGACGTCGATGCGCACACGTTCGATGACTTCCTTGAAGTCGAAACCGGCCATGAAGGTGCCGGCCGAAGCGAAGAATACCTGCCCCACCACCTGATAGCTGCGCACGCGGCCGTGGTCGTCGGTGCGCGAGTCGATGCGCAGCACGCGCCCGACCTTGTGCGCGAAGAAGATGCCCGAGAGCAGCACGCCGACCAGCACGCCGCGCGCCAGGTCATGCGTTGCCACCACCACCACGACCGTGGCGATCATCACGACGCTGGAGCTGGGCGGGTGTTCGCGCAGCTTGCGGATCGAGCTCCAGTCGAAGGTGCCGATGGACACCATGATCATCACCGCCACCAGCGCGGCCATCGGGATCTGCGCGACCCACTCGTCGAGAAACACCACCATGATCAGCAGGAACACGCCGGCGAGCAGGCAGGACAGGCGACCGCGGCCGCCGGATTTGATGTTGATCACCGACTGGCCGATCATCGCGCAGCCGGCCATGCCGCCGATGAAGCCGGTGGCGATGTTGGCCGTGCCCTGGCCGATGCACTCGCGGCGTTTGTCGCTGTTGGTGTCGGTGAGGTCGTCGACGATGGTCGCGGTCATCAGCGATTCGAGCAGGCCGACCACCATCAGCGTCAGCGAGTACGGGAAGATGATCGCGAGCGTCTCGAAGTTCAGCGGGATGTCGGGGATCAGGAACATCGGCAGGCTGTCGGGCAGCTCGCCCATGTCGCCCACGGTGCGCACGTCCAGGTTCAGCCACATGGCGATCGCGGTGAGCACGACGATGGTCACCAGCGGCGACGGAATCGATTTGGTCACCATCGGCAGCAGGTAGATGATGGCCAGGCCGCCGGCGGTCATCGCATACACCACCCACGTCACGTTGGTGAGTTCGGGCAGTTGCGCGAGGAAGATCAGGATCGCCAGCGCATTGACGAAGCCGGTGACGACCGAGCGCGACACGAAACGCATCAGCAGGTCGAGGCGGATCATGCCGGCGGCGATCTGCAGCACACCGGTGAGCACCGTGGCCGCGAGCAGGTATTGCAGGCCGTGTTCCTTGACCAGCGTGACCATCAGCAGCGCCATCGCGCCGGTGGCGGCCGAGATCATGCCGGGGCGACCGCCCGTGAAGGCGATCACGACGGCCATCGAGAACGAGGCGTAGAGGCCGACCTTGGGGTCGACGCCGGCGATGATGGAAAACGCGATGGCCTCGGGGATCAGCGCCAGCGCGACCACGAGGCCGGCAAGCGTGTCGCCGCGGATATTGGAAAACCAGTCTTTTCGGATTGTCTGAAACATGGGCGGATGATTGGTGATGGCCGCGCGATGACCGCGCTTGGCGGACGCATGCGATGCCGGGCTGCGTGCAGGCAGCGATTGTTCGGAATCTCGTGGAGGTGGAGCGGGTGGACTTCCGGCCGGAGTGCGGGTGGTTGCGGTGGCGTGGATGGAAGTCGGGTCGAGCGAATTACAAGGGACTGCTCCGGGAAGGCGTACTGCGGAAAACCGCGCATCATACGGAATGTTGCGACGCAACACAATGAAATGCATAAATAAATTCTATTGATGGGCCCATCCCCGGATCGGCGCCACAGGCGCCCTTGCGTGCCGCCAGGGTCTCGCACGCTTTGGCACGCCGCTACAAGAGCGACAGCCCCGGGGCTATACTCCGGCGACACACCTCATGACCGGGCCCATGTAATCGAACTGCACCCCTTTGCCCATGCGCGCGTGTCGCGCATGCCCACCCCGCGTCGCGCGCCGTCGACGCACGCGGGAAGCCCCGAACCGGAGTGCAACGATGACGATTGACCTGGAAGCCTTCCGCGCCCGCATCGCGGGCGATCTCCAGAACCTCGAAGAATCCCTGCGTGAGGCCGAGTCGGCAGGCCGCACGGTGATGCTCGACCAGGCCAGCGTAGGCCGTCTGTCACGCATGGACGCAATGCAGCAGCAGGCCATGGCGCAGGAGTTGCGTGCCCGGCTGATCACCAGTCGGCGCAGGCTGCAGGCGGCGCTCGCGCGCATCGACGCCGGCAGCTTCGGACATTGCTGCCAGTGCGATGCCGAGCTCGACCCCAAACGGCTCGCGCACGACCCGGCCGCCGTGTTCTGCCCCGATTGCGTGGCCGAACGAGAGAACGGATAAGCGCAACGCGCGCCGCCGGAACCATTTGGAGCATTCCCGATGGACGCTGATCTGCAGACCGAGCGCCTCGACCGGGTGTTCGATTTCCTGATCGCGCGCGGCGCGCGCAGTGTGCTCGACCTGGGTTGCGGCAACGGCGACCTGCTGCTGCGCCTGGCGCGTGACCCGCAGATCGAGCGCATCGTCGGCATCGACATCGACGAGCGCGCGCTCGTCGATGCACGACGCCGTCTGGGGCTGAACCCGGACGAGGTTGACGCTCGCGTGCGCGTGATGAACGCCTCGTTCGAGGTGGACGATGCGGCGATGGTCGGATTCGACGCCGCGGTGCTGCTCGAGACCATCGAGCACATCGAGCCCTCGCGCCTGTCGCGCGTCGAATCGGCGGTGTTCGGCGGATATCGGCCGGCCACCGTCATCGTCACGACGCCGAACCAGGAGTACAACGTGCTCTATGGACTGCTGCCCGGTGACATGCGTCATCCCGGCCATTTCTTCGAGTGGAACCGCGCCAAGTTCCGCCGCTGGGCCGCCGGCGTGGCCGGACGCAACGGCTACGACGTGTATTTCGACGAAGTCGGTGACTATGACCCGGCGCGCGGCGCGCCGACCCAGATGGCGCGCTTCATCCGCATCGGCGGAGTGTGACGCCGACGCGGAACGACCCTGGGCGACCGGCGTCCACACTCACATGATCTGCCGGCGCCCGAGTTGCGCCGCGGCACCCATCGAAGCCGTCACAAACGGAAAAGGAGGGAGCCATGATCCGCAAGACCCTGCATGAGGTCGCCGTCGAATGCGTCGTCGGCGACATTGTCGCCCAGTCGGACATCGACGCCGTCGTCAACGCCGCCAACGCCGAGTTGCGCACCGGTGGCGGCGTGGCCGGTGCGCTGCATCGCGCGGCCGGTCCCGGTCTGGAGCAGGAGTGCCGGCCGCTCGCGCCCATCCGCCCCGGCCAGGCCGTGATCACCGGCACCCACGCGTTGCCCAACCGTCACGTCATCCATTGCCTGGGGCCGGTCTTCGGCGTGGATGAGCCGGCAGACGAGTTGCTCGCGGCGTGCTACCGCAACACATTGGAGCTGGCCGAGCGCGAAGGCCTGCGCTCGCTCGCCTTTCCGGCGATTTCCACCGGCGCCTTCGGCTATCCGCTGCACGCGGCCACTGAAATCGCGCTGGCGACTGTGCTCGAGGCCGCGCCGCGCCTGGTTTTCGTGCGTTTGATCCGCTTCGTGCTGTTCGACCGCGCCGCGCTCGATGTGCATGCCGAGGTGCTCGAAGCCCTGAGCGGTGCGGAGGGCGAACAATGAACAAGCGCCGCGCCAACCATTGCGAGGCATACGTCAGCCACGGCCTGGGCCTGTTCACCGACCTGTACGAACTGACCATGGTGCAGGCCTACTTCGAGCAGGGCATGCGTGGCGAGGCGGTGTTCAGCCTGTTCTCGCGCGCATTGCCACAGCGGCGTAACTTTCTCGTCGCCTGCGGGCTGGACACGCTGCTCGATGATCTCGAGGCCTTTCACTTCGATGACGGCGATATCGAATACCTCGCCTCGCTCGATCGTTTTTCGCCGGCCTTTCTGGACTGGCTGCGGGATTTTCGCTTCACCGGCACCGTCTACGCCGTGCCCGAGGGCACGCCGGTGTTTGCCGACGAGCCCCTGCTCGAAATCGTCGCACCGCTGCCGCAGGCCCAGCTGATCGAGACCCTGGTGATGAACCAGATGCAGTTGCAGACGGTGCTCGCGAGCAAGGCGCAGCGCATGGCCGCCGCTGCGGCAGGCCGGCGCGTGCTGGATTTCGGCGCGCGCCGCATGCACGGCTTCGACGCGGCGCTCAAGGCCGCGCGCGCGTTTCACGTCGCCGGCATTGCGGCCACTTCCAACGTGCTCGCGGGGCGCGTGTGGGGCGTGCCGGTGGCCGGTACCATGGCCCATAGCTACGTCCAGGCCCATGACGATGAGCGCGAGGCCTTGCGCGCCTTCGCGCAGACCTTTCCGGATACGGTGGTGCTGGTCGACACCTATGACACGCTGGCCGGCGTGCGCAAGGTCGTCGATCTGGTGCGCTCGGGCGAGGCGCGCATCGGCGCGGTACGCCTCGATTCGGGAGACCTGCTGGAGCTTGCGCGCGCGAGCCGGCACCTGCTCGACGCCGCCGGCCTGCAACACGTGGGCATCGTCGCCAGTGGCGGCCTCGACGAGGACCGCATCGCCGAACTGGTCGCCGCTGATGCGCCGATCGGGGGATTCGGCGTGGGCAGCAGCATGGGCGTGTCCGACGACGCGCCCAACCTCGACATTGCCTACAAGCTGTGCGAATACGATGGCCGTGGCCGTCTCAAGCTCTCCAGCGGCAAGCCCGTGCTGCCCGGCCGCAAGCAGGTGTTCCGCAGCCTGCGCGATGGTCGCGCGGTCGGTGACGTGATCGCCCGTGCCGACGAATCGCTGGCCGGTGAGCCGCTGCTGCACCCGGTCATGCGCGACGGCCGACGTCTGCACACCCCGGCGGATCTCGATGCGCTGCGCACGCATGCTCAAGAATCCATCGCCCGTCTGCCCGATGCGGTGCAGGCACTCGAAGCTGCGGAACCGGGCTATCCGGTGTCGGTCAGCGCCGCGCTGCGCGAGCACCAGCAGCAGGTGGCCGAGCGCATTCGCGCTGGCCAGTGACACGAATCACGAATCAACACAGGGAGGCGCGCCATGAACACGACGGCCCTGCATTCCCGATTCGAACCCGGCGACGCGCTGATCGTCGTCGACGTACAGAAGGACTTCTGCCCCGGTGGGGCGCTGGCGATCGACGCTGGTGACCGCGTCGTGCCGGTGCTCAACCGGCTCATCGACGAGGCCGTGCGTGCCGGCGTTCCGATCATCGCCTCGCGCTGCTGGCATCCTCGCGATCATCCGAGCTTCCGTGATCACGGTGGCCAGTGGCCTGTGCACTGTCTGCAGGACAGTGACGGCGCCCGCTTTCATCCCGATCTCGCGTTGCCCGAGCAGACTGTCGTCGTCACCAAGGGCGTGCGTTTCGACCACGACCAGAACTCCGCCTTCGACGACACTGGCCTGGCCGACTTCCTGCGCGCACACGGCGTGCGTCGGGTGTGGGTCGGCGGCCTGGCAGAGGACGTGTGCGTGCGCGCCACGGTGCTTGACGCGCGTCGTGAAGGCTTCGACACGGTGCTCGTGGCCGAGGCCACGCGCCCGGTCACGGCCGAAGGCGGAGAGCACGCGTTGTGCGAGATGCGCGAGGCCGGTGTGGTGCTCGAGGAAGCGGCCTGAGGGTCCGCGTGACCGCTCAAGTGCGCGGCAGGTCCTTCAGACAGCAGCGGCCCGACGGGTTGCTGGTCTCGCATGAGCATTCGCCCGCGCGCGTCCTGTCCTCGACGAAACGGTGCAGCGAGGCGTCGCCCTCGAAGTCGGCCCGGCTGAGCTTGAAGCAGTAGCACAGCAGCGAAGCACCGTCGTCGTCCTTGATGCCCACGCGCGTGTGCAGCCTGTCGCGCGTAATGCGCGAGCCGTCGTCGCCGAAATACACGGTGTCGCAAGTCGGGCTGGCGCAGAAGAAGTGACGCGCGGCCGACGGTGTCCAACTCGCCGGTGTGCTCAGGTGGTGGGCGATCGTGGGTTCGCCGACCGCGATTCCGGCGACACCGCATTCCGGACAGGCCTGCCGGCGCGATGCTGGTGAGCGGCCCTTCGGACTCTTGCAGCACTCGTCCATGTTCAGTCTCCCGACTTGGCGTTGGTTGGCCTGGAAATAAGCGATTTCGTTCAGGGCGCGGCGGATGGATTGCCAATCTTGCGATCTTGCGCGCGGTGGCTCAAGTTCGCGAGGCCTCGCCGCGGACCGGACGCCCCGGTACGATGTCGCCAATCCTGAAGGCTGTGAATCGCTGCCGTGTGGCATCTCCGTGTGCTGCCTTGCTCCGGCCCCGGCCGCGCTGCGGGGTGCTGATCGCCGGCTGCGTACGCTGGTCACCGGTTCCCCAACGGAGTACGCCATGAACATCGATTTCATCGAACTGGACTACCGCGAAACCCCCATCGGTGCGGTCAGCATCCGCCGTCGCAGCGAGGTGCGTCTGGGCGGCGTGACCGTCTACGAGATCAAGCTCGACGACGAATTCCTGATGTCGAGCCTGTTCACGGCCAGCGAGGAGGCGCTTGCACGGCTCGGGCTGGCACCGCTTGAGCGTGCGGATCTGGACGTGATCGTCGGCGGACTGGGCCTGGGCTACACCGCCGCCACGGTGCTGGAGAACCCGGCGGTGGGCTCGCTGCATGTGGTCGATTGGCTCGCACCCGTGATCGAATGGCACGAGACCGGCATCTGCCCGCTCGGGCCGACGCTGACAGCGGATGCGCGCTGCAGCATCAAACATGGCGACTTCTTCCGGCTCGCAGTTTCCGACGACGGCTTTCTGGCCGAGCCGGGCCGGCGCTTCGACGCCATCCTGCTCGACATCGACCATACGCCGCAGCATGTTCTGAACGAATCACATGCGGGCTTTTACACGCGTGAATCGCTCACCGCGATGACGCGCCAACTCAAACCCGACGGCGTGTTCGCGCTGTGGTCGGACGATCCGCCGCATGCCGGGTTCGAGGCCTTGCTCGGCGAGGTGTTCGAGTCGGTCGCCGCGCACGTCGTGCCGTTCCCCAATCCCTACACCGGCGGCGAGTCGGCGTGCACCGTGTACGTCGCGCAGCACCCGCGTTGAAATCCTGCGAGGAATGCGCGGCGCGAACCGAAGCAGTGCATGGAGACTGCGACCACGGTCGCAGCGCCCCGAAGTGGTGCGCAATGCACTGATTCGGGGCGTATCTCGGGTCGCAAAGGTGCAAGTCTCGCTCGTGCACGGCCGCGCACGGCTGCCATCCCCGATGATTGGGCTGTTTTTACGCCGCTTGTGAGGACATGGCACGGGATTCGCTAAACCCCGTCCATGAACCTCGTCGTCGACCCTGCCCACCTGATTCCGCCGGAGCTCGCGCCACCCGCGTCCGTCCCGGGCTGGCACGCGTCGCTGCAACTCGGCTTCGCGCGACGCGGCCTGCGCACCGTGCTGGTGCACAGCCGTCATGCAGGCCCCTTGCGCATGCAGAAGCCGCTGTACCCGGAAGGCGAGGCCGTGTGTCACGCCATCGTGCTGCATCCGCCGGCCGGCATCGTCGGTGGCGACGTGCTGGACATCTCGGTCGAGGTCGGACCGCTCGCGCATGCGTTGCTGACCACGCCGGGTGCCGGCAAGTGGTATCGCAGCGGCGGCCGGCAGGCTGCCATGACGCAATCGCTGCGGGTCGCCAAGGATGGCATCTGCGAGTGGCTGCCACAGGAGGCCATCATTTTCGACGGCGCCGAGGCGAGCCTGACGACGCACGTCGAGCTGGAGGCCGGTGCGCGCTTCATCGGTGCCGAGATGAGCTGCTTCGGGCGCACCGGCTCGGGCGAGCGTTTCACGCAGGGGCGCTACTCGAGCCACACGCGCATCCGCATCGATGGACGCGCGGTGTGGCTGGAACGCGGTCGCGTCGATGGCGGTGGCGCCCTGCTCGATTCGCCGGTGGGGCTGGCCGGCCAGCCGGTGACCGGCACGTTGTGGATCGTCGGACCGCAAGTCGATGAGGCCCTGCGCGACGCCTGCCGCGAGATCGAGCCGCTCGCCGGTGAAGGGGCCGTGACCCTGCTGCCCGGCGTACTGGTCGCGCGCTGGCTGGGCCCGGCCTGCGAGCCGGGGCGCGAGTGGTTTTCGCGATTGTGGGCCCGCGTTCGACCGTCGCTGACCGGCCTGTCCGCCGCCACGCCGCGCATCTGGAATACCTGAACCGGGGCGCTGCCCCGCTGGAGAGGACGAATGGAACTGACCCCCCGCGAGAAGGACAAGCTGCTGATCTTCACCGCCGGCCTGGTGGCTGAACGCCGTCTGGCGCGTGGCGTGAAGCTCAACTACCCGGAGTCGGTGGCGCTGATCACCTGCGCCATCCTCGAGGGCGCGCGCGACGGCCGCACGGTGGCCGACCTGATGCACTTCGGCACCACCATCCTCGCCCGCGAACAGGTCATGGAAGGCGTGCCGGAGATGATTCCCGAGATCCAGGTCGAGGCCACGTTCCCCGACGGGACCAAGCTCGTAACCGTCCACAACCCCATAATCTAAAGGGCGCGAAAGATGATCCCCGGAGAAATGCACACCCTGGACGGCGAGATCGAGCTCAACGTGGGCCGCGACACGATCACGCTCAAGGTGACCAACACCGGCGATCGCCCGGTGCAGGTCGGCTCGCACTACCACTTCGCGGAAACCAACTTCGCGCTTGATTTCGACCGCGCGGCCGCGCGTGGCTTTCGCCTGAACATCGCGGCCGGTACCGCCGTGCGCTTCGAGCCGGGCCAGTCGCGCACCGTCGAACTGGTCGCGCTGGCCGGTGACCGGAAGGTGTACGGCTTCGCCGGCGACGTCATGGGAGCACTGTAAATGACAGCGAAAATCTCACGCCGCGCCTATGCGGAAATGTTCGGCCCCACCACCGGCGACCGCGTGCGCCTGGCCGACACCGAGCTGTGGATCGAGGTCGAAAAGGATTTCACCATCTACGGCGACGAGGTGAAGTTCGGCGGTGGCAAGGTCATCCGCGACGGCATGGGCCAGAGCCAGCGGGTGTCGGCCGAGGTCGTCGACACCGTCATCACCAACGCGCTGATCGTCGACCACTGGGGCATCGTCAAGGCCGATCTGGGGATCAAGGACGGACGCATCGCCGCCATCGGCAAGGCCGGCAACCCCGACATCCAGCCCGGCGTGACCATCGCGCTGGGTGCCGGCACCGAGGTCATCGCCGGCGAGGGCATGATCGTCACCGCCGGCGGCATCGATGCCCACATCCACTGGATCTGCCCGCAGCAGATGGACGATGCGCTGATGAGCGGCATCACCACCATGCTCGGTGGCGGCACGGGCCCGGCCACCGGCACCATGGCCACCACGTGCACGCCGGGGCCGTGGCACATGCACCGCATGCTGGAGGCGGCCGAGGCCTTTCCGATGAACCTGGGCTTCTTCGGCAAGGGCAACGTCTCGCTGCCCGACCCGGCGCGCGAACAGATCGAGGCCGGTGCCATCGGGCTCAAGCTGCACGAGGACTGGGGCACGACGCCGGCGGCGATCGACAACTGCCTGTCGGTGGCCGAGGAATACGACGTGCAGGTGGCGATTCACACCGACACGCTCAACGAATCGGGCTTCGTCGAGACCACCATCGCGGCGTTCAAGGATCGCACCATCCACACCTTCCACACCGAAGGGGCGGGCGGCGGCCACGCGCCGGACATCATCAAGGCCATCGGCCGGCGCAACGTGATTCCGTCCTCGACCAACCCGACGCGGCCCTACACCGTGAACACCATCGACGAGCATCTGGACATGCTGATGGTGTGCCACCACCTCGATCCGTCGATTGCCGAGGACGTGGCCTTCGCCGAGAGCCGCATCCGCCGCGAGACCATCGCCGCCGAGGACATCCTGCACGACACCGGCGCGTTCTCGATCATGTCGTCGGATTCGCAGGCCATGGGCCGCGTCGGCGAGGTCGTCACGCGCACCTGGCAGACCGCGCACAAGATGAAGGTGCAGCGCGGCGCGCTGCCCGAGGACGGTGACGCGGGCCACGACAATTTCCGCGTCAGGCGCTACATCGCCAAATACACGATCAACCCGGCGATCTGCCACGGCATCGCGCATGAGGTCGGCTCCATCGAGGTCGGCAAGCTCGCCGATCTGGTTTTGTGGAAGCCGGCCTTCTTCGGCGCCAAGCCGGCCATCATCCTCAAGGGCGGCGCGATTGCCGCGGCCGTGATGGGCGACCCCAACGCCTCCATCCCGACACCGCAGCCGGTGCACTACCGGCCGATGTTCGCGAGCTTCGGCAAGGCGCTCAAGCGCTCCGTGACCTTCGTCTCGCAGGCCGCGCTCGACAACCCCGCGGTGCAGGCGCTGGGGCTGGAAAAGCCGCTGGTGGCGGTCAAGGGCTGCCGCAGCGTCAAGAAGGCCGACATGATCCACAACGGCGCCACGCCGGTGATCGACGTCGACCCCGAGACCTATGTCGTGCGCGCCGACGGCGAACTGCTTACCTGCGAGCCGGCCGACGTGCTGCCGCTGGCGCAGCGTTACTTTCTCTTTTAGGGCGTCCCATGTTGCTGCTCGAATCCCTCTACGACGGCCCCGAACCCGCCACCGAGAAGCTGGAGCTCGACTTCGGCTACCGCACGAAAAGCCGTCTGCGCGCCAGGCTGAAGACGGGTGAGGAAGTCGGTCTGTTCCTCGAGCGCGGCACCGTGCTGCGCGGCGGCCAGAAGTTGCGCGCCAAGGACGGCCGCATCGTCGAGGTCGTCTCCGCCCCCGAAGACCTGCTCGAAGCCCGCTGCGACGGCGCCTTCGCGCTGGCGCGCGCGGCCTATCACCTCGGCAACCGCCACGTCGCCGTGCAGATCGGCGACGGCTGGCTGCGCATCCAGGCCGATCACGTGCTCGAACACATGCTCGTCGGCCTCGGTGCCGAAGTGCGCGCCGTCTCCGCGCCGTTCGAACCCGAGACCGGGGCCTACGCCCACGGCCACCAGCACCCCGGCGACGGCAGCGGGGCGCGCATCCACATGATGAGCGCGTGAAATGAGTCGTCGAATGACCGTAGGGCGCAATAAGCGAAGCGCATTGCGCCGCATTGGCCGAACATTCGGCGGATTACGCTGCGCTAATCCGCCCTACGAGTTCTGCGCTCGCCGCAAACAGCGAAAGCCGGCGAGCTCCTTCCGTAGGTCGCCGATGAGCGAAGCGAATTGCGACATCTCCGTCCGTGTGTCGGATTTCGCTTCGCTCAACCCGACCTACGATCACGCGGAGCACCCCTGATGCTCCCCCTCGTCCGCCTGCTGCAACTCGCCAGCCCGGCCTTGCCGGTCGGCGCCTACACCTATTCACAGGGTCTGGAATGGGCGGTGGAGAGCGGCTCCGTGAAGAACGAGGCCGGCACGGCCAGATGGATTGGAGACGCGCTGTCGCACAACCTCGCGCGCTTCGAGGCGCCGCTGGCCGCCGCGCTGATGCAGGCCTGGAATGACGGGGACGACGCGCGCGTGGCGGCGCTCAACGCCGACTTCAACGCCAGCCGCGAGACCATGGAACTGCGCGCCGAGACCGTGCAGATGGGCTGGTCGCTGGTGCGCCTGCTCGGAGATCTCGACGTTTTTGCACGGCTTCCCGGCTGGCGTGATCGCCTGCTGGCCGTCGACGAGCCGGCCTTCCCGACCGCATGGACGGCTGCCGCCGCCGCCTGGCAGGTACCGGCGGATCAGGCCATCGCCGCCTACCTGTGGGCCTGGCTGGAAAACCAGGTGATGGCGGCGGTCAAGGCCGTGCCGCTCGGGCAGAGCGCCGGCCAGCGGTTGCTGAGCGAGCTGGGCGAGACGATCCCGGCGCTGGCGGAACAGGCGCTGGCGCTGCCCGAGTTCGAATGGAGCAACTTCAACCCCGGCCTCGCGATTGCGAGCAGCCGGCACGAGACCCAATACACGAGGCTGTTCAGATCATGACTTCCAGTACACAAGCCCTGCGCGTGGGCATCGGCGGGCCTGTCGGCTCGGGCAAGACCGCATTGACGCTCGCGCTGTGCCGCGCGCTGCGTGACAAGTACAACATCGCCGTCGTCACCAACGACATCTACACCGCCGAGGACGCACAGTTCCTGGTGCGCAACGAGGCGCTGGCGGCCGATCGCATCATCGGCGTCGAGACCGGCGGCTGCCCGCACACGGCGATCCGCGAGGACGCATCGATCAACCTCGAGGCGGTCGATCGGCTCAACCGACGCTTTCCGGGGCTGGAGATCATCTTCGTCGAGTCCGGCGGCGACAACCTCGCGGCGACCTTCTCGCCGGAACTGTCGGATCTGACGATCTACGTCATCGACGTGTCGGCCGGCGACAAGATCCCGCGCAAGGGCGGACCCGGCATCACGAGGAGTGACCTGCTGGTGATCAACAAGATCGATCTGGCGCCGTTGGTGGGCGCTTCGCTGGAGGTCATGGACCGCGACGCGAAGAAGATGCGCGGGGATCGCCCCTTCGTCTTCTCCAACCAGAAGAGCGGTCAGGGCCTGGACGAAATCATCGACTTCATCGAGCGCCAGGGTCTGCTCGTCGCGCCCCAAGCCGTCTGAACCGAACACTTCATGAGGAAACCGACATGAAACGACTGCTCTGCTCCCTCCCGCTCGCCCTGTTTGCAGGCGCCGCGCTGGCCCATCCGGGTCACGAATCCGTGAGCTTCTTCTCCGGGTTCGGTCACCCCATCGGCGGTCTCGACCATGTGCTCGCCATGCTGGCGGTCGGCCTGCTCGCCGCGCGTCAGGCCGGCCGCGCCCGCTGGGCGTTGCCTGTGGCCTTCGTCGCCGCGATGCTCGCGGGTGCCGGGCTGGGCGCTCTGGGTGTGGCGCTGCCGGCCGTCGAGAGCGGCATCGCGCTGTCCGTGCTGGTGCTGGGCCTGCTGATCGCCTTCGTCGTCGCGCTGCCGCTGGCGGTGGCCGTGCCGATGGTTGCCGTGTTCGCGCTCTTCCACGGGCATGCGCACTTCACCGAGATGGGCCACGGCTCGATGTGGCTGTATGCCGCCGGCTTCGCCATCGCCACCGCGCTGCTGCACGGCGCCGGGTATGCGCTGGCGCGTGTCTTGCCCGAAGGCGCCGCTGCGGTGCGCATCAAGCGCGTGGCTGGCGGGCTCATTGCCGTGGCCGGCGCAGTCTTTCTCGCGGCCTGATACGGGGGCTGCCCGCCCTACGGGCAGCCGATGCAGCCTTCCGTCTGGGCGCTGAAGAAGTTGGCCTGGGCGACGTTCTTCGCGTCGCGCAGGTCGGCGCCGCGCAGGTCGGCGCGGGTGAAGTTCGTGCCCGACAGGTTCGCGCCCCGCATCGTGACCTCGCGCATGTCGGCGGCGCGGAAGTTCGCGCGCGTCAGGTCGGCGCCATCGAGCGTGGCGCGCCCGAGCCGCGCGTTCGAAAGGTTGGCATTCGCCAGCTTCGCGCCTTCGAGATTCGCGCTGCTGAAATCCACGTTCTGCAAGGTCGCCGCTTCGAAATTGGCCCCGTTCAGCTGCGTTTCGACGAACTCCGCGCCGCGCGCATTGACGCGTTTGAGCGAAACTTCGGCCATGCGCGCACCGTTGAAGCGCGTGCCGGTAATGGTCGTCTCGTCCAGATTGGCACCGGTGAGGTTTGCGCCGGACAGGTCCGAACGCGAGAACTGCGAATTGGACAGGCGCGCGCCGGCCAGATCGGCGCCGGCGAGATTCATGTTCACGCAGAAGGTGCCGCGCCGGATGTTGCAGCCGTCGATGCTGAGGCTTTGAGCGAGGACGCCGGTCGAGGCGAGCAGGGCAAGGACGAGGGCGGTGGCTTTGAAGGGCATCGATTGGGGTGTCCGTATTGGCTGAAGCGGGTTGGACGGCAACGGCCAAACATAGTTTATTTCCCCACCGCGGCCAAGCGCCGGTGCAGGCATTGACTAAGGCGGACTTTTCCGCCGATAATGATTCAACACTTATTGAAGTATTGAATCATGGACAAGCCCACCGCCCTGCAGGTCTTCGAAGCGCTCTCGTCCGGCGTGCGGCTGGATGTCTTCCGCCTGCTCGTGCAGGCAGGCCCCGACGGGCGCGTGGCGGGTGAGCTCTCCGCGGCACTCGACATCCCGCCGACGAATCTGAGCTTTCACCTCAAGGGGCTGGCGCAGGCCGGGCTGGTCACGGCCGAGCAGGAAGGCCGCTTCCAGCGCTACCGCGCCAATATCGCGCTGATGGTCGACACCATCGGTTTCCTCACCGAAAACTGCTGTGGCGAAGGCGTGAGCTGTGAGCTCACGGGTATCGCGGAAGGAGTCTGCAAGTCATGAATGTACTGTTCCTGTGCACCGGCAACTCGTGTCGTTCGATCCTCGCCGAAGCCACCTTCAACGCGCTCGCCCCCGAAGGTTGGCGCGCCATCAGCGCCGGCAGCCAGCCGGCCGGCTACGTGCATCCGAAGTCGCTGGCGCTGCTCGAACGCGAGGGCATCGCCACCGACGGCCTTGCCAGCAAGTCGTGGGACGGCCTGCCGGTGACCCCCGATCTGGTCATCACCGTATGCGCCAGTGCGGCCGGCGAGACCTGCCCGGTCTATCTGTCGCCGGCGCCGCGCGCCCACTGGGGCGTGGCCGACCCGGCCAGGGCCACCGGCACCGAGGCCGAAATCGAGGCCGCCTTCGAGACGGCGTACCGCACGCTGCGCCACCGCATCGAAGCATTGCTGGCACTGCCACGCGATCTGGCCGAAAAGGATCTCGCGAAGTTCAAGGCCGAATGCGAGCGCATCGGCACCCTCGTCCCCGAATCCACACGGACCGCCTGAACCATGTCGTCACCCTGCGAAATCGCCGCCAAACAATCCGCCGGGGCGCCGATCGGCTTCTTCGAGCGCTATCTGACGGTTTGGGTCTTCCTGTGCATCGTCGCCGGCACGGCTTTCGGGCAGTTCGCCCCGCAGGCCGCGCAGGCGGTGGGTGCGCTGGAAGTGGCGCATGTGAACATCCCGGTCGGCATTCTGATCTGGATCATGATCATCCCGATGCTGATGAAGATCGACTTCGGCGCGCTGCACGAGGTGCGCCGCCAGAAGAACAGCATCGGCGTGACGCTGTTCGTGAACTGGGCGGTCAAGCCGTTTTCGATGGCGCTGTTCGGCTGGATCTTCATCCGCCACGTGTTTGCGCCGTGGCTGCCGGCCGAGGAGCTGGACAGTTACATCGCCGGTCTGATCCTGCTCGGCGCGGCGCCATGCACGGCGATGGTCTTCGTGTGGAGCAATCTGTGCCGGGGGGATGCCAATTTCACGCTGACCCAGGTCGCGCTCAACGATCTGATCATGGTCTTCGCCTTCGCGCCCATTGTCGCGCTGCTGCTCGGCGTGTCGGCCATTCCGGTGCCGTGGGACACGCTGTTTCTGTCGGTGGTGATGTACATCGTGATTCCGCTGGCCATCGCGCAGTTCATCCGCGCGCAACTGATGAAGCGCGGCGAGGCCTTCTTCCAGCGCGCATTGGAGCGCATCGGCCCGTTCTCCATCCTCGCGCTGCTGGCTACGCTGGTGCTGCTGTTCTCGTTCCAGGGCCGCGCCATCATCGACCAGCCGCTGATCATCGGCATGCTGGCCGTGCCCATCCTGTTGCAGGTGCTGTTCATTGCCGCGCTCGGCTACTGGCTCAACCGAAAGTTCAAGGCACCGCACGCCGTGGCCGGCCCGTCGACGATGATCGGCGCGTCGAACTTCTTCGAACTGGCCGTGGCCGCCGCCATCGTGTTGTATGGCTTTGATTCGGGCGCGGCGCTGGCCACCGTGGTCGGCGTGCTCATCGAGGTGCCGGTGATGCTGTGGCTGGTGCGCATCGTCAATCGCAGCCGTGCGTGGTATGAAGCGGGACTGGTGCGGGCCTGAGCCCGCTGGAGGTTGGATATGACATTCGGGATGCTGCGTGCCGCGTGCGCCTTGCTGTGTGCTTGGTCGGTTGCTGCAGCGGCGACCGAGTTCCGCCTGGAGGTCGAGGACGTCGGACACGGCATCTTCGCGCTGGTCGGCCCGCTCGGTGATCGCAGCTACGAAAACCACGGCTTGAACGCCACCTACGCCGTCATCGACACGCCCGAGGGCGCGATCCTGATCGACAGCGGTGCCTCGCGCATGGGCGCCGAACTGCTCGCAGCCGAAACGCAACGCCTCACCGGCAAGCCAGTGCGATGGGTGATCAACACCGGTGCGCAGGACCACCGCTGGCTGGGCAACGCATGGTTCATCGCTCAGGGCGCCGAGGTTATCGCCCACAAGCGCACCGTGAACACCCAGAAGAAGGAAGTCGGCCATCAGCTCGAACGCCTCGCGCCGGCGCTCAAGGAACGGCTCGATGGCACCGAGCCGGCGCACGCCACGCGCGTGATCGTGGCCGACAGCGAAACCCTGCAACTCGGTGGGCGCACGCTGGAAATGCACTATCTTTCCGACGCCCACTTCGCTGGCGACGTCATGCTGTGGATGCCCGAGGCGCGCACGCTGTTCGCGGGCGATCACGTCTACATGGACCGTATCCTGTCCATCCGCCCGTTCAGCAGTGCCGAAGGCTGGCTGGAAGCCTTCGGCAAGCTCGCCGCCTTCGACGCGGTGGTCATCGTCCCGGGCCATGGCTCGGTCACCGACACGGCCGGTGCGCAACGCGACACCGGTGACTATCTTGCCTTCGTCGTCGAAGGCGTGCGCAAGCACGCCGAAGACATGGCTGGCGCCGAGGAAGCGTTGGCCGAACTGGGCGACGCGCCGCAGTTCGAGCGCCTGCAAAACTACGCTGACCTGCACCGCGCCAACGTGCATCAGGCCTATCTGCAGATCGAAGCGGGACTGTAGCCACAGGTGTGCCGAGTCGGGCGCGTCATTCCTTGACGCGGAATGCGCGCAGCAATGCGGAGCATGCGTCGGACTCGGCCGGCTTCGCGAACAGATAGCCCTGTCCCGCGTTGCACCCGATGCCGCGCAGGTAGTCCGCCTGCTCGTCGGTTTCCACCCCTTCGGCGAGCACGTCGAGCGCGAGGCTGTGCCCCAGCGCGACCACGGCCTGCACGATGGCCGCGCTTTCACGATCGGCGGGCAGGCCGCGGATGAAGGATTGATCGATCTTGAGGCGGTCGATGGGGAACTGCCGGAGGTAGCTGAGGCTGGAATAACCGGTGCCGAAGTCGTCGATCGCCACCTGGATGCCGAGCGCATCGAGTCGGTGGAGCTTATCCAGTACTTCGTCGATGCCACGCATCACCACGCTCTCGGTGACTTCGAGCTCGAGTGCGTGCGCAGGCAGGCCGCTGCGCTCGAGCACCGCCGAAACCGTGTCCACGAAGTCCTTTTGCTGGAACTGCAGGGCCGAGACGTTGACCGCCATCGTTCCGTCAACGGCGCCCTCGTCCAGCCACTGGGCGTGCTGTCGGCACGCAGCCTCCATCGCCCAGGTGCCGATCGAGGTGATCAGTCCGCTGTCTTCGGCGATGGGGATGAACTGTGCGGGCGGTACCACGCCACGCGTGGGGTGGCGCCAGCGCAGCAGGGCTTCGAGCCCGATGACCTCGTCCCGTGCCAGATTGATCTGCGGCTGGAATACGAGGAACAGTTCGTCGCGCGCGATGGCGTGACGCAAGTCGCCTTCGAGGATCAGGCGTTCGTGGGCACGCGCATTCATGTCGGCGGAGTAGAACTGGTAGCGCCCGCGCCCCTGTTCCTTGGCCGCGTACATGGCCACGTCGGCGTTGCGCATCAGCGTCTCGACGTCGTCGCCGTTGTCCGGAAAGCACACGATGCCGATGCTCGCACCCAGCACGACTTCGGTTCCGTAGAGCTGGAAGGGCGAGAGCACGGCCGCGAGCAGCTTCTCGGCGACGCGCGCTGCGTCGTCATCGCTGTCGATCTCCGGCAGCACGACCAGGAACTCGTCGCCGCCCTGGCGGCTGATCGTGTCGGAGGCCCGCACGCCGCCATGCAGGCGGGCCGCCACTTCCTTGAGTACCAGGTCGCCGCCGTCGTGGCCGAATACGTCGTTGACGTTCTTGAAGCGGTCCAGGTCCATGAACATCAGCGCCACGCGCTTGCCCGTGCGGCGTGAGGCCGTCATCGCGACATTCAGGCGATCCGTGAGCAGCAGTCGGTTGGGCAGGCCGGTGAGCGCGTCGTGCTGCACCATGTAGGTGAGTTGTTCCTTGGCGTGCGCGCGTTCGATGGCGGTGTTGAGCGTATTGGCGATGCTCTGCAGGAAGCCGATGTCGTCGGCCGAGAAGCGTTGCGTGGTGCGTGCATAGGCGCCGAGCACGCCCAGCGGCTTGTCGGATCGCCCGATGGGCACGTCGATGCCGCTGACGATGGCGTGCGAAGCGATCATGCCGGTCGTAGCGAAGCGCCCTTCGGTGGCGAAGTCGTCCACGATCAACGGGCCCTGGGCTTCGAGTACGCTGCTCACGTGCGAGACGCCCTGTGTTCCGTCGATGCGCCGGCCGATCCAGTCGTCCCTCCATCCCACGCCGGCGCGCATGACGAACTGGTCTTCCTCGGTACGCAGCACCACCCGCGCGAACTCCACGCCAAGACCGTCGGCCAGCGCATCGGCGGCCGCGTCGAAGATGCCCTCAAGATCGCTGTCGGTGAGCGCCAGCCGGCCCAGCGTGGCGACCAGCACCTGCTGGTGCGCGCGCGAACGCAGTGCCAGTTCGTCGCGCTTCTGCGCAGTGATATCCTGCACCGTACCGAACAGCCCCGCGACCCGGCCCTGTTCGTCCTGTCGCGGCACGGCCACTACGCTCACGTAGCGCTCGGAGCCGTTCGGCCGGGTGACGCGCAGTTCGTACTCCTGGGTCAGCCCGGTGTCGAGCGCGCGTGCGATGCGTTCGGCCACCACGCTGCGGCTCGCATCGTCGAACAAGCGGTCGTTCTCGGCAAAATTCGCGGGCGGGCCCAGCGCCGGATCACGCCCGAAGATCTCGAAGACCTGCGGTGACCAGCGGATCTCCTCGGTGTCGAGGTCGCACTCCCAGTCGCCCAGGCGGGCGATGCGTTGCGCCTCGTCGAGGCGTTCCACGGTGCACTTGATGTCGTCGATGTCGGTACAGGTGCCGAACCACTTCACGATCCGACCCGATTCGTCGCGCAGCGGAAGTGCGCGTCCCAGCATCCAGTGGTAGACCCCGTCATGGCGGCGCAGGCGGTACTCGATCTCGTAGGGTTCGCCGCTGTCGACGGCTTCCTGCCAGGTGCGTGCCGCGCGGCCGCGATCCTCGGGATGGAAGGGGGCATTCCAGCCGAAGCCCAGGCTCTCTTCCAGCGTCAGGCCGGTGTAGTCCAGCCAGTACTGGTTGAACTGGACGTGATAGCCGTCGGGCAGGGTCACCCATACGATCTGTGGCATCGCCTCGGCCAGGGTGCGGAACTCCGCCTCGCTCGTACGCAGCGCCGCCTCGGCTTCGATGCGTTCGCTCAGGTCGACGTCGATGCAGAACAGTTCGGGCTCCTTGCCGGGCACCTGCACCGTGGCATGGGCCGAATACACCGTGACCCGCGAACCGTCCTTGCGCATCAGCGTCAGTTCCGAGGCCGGAATCTGTTCGCCGGTGTCGGCCATGCGCTGCATCGCCTCGCGCACGCCCTCATGCATTTCGGGCGGGATGATCAGATCGAGCAGGCTGCGACCGATCGCCTCGTCCGCGCGATAGCCATAGAGGCGCTCGGAGGCTCTATTCCAGTAGTTCGTCGTGCCGTTCATCGCATAGCCCTGTACGGCCACAGAGGGCACGCTTTGCAGCAGGTTGCGAAATCGTTCCTCGCTTTCGAGTTGCAGGGCCAGTTCGCGGGCGACCCGCTGCTGACGGAACAGCATGCCGACGGCGAGGATTACCAGCGTGCACGCAAGCAAGGCCACCAGAGCGGCCCACGTTGCCGTGGTGCGCGCGGGCTGAAGTGCCTCGTGGCGGTCCTGCTTGGAGAGCATCGTCCAGCCGGTGCCTGCCACCGCCTGCCAGCTGGACAGTACCTCGTTGCCACGGTAGTCGAGGCTGGTCATGTTGCCCGGCGCGCTCGCATGCAGCGCGGCGCTGGCTGCCAGTCCGCGTTCGCTCAAGGGTGTGTGCAGCGACAACGGCGGGGCGTCGACGTGGCGCGGCGTGTTGAGGAAGACGGCCTCGTCACCGTCGCGTCGCAGCAGCACGGACTCGCCACTCGCGCCCGTCAGCGGCCAGTGATCCACCAGCGGGAAGAGGAAGTCCTGCGGGTTGATTCTCAGGATGACGACACCGATCGGGGGGGCGGCCTTCGACTGCCTGAGGGACACGGCAAACGACATGTGCACGCCGAATTTGTCGGCGTGCACGTCGCCCATGCGCACCTCGCCGACGCTCGTCACGTCGTGCGCGAGCACCTCGTGGTCGGCATCCATGTGAATCGGCTCGCCAGCCGCGAGCATCGGTTTGCCCGTCGCGTCGAGCAATGTGACCGACTCGTAGGCGAAGGCATCACGCAGGACCTGAAGTCGCTCCACGACGGCCTCACGCACCGGCAGTGCGGGATCGCCTTGCAGCGCCACCACCTGTTCGATGAAGCCCTGGCTGGCGGCGAGCGTGAGCGCATCGCCGCGCCGTTCGGCGAGCCAGACCTCGAGTTGCCGCACTTTTGACGCATTGACTGCCTGCAGGTTGCGCAGGCTGTCGTTCTCGACCTGGCGTGCGGTGACGAAGAACACCGCGAAGCTGATCAGCGGCACCGCGAGCGCGAGAATCACCAGCAACACGGCGAGGTGGCGCCATTCGTAGGAGGATGCGTCGACCAGCGCGCCGCCCAGGGATGACTGCGCCTGGTTCAGCAGCCAGTAGAGAAGGCCGCCGGTGACGACGACGAAGGCCGCGCCCTTGGCGATCTCGATGCGCATGCGCAACTCCGGATCCGCCGTCGTGACTTCCAGCAGCGCCGCCGTGCCGACGATCCAAGCGATCGCGAGCGTCGCGTAGATCAGCGTGATCGACCCCGCTCCGAGGTTTCGTGCCAAACGCATGTCACCCGCCCGCCAAGCGATTTCCGGTTGCCGCCAACAGTAGGGACAGCGCACCGGAAAACAGGTTACGGCCCGCGTTGGAGCCACTTGTCGAACGGCATTGCACCCCGACCTCGCTTGGCCCCGGGAAGTGGAAATTCCCGATCCGCCATATTTGCGCGCAATCAGCATACTTCATGCAGTGACGCACGCACACCCTTGGAATACCCGGGGACGACAACGGGCATGATCGCAGCCCTTCAACATCCGTCGGTCGGGCCGTCGCGAAGGGTTTCCGATTGCGCGCGGGGCTGTTCAGCCTGGCGGCGCGATCAGAACAGGTCGTCGAGCGGATTCTTCTTCGTGCCTGCCATCGCCCCGGCGCCCGGTACCCGCCGGCCGGTGAGTTCTTCCTCGACGTTGTCGCGGTAGTAGCTCCATGCCGAGGCCGACGTGGCCAGCCGTCGCCAGATTTCCTCGCCCACGTTGGCGTAGTCGATCAGAACGCCGCCCTCGAGTTCGACACGCAGCGTGCGTGTGCGGGCGTCGTAACCGACGCCGCGCAGCTTGCCGGAGTGGATGGGTTTCATTTCCATGGAGGTCTCCCGGGGATTGGCGTGATCAGCAATGCGCTGCGTGAAGCAAGCGCTGAATCTTGCAGGCGCCGAAGTGCGAAGACAACGGTCGGCGACCGGCGCGGCGCCGTTCTCACAGGCATCCCGTTCGGCCAGCAGTGCGTCGTCGTCGCGCCTGAACTCGCAAGCCTGCACGCCTTGGGGTGCCAATTATGTGTTGCAGACCATATGGTTTATGAGACATAATCCACGCCCGATTCAAAGCTGAAGGTGTTTTCACATGGGGAAGAAACGCGCTGCCGAAAGTCCGGCTCTTCGCGCTGACCTGCCCACGCTTTGCGCGCCGCATGGCCTGGCACACGCCAGCCTGAAGGAGCTGCGCAAGAGCGCGGGGCTGACCCAGAAAGATCTGGCGGCGACCCTGTGCGTTGGTCAGGACACCATCTCAAGGCTGGAGAAGCGCAGCGACCTGCGGCTATCCACGCTGCGCCACTACGTCGAGAGCATCGGCGGAGAGTTGGCGCTGGTGGCGACCTTTCCCGATCGGCCGGCGGTGATCATCGACCACCTCGGCGACACCGCGAGCAGCGCCGACCAGCACGTTGCTGCCAACGGCAAAACATGACGACCCCGATGCACGATTCCGTTCCGACCCCGTATTACCTGATCGACAAATCCGCGCTGCTGCGTAATCTGCGCGTCATCGACCGCGTGCGCGAGCGCTCCGGCGCCAGGGTGCTGCTGGCGCTCAAATGCTTCGCCACCTGGTCGGTGTTCGGCCTGATGCGCGAGCACATGGACGGCACCACGTCCTCGTCGCTGTATGAAGTGAAGCTGGGCCAACAGAAGTTTGGCGGCGAGACGCACGCCTACAGCGTGGCCTTTGCCGACCACGAGATCGAGGAAGTCGTCGCGCACTGCGACAAGATCATCTTCAACTCCATCAACCAGCTCGAACGCTTCGCCGCGCACGCCGGTGACAAGCCCGTCGGCCTGCGCCTGAACCCCGGCGTCAGCCACGCCGGCTTCGATCTGGCCGACCCGGCGCGGCCCTTCAGCCGGCTGGGTGAAGCCGACCCTGCGCGCATCCTGCAGGTCATCGATCGCCTCAGCGGCGTGATGATCCACAACAACTGCGAGAACGGCGATTTCGCGCGTTTCGACGCCTTGCTGAATGAGGTCGAGCAGCGCTACGGCGAAATCCTGCAGCGGCTGGAGTGGGTCAGCCTGGGGGGTGGCATCCGCTTCACGGCACCGGATTATCCGGTGGAAGCCTTCTGCGAACGCCTGCGCAGCTTCGCGCAGCGCTGGGGCGTGCAGGTGTACCTGGAGCCGGGCGAGGCCACCGTGCGCCACACCACCACGCTCGAAGTCAGCGTGCTCGACACCGGTTTCAACGGCAAGCACCTCGCGGTGGTGGACAGCTCCACCGAGGCGCACATGCTCGACCTGCTGATCTACCGCGAAACCGCGCCCATCGGCACGGGCCAGGGCGCACACCAGTACCAGATCTGCGGCAAGACCTGCCTGGCCGGCGACATCTTCGGCGAGGCACGTTTCGAACGCCCGCTGCAGGTCGGCGACCGCATCTCCATCGGGGACGCCGGCGGCTACACCATGGTCAAGAAGAACTGGTTCAACGGCGTGCACATGCCGTCCATCGCCGTCCGTGAAGTGGACGGCAGCGTGCGCCTGGTGCGCGACTTTTCCTATGACGACTACGTCAGCAGCCTGTCCTGAGTCGGGACGGCACAGCCGGATGAGGAGTAAGGGTTCAATGAAGCACAATGTCCTGATCATCGGAGCGGGCGGCGTGGGCCACGTGGTGGCGCACAAGTGCGCGCAGAACAACGAACTGCTGGGCGACATCCACATTGCCTCGCGCACGCTGGGCAAATGCCACGCCATCATCGAGTCGGTGCACGACAAGGGCAGCCTGCAGCAGCCCGGCCAGTTGCAGGCGCACGCGCTCGACGCCATGGATGTGGAGGCCACCAGCGCGCTCATCCGTGCCACGCGCAGCGACATCGTCATCAACGTGGGTGCGCCCTTCGTGAACATGTCGGTGCTCGAAGCCTGCATCCAGACCGGCGCGGCCTACCTCGACACCGCCATTCACGAAGATCCCGCCAAGGTCTGCGAAACTCCGCCGTGGTACGCCAACTACGAGTGGAAGCGCCGCCAGGCATGCCGCGAAGCCGGCGTCACCGCCGTGCTGGGCGTGGGTTTCGACCCCGGCGTGGTCAATGCCTACGCCCGTTACGCGGTGGACCATTGCTTCGACCGCGTCGACTCCATCGACATCGTCGACATCAATGCCGGCAGCCACGGCCGCTATTTCGCCACCAACTTCGACCCCGAAACCAACTTCCGCGAGTTCACCTCGACCGTCTGGTCGTGGGAGAACAACGCCTGGCAAGCCAACGCCATGTTCGAACGCCGCAAGGAGTGGGACATGCCGGTCACCGGCAAGACCACCTGCTATCTCACCGGCCACGACGAACTGCATTCGATGTCGCAGAACCTCGGCGTGCCCGACATCCGCTTCTGGATGAGCTTTGGCGAGCACTACATCAACGTCTTCAGCGTACTCAAGAACCTCGGCCTGCTCTCCGAACAACCCGTACGCACCGCCCGCGGCCAGACGGTCGTGCCGCTCGAAGTCGTCAAGGCCGTACTGCCCGACCCCGCCTCGCTCGCCCCCGATTACACCGGCCAGACCTTCATCGGCGATGTCGTGCGTGGCCGCAAGGGCGGCAAGCCAGAAGAAGTGCTGATCTACAACGTCTGCGACCACGCTGCCTGCTTCGACGAAGTCGGCAGCCAGGCCATCTCCTACACCGCCGGCGTTCCCGCCGTCGCCGCCGCCCTGCTCATCGCCGACGGCACCTGGGACCGCGGGACCATGGCCAACGTCGAAGACCTGGATCCTCGACCGTTCATCGCACTGATGAACCGCATGGGCCTGGCCACCCGCATTCGGGATGCAAAGGGCGACCGCCTGCTGGACCCGGTGACGCAAGTCGCGCGCAAGGAGAGGGTCGCGGTGCGCGCGAATGCGCAGTGATGTGGGGTAAGCTCGATACGTGTGCAAACTCCGTTTGTGCCTGTCGGGCGTCAATCCCATACAGCGCAAGCATCATGCGCTGGCGCCGCCATGAGCGAAGCCATTCTCCACATCAAGCGCCGGGGCAGCGGCTTTGGTATTCGCCGGTGCCCGCTTCAATTGCGCCTGAGTTTTCCGGTGGGATCGAGCGACTTGAGCAGACGATGACGCGGCGACAACGGTCAGGATCATGACGGTGTTCCGCTTGGGGCACACGCCGCAACCCGGTGGGGCGGCGTGATTATCGGAATGTCGCCGGAGCGAGCGTGATCAAGCAAACGAATCCGAATGCGGCAAGACCGACGCTGGTGGCGCTTGCCTGCGTGCTTTCAACCGCCAGCGGAGCGGCTGTCGCGGCGCCGCTGGCAGGGCTGGGGGCGGACCTGGAAGGCCTGACGGTGTCGGGGCTGTCGTCGGGGGGGTATATGGCGACGCAGTTCCAGGTTGCGCATTCGGCGCTGGTGCGCGGCGCGGGGGTGTTCGCTTCCGGCCCGTACGACTGCGCCGAGGGCGATCTCGAGCGAGCCCTGAGCCACTGCATGGCGCCGGACGGGGTGAACTTGCCGCCGTCGCCCGAGGAAACGCTGGCGCGCATTCGCGCCTATGCCGAGGCCCGGCAGATCGACCCGGTCGGGAATCTGGGCGACGACCGGGTGTGGGTGTTTTCGGGCGGGGCGGATCGTACCGTGACGCGGCCGGTGGTCGAGGCTCTGGTGTCCTTCTACCGCGAGCAGGTCGAGGACGAGGCGCTGCGCTACGTCACGCTGCCGACGGCGGGGCACGCGATGATCTCGGTGGCGGCGCCGGGTGCGAATGCCTGCGGGTCGACGGCCTCCCCCTATGTGAATCGCTGCGGCGAGTTCGATGCGGCGGGCGAGATGCTGGCGCATCTGACGGGGGCGCTGCAGCCGAAGGTGGCGGCGCGCGAGGCGGGTCTGCGCAGCTTCGATCAGGCGTCGCACACCCCTCTTTCACCGGTGGATCTGAGCATGGCGAAGCAGGGCATGGTGTATGTGCCGCAGGCGTGCGAGGCGGGTGGTTGCCGCGTGCACGTCGTATTCCACGGCTGCCGTCAGGGCACTGACGCGGTGGGGCAGGATTTCGTGCGCGGTGCGGGCTACAACGAGTGGGCCGAAGCGAACCGGCTGATCGTGCTCTATCCGCAGGTTCATGCGCGGCATGGAATGGCGTGGGGGTCGTGGCGCTGGGTCTACAACCCCCAGGGGTGCTGGGACTGGTGGGGCTACAGCGGCAAGGCCTACCCGACCCGCGACGGGGGCCAGATACGCGCCGTGCATTCGATGCTGCAGCAGCTCGCGGAGCCGGTTTCCGGCCCCGCGGGCACCGCAGGCAACTGAGGAGGCGCCTCAGGCCTTGAGCACGTAGTCGAGGATGTCGACCACCTGATCGGTGGTCGTGGCCCAGGCCTGGGCGCCGGCGTCGACTTCCTTGAGCGGGTGGATGATGTCCTCGGCGTGCAGGGTGACGTAGGGCTTGCCCAGCGCGGCACAGTAGCCGGCGTCAAAGGCGGCGTTCCACTGCTTGTACTTGTCGCCGAAGCGCACCACGACCAGGTCGGCCTTTTCGATGAGGTTGCGCGTGCGGATGGAGTTCACGAGCGAGGACTTGTGGTCGCGCCAGTAGCCGGTGCTCTCCGGGCCGAGGGCGTCGCCGGCTGCATCGCTGGCTTCGTGATCGGTGACGGCAGACGTAAACGTGACGTCCAGGCCGCGCGCCGTCGCGCCGCGACGGATTTCGTCACGCCAGTCGGTGTGGATTTCGCCCGAGAGATAAACCGTGAAAGACATCTGTGCCTCCTGACGGCCACCCGTGCGGGCGACCCTGAAAAGGGCCGAATGCTAGCAAATCCACTGGTGGCGGTACAGGCAGGGCCTCAAACGAGGCTGCGGGGATGCTCGATGATGTGCTGGTAGACCAGGCTGCGCAGGATCATGCGCTCGTCGGGCGGCAGGTCGCGGAATTCGACGCCGTAGTGATTCGCGTCGCCTTCGCGGCGGGCGTTGAGGATGATCGCGCGGCTCTCGATCTCGCGCGTGACATCGTGCAGTTCGATGCGGAAGGCGAGCTTCACCGCCTCGCCCTTGGCGCCCAGGTCTGCGTTCGAACGGATCAGGGCGCCGGTCGAACTGAGGTTCTCGATGGTGGCGATTACCGCATCGCCGGCCTTCTCCGCGGAAACGCGGGTTTCGACCTGCATGCGCACGCGCGTGGCCTTGCGGATGACGTTGCCCTCTACGCGCTCAGGGAACGACAGATGCATGTAGTCGAAGGGCAGGCGGCACACGCGTTCGACGGAACATTTGAACGCATACGCGCTGTTGCGCGAGAAGGCCTGCACGATCACCAGGTCGTTCTCGCGGTAATCGATGCGCGCGCCCTTGTGCGTCGGGGTGGTGACCAGCAGGCTGGCACCTTCGAGGTAGCCCACCATGCGGCAGATGTGGCGCGTGCGGTCGGCGTGGTTGAGCGCGTAGATCTGCAGGCGGTCGCCGGGCGCGAGATTGATGTCGGTAAACGCGTGTTGCGCGGCTTGAGGGCTGCCGGACGCGGCTTCCTCCTGCTTGTCCTGCTGCGGGGTTTCCGACGGCTCTTGCTGCATCGCATGTTCCTGGCGTAGGGATCGTGACCATGAGCGCGTTGCATGGCGGGTGCCCTGCAACGCCAATGTCATGGCGGATCTGCGCGTCGCGAAGCGATGCGACGGCGTACGCCTGGAATCTTAGCGTGAAATATTTCACGCGTGTACTTGCTGCGATGCGGCGCTAACCGTCAGCCCTTGGGTCCGAGCAGTATCCACGCGATCAAGCCGAGCACCGGCAGGAACAGCAGGATCAGGATCCACAGCAGCTTGGCGACCGGACCGGCCGGACTCTTGGCCACTTTCACGATGGCCCAGATGATGATGACCAGCCAGATCAGGCCGAGCAGACCTCCGACTTCCATACCCATGGCGTACTCCCGCTGCGTTGAGGAGTGATCATGGTAACCGCGCCGGGGCCGTTGATGCAGGTCAATGGGAGGGCTTCCGCGCCCTGTATCATTCGTGATGATGTTGGCACGGGAACGACCGCAATGAAGATCCGCCTGCTGATCGCGGCAGTCGCCGACGAACTCGAAGAGCGTGCCATCGACATCGCGCGCGGCGAGGGCGCGCTCGGCGTGACCGTGGCCGATGCCCGCGGGCTGGGCTTTCCCGAGCACATGACCTTCTTCGGCCTGACCTACGTCGGGCGCGAGAAACTGTTGCTGGTGCTGGCCGATGCCGACCGCGTGGAACACATCGCCGAGCGCATGAACATCGAGCTGGGTCTGCTCGCACCCTTCCAGGGTTTGGCCTTCTGCATGGAGGTCGACCACCACTCGGGGCTCGACCTGACCGACATCGGAGATGCCGCCTCCGATGAATGAGTTTCTCGAACACCTCAAGCACTCCTTCCGCAATCTGCTGCCGATCATCGCGGTCGTCACTTTCTTCCAGCTGGTGGTGATGCGCGAACTGCCCGACGGGCTGGCCAGTATGAGTCTGGGCCTGCTGGTGGTGGTGTTCGGCGTTGCGCTGTTCCTGCAGGGGCTGGAACTGGGCATCTTCCCGGTGGGCAAGGGCTTGTCCAACGACTTTGCGCGGCGCGGCTCGCTGCCGCTGCTGATGGTGTTCGGCTTCTGCCTGGGCTTTTCGGCGGTAGTCGCGGAGCCGGCGCTGATCGCCGTGGCGACGCAGGCCGAGACCATCTCCGAGGGGCGCATCGACGGGCTGACGCTGCGCTTGCTCGTCGCGCTGTCTGTGGGCGGCGTGGTGGCGATCGGCGTACTGCGCACCATCCTCGGTCAGTCACTGCACTGGTACATGATTTGCGGCTACGTGCTGGTGGTGACGGTGACCTTCTTCGCGCCGCCGGAAATCGTCGGGCTGGCGTATGACTCGGGCGGCGTGACCACCAACATCGTCACCGTGCCGCTGATCGCGGCGCTGGGCATCGGGCTGGCGGCCTCGATCCGCGGGCGCAATCCGCTGATGCACGGCTTCGGCCTGGTGGCGCTGGCGGTGATGGTGCCGATGATCTCGGTGCAGCTCTACGGCATCTGGGTGTACAGCTTCGCGGAAGTCGCCGACGTGGCCAGCGCGGCGGCCGGCGCGGCGGCCTTCGTCGACGCGCAGGTGGTGGAGAAGACTGCCGGCAGCATGGTGTTGGGCATGATCACCGATCTGGCCGGCATGTTCCGCGATGTGGCGCCGATCATCATGGTGATCCTGGTCTTCCAGTACATGGTGCTGCAGAAGTCCATCCCGCATCTGCCCAAGGTGATGGCCGGCTTCGTGCTGGTCATCGTTGGCCTGTATGCCTTCGTGGTGGGTCTGAAGCTCGGGCTGTTCCCCATCGGCACCAGCATGGCCACGCAGCTGGTGGCACTCGACACCTTCCTGTGGGTCTACCTGTTCGCGTTCTCGATCGGCTTTGCCACCACCATGGCGGAGCCGGCGCTGATCGCCATCGGCAGTCAGGCCGAGGAAGCCGCCAAGGGCAAGCTCAACGGCAACCGCATCCGTCTGCTGGTGGCCGTCGGCGTGGCCGTGGGCATCACCATCGGCGTGCATCGCATCATCACCGGGGATTCGATTCACTACTACATCATGGGCGGCTATACGCTGGTGATCGCGCTGACCGCCTTCGCACCGAAATACATCGTGCCGCTGGCCTTCGACCTGGGCGGCGTGACCACGTCGGAAGTGACGGTGCCGCTGGTCACCGCGCTGGGCATTGGCCTGGCGACGAACATCGAGGGACGCAACGTGCTGATCGACGGTTTCGGCCTGATCGCGTTTGCGTCGATTTTTCCCATCGTGACCGTCATGCTCTACGCGATCATCGCCGAGCGGGTCATGCGTACTGAAGAAGGAGCGACATCGTGAAGTTTTCCGTACTCGTTGCGATCCTCGCTGACGATCTGGAGGACAAGGCCATCGACGTGGCCAAGGAATCCGGCGCGGGCGGCGTGACCATTCTCGATGCTCGCGGCATCGGGGCCAAAGAGAAGAAGACCTTCTTCGGGCTGACCTACGAGGGCAGCCAGTCGGTGCTCGTCTTCGTGCTGGAGAAGAAGCTCTCGCTGGCGGTGATGAAAAACCTCACGCGCGAGCTGGATCTGAAGAACGACAGCCGCGGCGTGGTGTTCACGATTCCGCTCGAGCACATCGCCGGCATCGACACGGGGCAGATCACGCTGTTCGAGCAGAAGATCAAGGACGACATCTGAGGCCCGCGCGGCCCACGGGAGAACGACATGCTGGTCAAGGACATCATGGTGCGCGAGGTCGCCACCGTGTCGCCGCTGGCGACGATACGCGAGGCGATGCAGGTCATGAAGGACAAGGGCGTCAAGTCGCTGGCGGTGGCCAAGCGCCATCCGCACGACGCCTTCGGCATCATCACCTACAACAACATCCTCAAGGCCATCGTCGCCGAGGAGGGCGACATCGACCTGCTCAACGTCTATGACGTGTGCGCCAAGCCCGCGCTGACCATCTCGCGCGAGCTCGAGATCAAGCACGCGGCGCGACTGATGGTCAATTTCGACATCCGCCGCGTGCTGGTCACGGCCGACAACGAACTGGTCGGCATCGTCACGATGAGCGATATCGTCGGCGCCATCGTAGAGATCGCCGATGAGATCGGCTGAAGTGCTGTAAGGTATGCGCGCATGCGCATATAAGCCTCCCCTGAAACAGCCCGGCTGTGGTTCAATGGCGCCCCATGCTCGCCGCCACTGACCTCGCCTGCCTCAAGGGCGACCGCCTGCTGTTTCGCGCACTCGGCCTCGTGCTCGACGCCGGGCGCATGCTGCGCGTGGCCGGCCCCAACGGCTACGGCAAGACCAGTCTGCTGCGCATCCTGTGCGGCCTGTCCCAGCCCGAGCACGGCATGGTGCGCTGGCGCGGACGCGACATCCGCGCGGTGCGCGACGACTTCCACGCCGAACTGCTCTATCTGGGGCATGCGCCGGCGCTCAACGATCTGCTTACCCCGCTCGAGAACCTGCGCTTTGCGCTGCACGCCGGAGGTGATGCGGTGCCGGAGGCCGACTGCGTCGCCGCGCTCGAACGCATCGGCCTGGGCGACCAACTCGACCTGCCCGCGCGCGTGCTCTCGCAGGGCCAGCGTCGCCGTGTCGGACTGGCGCGACTGTTCGTCGCCGGCTCGCGGCCGCTGTGGGTGCTCGACGAGCCGTTCACGGCGCTCGACGTCGCGGCCGTGGCCGATCTGGCCGCGACGCTGGAGGCGCACTGCGTGGCTGGCGGCATCGTGGTGCTGACCACGCACCAGGATGCGCCGTTCGCGAGCGCGCCGGACGTGCTCGACCTGGCGGAGCTGGCGTGCTGAGCGGCGCCGGTAGTGCCTTCGCCGCGGTATTGCGACGCGACCTGACGCTGGCGTGGCGCGGGCGGGCCGATGTCCTTGTTACACTTGCGTTCTTCGTCGTCGTGGTGTGCCTGTTTCCGTTCGGCGTGGGTGCGGAGACCAACCAGTTGCGCGCCATCGGGCCGGGGGTATTGTGGGTCGCGGCGTTGCTGTCGACCTTGCTCTCGCTGCACCGGCTGTTTGCGCAGGATCACGCCGACGGCACGCTGGAGCAGTTGTTGCTGTCACCGGAGCCGGCGGCACTGTGGGTGACGGCCAAGATCGTCGCGCACTGGATCGTCACCGGCCTGCCGCTGGTGGTCGTCGCGCCGGGACTTGCATTGTTGTTTGACGTGGAGCGCGATGCGCTGGGCGTACTGACCGTATCCCTGGCGCTGGGTACGCCGATCCTGGCGCTGATCGGCGCGATTGGCGCGGCGCTGACCCTGGGCCTGCGCGGTGGCGGCGTGCTGCTGGCGCTGCTGGTGCTGCCGCTGTACGTGCCGGTGCTGATCTTCGGGGCAGGCGCGGTCGACGCGGTGCTCGGCGGCATGGGCGCCAGCGCGCACCTGCTGCTGCTCGGCGGCGGATTGCTGGGCGCTGTGGCGCTGGCGCCGTTCGCCTGTGCGGCGGCCCTGCGCATTGCCGTGGAATGATGAAAGAAGGCAGATGAGAGACCTCGACAACAAGGACCTGCGCGGGCGCAGCCTGCTGCGTTTCGCCTCGCCCCAGGTGTTCTATCCGGTGGCGGGCCTGCTCGCGCCGTGGTTTGCCGGCATTGCCGCGGTGTTGACCGTGATCGGCCTGTACATCGGCTTCTTCGTCGCGCCCACGGACTTCCAGCAGGGCGAGGTGTATCGCGTCATCTTCATCCACGTGCCGGCGGCCTGGATGTCGATGCTGGTGTATCTGGTGATGGCCTTCTGGTCGGCCGTCGGGCTGGTCATGAACACGCGACTGTCGTTCATGATGGCGCGCGCGCTGGCGCCGACCGGGGCGATCTTCTGTTTCATCGCGCTATGGACCGGCGCGCTGTGGGGCAAGCCCACCTGGGGCACCTACTGGGTATGGGACGCGCGCCTGACCTCGCAACTGCTGCTGCTGTTCCTGTACCTGGGCTACATGGCGCTGACCGAAGCCATCGAGGACGCGCGCCGCGCCGATCGCGCCGGTGCCATCATCGCGCTGGTCGGCGCGATCAACGTGCCCATCATCTATTTCTCGGTGCAGTGGTGGAACACGCTGCATCAGGGCGCTTCGGTGAGCATCACCAAGGCACCGACGATGGCCACGACGATGCTGATGGGCATGCTGATCATGGCGATCGCGGCCTGGGCCTACACCATCGCGGTGGCCTTCTGGCGCGTGCGTCCGATCATTCTCGAGCGCGAACGCCACACCGACTGGGTGGGTGCGGAACTCGAACGACTGGGGAGCCGGTGATGCAGTGGGAATCCTGGAGCGCATTCTGGGACATGGGCGGCGCGGCCGTCTTCGTATGGGGCAGCTACGGCGTGACCGCCGCGTGCATCGTCGCGGAACTGATGCTGGTGTTTCGCCGTCGTAGCGAGACCGCGCGCAGGCTGTCGAGGCTGCGTCGCGCGGCACCGTCGGGTCGGCCCGCGCCCGGCGTCAGTGAGGAGAGTGTTCGATGAAACCCCGTAGCAAGCGCCTGCTGCTGCTCGCCGGCGCCGCATCCCTTCTGGTCGGGGCGGTGGCGCTCGTGCTCACCGCCTTCCAGGAAAACCTGGTGTTCTTCCACACGCCCAGCGAGGTCGTCGCCGGCAAGGCGCCCACGGGCCGCACCTTCCGCGTCGGCGGCATGGTCGAGGAAGGCTCGATCCAGCGCCAGCCCGACGGGCTGACCGTGAGCTTCGTCATCACCGACATGGCGCAGACCGTGCCGGTGAGTTATCGCGGCACGCTCCCCGATCTGTTCCAGGAGGGCAAGGGCGCGGTGGTGCAGGGTCAGCTCGGCCCGGACGGGCGCTTCACCGCCACCGAGGTGCTGGCCAAGCACGACGAGAACTACATGCCGGTCGAGGCGCAGTACGCGCTCGATTCGGCCCAGATGCAAAAGGCCGCGGAGAGCATGCAGCAATGATCGCCGAACTCGGGCATTTCGCCCTGATCCTCGCCATGGTTCTCGCCATCGTGCAGGCCACCGTGCCGATGATCGGTGCGCACCGCAACCGCATGGCGCTGATGGGCGTGGCCCGCCCGGCCGCCCACGGCCAGTTCCTGTTTCTTGTCGTGGCCTACGTGTGCCTGACCTGGACCTTCATCGAGAGCGACTTCTCGGTGCGCCTGGCCGCGGCCAACTCGCACTCGGACACCCCGCTGATCTACAAGATCACCGGCGTATGGGGCAACCATGAGGGCTCGCTGCTGCTGTGGGCGATGGCGCTGTCCGCATGGACCGTGGCGGTGACGGTGTTCAGCCGCCATCTGCCCGAAGCCTTTCTCGCGCGCGTGGTCGGCGTGCTGGGCTGGATCAGCGCCGGCTTCGTGTCCTTCACGCTGTTCACGTCCAACCCCTTCGAGCGCCTGCTTCCCGGTGCCCTCGAAGGACGCGACCTGAACCCGCTGCTGCAGGACCCGGGCATGATCATCCATCCGCCGCTGCTCTACATGGGCTACGTGGGTTTCTCGGTGGCCTTCGCCTTCGCCATCGCGGCACTGCTCACCGGCCGGCTGGATGCCGCCTGGGCGCGCTGGTCGCGCCCGTGGACGACGGTAGCCTGGGTGTTCCTGACCGCCGGCATCGCGGTCGGCTCGGGCTGGGCCTATTACGAGCTGGGCTGGGGCGGCTGGTGGTTCTGGGACCCGGTGGAGAACGCCTCCTTCATGCCGTGGCTGCTGGGTACGGCGCTGATCCATTCGCTGGCGGTCACCGAGAAGCGCGGGGCCTTCCGCAGCTGGACCGTGCTGCTGGCCATCGGCGCGTTCTCGCTGTCGCTGCTCGGCACCTTCCTGGTGCGTTCTGGCGTGATCACCTCGGTGCATGCCTTCGCCACCGACCCGGCGCGCGGCCTGTACATCCTCGCGCTGCTGGTGTTCGTGATCGGCGTGTCGCTGGTGCTCTTCGCGTGGCGTGCGCCGAAGCTCTCGGGCGGCGGCAGCTTCGCGCTGCTCTCGCGCGAATCGGCCCTGCTGGGCAACAACGTGCTGCTTGCCGTGGCCTGTGCTGCGGTGCTGCTGGGCACGCTGTATCCGCTGTTCCTCGACGCGCTCAATCTGGGCAAGATCTCGGTCGGCCCGCCGTACTTCGAGGCGACCTTCGTGCCGCTGATGACGCCGGTGGTCATCCTCATGGTGATCGCGCCTTTCGTGCGCTGGAAGGGTGACGACGCCTCGCGACTGGGACGCATGCTGTGGGTCTCCGCGCTGGCCAGCGTGCTCATCGGTGGCGGCGTCGCGCTGGCCATCGACCATGTGACCTGGCGCACCGTGCTGGGCCTGTCGCTGTCGGCCTGGGTGCTGCTGGGCAGTGCGCTCCTGCTGGTGCGTCGCCTGACCGAGCGCGCCGGTGCGGCGGTGGGCGCGCGGTTGCGTGGCATCCCTTCGGCGTGGTGGGGCATGTGGCTGGCGCACCTGGGTATCGGCGTGTTCGTCATCGGCGTGACCATGGTGGGCAGTCTGGAGGCGGATCTGGACGTCAAGATGCGCGAGGGTCAGACGGCGCAGCTGGCCGGTTACACCTTCACCTTCCGTGGCGCGGCCGAACGCGACGGCCCGAACTATGACGCGAACCGCGCCATCATCGACGTCACGCGCGGCGATCGCGCCATCGCCACGCTCACGCCCGAGAAGCGCGTCTATCGTGCGCAGCAGATGCCGATGACCGAAGCCTCGATCGACGTCGGCCCGTTACGCGACGTCTATGTGTCGCTCGGCGATCAGGTCGAGCCGGGTGCCTGGATCATCAGCCTGCACTACCGGCCCTTCATCAGCTGGATCTGGGCCGGCGCCATCCTGATGGGGCTGGGCGGTATCTTCGCCGCCGCCGACAAGCGCTACCGCAAGCTTGCCGAACGCGACGCCGCACGTCCGGCCGGCGCGGCCGTACCGGCCGGATGATGGATCTGGAATCGACATGAAAGCGAAGTTTCTCGTACCGCTGGCGATCTTCTTCGTGCTCGCCGGTTTTCTCGCCTACGGGCTGACGCTCAACCCGCGTGAAGTGCCTTCGCCGCTGGTCGGCAAGCCCGCACCGGACTTCTCGCTGCCGCGTCTGGACAAGCCCGACGAGCGCTTCGGCCTGGCCGACATGCGCGGTCAGGTGTTCCTGCTCAACGTGTGGGCCTCGTGGTGTGTGTCGTGCCGTCAGGAGCACCCGCTGCTGGTGCAGATGAAGCGCCAGGGCGTGGTGCCGGTGGTCGGGCTGAACTACAAGGATGCGCGCGCCGACGCGCTCGAATGGCTGCGCGAGGGCGGCAACCCCTATTCCGCCAACGTGATGGACGCGGACGGGCGCATCGGAATCGAGTACGGCGTCTATGGCACGCCCGAGACCTTTCTGATCGACGGCGAGGGCATCATCCGTTACAAGCACATCGGCCCGATGAACGCTGGCGTGGTGCGCGACGTGCTTATGCCCAGGATCGCGGAGCTCTCCCGTGCCGGCTGAACGCATGCGCCACCTGCTGGGCGTGCTGGCGCTGACCGTGGCCTTGCCGCTGTTCGCGCAGGGTCAGGCTCAACCACTGGCCGACGACCCGGTGCTCGAGTCGCGCGTCATCGAGCTGTCGCAGAAGCTGCGCTGCCTGGTGTGCCAGAACGAGACCATCGCCGGCTCGCGCGCGCCGTTGGCGATCGACCTGCGCAACCAGGTGCGCGAACAGCTCGCCTCCGGCAAGAGCGAGGATCAGGTGGTCGATTTCCTCGTCGAACGCTACGGCGACTTCGTCCTCTACGATCCACCCTTCAAGGCCACCACGATCCTGCTGTGGCTGGGTCCAGGCGCGCTCGCACTGCTCGGCGTGGGTGCGCTGATGGTGCGTTTGCGCCGCCGCGAGGCCGATGCCGCGACACCCCGACTGTCGTCCGACGAGCGTGCGCGTGCGCGCGAACTGCTCGGCGACGATGAAACCGAATTTCCCGAGGAGTCCCGCAAGTGAGCGTTTTCGTCCTGCTGTCCGCGATTCTCGTCGCGGGCGCGCTGTTGTTCGTCCTGCCGCCGCTACTCGGGCGCGGTGCGCGGCGGCGCGCCGATGCCGAGAAGCGAGCCCAGGCCGAGGTCGCGATCGCGGTGCTGCGTGAACAGCTCGCCGATCTCAAGGCCGAGCATGCGGCGGGACGCGTCGACGACGAGGCCTTTGCGCGCAATCGCGCCGAACTCGAGGCGCGCGTGCTCGAGGAAGGGCAGTTCGTCGAGAGCGATGCCGACGTTCGGCCGTCCAAGGCGTGGGCCATCGCCATGGTGCTTGCCGTGCCGCTGCTTGCGGTGCTGGTCTATGGCGCGATCGGCGAGCCCGCCGCGCTCGACCCCGAGGCGCGGGTGGCGCAGGCCGAAGCGCCCGCCGAGCAGCTCACCCCGGAGCAGATTTCCGGCCTGGTCGCGCAGCTGGCCGACCGGCTTGCCGAGGATCCGTCCGACGAGACCGGCTGGGCGATGCTCGCGCGCTCCTACACCATGCTCGGCGAGTTCGAGCGCGCGCAGGCCACCTGGGAGCGCATTGGCGCGAACATCCCCGACAATGCGATGCTCATGGCCGACTGGGCCGATCTGCTGGTGGCCGCGCAGCAGGGTGACTTCGAGGGTGAGCCGCGGCGCCTGATCGAGCGCGCGCTGGAACTCGAGCCGGACAACTTCAAGGCGCTCGCGCTGGCCGGCGCGGCTGCCTTCGAGCGCGAGGACTACCCGACCGCGTCGAGCTACTGGGAGCGCATCCTCGAGCAGGTGCCGCGCGAGGATGCGGCCTACGCTTCGGTGGTCGCGAGCATCAACGAGGCGCGCTCGCGCGGCGGAATGGAACTCATGGACGCGCCCGATCTGCCCGCTGCGCCGGCGCCGGTGACGCTGGCCGGGCAGGTGCGTCTGGCCGCCGAGTCGCCCGCGGCCCTGCCGCCACAGGCGACGGCCTTCGTGTTCGTACGCGCGCCCGAAGGCGGCATGCCGTTCGCGGCGATCCGCTTCCCGGCCGCCGATCTGCCGACCACCTTCGACTTTTCCGGCGCGGCGCGCATGAACGATGCCCCGTTGCCCGATGAACTCATGCTCTTCGCGCGCGTGTCGATGTCCGGCGAGGCCGCACCGCAACCGGGGGATCTGGAGGCCACGCCGGTCACTGTGGCCCCGGATGCGAGCGGAGTGGTACTGGTCATCGACCGGGTGCGCGAATAGGCGTGTCCGCGGCACGGGGCGTGCCCGCTGCGCAGCGGGCGTATCATCGCAGTTCGACTTCGGAGGATCGAAGATGAAACGACTCGCCACCATTCTGGGAAGTGTTCTCCTGACGGCCTCTGCCCATGCGCAGTCGCCCGCCATCACGCTGGTCTGCGGCGGCATCGGATTCGAGCAATCGCAGCCGATGCTCGCCGCGCAGGGCGCGCATGCGCTGACCATCGTGTTCGCGACGCAATCGGGCAGCTATGTCGCCGGCGCGAAGACGCTGGTCGCTGATCCGCTGGCCGACGTATCGGCCACCCACGATGCCTGCGGCCCCATCGGCCAGGTCGACGTCGCGCAGCCAGGTCGCTATCGCGTCACCGCCACCCTCGACGGCGCGGTGCGCGAACAATGGGTGGATCTCGCGCCGCGCGGCGGCGCGAGAATCGTGCTGCGCTGGCCGGACTGATCAGCCGCGATACTCGAAGCGCGCGCGCTTGACGTTGCACAGCACCTCGTAGGCGATGGTGCCGGCCGCCTGCGCCACGCGGTTGACCGGTACCTGCGGTCCCCACAGCTCGACGCGGCTGCCGGGGCCGGCGCCGGGAACATCGGTCAGATCGACCGTCAGCAAGTCCATCGACACGCGTCCGGCGAGCCGCGCCGGCATGCCGTCGACGGCCACCGGCGTGCCGTCGCGCGTGCTGCGCGGATAACCGTCGGCATAGCCCATCGCCACCAGTCCCAGGCGTGTGGGCCGTGAAGTTACGAAGCGCGCGCCGTAGCCCACGGGCGTGCCGGCCGGCACCTCGCGTACCGAGATCACCTCGCTCTCCAGCGTCATCACCGCGCGCAGGCCGCTGGCCTCGTCGGGCATCGGATCGGCGCCGTACAGCAGGATGCCCGCCCGCCCCCAGTCCGCGTGGGTGGACGGCCAGCCGAGGGTGGCGGGGGAGTTCGACAGGCTGCGCGGACCTTCGAGCCCGGCGATGGCCGCGTCGAAGGTGGCGACCTGTTCGTCGGTGGTGATCACCTGCGGTTCGTCGGCGCGTGCCAGATGCGTCATCAGCGTGATTTCGCCGACATTGCCCGAGTCGCGCAGGCGCAGCCATGCGGCGCGCACGTCCTCGGGCTCGAAGCCTGCGCGGTTCATGCCGGTGTTGAGTTTTAGCCACACGTCGATCGGCTGCGGCAGGTCGGCCGCATCGAACATCGCCAGCTGGCCGGCGTGATGCACCACCGGCCACAGGTCGAAGGCCGCGGCGCGCTGCACCTCCTCGGTCGAGAATGGCCCTTCGAGCAACAGGATGGGGCGCAGGATGCCGGCCTCACGCAGCACCATGGCCTCGTCGATGAAGGCCACCGCGAAGGCGTCGGCCTCGTCCTCGAGCGCGCGCGCGCACTGCACCGCGCCGTGGCCGTAGGCATTGGCCTTGATCACGGCGAGCATGCGCGCGCCGTGGCGCGCACGCGCGAGGCGGTAGTTGTGACGCAGCGCGTCGAGGTCGATCAGGGCGCGGGCGGGTCTCATGGCGAACGCGGTGGTTTTCGCCCTACTGTGCCACAAGCACCGTCGAGCGGGTCAGTCGATGTGGAAGCGGTCGACCGCACGTACCAGCGTGCCCGACGCGCCATCGAGGGCGAGCGCCTCGCCGTTGACCTCGCGCGCGGCTTCGGCGCAGCCGGCCGAGAGCTTGTCCACCTCCGCCACGCTGCCGGCCAGCTGGCGCGTCGCCGCCAGTTGCTGGCGCAGCGTGTCGGCGATGTCGGCGATGACCTCGGTGACGCGCTGCGACTCATCGGTGATGTGCACGATGGTCGCTTCGGCTTCGCCGGCCTGGGTGGTGCCGGCCGAGGCGCGCTCGACCGCTTCGGCGATGCGTTCGAGCGCACGCGTGCGGCTGGCGTCGATGTCCTCGATCATGCGTCCGATGTCGCCGGTGGCGACCGAGGTGCGTTCGGCGAGCTTGCGTACCTCGTCGGCGACGACCGCGAAGCCACGCCCCTGCTCGCCGGCGCGCGCGGCCTCGATGGCGGCGTTGAGCGCGAGCAGGTTGGTCTGGTCGGCGATGTCGCGGATCAGGTGCACCATCTCGGCAACACGCTCGCTGCGCGCGCCGAGCTCCTCCACGCTGGAGGCCGACTGACGGATGGAGCGCTCGATCGCGCCGATGTTCTCGATCGAGGCGCGCACCACGGTGCTGCCCTCACGCGCGAGGCGACCCGAATGCTCGGCCGCCTGGTGCGCTTCGCCGGCGTGCTCGGCATGGGCCGAGACTTCGCGCTCCATGTCGGCGATCGATGTGGTCAGACGCGAGGTTTCATCGTGCTGGCGCTGCATCAGGCGCTCGACGTCGGTGGACACCCCCTTGAGACGGTCCACCGTGGCGGACACCGCGCCGGAGCTGTGGCGCACGTCGCGGATCGTCGCCGCCAGCGCCTTGCGCATCGTCTCCACGGTCGCGAGCAGGGCGGAGCCGCCTTCCTGAGCGACCGGCACGCACAGCTCGCCCTGGCCGATGGCCTCAGCCGCGGACGCCACGCGCGCCGCTTCCAGCGCCTCCCGGCGCAGACGCACGGCGAGATACATGAGCACGCCGGCTTCGGCGACCACATAGGCCGCGTGCAGCGCCACGCGCCACAGTGATGCGCCGCTGTCGAAGATCAGGATGCCGCCCCAGTTGGCCGCCTGGAGGTAGTTGAACCCCAGGTGATGCACCGCGATCAGCACGGCCGCGGCGAACACCGGGCGCCAGTCGCGGTAGTAGAGCAGGAAGGCAAGCAGCACGAAGATGCCGAAGTGCGCCTCCATCATGCCGCGCGACTGCTGGATGGTCAGTGCCGCGAACACCATCAGCGCACAGGCCACGGCGATGCGGCTGGCGAGCGAGCCCGGCGCGGCACGCTGGATCAGCACCGGCACGACCAGCGCCGGCGCCCCCACGGCCAGCGCCAGCTGCCAGGTGTCGGTGGCGGCGGCCACGCCAAGCGAGATGGCCAGCAGGGCGACGAGGGTGAGCAGCAACAGCCGGTCGGCCTGGACGCGATACGGAAGGAGGACGCGCTCGGCGTCCGATGCGGCGTGAGTCATGGTCGAACTCCGGCGAACGTCGGCTCAGCGCGCGACGCAGATATCCCCGGGAGGCGTGGTTGCGGCGGCGCAGCCGAGCACGGTCGCGCTGTAGCCGATCCACAGCACGAGCACGGTCCAGATCCACAGACGTGGGGCACGGGCCATTCGGTCACTCTCCCAGTGGGCAATCGGAGCGGAATGTTCCGATGTGCTTGTTGACGGCACCGCCAGGCCAAACCTGAGTGCCCTGAGAACTGCGTCGAACTGACATGGCAGATGCCGGATTGGTTCCGCAGGGCTGCCCAAAGCCAGGCGGCTTAGGGCCGCTCAGCCGGTGTCGCGCAGGAAGGCGATGATCGCCTCGTAGGCGTCGGGAGACCCGCCGAGCATCGTGTGGTGGGCACCGGGCACGACGATCATGCGTGCATCGGGGATCGCCGCGGCGAGTCTCGCGACGAACTCGCGCGGCGCCTGGCCGTCGCGTTCTCCGGCGATGACCAGCGTCGGGTTCTGGATGCGGTGCAGGCGATCGAAACAGTCGTGCTGCGCGCGTGCCGCGAGCTGGCGGCGTTTGCCTGTCTCCAGTGCCACGTCGTCGGCACGGCGCGCGGCGAGGATCATGCGCTCGCGGATCAGGCGCGCGGCCTCGGCCGGGTTGGCCGCCTGCCACTCGGGCGTGAAGGCCAGGTCCATGACTTCGAGCCCGCGGCGCGCGCGCGTCTCGGGATCGAGGTCGAGGAATTCCTGGATGGGGTAGGACGAGCCGCCCGCGCCGCCCGAGGTGGCACCGGCCAGCACCAGGCGGCGTACCCGTTCCGGATGGCGGATCGCCAGCTCCTGCGCGACCATGCCGCCGAAGGAGAAGCCCACTACGTGGGCCGAGCCCAGGCCCAGCGCGTCGAGGATGCCGAGCGCGTCCTCGGCGTAGTCGGCCATCGAGTACTCGATGTCGGGCTTGTCGCTCTGGCCCATGCCGCGCTGGTCGAAGAGGATCACCTCGAAGTGTTTCGCGAGCGGGCCGTCGAGCGGATTGGGGCGGTCGCGCAGGTCCCAGCCCGTGCCGCCGAGGAACAGCACCGGATCGCCGCTGCCGCGGCGTTCGAGACAGAAATTGAGGCCGTTGGCACGGACGAACTGCATGGAATGACTCCCGATGGCGATGACTCGAGACGCTATCCTAAGACGCTGCGGGCATGCACGCCAATCGGGCCGGCGTCTCGCGGATGCCGCAAATGCCGCTGTAATCGGCCCTGTTACGAAAAAAGGGCTTGTGTGTTGGAAACGGCTTGGGCAGACTGTTCCTGCCGGAAATTCAGTCGCAAGCAAGGATCCGGGTGGGATTGGACGCGCGGCGCAAGGTGCGCTGGAGCACGAGGGGGCACCGAGCAGCACGTGCCTGCCGCGATACCGGAATCCCGAGTTCAGCCCGATGCCCTTGCTGGATAACGGTTTTCAAAACTCACACAAATCGATCGAGGATAAGCATGAATAAAGGTGAATTTGTCGAAGCCCTGGCTGACCGCATGGATGTCTCCCGCGCTCAAGCCGACCGCGCCCTGTCCGCCGTTCTGGATCTGATCACCGAGCGCATGGCCAAGGGCGAGAAAGTGGCCTTCACGGGCTTCGGTTCCTTCGAGGTGTCCTCGCGCGCCGCGCGCACCGGCCGCAACCCGCAGACCGGCGCGTCGATCGAGATCGCAGCCTCCAAGGTTCCCAAGTTCTCCGCCGGCGCCTCGCTCAAGAACAGCGTCAACGGCAAGTAATCACCGCCTGCGCTGTACGCAAAAGGCCCCGCTTTGCGGGGCCTTTTGCTTGTGATGCGCCGACTTTCGTTCAGGACTGGCCGCGCGCCTTGCGCGCCGCCTCGACCTCCACGCAGCGCAGTTGCGCGGCGAGGCGGTCGAGCACGCCGTTGACGAAGCGGTGGCCGTCGGTGCCGCCGTATTCCTTGGCCAGTTCGATGGCCTCGTTGATCACCACGCGGTAGGGCGTGTCGAGGTCGTTCTTCAGTTCCTGCGTGCCGATCAGCAGGATGGCGTGCTCGACCGGCGAGAGCTCGTCCACGCCGCGGTGGATGAACGGCGCGAAGTCGGCGCGCAGCGCCTCGGCATTGGCCACCGTCGCGCGCAACACGCGCGTGAAGAATTCCTGGTCGGCCTGCTCGAAGCCACCCACCTGCGAGATGTGATCCTCAATCATCGCGATCGAGTTGTCCGAGAGCAGCCATTGATAGACGCCCTGCAGCGCGAATTCGCGCGCGCGCCGACGTGCAGCCTTGCCGTTCATCGCAGTGCCTTGAGCAGATTGGCCATCTCGACGGCGGCACGCGCGCAGTCCGCGCCCTTCTCGCGCACACGCGCCAGCGCCTGGTCGTCGTCCTCGGTGGTGAGCACGCCGTTGGCGATCGGCATTCCGGTGTCCAGCCCCACGCGGTTGATGCCGGCCGCCATCTCGTTGGCGACGATCTCGAAATGATAGGTCTCGCCGCGAATCACCGCACCCAGGGCGACGAGCGCATCGAAGCGCCCCGAGCGCGCCATGGTCTGCAGCACCAGCGGGATTTCGAGCGCGCCGGGCACGCTGGCGATGCGCATCGATGCGGCCGGCACGCCCAGGCGGCGCAACTCGTCGGTGCACGCGGCAAGCAGACCCTCGCATACATCGGGATTGAAGCGCGCGGTGACGATGCCGATGCGCAGTTCGGCGCCGTCGAGGCCGGATTCGATTTCGGGAATGTCGTGGTAGCGGGACATGGGACTTCCTGTGGAGGCGGGCCGGGGCCCGGCGCTTCAGTCGGGATCGACGAAGCCGGTGATCTCGAGACCGAAGCCGGTCATGCTGGGAATCTTCTGCGGGTTGGCCATCAGACGCATGCGGCCCACACCCAGATCGCGCAGGATCTGCGCGCCGACGCCGAACAGGCGCGGATCCCAGCGTGCGGCGGGGCGCTCGGTGCCCCGCAGGCCGGCGAGCAGGTCGCGACCCGATTGCGGACGGTACAGCAGCACCACCACGCCGGCCGGTTCGGCGGCGATGCGGGCCAGTGCCTCGTTGATCGGGAAGCTGTGCTGGCCGCTCTCAGGGTCGAGGAAATCGACCACGGAAATCGGCTCATGCACGCGCACCAGGGTGTCGCGCTCGGCATGGATGTCGCCGTGGGTCAGCGCGAAATGCACGTCGCCCGAGGTGCGGTCCTCGAAGGCGGCCAGCCGGAAGTTGCCCTGCGGCGTGACGACGTCCTTCTCGGTCACCCGCGTGACCAGGGACTCGTTGGCGGCGCGGTATTCGATCAGGTCGCGGATGGCGCCGATCTTCAGGCCATGTTGCTGCGCGAACGGCACCAGGTCCGGCAGGCGCGCCATGGTGCCGTCGTCCTTGAGGATCTCGCAGATCACCGCGGCCGGTTCCAGCCCGGCCAGATGCGCCAGATCGCAACCCGCCTCGGTGTGGCCGGCGCGGATCAGCACGCCGCCCGGCTGCGCGCGCAGCGGGAAGATGTGACCGGGCTGGACGATGTCGTCGGGGCGCGCGGCGCGCGTCACGGCCGCCTGCACCGTGCGTGCGCGGTCGTGTGCAGAGATGCCGGTGGTCACGCCCTCGGCGGCCTCGATCGACATCGTGAAGGCGGTGGAATAGGGCGAGCGGTTGTCGCGCACCATCAGTTCCAGTCCGAGCTGATTGCAGCGCTGCTCGGTCAGCGTCAGGCAGATCAGGCCGCGGCCATAGCGCGCCATGAAGTTGATCGCCTCGGGCGTGACGTGTTCGGCGGCGAGCACCAGGTCGCCCTCGTTCTCGCGGTCTTCCTCGTCGACCAGCACCACCATGCGGCCGGCGCGGATGTCCTCGATGATTTCATTGGTGGGTGAGAGCGCGCTCATGCTGCTTGCTCCTCGCGCCAGGCCTGCATGCGCTCGACGTAGCGTGCGATCAGGTCGATTTCCAGATTCACCGTGCTGCCCGCCTTCAGATGCTTGAGGTTGGTCACCGCCACCGTATGCGGGATCAGATTGATCGAAAAGTCCGTGCGCTCGACCCGATTGACCGTCAGGCTCACGCCGTTGACGGTGATCGAACCCTTGCGCGCGATGTAGCCGGCCAGGGCCTGCGGTGCGCGGATCACCAGCTCGTGGCTCTCGCCGACCGGCGCGAAACGCAGCACCTCGCCCACGCCGTCCACATGCCCGGTCACCAGATGGCCGCCGAGACGGTCGGCCAGGCGCAATGCCTTTTCCAGATTGACCTCGTTGCCGACCGCATCCAGCCCCGCGGTGCATTCGAGCGTCTCGCGCGAGACGTCGAAGCGCATGCAGCTGTCGTCGATGGCGACCACGGTCAGGCACACGCCGCTGTTGGCGATGCTGTCGCCGATGACGACGTCGGACAGATCGAGTTCGGGGGCGTCGACCACCAGGCGCACGCCCTGGGCGAGCGGCGCGAGTTCGACGATACGGCCGCAGGCGGCCACGATTCCGGAAAACATGGGATGGGGTTCTTCAAAGCGCAAGGCGCGATTGTATGCGAAAACAGGGCGTTGGCCGAATCCGACCGGCCGGTGCGCGTCAGTTCAGCGCGCGATCGAGGATCTCGCCGAACGGGCCGGCACGCATGAAACCGACCACACGCAGCCCGTCGATCTCCCGTCCGTCGGGATCGAAGAAGACGATGCCGGGCGGGCCGAACAGGTCGAAGCGCGCCAGCAGCGCCTTGTCGGCGTCATTGTTGGCGGTGACGTCGGCCTTGAGCAGCAACATGCGGCTCATGCGCTCGGCCACCGCCGGGTCGGAGAAGGTGAAACGCTCCATCTCCTTGCACGAGACGCACCAGTCGGCGTAGAAATCCAGCATCACCGGGCGATCGGCCGAGGCCAGGCGTGTCTGCAGTTCGGCGACCGAGGTCACGCGCTCGAAGCGCGCCTGTTGCACTTGGGTCGCGGCGCCGCTGCGCAGCACGGACAGCGGCTGCAGCGGATCGCGGGAGCCGGCGAGCAGGCCGATGAGCATGGCCGCGCCAGCGATCAGCAACATCACGCCCAGGCCCTTCCAGAAGCGGCGCCAGCCGCCGGCATGGGTGGGGAGCGGATCGAGCGCGTGCAGGAAGATGCCGGAGAAGCCCAGCAGAAGCGCCCAGCCGAGCATCGTCGCGGCCGCCGGGATCACCGGCGAGATCAGCCACAGCGCCACCGCCAGCAGCATCACGCCGAAGGCCTTCTTGACGCCTTCCATCCACGGTCCGATCCTGGGCAGCAGCGAGCGCGTGCCCACGCCCACCGCGATCAGCGGTGCACCCATGCCCAGCGCCATCACGAACAGCGCTGCGCCGCCCAGCACCGCGTCGCCGGTCTGCGCGATGTAGAGCAGTGCGCCGGCCAGCGGCGCGGCCACGCAGGGACCCACGATGAGCGCCGAGAGCACGCCCATCGTGACCACGCCGCCCAGGCTTCCGCCCTTCTGATGGCTGGCGGTCGACGACAGCCGGCTTTGCAGCGCGCTGGGCATCTGCAGTTCATAGAAGCCGAACATCGACAGCGCGAGCAGCACGAACACCACCGCGAAACTGCCCAGCACCCACACGTTCTGCAGCGCTGCGGCCAGCAGCGTGCCCGACAGTCCGGCCGCCACGCCGGCCGCCGCATAGGTCACCGCCATGCCCAGCACGAAGGCCAGCGACAGCACGCCGGCGCGTGCGTGGCTGACGTGATGGCCCTGGCCGACGATGATGCCCGACAGGATGGGGATCATCGGGAAGGTACACGGCGTGAACGCCAGCAGCAGTCCGAAGCCGAAGAAGCTCGCCAGCACCAGCGCCGGGCTGGCGTCGCCGAGCAGGCGTGCGATGCGTCCGCTCTCGTCGCCGCTTGCGGATGCCGCGACCGTGCGCGCAGGCGCGGCGGCCGCCTGCGATTGCCCGGAGGACGCCGGCGAGGGCGAGAGTGCGCGGCCGAGCAGATCGCCGCCGCCATCCGTGGCGGGTTCCAGGGCGACGGTGAGTACGCGCGTTTCGGGCGGATAGCAGATCCCGCCGTCCCAGCAGCCCTGGCTCTTCACTTCCAGTTCGAAGCTGCGCATGTCCGCCGGCGCCGACACCGGCACGAGCACGTCGAGCCGCCCGCGGTGGATCACCGTGCCGCCGAAGAACTCGTCCTCGTAGGTCTCGCCCGGCGGCACTTCGGGCGTGCCGAGCGTGACGCCGTCGCTCAGCGCGGCGAAGCCGAGCTTGTCGTCATACAGGTAGTAGTCGCGGCGGATGTCGAAGCGAAGCTCGACGGTGTCGGCGGTGAGCATGCGCGCCGACAGCGGAAAGGCCTTTTCCGGCTCGACCGGATCGGCGAGCGCGGACGGCGCGGCGAAGAACACTGCGAGCAGCAGCGCGAAACAGCGGAACAGGATCATGGGGGAGGGCAAAGAGGGCATCGTGCGGGCTTGGAGCAGCGCGGGCGGTGAAGCGTTCAATCGGCGTCGGGCGCGGTCTCGGCGGCCGCCCAGGCGAGGTAGTCCGGCAGGCCGGCGGCGACCGGCAGTGCGAGGATCTCGGGAACCTCGGCCGGATGCAACGCGACCAGAGCGCGTTCGAGTTCGGCGTAGCGCGCCCGTGTGGACTTGATCAGCAGTGGCACTTCGGCGTCGTCCTCGATCGCGCCCTGCCAGCGATAGACCGAGCGGCACGGCGCGAGCACATTGACGCAGGCGGCCAGGCGCGCTTCGACCAGACGGCGGGCGATCGTCGCGGCGGTATCGGCGTCGGGCACATTGGTGAGTACGACCAGAGTCTCGTTCATTGCATCCGCACAGCGTATTCGAAACCGCTTATTCTCCCAGAAACCGCTCGCCATTGTCGCAGGCTGTCGGCGGCATTATCATCCGGACATATTTTTCCACCGCGCCGCACGTGGCGCAGCCGCTCCCCGGGCCCTCGGCCCACCATTCGCGAGGAGAACAGGCGTGCGAGAAGTGTTGTGGGTTCTGATCGGCGCGCTCTCCGGCTATGTTCTCTATCAGCTCTGGCGATACGTGGTGCTGCGGCGCCAACCGGTCGCCGAAGTCCCGTTCCAGGCCGCGCTTGATGCCACATCATTGCGTCACGAGATCGATTCGCTGCGCGAAGACCTTGCGCATCAGCGTTCCACCCTGGTCGCGTTGTCCCAGACGCTCGACGACCTGAAGGAGCAGGTCGAGTCCGTCAGCGTCGCGCAGGGCATCTCGCCCGAGTACAACGAGGCGCTGGTTTGCGCGCGGCGCGGGCTCGGTGTCGAGGCCATCGCCGAGCGCTGCGGCATCTCGGTGGCGGAGGCCGAGCTGGTGCGTTCGCTGGCCGAGCGCCAGGGAGAGCCCGATGATGAATCTCGGGGCTGAATACGGCCTGGGCGCCGACACGACGCGCGGTGCGCTGCTGCGTGCGGCCGTCGGCAGTCTCGTTCTGATCGCCTTGCTGGTCGTCGCGACCGGCGATGACGAAAAGGACCCGACGCGCACGCTCAATACGCCGCAAGCCTCGCCGTCGGCGCTTCCGGCGCCGATTGCGGCCGAGCCGGATGCATCGGGCGATGGCGACACGGCCGCGGTGCCCGGCGCACCGGTATCGGCCCAGGGTGCACCGAGCAGCGAGCCACCGCGCGCGGACGCGCTTGCCTCCGCGGAGGCGATGCCCGGCGAGACGAGCGAGCCGGCCGCGATCGAAGCGCCGGCGGATGCAGCGGCCCCGACCTCCGGAACAGCGCAGGCCCGGCCTGAGCCCGAGACCAAACGCGAGCCCGAACCCGAGCCTTCCGGCCCGACGAAGCTGGCCCCCCGTCCGCCCGCCATCGCCGTGGCCGACGCGCCCATCGTCACCGTCATTCCGACCGATGCCGCGTCCGGCCCGGACGACCCGCCGCCTCCGCCGCCGGTACCGGCGGTCGACGACCATCGTGTGCGTCTGGGCGGCTTCATGCCGATCAGCGACGCGCGCGCGCTGCAGCAGGCTTCGGCCGACGCGGGCTATCCGGCGCGTGTGCTCCATCGCGTCCTGCTCGGCCCCTTCGCTGCGCGTGCCGAAGCCCGCAGTGCGCGCTCGGGCACGCGTGGCATCCTGATCGGCGGTGGCGACGAGTGGTGGGTGCAGCTCGGCGTGTTCGCCGACGCCGACAATGCCGAGGGGCTGCGTGAGAAGATGTCGGCCGAGGGGCGTGCGGCGGTCGTGCAGGGGCGCGTCGATCTGGGGCCGTTCGCCGGGCGTGCGGCAGCCGAGCAGGTGCTGGTCGCGGTACGCAGTGCACTTGGGCGTCCGCTGGAGCAAGCCCGCATCGTCGCGCCGTGACGATGCGGCGAAACAACCGAGAGGAGTTCGCATGAAGATCGAAAGTCCGGTGCTCGGCACGCTTGAAATCGCCGAAGACAAACTCATCGAGTTTCCCAACGGCCTGTCCGGTTTCGAGGATCTTCGGCGTTTCGCGCTGCTGCACGACGAAGAAGCCGGGACGCCCGGCCTGCACCTGCTGCTGGCCGTCGATTCGCCGGATCTCGTGTTCTCGGTCACCGAACCGGCCAACATCTCGGTGCATTACGAGCTGTCCCTGACCGACGAGGAATCGGCGGCGATCGGGCTGGACGACCCGTCCGGTGCGATCGTGCTGGTGATCCTGCGCCGCACCGAGGCCGATCCGGACAAGCCGGAGACGGCCGGCCTCATGGCCAACTACATGGCGCCACTGGTGCTCAATCTGGCCACGCGCCGCGGCCTGCAGAAGGTCATGACGCGCGTCGACTGCGAGGTCACGCTGCGTTCGGTGTGAGCGGGGCTCAGAGCGCTCCGAGCCGCTTTTCGACGCGGCGCGCGAACACCGTCATCTCCTTTTCGGCCTGACGGTCGCCACGTTTCGCGGCCACGGCGATACCCTCGCGCCAGGCCGCCAGCGCGCCGGCGTCGTCGCCGGCCTTCTCCAGCGCCTTGCCCAGTCCCTTCCATGCGGCCGAGAGCGTCGCGTCGAAGCCCAGCGCGTCGCGGTAGTGATGCGCCGCGCGAGCCGCGTCCTCCTCCAGCCAGGCATTGCCCAGCGACATGCGCAGCAGCGCGCCGTCACGCGGCCCGCCGACCAGCTTCTGCAGATTCTCGATCATCGGTTTCATCTCGCCTCCCGGTTTAGAATCGGGCTGTTTGCATGCATTCGAAGAGGATACCGAAGATGAGTCGCAGCATCGTTTCCACGCCGGCCGCGCCGACCGCGATCGGCACCTATTCGCAGGCCGTGCGCGCCGGCAACACCGTATACATGTCCGGCCAGATCGGTCTGGACCCGGACACCATGGAGCTGGTCGACGGTTTCGAGGCCCAGGCCGTGCGCGTGTTCGACAACCTCAAGGCGGTGGCCGAGGCCTCCGGCGGTTCGCTCGACAGGGCCGTACGCCTGACCATCTATCTGGTCGATCTGGAGAACTTCGGCCAGGTCAACGAGATCATGTCGCGTTATTTCGAGGAGCCTTATCCCGCACGCGCCGCGGTCGGCGTGAAGTCGCTGCCGCGCGGCGCGCTGGTCGAGGCCGACGCCATTCTCGTGCTCGACTGAGCCGCCCCCCGATTCGATGAGCGCGAGCCCGCCCGCTGCCGCCGCGAAGTCGGGTGACGCGCTCGCCAGGCGGCTGGCCAAGCTCGACATCCACCGTCAGCAGGATCTGCTGCTGCACCTGCCGTTGCGCTACGAGGACGAGACGCGCATCAGCGCCATCCGTGAGGCGCGCGAGGGCGAGCCGGTGCAGGTCGAGGGCGAGGTCGAATCCTGCGAGGTCGTCGCGCGCGGGCGTCGCCAGCTCGTCGCGCGCGTGCGCGATGATTCGGGCGTGCTGGTCGCACGCTGGCTCAACTTCTACCCGTCGCAGCAGCGCCAGATGGCGCCGGGACGGCGGGTGCGCCTGTTCGGCGAACTGCGTCACGGCTTCTTCGGCGCCGAGATGGTGCATCCGCGCGTGCGCAACGTCGACGCCGGCGAGCCGCTGCCCGAGGCGCTCACGCCGGTCTATCCGACCACCGCGGGGCTGGCGCAATCGGCCCTGCGCAAGCTCGTCGGCCGCGCGCTCGACGCCCATGTCGAGGACGAACTGCTGCCGCCGCAAGTGTTGCACGACCTGCGCCTGCCGACCTTTTCCGCCGCGCTCGATGCGCTGCACCGGCCCGGCCCGCAGGTTTCGGTCGCGGCCCTCGAAGCGCACGAGCATCCGGCCTGGCGGCGCATCCACTTCGAGGAACTGCTGGTGCAGCAGATCTCGCTGCGGCGCGCCTACAACGCGCGCCGCGCCAAGCGTGCGCCTGCACTGAAGCCCCGCGATCAACTCACCCGGAAGCTCGTCGACGCCCTGCCGTTCGCGCTCACCGGCGCGCAGCGCCGCGCCGTGGCCGAGATCGCACGCGATCTCGCCGTGCCGCATCCGATGCAGCGCCTGCTGCAGGGCGATGTCGGCAGCGGCAAGACCGTCGTCGCCGCGCTGGCCATGTTGCAGGCGCTCGAGAACGGTTTCCAGGCGGCATTGATGGCGCCCACCGAGATCCTCGCCGAACAGCACTGGCTCAAGCTCGACGCCTGGCTGACGCCGCTCGGGCTGCGCGTCGAATGGCTCGCCGGCAGCCGCGCCAGGAAGGAGCGCGAGGCCGCACAGGCGCGGCTGGCCGCGGGCGAGAGTCTGCTCGCGGTGGGCACGCACGCGCTGATCGAGGATGCGGTGACGTTGCCGCGCCTTGGGCTGGCGGTGGTCGACGAGCAGCATCGCTTCGGCGTGCGTCAGCGCCTGGCCTTGCGCGAGAAGGCCGTCGGGGGTCTCAATCCGCACATGCTGATGATGTCGGCCACGCCGATTCCGCGCACGCTGGCGATGACGCATTACGCCGATCTCGACGTGTCCGTGCTCGACGAGCTGCCGCCCGGACGCACCCCGGTGGCCACGCGTCTGGTGTCGGATGCGCGCCGCGACGAGGTCGTCGCGCGCGTGGCCGCTGCCTGTGCCGAAGGGCGCCAGGCATACTGGGTGTGCCCGCTGATCGAGGAATCCGAGGCGCTGCAGTTGAAGACGGCCGAGGAGACCTTCGAGCGGCTCGCGTCCGAACTGCCGGACCTGCGCGTGGGTCTTGTCCACGGGCGGCTGAAGAGCGCGGAGAAGTCGGCGACGATGGCCGCCTTCGCGGCCGGCGAAGTCGACCTGCTGGTGGCGACGACGGTCATCGAGGTCGGCGTCGACGTACCCAACGCCAGCCTGATGGTGATCGAGCATGCCGAGCGCTTTGGTCTGGCGCAGCTGCACCAGTTGCGCGGTCGCGTCGGGCGCGGCACGGCCGAATCGACCTGCGTCCTGCTCTTCGCGGCCGATCAGCCGCTGTCGGACACGGCACGCGCGCGGCTCAAGGTCATCTATGAACACACGGACGGTTTCGAGATCGCGCGCGAGGATCTGCGCATCCGCGGGCCCGGCGAATTCGTCGGCGCGCGCCAGAGCGGCGTGCCGATGCTGCGTCACGCCGATCTGGAGCGCGACGCCGATCTGGTCGAGCCCGCGCGCGCGCTGGCCGAGCGTCTGCTCGCCGATTCGCCGCAAGCCGCCGAGCGGCTCCTGCAGCGCTGGCTGGGCGGACGGGAGGGTCTGCTACGGGCCTGAGCCGAGTATCATGATGGGCTAATCTCCAATTGCGACCGTCGCGCCCATGGCCGTCGGTCCCCGACACCGGAGGCTGCATGCGTCGCCTGCTCGCGCTGGGAATCCTGTTGCTGGCCGTGGCCGGCTTCATCGCCTTGCGCGCGACGCGCCCCGAACCCCCGGCAGTCGAGGTGCGCGAACGCGTCTGGCCGGTGGCCGTGGCGCAGGCCGAACCGCAGTCCGCGCGCCCCACGTTGACCCTGTACGGCCGTATCGAAGCGCCCGACCAGGTGCGTGCGTCCGCGCCGGTGGCCGGCCGGCTGGCCGAGGTCGCGGTGCGAGACGGCGATTATGTGGAAGCCGGCGCGCTGCTTGCGCGTCTCGATCCGCGAGACCTGCAGCCGCGCGTCGAGCGCGCCCGCGCCGACCTCGAACGCGAACGCCTGCGCGCCGAACACGACCGTCGCGCACTGGTGGACGAACGCCGCCTGCTGGAACTGTCCGAGGCCAAACTGGCGCGTTTCGAGCGGCTCACGCGCGAGAACTTCGGCTCGGCCGCCACCACCGACCAGGCGCGCGAAGACGTCGCCCGTGCGCGCCTGGCCGTGAACCAGCGCGAACAATCGCTGGCCGAACATCCGGCGCGTCTGGCCCAGGCGAGCGCGGCGCTGGCCGAGGCCGAGCGCGACGCCGCGCGCGGCGAGATCACCGCGCCGTTCGCGGCCCGCGTCGGCCTCGTCGAGGCCGCTGCGGGCGATCAGGTGCAGGCGGGCGCGACGCTGATGACGCTGTATCCATCGGAGGATCTGTTCCTGCGTGCGCGCGTGCCCGCGCAGCACGCGGCCGAACTGCGCGCGGCGCTGGCGGCCGGCGAGACGCTGGTGGCCCATGCCGAGTTCGGCGAGACCGGCATCGCGGCGCGCCTGGAGCGCATCGCCGGCGAGGCCGACGCGCGCGGGGTCGAGGTGTTGCTGCGTGTCGAGGCCGGACGCAACGTGCCGGTCGGCGCCTTCGTCAGCGCCGAGATGAACCGTCCCGTCGTCAGTGAGGTGCTGTCCCTGCCGTTCTCGGCGCTGCACGGCGGCGATCGCATCTACCGTATCGAGGACGGCCGGCTCGTCGCGGTGCCGGTCGAGCGCGTCGGCGAGCACCGCGTCGACGGCGAGCCGCGCGTGCTGCTGCGTGCGCCCACCCTGCCGTCGGGCAGTACGGTGATGATCACCCACCTGCCCAACGCCATCGACGGCCTCGCCGTGGAGGCGATGCCGCAATGAAGCAGCGCGGCGTGATCGCCCTGCTGCTCAAGCACCGCGTCGCGGCCAATGTACTCATGCTGCTCGCCTTTCTCGTCGGCATCGCCGGCGTGGTGCGCATGAACGTGCAGTTCTTCCCGAACTTCGCGCTGGACTTCGTCACGGTGCGCGTGGTGTGGTCGGGTGCGGCCGCCGAGGACGTCGAGACCGGTATCACCACGCCGCTGGAAGAGCGCCTCAAGACCGTCGACGGCCTCAAGAAGATGACCTCGACCTCGGCGCAGGGGGTGTCGAGCATCACGCTGGAACTCAACGAGGGCACGGACCCGCTGCTTGCGCTCGACCAGGTGCGCCAGCGCGTCGACGAATTCCGCAATCTGCCGCGCGACGCCGAGACCCCGGAGGTCGCGCGCGTCAGTCGCTACGAGCCCATCGCGCGCCTGCTCGTGCACGGCGATTCGGTCGAGGCCTTGCGACCGTGGGTACGCCGCTTCGAGACCGAACTGCTGGCCGCCGGCATCGACCGCATCGACATCACCGGACTGCCCGAGGAGCGCATCGCGATCGAGGTGCCGGCGGCCGCGCTGGAGACGCTCAACCTGTCGCTCATCGAGATCGGCGAGCGCGTCGCCGATCTCGCCCAGGACGTGCCGGCCGGCGTGGCCGGCGAGCAGGATGGTGCGCGCGAGATCCGTGGGCTGGAGCAGCGGCGCGTGGCGCGCGACTTCGAGAACCTGCCGGTGGTCAGCGACGAGGGCGGGCTGATCCGTCTGGGTGACATCGCCGGCATCGAACGCGAAGCGCGCCCCGGGCAGCTTGCGCTCTCCGAGAACGGCGAGGCGGCGGTCGAGATGATCCTGCAGCGCGCCGAGAACGGCCACTCGCTGCGTTCGGCGCAGGTGCTGCAGGACTGGCTCGCGCGCACCCTGCCGACGCTGCCGCCGAGCGTGCACGTGGAGACCTACGACACGCAGTGGGAGCTGATCCGCGACCGCATCAACCTGCTTGTCAAGAACGGACTTGGCGGCCTGCTGCTGGTGGTCGCCATCCTCTATCTGTTCCTGCCTGCGCGCATCGCGTTCTGGGTGATGGTGGGCATTCCCACCGCGTTTCTCGCCACGCTCGGGCTGATGCTGGTGTTCGGCGGCTCGATCAACATGATCAGCCTGTTCGCGCTGATCATGGCGCTGGGCATCATCGTCGACGATGCCATCGTCGTCTCCGAAGACGCCGACACCCACCGACGCATGGGCGAAGGGCCGGCGCAGGCGGCGCTGGGCGGGGCGCGACGCATGTTCTGGCCGGTGGTCGCCGCGTCGGTGACGACGATTGCCGCCTTCATGCCGCTGATGCTGGTGGGCGGCATCATCGGCAACATCCTGTTCGATATTCCCTTCGTGATGATCATGGTCATCACTGCGGCACTGCTCGAGAGCTTCCTCATCCTGCCCGCGCACCTGAAGAGCGCGCTGCACGGCGAGGCCGCGCAACATGGTTCGCGCCTGCGCCAGCGACTGGACGCGATCTTCGACAACTTCCGCGAGCGCCGCTTCCGCCCGCTGGTCACGCACGCGCTGGCCTGGCGCGGCACCACCATCGCGATCACGCTGGCGACGATGATCCTCGCGGTCGGCGTGATCGCCGGCGGGCGCATCGGCTTCGTCTTCTTCCCGACGCCGGAGAGCCAGGTGCTGTACGCCAACGCGGCCTTCGCGGCGGGCACGCCGCGCGAACACACGGCCGCCTTCCTGAGCGAACTCGAGGCCGCGCTGCTCGAGGCCGAGCGCGACCTGGGTGGCGACATCGTGCAGACCGCCGTGTCGCGCCTGGGCGGGGCGATTGGCGCCGAGGGCGCGGGTTCGGCGCGCGGCGACCAGCTCGCGTCGATGATGGTCGAGCTGGTGCCGTCCGAGCGGCGCGAGGTACGCAACGAGGCATTCCTGCGTGCCTGGCGCGAACGTGCCGGATCCGCGCCGGGCCTGGAAAACCTGACCCTGACCTCGCGCCAGTCCGGCCCGCCGGGGCGCGACCTCAACGTGCGCCTGACCGGCGACGACCCGGAGCGGCTCAAGAGCGCCGCGCTGTCGTTGGCCGAGAGCGCGCGCTCGATCGCGGGCGTGAGCGACGTCGAGGACGACATGCCTTACGGGCGCGAGCAGCTTGTCTATCGCCTCACGCCGGCGGCCGAGGCGCTGGGCCTGACCACCGAGAGCCTGGGCCGGCAGTTGCGTGCGGCCTTCGACGGCCATCTGGCGCAGCTCGTGCAGGACGGACGCGAGGAACTCGAGGTGCGCGTGCTGCTGCCGCGCGCCGAGCGCGAGCGCCTGGACGTGTTCGAACGCCTGGTCGTGCAGGCACCGGGCGATCAGTTCGTGCCGCTGGGCGCGGTCGTGCGCTGGGAGTCTAGGCGGGGCTTCGAGGCGCTGCGCCACGCCGACGGGCGTCTCGCCGTCGAGGTCTCGGGCGAGGTCGACACCGAGCAGACCGGCGCCGATGCGATCCGCGCCGAATTGTTGCGCGAGGTGCTGCCGCAACTGTCGCAACGCTACGGCGTGGACTACAGCTTCGAGGGACGTGCCGCCGACCAGCGCGAGACCATGGACGACATGCAGGTCGGCCTGATGCTGGGTCTGGGCCTGATCTACCTGACGCTGGTGTGGGCCTTCGCCTCGTGGAGCTGGCCGCTGGTGGTGATGGCGGCGATCCCGCTGGGGCTGGTCGGCGCGATCTTCGGCCACTGGGCGATGGGGCTGGATCTGACCATATTGTCGATGTTCGGCCTGTTCGCGCTGGCCGGCATCGTGGTCAACAACTCCATCATCCTGGTGAGTCTGTTCAAGGAATTGCGCGGCAAGGGAGAGGCACTCGACGACGCCCTGATCGGCGCGGCCTGCGGGCGCTTGCGCGCGGTCATGCTGACCTCGCTGACCACCATCGGCGGCCTCACGCCGCTGCTCTTCGAGACTTCGCTGCAGGCCCAGTTCCTGATCCCGATGGCCGCCTCGATCGCCTTCGGTCTGGGCTTCTCGGCCGCGCTCGTGCTGTTCTTCATCCCGGCGCTGCTGTCGGTGGTCGAGAGCTTCAAGGCCTGGCTGGCCGGCGAGCGCGCGCTGCGCGCGGCTGAGTAGGCTGCAGCGACGCGGACGAAACATCGCCCGTCCATCCGGTAAGATGCCCGCTGTTTCGATCCCGTACGCCCATGTCCTCTAGAACCCCGTCCGACCGATGGCGAGGCCATCTTCTGCCGGCCCTGCTGCCGCGCGGGATGGACGGCTGGTTGCGCGATCCCGGGTCGTTGACGGCACGCATTCGTGCGCGTTGCGATGTCTTCGCGGTGCGTGTGCTGCGCCAGCGCCTGGACCGCGTGCTGGCCGACGAGGCACCGTTGCTGGGGCTGGCCGCCGGCGACTGGGCTTGGGTGCGCGAGGTGCTGCTGCTGGCCGATGGCGTGCCGGTGGTGTATGCGCGCTCGGTGATGCCGCGTGCTACCGTGAGGGCCGGCTCGCGCCTGTTCGCGACCATCGGCTCGCGTCCGCTGGGTGCGGCGCTGTTCGCCAATCCGCGCGTCGTGCGCGGGCGACTGGCGTGTGCGCGGCTCGATGCGCGCGATGCACGCCACCGCGCGGCGGCCGCGGCGCTGTCGCCCGACTCGCTGCCGCGCGAGCTGTGGGGGCGCCGCTCGGTGTTCCGGCTGCACGGGCGCCGCCTGCTCGTCAGTGAAATCTTCCTGCCTGCGATACTCGATCTGCCTGCATGACCGACAAGACCTTCCGCTTCTCCGAACGACTGCCCCACTACCTGCGCCTGACGCGGCTGGATCGCCCCATCGGCATCCTGCTGCTGATGTGGCCGACGCTGTGGGGGTTGTGGATCGCCGCCGACGGGGTGCCGCCGCTGCACGTGCTGGCGATCTTCGTCGCCGGCACGGTGCTGATGCGCTCGGCCGGCTGCGCGATCAACGACTACGCCGACCGCAACATCGACGGCCACGTCGAGCGCACGCGCGCACGCCCCATCGTCACCGGCGACGTGATGCCGGGCGAGGCCCTGATGGTCGCCGCCATCCTCGCGCTGGCCGCGCTGTTCCTGGTGCTGTTCCTCGATTCGCTGGTGATCGCGCTGTCGATTCCGGCCGTGCTGATCGCGGCGATCTATCCGTTCACCAAGCGCGTGCTGGCGATCCCGCAGGCGTGGCTGGGCATCGCCTTCGGTTTCGGCATTCCGATGGGTTTCGCGGCAGTGCAGGGTGAAGTGCCGGGCGTGGCGTGGCTGATGGTGCTGGCCAACGTGTTCTGGGCAATGGCCTACGACACCGAGTACGCCATGGTCGACCGCCCGGATGACCTGAAGATCGGGGTCAAGAGCGCGGCCATTACCTTCGGCCGTTACGACGTCACGGCCGTGATGGGCTGCTACGCAGCGATGCTGGTGTTGATGGCGGTGGCCGGGGCCATCGCCGGGCTGGGGCCGATGTACTACGTGCTCGGCCTGTGTGGCGCGGCCGGCATCGCCTGGCACCACTACGGCCTGATCCGCGAGCGCGAGCGCGCGGACTGCTTCCGCGCCTTCCTGCACAACAACTGGTTCGGCGCGACGATCTTCGCCGGCGTGGTGCTCGATACGCTGCTACGCTGAGCATAGGCGCCGCGCGAACGAACGCGCCGTGCGCCGGTCCACGCCGTGCGCGAACGTTTTCGCGTATCCCAATTGGAGGTCTGCATGAAGAAGACATTGCTCATCGCGCTCACCGCACTGTTCGCATCGGGCGCGGCCTTCGCCGCACACTGCCCGGCCGACATGAAGCAGATCGACGAGGCGTTGGCGACCAACCCGCAGTTGACGGAAGCCCAGATGACCGAGGTGAAGTCGCTGCGCGCCAAGGGCGAGGAACTGCACAAGGCCGGCAAGCATGGCGAGTCGGTCGACACGCTGCACCAGGCCATGGTGATTCTCGGCATCGAGAAGAAATAAGTATCCAGCCGCTGGTTTCGCAACGCACAGGGGCCGCGAGGCCCCTGTGTGTTTCTGGCCGGCGCGCGGAGCGCTTATCATGCACGCTGCGACGATACGGAAACACCCGATGCATTTCATGAACGCCCTCGCCGAGCGCTGGCAGCGCGCCGACAGCCTGCTGTGCGTCGGTCTCGACCCGGACCCGGCGCGCCTGCCCGCCCACCTGCACGAGCGGCCCGACGCCATCCTCGCCTTCTGTCGCGACATCGTCGACGCCACGGCCGACGCCGTGTGCTGCTTCAAGCCGCAGATCGCCTACTTCGCCGCGGCGCGCGCCGAAGACCAGCTAGAAGACCTGATCCGCCACATCCACGAGCGTCACCCCGGCATTCCGGTGATCCTCGACGCCAAGCGCGGCGACATCGGCAGCACCGCCGCGCAGTACGCGCGCGAGGCCTTCCGGCGCTACGGCGCGGATGCCGTCACGGTCAATCCCTACATGGGGCGTGATTCCATCGAGCCGTATCTGGAATACGCCGATCGTGGCGTGATCCTGCTGTGCCGCACCTCGAACGCCGGCGGCAGCGACCTGCAGTTTCTCGATGTCGGCGGCGAGAAGCTCTACGAGCGGGTCGCGCGTCTGGCCGCCGACGAGTGGAATGCCAGCGGCAACCTCGGTCTGGTGGTCGGCGCGACCTTCCCCGACGAGATCGCGCGCGTGCGCCAGATCACCGGCGACATGCCGCTGCTGGTGCCGGGCATCGGCGCGCAGGGCGGCGACATCGCTGCCGTGCTCGCGGCCGGACGCAGCCGCGACGGCACCGGCCTGATCATCAATTCGTCACGCGCCATCCTGTACGCCGGTGATGGCGAAGACTTCGCGGCCGCCGCGCGCTTCGCGGCGCAGGCGACGCGCACCGCCATCAACCGCTGCCGATGAAATACGATGACCTGCGCGACTTCATCGCCCGCCTCGAGGAGATGGGCGAACTCAGGCGTATCCGCGTGCCGGTGGACACCCATCTGGAGATGACCGAGATCGCCGACCGCGTGCTGCGCGCCGGCGGCCCGGCGCTGCTCTTCGAAAAGCCGGTGACGCATGGCGTGCCGCAGGACATCCCGGTGCTCGCCAACCTGTTCGGCACGCCGCAGCGCGTGGCCTGGGGCATGGGCGAGTCCGGCGACTGGAAGGAATCGCTGCGCGAGGTCGGCAAGCTGCTCGCCTTTCTCAAGGAGCCCGAGCCGCCCAAGGGATTTCGCGATGCCTGGGACAAGCTGCCGGTGTTCCGCCAGGTACTCAACATGGCGCCCAAGGTCGTTCGCTCCGCGCCCTGCCAGCAGGTGGTGTGGGAGGGCGATGCCGTCGATCTGGCCAGACTGCCCATCCAGCACTGCTGGCCGGGGGATGCCGCGCCGCTGATCACCTGGGGGCTGGTGGTGACACGCGGGCCGGGCAAGAAGCGCCAGAATCTGGGCATCTACCGTCAGCAGGTCATCGGCAGGGATCGCGTGATCATGCGCTGGCTCGCCCATCGCGGCGGCGCGCTGGATTTCCGCGATCACCAGCTCGCCCATCCCGGCGAACCCTTCCCGGTGGCGGTGGTGCTCGGCTGCGACCCGGCGACCATCCTCGGCGCGGTCACGCCGGTGCCGGATACGCTGTCCGAGTATCAGTTCGCAGGCCTGCTGCGCGGCTCCAAGACCGAACTGGTCAAGTGCATGGACTCCGATCTGCAGGTGCCGGCGTCCGCCGAGATCGTGCTCGAAGGCGTGATCCACCCCGACGACATGGCGCCGGAAGGCCCCTATGGCGACCACACCGGCTACTACAACGAAGTCTCGGAATTCCCGGTGTTCACCATCAACCGCATCACCATGCGGAAGAACCCGATCTACCACTCCACCTACACCGGAAAGCCACCCGACGAGCCGGCCATGCTCGGCCTCGCGCTCAACGAGGTCTTCGTGCCGCTGCTGCAGCGCCAGTTCACCGAGATCGTGGATTTCTACCTGCCGCCCGAAGGCTGCTCCTACCGGCTAGCCGTGGTCAGCATCCGCAAGCAGTACCCCGGCCACGCCAAGCGCGTGATGTTCGGCATCTGGAGCTTTCTGCGCCAGTTCATGTACACCAAGTTCATCATCGTCGTGGATGAGGACGTGGACATCCGCGACTGGAAAGAGGTGATCTGGGCCATGACCACCCGCGTGGACGCCACGCGCGACACTACGCTGGTCGACAACACCCCCATCGACTACCTCGACTTCGCCAGCCCGGTGGCCGGCCTGGGCAGCAAGATGGGCATCGACGCCACCAACAAGTGGCCCGGCGAGACCACCCGCGAATGGGGCACGCCCATCGTCATGGACGCGGCCGTGAAGGCGCGCGTGGACGAAATGTGGGATCAACTCGGACTGTGACGGAGACCAATCGATGAGCGAAGACCTGCAACCGCGCGGCCCCGGCCCGGCGATGAACCTCGACAACCTGCGGCTGATCACCCATGTCGTCTACGGCCTGCACGCCTTCGCGCTGCTCACCGCGATCTTCGGCGCGGCGACCATCCTCGCCAGCTTCATCGGCACCCTGCCGTCGATCGCCGCCGTCATCCTCAACTACTACAAGCGCGCCTCGGCGCGCGGCACCTGGCTGGAGAGCCACTTCCGCTGGCAGATCCGCACCTTCTGGTTCGCACTGCTGTGGTTCGTCGTCGGCTGGGCGCTGATCTTCACCGTCATCGGCTTCTTCATCGGCCTCGGTGTACTCATCGTCGCCGGCCTGTGGGTGCTCTACCGGGTCGCCCGCGGCTGGTGGACGCTGGGTCAGGGCGAGACCATGCCGATGCCGCCGCCGGTGGTGTAGGCTGGGCACTTGGCACCTGCGGCATCATCGCTGCGCGATGTCAGGCTGGGGACGACTCGGCAGGTTGCAGGCACCCGACCGATCGACAAGGCTTGGTAAGGGTTCTGGCGACCTCGGTGCGGTCAGTCTGATTCCGGAGGATTTGCGACGTTCAGCCCGAGCAGGTCGTCGGTGACCTCCATCATGAAAGCAGGCCTGTTGTCGGGCGGAACCTCCGCGATGGCGTCCACGAACATCGCCCTGGCTTCCTTGTCGTCGTAGATCATCTTCGCGTCGTAGGCGCGCTGCCAGGTCTCCCGGTCCGGCCATTCGGCCATCGCCACGAAGCGTCCGTCCGCCTCCCTGTGCAGACGAGAGCCAAGGCCCCCGTAGATCCGTGCGATCTCGCGCGTTCCGCGACGCCACGCCTCGCGGAACTGCGCTTCCTTGCCGGGCTTGACTCGCCACCAATACACCACGACAAACATGCCACCTCCTTGCCGCCCTTCGAAAAGCTGATGGGCCAATTGGCGGTGGGCTCCTTCAGCGTCGAGAGAACAGTGCTTCGAATTTTGACATGTCAATAAACTCTAAGTAGCCAGAGAAGGTTGAATTAACTGAAGGGTTGTTCATGATCTCTCGCATTGCGAGAGCCCCCAAGTGTTTGAAGGCATCTCCGAGTCCGTCGACGCCACCGCTATTCATTTCCATCCTTGCAGAGGCCGCGCAATCTTCTGTTATCAGCCGAGTGACCATGGTGGCCATAAGCTCATCCATTTCACGTCGGTCCCTGCCTGTTACGTATGAGAATCGCTGTATCTCTGGATGTGCGGACATGGCGAAAAAAACCCACTTTGCAAGTGTTTTTCTATCTTTTCCGGTTGTGTTGTCTGCTAGGCACGCACTTAGCGCATTGTTCGCTGAAGAAGATAGTGCTGGTGTTGAAATGAGCGAAAACCCGAAAACAATGAGAAAGACTATTTTATTTAGCGACTTCATGTTTCGTTCTCCTGGCCGACTATAAGATCAACAATCCCGCGTAGGGTGCAATAAGCGAAGCGCATTGCGCCGGATGCTTCTGAACGTCTCGCCTCACTTCCCCGCTCCGCCCCAAACCCACTCCACCACCCCATCCTGCGCCGCCTCTCCCCGCGACGCCTTCGCATCGTTGACCATCATCACCACCGCATGACGCCGCCCGTCGCGGTCGAGGACGTAGCCGGCCATGGCGCGCACCCCGTTGATCGTCCCTGTCTTGAGATGCGCTTGCCCGTTGGCCGGGCTGTCGGCGAGGCGTTTGCGGGCGGTGCCGTCGAGGCCGGCGATGGAGAGGGACGAGACGAATTCGGGCATCCAGGGGCGTTTCCATGCCTGGATGAGCAGCGCCCCGAGGGCGTCGGCACGGATGCGGGCGCTGCGGGAGAGGCCGGAGCCGTTTTCGATGACCAGGCCCTGGGTCGGGACGCCGGCGGCGGCCAGCGTGTCGCGGGCGCGCCAGGCGCCGGTGGCGATCATGTCTACGCTGCTCGGGTCGTCGATCGCCAGCGTGGCGAGCACCTGACGGGCGATGACGTTGCTCGACCACTTGTTCATCTCGCGTACGGCTTCGGCGAGCGGGACCGAGTCCTGCGCGAACAGCGTGGTCGCGGTGGGCAGGGTGGTGGCGCTGCGCACCTGGCCGCTGAGCGTGCCGCCGGCATCACGCCACAATCGTGCGACCAGACGTTCGGTGAAGGCTTCGGTGGGCAGCGGGGCGACGGCCCAGTCGCGTGGGCCGCAGTCGATGGGGAGTGTGCCGGTGAGGACCAGCTTGCCGCCGTCGGGAACCGCGTCGAGCCGGCTCCACCACGCGCCGCAGAATCCGTCGGACGTGACGATGCGCGTATCGAATTCGACGCCTTCGAGCGCCGGCACTGCGGCGACGGCGACGGGCTCGCCGGGTCTCCCGCCCGGGGTCAGGTGCAACTGCACGGTGTTGAAGTTGGCGAGCAGGGCGTTGGCGCCGCTGTTGTAGGGGCGCAAGGGGCGGTTGTCGAAGGCGGCTTCGTCGTGCGGCGGCAGGCGCAGCGCCGAGGCGTCGAGCACGATGTCGCCGGCTACATGCGTGATGCCGGAGGCGCGCACGCGGGCGAGGAGCTTGTAGAGCCGGCCGACATCGAGCATGGGGTCGCCGCCGCCGATCAGGTACAGATTGCCGGCCAGTGCGCCGTCGTCGAGCGTGCCGTCGGTCGCGACGCGCGTGGTCCACGTGTACGCCGGGCCGAGGCGCTCGAAGGCGGCGAAGGCCGTGACCAGCTTCATCACCGAGGCCGGGTTCATCGGGCGGTCGGCGTTGTGCGAGATCGTCGGCGAATCGGCGTCCACGGGCTGCACCCACACGGTGACGTTGTCGTCGGCGATGCCAGCCTGGGTGAGCGCGCGCTGCACGGTTTCAGGCAGCGCGCCGGCCAGGGCCGGGGTGGCGAGCAGGGTCAGGGTGACGAAGGCGAGGCGAAGAAGCATGGTGTTACCGGCAGCGATGGGCAGCGCTCATCTTTGCCGAATCGGGCACGCGTTACAATGCCGCCACTCCCGGCGGCCGTCGCGGCCGTCACGACGAACTCGACAGGGCAAGCTCATGATTCTGGTCACCGGCGGCGCGGGCTTCATCGGCGCGAACTTCGTGCTCGACTGGCTCGCCGCGAACGACGAGGGCATCGTCAATCTCGATGCGCTGACCTACGCGGGCAACCGCGCCAATCTCGCTTCGCTCGACGGTGATGCGCGCCACCATTTCGTGCATGGCGACATCTGCGACCGCGCGCTGGTCGATCGCCTGCTTGCCGAACACCGGCCGCGCGCCATCGTGCATTTCGCGGCAGAGAGCCACGTGGACCGCTCCATCCACGGGCCGGGCGACTTCATGCGTACCAACGTCGAGGGCACGTTCGCGCTGCTCGAGGCCGCGCGCACGTACTGGTCGGCGCTGGAAGGCGCCGAGCGCGAAGGCTTTCGCTTTCTGCACGTGTCCACCGACGAGGTGTATGGCTCGCTCGGGCCCAAGGACCCGGCCTTCAGCGAGACCACGGCGTATGCGCCGAACTCGCCGTACTCGGCCAGCAAGGCTGCATCCGACCATCTGGTGCGCGCCTGGCACCACACCTACGGCCTGCCGGTGCTGACCACCAACTGCTCGAACAACTACGGGCCGTTCCAGTTTCCCGAGAAGCTCATCCCGCTGATGATCGCCAATGCGATCGACGGGCGTGCGCTGCCGGTCTATGGCGACGGGCTCAACGTGCGCGACTGGCTGTACGTGGGCGATCACTGCGCGGCGGTGCGCGCGGTGCTCGCGCGCGGGCGTGTCGGCGAGGTATACAACATCGGCGGCTGGAACGAGAAGCCCAACCGCGAGATCGTCGACACCATCTGTGCGCTGCTCGACGAACTGCGGCCCGACGCGGCCGGGCCGCACACGCGCCTGATCACCTTCGTCAAGGACCGGCCCGGCCACGACCGGCGCTACGCGATCGACGCGCGCAAGATCGAGCGCGAGCTGGGCTGGCGCCCGGCCGAGACCTTCGAGAGCGGCATCCGCAAGACGGTGACCTGGTATCTCGAGCACCTGGACTGGGTACGCGACGTGCAAAGCGGCGCCTACCGCGACTGGATGGCGCGTAACTACGCAAGTAGGGAGACGCATCGATGAGCGCACGACGCGGCATCATCCTCGCCGGCGGTTCCGGCACGCGCCTGCATCCGGCCACGCTGGCGGTATCCAAGCAACTGCTGCCGGTCTACGACAAGCCGATGATCTACTACCCGCTGTGCACGCTGATGCTGGCGGGCATCCGCGACATCCTGATCATCTCGACGCCGCAGGACACGCCGCGCTTCGAGCAGTTGCTGGGCGACGGCGCGGCCTGGGGGCTGGACCTGCGCTACGCCGTGCAGCCCAGCCCGGACGGGCTGGCGCAGGCCTTCCTGATCGGCGAGGATTTTCTCGACGGTCACCCGTCGGCGCTGATCCTTGGCGACAACCTGTTCTACGGCCACGATCTGGCGCCGGATCTGGCCGCGGCCAGCCTGCGCGAGCGTGGCGCCACCGTCTTCGCCTATCCGGTGCACGATCCGGAACGCTACGGTGTGGTGGAGTTCGACGCGGGCGGGCGCGCGATCTCGCTGGAGGAAAAGCCGACGAAGCCCAAGAGCCGCTACGCCGTGACCGGACTGTACTTCTACGACGAGCGCGTGGTCGACATCGCGCGCAATCTGGCGCCCAGCCCGCGCGGCGAGCTGGAGATCACCGACGTCAACCGCCGGTACCTCGCGTGGGACGAGCTGACCGTCGAGCGCATGGGGCGCGGCCACGCCTGGCTCGACACCGGCACGCACGAGAGCCTGCTCGAGGCCGGCCAGTTCATCCACACCATCGAAAAGCGCCAGGGCCTCAAGGTGGCCTGCCCCGAGGAAGTGGCCTGGCGCGCCGGCTGGATCGATGACGCGCAACTGCGTGTGTTGGCCGAGCCGCTGGCCAAGAACGGTTACGGTACCTATCTGAAACGACTGCTCGAGGAACGGGTGTATTGATGCGCGTGATCGCCACCGACTTGCCCGACGTGCTGGTGCTCGAACCCAAGGTGTTCGGCGATGCACGCGGCTTCTTCATGGAAAGCTACAACGCGCGCGCCTTCGCCGAGGCCACCGGTCTGCAGGTGGATTTCGTGCAGGACAACCATTCGCGATCAATGCGCGGCGTGCTGCGCGGCCTGCACTACCAGATCCAACAGCCGCAGGGAAAGCTGGTGCGCGTCACGCAGGGCCGGGTGTTCGACGTCGCCGTGGACCTGCGCCACGCCTCGCCTACCTTCGGGCGCTGGACCGGCGCCGAACTGTCGGCCGACAACAACCTGCAGATGTGGATTCCGGAAGGCTTCGCGCACGGCTTCCTGGTGCTCTCCGATTCGGCCGATTTCCTCTACAAGACCACCGACTACTATGCGCCCGAGCACGAGCGCTGCCTCGCCTGGGACGATGCCACGGTGGGCGTGGCGTGGCCGCTCGACGGCGCCGCACCGCTGCTCTCGGCCAAGGACCGCGAGGGGCGCGCTCTGGCCGAGTGCGAGGTGTTCGCGTGAAGCTGCTGGTGACCGGCTGCAGCGGCCAGCTCGGGTTCGAGCTGGCGCGCAGCCTGATGCCACTGGGCGAGGTCGTCGCGCTGGATCGCGCGGCCTGCGATCTGGCCGACGCGGATGCGGTGGCCGCGCTGGCCGCGCATGGCGCGGACGTCATCGTCAACGCCGCCGCCTACACCGCCGTCGACCGCGCCGAGTCCGAAATCGCGCTGGCGCAGCGCATCAACGCCCAGGCGCCGGGCGAGCTGGCCGTGATCGCGCGCGAGACCGGCGCGCTGCTGGTGCATTTTTCCACCGACTACGTATTCGACGGTTCGGGCGATGTGCCCTGGCGCGAGACGGACGCGCCTGCGCCGGTGAATGAGTACGGGCGCGGCAAGCTCGCCGGTGAGCGCGCGATCGCGGCGGCCGCTTGCGATCATCTGATCTTCCGTACTTCCTGGGTGTTCGCCGCGCGCGGAGCCAACTTCGTGCGCAGCATGTTGCGCCTGGGTGCGGAGCGTGAGCGCCTGACCATCGTCGATGACCAGATCGGCGCGCCGTGCTGGGCACGCAATCTCGCCGACGCCACGGCCCATGCGGTGCGCCAGGCACAGGCCGAGCGTGCGCATCAGGGCTTCGAATCGGGGGTGTTCCACCTGACGTCCGCAGGCGAGACTTCGTGGTGCGGCTTCGCGCGCGCGGTCTTCGAGCTGGCGCGCGAGCGGCTGCCTGACATCGCCTTGCGCGTGGCCGAGGTCGCGCCGATCGCCACCGAGGACTACCCCACGCCGGCCGCAAGGCCCAAGAACTCGCGGCTCGACGGCGCGGCCTTCCGTGCACGCTTCGGGCTGGAAATGCCGCACTGGCGGGATGCGCTGGCGCGCTGCATCGACGAGTTGCCCGCCGGCTAATTACTCCGGCAGGCGCGACTCCAGCGCAAACAAGGATTCCACCGATTCACGTTCGCGCACCACGTGCATGGCGTTGCCGTCGACGATGACTTCGGCCGCGCGGCCTCGGGTGTTGTAGTTGGAACTCATCGTCATGCCGTAGGCGCCGGCCGACAGGATTGCCAGCAGGTCGCCTTCGGCCACCGCGAGGGGGCGCTCGTGGGCGAGGAAGTCGCCGCTCTCGCAGATCGGGCCGACCACCTCGTAGGTCTGCGGCTCGCCGTGTGGCGCCACTTCCACGACCTCGTGCCAGGCGTCGTAGAGCGCGGGGCGCGCCAGATCGTTCATCGCCGCGTCGACCACGGCGAAGTTCATGGTCTCGCCATGCTTGAGGTATTCCACGCGCGTGAGCAGCACGCCGGCATTGCCCACCAGCGAGCGCCCCGGCTCGAAATGCAGCGCCTCGCGCCGGCCTTCCAGGCGGGCGAGGATGGGCGCGAGGTACTCGGCGATGGTGGGCGGCGTCTCGTCGCGATAGCGGATGCCGACGCCACCGCCCAGGTCGATGTGTTCGAGCGCGATGCCGGCCGCGGCGAGCCGATCGACCAGCTCCAGCACCTTGGTGGTGGCGTCGGCCATCGGCGTCGGGTCGAGCAGTTGCGAGCCGATGTGGCAGGCGATGCCGACCACGCGCAGGCCGGGCCGGGCGGCCGCGTCGCGATACAGATCGAAGGCGTCGTCGAAGGCGATGCCGAACTTGTTGTTCTTGAGCCCGGTGGAAATGTAGGGGTGGGTGCGGGCGTCGACGTCCGGATTGACGCGCAGCGCCACCGGGGCGCGCGTACCCAGTTCGCGGGCGATCGCATCCAGCCGCGCGACCTCGGAGGGGGATTCGATGTTGAAGCAGCCGATGCCTGCCGAGAGGGTCTGACGCATTTCGACTTCGCTCTTGCCAACGCCCGAGAACACCACCTTGCCTGCCTCGCCGCCGGCCGCGAGAACGCGCGCCAGTTCTCCGCCCGAAACGATGTCGAAGCCCGCACCCATGCGCGCGAAGGCGGACAGCACGCCGAGGTTGGAATTGGCCTTGACGGCGTAGCACACCAGCGCGTCGCGCCCGGCCAGCGCGTCGCGCCAGGCGCCGTAGGCGCGGCGGATCTCGGCCAGCGAATAGACGAAGGTCGGCGTGCCCTGATGCGCGGCGATGTCGGCCAGCGCCACCCCTTCGAGGGCGAGGCCGTGCGGGCCGCGCACCAGCGCGGCGGTCGGGAAGAGTTGGTGGGTCATCGCGGCTGCAAAGGTGCGAGATTGGTATCATCGCCGTCCGCGGGCGGCGGATTCGTCGCGGCTTCTTCGGACGGTTCGTCGGCGGGCTGCCCTTGTGGTTCGAGTTCGGGCACTTCGGGGATGTACAGATCGCCCTTGATGCCGCAGCCGGCCAGGGTCAGCAGGCCGCCGAGCGCGGCGATGATCAGGCTTGAGCGCATGATGGGTTCGGGAGTCGGCGGAAAAACGGCAATGCTAGCAGAAGGAGTCACCATGGATGAGACGGCATTTACCACGCTGGCCGATGCGGAACTCGCGCGCATCGAGGCGGCGATCGAGGGCTGTGGCGCCGAGGTCGAGCTCGAGATCATGCCGGGCGGCGTGTTCGAGCTGGAATTCGACGACGGCAGCAAGGTCGTGATCAACCGCCACACGGCGGCGCGGGAGATCTGGGTCGCGGCGAAGTCGGGCGGATTTCACTTCGCGCCACGCGACGGTCGCTGGGTGTCGGCGCGCGACGGCTCGGAGCTGTACGAGACGCTCGCGCGCGTGATCTCGGAGCAAAGCGGCGAAACGGTCGAGCTGCGCCCGGACTGAGACCGTAGCCCGTTACCGGTCGCGCGGGGGGAAGATGATCTCCCTGACTTCGGCGGGCGTTTGGCCGTTGCGCGTGCCCGGTGGCGGGTCTTGCGGCTCGGGCCCGGGGCCCGAGCCGAAGATGTCGCGGATGGACTGGGGCACGCTGTCCTCGGTCGGCGCCGGACCATCGTCGCGGGACTGGAACAGGTCGCGGATCGACAGGGGCACGCGGCTGGCCTCGCCTTCGACCTCCGGTGTCTCGGGCGGCGCCTGCCAGGCGCTGTCGTCGGTCAGGTACTGCAGCGTCGGGATCTCGGCGATCTCGCGTGGCGGCGCTTGCGGGGGCGGATACTCGGCGTAGTGAAAGTCGGTGTAGTCGCTGTCGGCGTGGCGCACCGGCACCAGACCCGGTGGGCGGATGCGCGGCTTCTCGGCGACGCCGTCGAGCGCGACGCGCATGTAGTCGATCCACACGGGCAGCGCCGTGCGTGCGCCGCCCTCGCCGCGGCCGAGGTTCTTCGGCTGGCTGTAGCCCATCCACGACACCGCGACCACATCCGGGTTGTAGCCGGCGAACCAGGCGTCGACGTAGTCGTTGGTGGTGCCGGTCTTGCCGGCAAGATCGTCGCGGCCGAGCGTCTTGGCGCGTTGCCCGGTGCCGTTGCGGATGACTTCCTGCAGCATCGAGTCGATCAGCCAGGCGTTGCGCGGATCGAGTACGCGCGGCGCGTTGCGCCCGGCCACCGGCGGGTCGAATCGCGCCAGCGTGCGGCCGTTGGCGTCGGTGATCTCCTGCACGATGTAGGGCTCCACGCGAAAGCCGCCGTTGGCGAACACCGCGTAGGCGGCGGCCATCTGCCACGGCGTGGCCGAGCCCGCGCCCAGCGCCATCGTCAGGAAGGACGGATGGCGCGCCGGCTCGAAGCCGAAGCGGCCGATGTAGTCCTGCGCGTACTCGGGCGTGATGGCCTGCAGCACACGGATCGAGACCATGTTGCGGGAGCGCGCCAGCGCCTCGCGCAGCGTGATCGGTCCGTCGAACTTGCCGTCGTAGTTCTTCGGCTCCCAGGCCTTGCTGCCGGTGATCTCGGCCGGGAAGAAGAGCGGCTCGTCGAGCTCGTAGGTGGCCGGCGAGAAGCCGCGTTCGAGTGCGGCCGAATAGATGAATGGCTTGAAGCTGGAGCCGGGCTGACGGTAGGCCTGCGTGACGTGGTTGTACTTGTTGCGATGGAAGTCGAAGCCGCCGACGAGCGCGCGCACCGCGCCGGTCTGTGCGTCGATGCCGATCAGCGCCGCTTCGACTTCGGGCAGTTGCACGATTTCCCAGCTTTCATCGCCAGTCTCTTGAATGCGCACGATCGCACCGCGCCGGATGCGCCGCGTCTGCGGGGCGCGCTGGTCGAGCATGGGCGCGACGAAGGACAGGCCCTTGCCGGTGATCGTGATGATCTCGCCGTTGCGGAACACGCGCACTTCCTTGGGCGAGGCCGAGAGCACGAGGGCCGGGAGCAGACCCTGATGATCGCGATAGTCGAGCAGGGCGTCGCCCAGACGTTCGTCGTCGGCGTCGTCGACGCCCGACAGGTCGGCGAATGCTTCGGGGCCACGGTAGCCGTGGCGGCGGTCGTAGGCGAGGATGCCGTCGCGCAGGACTTCCTGCGCGGCGTGCTGCTCTTCCAGGCGCACCGTGGTGATGATGCGCAGGCCCAGTTCGTAGGCGTCCTCGCCGAACTGTTCGACCGCGATCTGGCGTGCCATCTCGGAGATGTAATCACCGTCGACGTCGCGCCGCGAGCGTCGCGAAGAGGCGATGGTGATGGGTGCGTTCTTGGCGGCTTCCAGCGTCGCGTCGTCGATGAAGCCGGCGTCGCGCATGCGCCCGAGCACGTAGTGCTGGCGGATGGTGGCGCGATGCAGGTTGGTGATCGGGTTGTAGGCCGAGGGTGCCTTGGGCAGGCCGGCGAGCATCGCCGCCTCGGCCAGCGTGATCTCGTCGATCGGCTTGCCGAAATAGGTCTGCGCGGCGGTGGCGAAGCCGTAGGCGCGATGGCCGAGGAAAATCTGGTTGATGTAGAGCTCGAGGATCTTGTCCTTGGTGAGGCTGCGCTCGATCTTGAACGCGAGCAGGATCTCGTAGAGCTTGCGGTTGTAGGTCTTCTCGCGCGTCAGATAGAAGTTGCGCGCGACCTGCATGGTGATCGTCGAGGCGCCCTGGCCACGCCCGCCGGACACAATGTTGGCCACCGCGGCGCGCGCGATGCCGATCGGATCGACGCCGGGGTGCTCGTAGAAGCGCTCGTCCTCGGCGGCGAGAATGGCCTGCTTGAGGGACTCGGGGACTTCCTCGATCTGCACCACCGCGCGCCGCTCGTCACCGAATTCTCCCAGCAGATGGCCGTCGGATGAGAATATGCGAAGGGGGATGCGCGGACGATAGTCGGTCAGCGCCTCGAGCGAAGGCAGCTTGGGCCAGGCAAACGCGACGATCGTGCCGAGCGACGCGGCCGCGAGTATGATCGCCACGAATGCGGCCGCGACGAGGTAGAGAAACCAGCGCATCGGGAGCACAGACAGAGAAGTACGGCGATTATACGGGTGGGCGCGCGCTCAAACCAGTTTGGCAAGAATGAGACGCCTTGGTTGACAATGCCAAGCGTTTTTCTTTACACAGACGGAGCCTTGTTGCTACGATTTGAAACATTGGATTAGGTATCGCGCCTAATGCGCCGGAATTTAAGGATTTCTTGGTGAGACAGATCAATCTGTTCGGCTCCCGGGCGCAATCGCTGGCCGGCCTCGATATTTCATCGTCATCGGTGAAGATGGTCGAGCTCTCCGGCGACGAGAATTCCGGCTATCGCGTCGAGTCCTACGCGCTCGAACTGCTCGCCAAGGACATGGTGCAGGACGGCAACATCGTCGACCTCGACGGCGTTGCCGACGCCGTGCGCCGCGCCCTGCGCCGCATGCCGGGCGTGCGCCAGGTGGCGATGGCGCTGCCGCCCGCGGCCGTGATCACCAAGAAGATCATGCTCCCCGAAGGCCTGCGCGAACACGAGATGGAATTCCATGTCGAGTCCGAGGCCAACCAGTACATCCCGTTCCCGCTCGACGAAGTCAATCTGGACTTCCAGGTGCTCGGTCCCTCGCCGGTCAGCGCCGACGACGTCGAGGTCTTCGTCGCTGCCTCGCGCAAGGAGAAGGTCGAGGATCGCGTCGCGGTGGCCGAATCAGCCGGTATCAAGGCGGCGATCATGGACATCGAGTCGCTCGCGCTCGAATCCGCCTTCCGGCTGGTGGCGCAACACATCCCCGATGGCGTGCGCGGACGCACGATCGCGCTGGCCGACCTCGGTGCCAACGTCATGAATGTGTCGATCCTGCGCGACGGCGCGCAGATCTATGCGCGCGAACAGGCCATCGGCGGCTACAAGCTCACGCTCGACATCGCGCGCCAGTACGGGCTCAGCCCCGAAGAGGCGGAAGCCGCCAAGCGTTCGGGCGAGTTGCCGCCCGAGTACGAGCGAGACCTGCGCCGTCCCTTCATGGACGCTGTGGCGCTCGAGCTGTCGCGCGCGCTGCAGTTCTTCTTCACGTCCACGCAGTACAACGAGGTCGATCACATCGTGCTCGCCGGCGGCTGTGCGGTGATGCCCAATCTCGCCGAGGTGGTCAGCGGCCGCACCCAGGTGGCGACCACGGTGGCCAACCCGTTCGAGGGCATGGCCCTGTCGTCGCGCGTGCGCTCGCGCAATCTCGTCGCCGACGCACCCGCACTGATGGTCGCCTGCGGCTTGGCCATGAGGAGGGTCGAGGCGTGATCCACATCAACCTGCTGCCCTATCGCGAGATCCGGCGCCGCGAGCGACGCATCCAGTTCTATGTGGTCTCGGGCCTGATGATCGCGCTGGGCGCGGCCATCGGCCTGGTCGGACACCTGTACATGTCGGGGCGGGTCGATTACCAGGAAGGGCGTAACGAATTCCTGCGCGCCGAGATCCGCAAGCTCGACGCCGAAATCGCCGAGATTCGCCGCCTGCGTGCCCAGATCGATGCGCTGGTCGCACGCAAGCAGGTCATCGAGACCTTGCAGGGCGACCGCGTGCAGCCGGTTTACATGTTCAACGACCTCGTCGCGCAACTGCCGGACGCGGTTTATTTCCGCTCGCTGCGTCAGTCCGGAACGCGCGTCACGCTCAACGGCCACGCCCAGTCCAACGCGAGGGTATCGCATCTGATGCGCAGCCTCGACGCATCCCCGACGATGACCAATCCCGGCCTCGTCGAGGTCAAGTCGGTGTCGGCCGGCGGGCGTCGCCTGAGCGAATTCACGCTCAACATCCGTCTCGACCGCCCGCCTGAAACCGAGGCCGCGAGCGACCCGCAGAAGACGGCCGCGGCGGAGACGAACTGATCATGGCGACGAAGAAATCCTCCTTCGATGTTCGTCGCTTCATCGACGACTTCCGCGGGCTCGACCCCAACGATCCCGGCGTGTGGCCGACCGGTCCGCGGATTGCGATCTTCATCGCGTTGCTCGTGGGCACGGTGGCGGCGGCGTGGTACTTCGACTGGCGCGACCAGGCCGAACTGCTCGAACGCCGCCAGACCGAGGAAGTGCAGTTGCGCGCCGACTGGGCCAACAAGAAGCGCCAGGCGGTCAACCTCGAGGCCTTCAAGCGCCAGCTCGAGGAAACCGACCGCCAGTTCGGCGCGCTGCTGCGCCAGCTGCCCAACAAGGCCGAGATGGACCAGCTGCTGGCCGACATCAACCAGGCCGGTCTGGGCCGCGGCCTGCTGTTCGAACTGTTCCGGCCGGGCGGCGAGAACGTCAAGGATTTCTACGCAGAAATGCCGATCGACATCAGCATCGTCGGCTCGTATCACGACCTGGGTGAATTCGTCGCCGACGTCGCGCGCATGCCGCGTATCGTGACGCTGGGCAACATCAGCATCGACCGGCTCGGCGAGGAGCGTCTGCGGTTTCGCGCGCGTGCGGTGACCTACCGCTACCTCGACGAAGAAGAACTCGCCCGGCAACGCCAGGCCCAGCAGGCGAAGAGGCGTCGATGATCCCGATGAAGCGGCTTGCGATGATTCTCGTCTGTGGTGTGCTCGCCGGATGTGCCGAGGAGGGCGACGACCTGCGCGCGTGGATGGCGCAGGAAGCGCGCGGCATGGTCGGGCGCATCGAACCCTTGCCGGAAATCAAGTCCTTCCCCACCGTCGCCTACACCCAGGGCGAGCAGATCGATCCCTTCCGCGCAAAGCGCATCGCTCCCGAGTCGCGCGTGCGCGTCGGTCAGGGTCCGGACATGACGCGTCCGCGCGAGCCGCTCGAATCCTATCCGCTCGAGTCGCTGAAGATGGTCGGCACGCTGATGCAGGAAGAGCGCCAGCATGCGCTGATCAGCGTGGACGGGCGCATCCATCAGGTCGCTGCGGGCAACTACATGGGACAGGATCACGGCATGATCACGCAGGTCACCGAGCAGGCGATCCTGCTTACCGAAATCGTGGAAGACATCAACGGCGACTGGACCGAGCGGGACAGCCGACTGCTGCTGCAGGAGCGCTAGGAGTGAATCGATGAAACCTCAAACCATGATGGCGCTGTGCGCGGCCGTCGGCATGCTCGGGCTGCTCGCACCCGCGCAAGTCACTGCCCAGGCGCAATCCGGGCAGAGTGCATCGCAGGCGGCCGCCGACAATCGCCTGCGCGACTTCAGCATCGCCGAGCAGGGCGGCACGCTCTACCTGCGCCTGGATTTCGAGCGCCCGCTCGAGGCCGTCCCGGCGCACTTCAGCGTCAACGAGCCGGCGCGCATCGCCTACGATTTTCTGAACACCCGCAACACGCTGGGTCGCGTGCAGCAGACCGTCAACCGGGGCGACCTGCGTTCGGTCAACATCGTCGAGGCCGGTGGGCGTACGCGCCTGGTGCTCAACCTGTCGCGCCTGCCCGCTTACGACGCGAAGATCGAAGGCAACCAGCTCGTCATCGCGCTCGCGCCGGCCGCGCGTCCCGAGGCCGGCGGCAGCCCGGCGACCGCCACCGTGCAGGCGCTGGCGAACTTCTCGGCCGCGCCCGGTGGCGAAGAGGTCGCGCGCAGCATCCAGGACGTGACCTTCCGTCGCGGCGAGGGCGGCGAGGGCCGTGTCGTCGTGCAGTTGTCGAGCGCGGATACGGCGGTCAATGTGTTCCGTCAGGGCTCCAACCTGGTGGTGGATTTCTCCGACACCCAGCTTCCGGAGCATCTGCAGCGCCGCTCCGACGTGACCGATTTCGGCACCCCGATCTCCACCATGATCGCCCAGCCGCAGGGTGACAACGCGCGCGTGACGGTGGTCCCCAACGGCCTGTGGGAGCATAGCGCCTATCAGACCGAGAGCCAGTTCGTACTCGAGGTGCGCCGTCTCGTCGAGGACCCGAACCGCCTCGTGCAGACCGGCGGGCGCGAGGAGTACGCCGGCGAGAAACTGTCGCTCAACTTCCAGAACGTCGAGATCCGCTCGGTGCTGCAGGTGATCGCCGACTTCACCGATTTCAACATCGTCACCAGCGACTCGGTGCAGGGCAACCTGACCCTGCGCCTGAACGACGTGCCCTGGGACCAGGCGCTGGACATCATCCTGCAGGCCAAGGGTCTGGACAAGCGGCGCACTGGCAACGTGATCTGGATCGCGCCGACCGGCGAGCTGGCCGCGCGCGAGCGCCAGCAGCTCGAAGCGCAGGCGCAGCGCGGCGACCTCGAACCGCTGGTCACCGAAAGCTTCCAGATCAACTACCACAACGCCAAGGAGATCTTCGAGTTCCTCAAGAGCAAGGACCAGACCGTGCTCTCCTCGCGCGGCAGCGTGGTGGTCGACGAGCGCAGCAACAAGGTCTTCGTCACCGACGTGTCCTCGCGCCTGGACGCGCTGCGTCGCCTGATCCAGGAGATCGACACCGCGCCGCGTCAGGTGCTGATCGAGGCGCGCGTGGTCGAGGCCAACAAGGACTTCGCGCGCGATCTGGGTGTGCGCATGAATTTCGGCAATGTCCCGCGTGAGAATGCGGCCGGCGAAACCGTCAATTCCGGCGTCGGCAACCTCGGCCGAGGTGCGCGCGGCGGCATCGGCCGCTTCGACCCGTCCACGGGCCTGCTCACGAGCGACGGTGGCAGCACCGGCGGCGCCTCGCCGGTGGCGAGTTTCTCGATCCTGAATCTGGCGCTGTTCAACAGCTCCGCGACGCGCTTCCTCAATCTCGAACTCGCCGCGCTGGAGCAGGACGGGCGCGGGCGGGTGGTCTCCAGCCCGCGCGTGCTCACCGCCAACCAGGTCGAGGCCAGCATCGAGCAGGGCACCGAAATTCCCTACCGCAAGGAGACCAGTTCCGGTGCGACCAGCGTGGAGTTCAAGAAGGCTGTGCTGAGTCTCAAGGTGCGCCCGCAGATCACGCCCGACGGGCGCGTGCAGTTGCGTGTGCAGGTCAACAAGGATCGCCCGCTGTTCCAGGCCGACATCACCGAGCCGGCGATCGACACCAAGAACGTGCAGACCGAGGTCCTCGTCGACAACGGCGGCACGGTGGTCATCGGCGGCATCTACGAGGAAGAGGACTCCACCACGGTCGCGCGCGTACCGCTGCTCGGCGAGATTCCGGTGCTCGGCGCGCTGTTCCGCAACACGCGGCGGGTGTCCAACCGCAAGGAATTGCTGGTCTTCATCACGCCCCGCATCGTCTCGGATTCACTGACCCTGCGCTGATGCGGTATAAGACACCCTTCCGGGTTTGACGGATCGGCGTCGTGGTGCAAGCGAATGACGGACCCATCGTGCTGGTGGGGATGATGGGGGCGGGCAAGAGTACGGTCGGGCGTGAATACGCCCGGCGTCACGGACTCGAGTTCATCGACTGCGACCACGAACTCGAGGCGCGTACCGGCGTCAAGATCGCGACCATTTTCGAGATCGAGGGCGAGGCGGGCTTTCGCAAGCGCGAGTCGCAGCTCGTCGAGGAACTGGCCGCACGATGCGACATCGTGCTGGGCACCGGCGGCGGCGTGGTGCTCAACCCGGACAACCGCGCGCTGCTCAGAGGGCGTGGTATCGTCGTCTATCTGAACGTGCCGCCGCGCGTACTGTGGGAACGCACCCGCCACGACCGCAGCCGACCCCTGCTGCAGGTGCCCAACCCGCGCGAACGCATCGAATCCCTGTATCGCCAGCGAGACCCGCTGTACCGCGAGGTCGCCGATATCGTCGTCGATGGCAATCGCGGCAGTCCGTCGGGGATGGTGCGCCAGCTCGAGGCGGCGATCGATAAATTCCGGCAGAAGCGAAATGCGCACACTGAATGTCGCCCTGGGTGACCGGGCCTACCCCATCCACATCGGCCGCGGCCTGCTCGACGACGCGAGCCTGATCACGCCGCATCTGAAGACGCAGCGCGCCTTCGTCGTCACCAACGACGTCGTCGCCCCGCTGTATCTGGAGCGCCTGCGCGCCACGCTCGCAGGCGCAGGCGTGCGTGTCGACCATGTCGTGCTGCCCGATGGCGAGATGCACAAGGACTGGGCGACGCTCAATCGGGTCTTCGACGCGCTGCTCGAAACCCGCTGCGAGCGCTCGACCACGCTGGTCGCGCTCGGCGGCGGCGTCATCGGCGACATGGGCGGATTCGCCGCGGCCACCTACCAGCGCGGCATGCCCTTCATCCAGATTCCCACCACCCTGCTCGCGCAGGTCGATTCTTCGGTCGGCGGCAAGACCGCGATCAACCATCCGCTGGGCAAGAACATGATCGGCGCCTTCTACCAGCCGCGCCTGGTGCTGGCCGATCTCGACACATTGAACACGCTGCCCGACCGCGAACTCTCGGCGGGGCTGGCCGAAGTCATCAAGTACGGCCTGATCCGTGACTTCGAACTGTTCGAGTGGCTCGAAGCCAACATCGAGCGTCTGCTCGCGCGCGAGCCCGAGGCCATGGCGCACGCGATTGAGCGATCCTGCGCCAACAAGGCCGAGATCGTCGCGCTCGACGAGACCGAACAGGGCGTGCGCGCACTGCTCAACCTCGGCCACACCTTCGGCCACGCCATCGAGGCCGGCATGGGCTACGGCCAATGGCTGCACGGCGAGGGCGTGGCCGCCGGCACCCTCATGGCGGCGACGCTGTCGGCGCGCATGGGGATGATCGGTGGCGCTGACGTGAAGCGCATCGCCGCTCTGTTCGAGCGTGCGCGCCTGCCGGTTCGCGGCCCGGACCTCGCCACCGAGCGTTACCTCGACCTGATGGCCAGCGACAAGAAGGTCGAAGACGGTCAGTTGCGCCTGATCCTGCTCGAAGCCATCGGGCGCGCGACCATCCGTGGCGACGCGCCGGTGGACGACATCCGCGCCGCGATCGAGACCTGCTGCGCATGAGGGCGCTGGCGGCCTGGGCGGTGAGCGAGGCGAATTCGGCCGGGCGACGCCACGCCGAGCCGGGGCCAAACGAGCGCAGCGAATTCCAGCGCGACCGTGATCGCATCATCCATTCCACCGCCTTCCGCCGGCTCGAGTACAAGACCCAGGTCTTCGTGAATCACGAGGGTGACCTGTTCCGCACGCGGCTCACGCACAGCCTCGAGGTGGCGCAGATCACGCGCAACATCGCGCGCGCGCTCGATCTCAACGAGGATCTGGCCGAGGCCATCGCCCTCGCCCACGATCTGGGTCACACGCCCTTCGGCCATGCCGGGCAGGATGCGCTCAACGAATGCATGAAGCCCTACGGGGGGTTCGAGCACAACCTGCAGTCGCTGCGCACGGTCGACGAACTGGAAGAACGCTATGCCGCCTTCCAGGGGCTCAACCTGATGTTCGAGACGCGCGAGGGCATCCTCAAGCACTGCTCGCGACCCAATGCCGAGCGTCTCGGCGATGTCGGTCGCCGATTTCTCGAAGGCACGCAGCCCTCGCTCGAAGGACAGCTGGCCAATCTCGCCGACGAGATTGCCTACAACAACCACGACGTCGACGACGGCCTGCGCTCGGGCCTGATCACGCTCGAACAGCTCGACGACATTGCGCTCTTCGCCGAACGCCGCCGCCGCGTCGAGACCGAATGGCCGGGGCTGGAGGGCCGGCGCCTGATCCACGAGACGATCCGGCGCATGATCAACGACACGGTGATCGATCTCATCGGCACCACGCGTGCCAACGTCGCCGCGGCCGGCGTCGCGAGCCTCGACGACGTGCGCCGCGCCGGCCGTCTTGTGGCCTATTCGCCGCAGATGGCTGCCGCGCTCCAGGAACTCAAGCGCTTTCTGCGCGAGAACCTGTACTGGCATTACCAGGTGCTGCGCATGACCAACAAGGCGCGGCGCATCCTCGAGGACCTGTTCTCGGCCTTCATGGCCGATCCCCGCCTCTTGCCCCCGCAGTATCAGCACCGCGCGCGCGACGATACGCCGCGCGCGATCGCCGACTACATCGCGGGCATGACCGACCGCTACGCCATCCGCGAGCACCGGCGGCTCTTCGCGGTGGGTGAAATCCATTGATTCGTCATGGACTTGGCGGGGCTCGGGCAAAGCGCCATGGGCCTTGAATCGGCCAGGCGATGGCGGTATAGTCGCAAACCCGCCAAAAGTACCAAGAGGCCCGTGTCAGCGCTCCGGATCGGTTTCGGACAAGCGCGAAAACACCGGCCGTTTTTGTGCGCCTTCCGGTTTCCTGCGGTGATTCACGCGCGGCACTGACCGCCTATCGCCCGATTCCGACTGCGCCGGTGAAACAGACGTTTTGAGGAATCGCGTGATGGATCTCCCGAGCAAGCAGGGCCTGTACGACCCGGCCAATGAACATGACGCCTGCGGCGTCGGTTTCGTCGCCCACATCAAGGGCAAGCAGACTCACGAGATCGTGCTGCAGGGCCTGGAAATCCTCAAGAACCTGGACCATCGCGGTGCGGTCGGTGCCGACCTGCTGCAGGGCGACGGCGCCGGCATCCTGATCCAGATTCCGGATGCCTTGTACCGCGACGAGATGGCCGCCGCCGGCGTGACGCTGCCGGCCGCCGGCGAGTACGGCGTGGGCATGGTCTTCCTGCCCAAGGAACGCGCCTCGCTGCTGGCCTGTGAAGGCGAGATCGAGCGCGCCGTGCGCGCCGAGGGCCAGAAGGTCCTGGGCTGGCGCGACGTGCCGGTCAACCGCGACATGCCGATGTCGCCTGCGGTGCGTGCCAAGGAGCCGGTGATCCGCCAGATCTTCGTCGGTCGCGGCGACGACGTGATGGTGCCCGAGGCGCTCGAGCGCAAGCTCTACATCGCGCGCCGCCGCGCGGCCAACGCCATCCGTGGCCTGCAGCTCGAACACGGCAAGGAGTTCTACTTCGTGTCGATGTCGGCGCGCACGGTCAACTACAAGGGCCTGCTGCTCGCCAACCAGGTCGGTGAGTTCTACTCCGATCTGGTCGACCCGCGCGCGATCTCCGCGCTGGCGCTGGTGCACCAGCGTTTCTCGACCAACACCTTCCCGGAATGGAGCCTCGCCCATCCGTTCCGCTACATCGCCCACAACGGCGAGATCAACACGCTGCGCGGCAACTACAACTGGATGCGCGCGCGCGAAAAGGGCGTGGCCTCGCCGCTGCTCGGTGCCGATCTCGAAAAGATCTGGCCGCTGATCTATGCCGGCCAGTCCGACTCGGCGGCGTTCGACAACGCGCTCGAACTGCTCGTGATGGCCGGCTACTCGCTGGCGCATGCGGTGATGATGATGATCCCCGAGGCGTGGGAGTCGCACACCCACATGGAAGAGAAGCGCCGCAATTTCTACGAGTACCACGCGGCGATGATGGAGCCGTGGGACGGTCCGGCCGCCGTGGCCTTCACCGACGGCGTGCAGATCGGCGCCACGCTCGACCGCAACGGCCTGCGCCCGGCGCGCTATCTGGTCACCGACGACGATCTGGTGGTGATGGCCTCGGAATCCGGCGTGCTGCCGATTCCCGAGAGCAGGATCGTCAAGAAGTGGCGCCTGCAGCCGGGCCGCATGTTCCTGATCGACATGGAACAGGGCCGCATCATCGACGACGACGAACTCAAGGAGCAGCTCGCCACCGCCAAGCCCTACGGGGACTGGCTGAGCCGCATCAACATCAAGCTCGACGGCCTCGACCTGCCGGGCGAAGTCGCCCAGCCCGAGAGCGCCGTGTCGCTGCTCGACCGCCAGCAGGCCTTCGGCTTCACGCAGGAAGACATCCGCTTCATTCTCGAGCCGATGGGCAAGGCCGGCGAGGAAGCCAGCGGCTCGATGGGCAACGACACCCCGCTGGCCGTGCTGTCCTCGCGCGAGAAGCCGCTGTACAACTACTTCCGCCAGCTCTTCGCTCAGGTTACCAACCCGCCGATCGACCCGATCCGCGAACAACTGGTGATGTCGCTGGTGTCCTTCATCGGGCCCAAGCCAAACCTGCTCGAGATCAACGAGATCAACCCGCCGTTCCGCCTCGAGGTCAGCCAGCCGGTGCTCGACTTCGACGGCATGGCCAAGATCCGCAACATCTCGCGCTACACCAAGGACAAGTTCCGCTCCTTCGAGCTCGACGTGTGCTATCCGATCGAGTGGGGCAACGAGGGCGTCGAGGCGCGTCTGGCCTCGCTGTGCGCCGAGGCCGAGGACGCGGTCCACAACGGCTACAACATCCTGATCGTGTCCGATCGCCGCATGGACCGCGAGAATGTCGCGATTCCGGCGCTGCTCGCGCTCTCCGCCATCCACCAGCATCTGGTCACCAAGGGCCTGCGCACGCGCGCCGGCCTGGTCGTCGAGACCGGTTCGGCGCGCGAGGTGCATCACTTCGCCGTGCTCGCTGGCTACGGCGCCGAGGCCGTGCATCCCTACCTCGCGCTGGAGACCCTGCAGGCGCTGTCCGGCAGCGCCGAGGAAGGCACCAAGGCGATTGCCCACTTCGTCAAGGCGATCGGCAAGGGCCTGCTCAAGGTCATGTCCAAGATGGGCATCTCGACCTACATGTCCTATACCGGCGCGCAGATCTTCGAGGCGGTCGGCCTGCAGCAGAGCTTCGTCGACAAGTACTTCACCGGCACCACCAGCCAGGTCGAGGGCATCGGCGTGTTCGAGGTCATGGAAGAGACCATCCGCCTGCACCTGAAGGCCTTCAGCGCCGATCCGGTGCTCGAGAACATGCTCGACGCGGGCGGTGAGTACGCCTGGCGCGTGCGTGGCGAGGAGCACATGTGGACGCCGGACGCGATCGCCAAGCTGCAGCATTCGACGCGTGCCGGCCACTACGACTCCTACAAGGAGTACGCCGCGATGATCAACGACCAGAGCAAGCGTCACATGACGCTGCGCGGTCTGTTCGACTTCCGGCGCGCGCCCGAGCCGATCCCGATCGACGAGGTCGAACCGGCCAAGGAGATCGTCAAGCGCTTTGCCACCGGCGCGATGTCGCTGGGTGCGATCTCGACCGAGGCGCACACCACGCTCGCGCTGGCGATGAATCGCATCGGCGGCAAGTCCAACTCGGGCGAGGGTGGCGAGGACCCGATGCGCTTCAAGCCGGTCACGCAGGCCATCCGCCTGTCGCAGGTGATCGGCCCGAACGTGGTCGAGGCCGACCTCGACCTGCAGCCGGGCGACAGCCTGCGGTCGGCGATCAAGCAGGTCGCCTCGGGCCGCTTCGGCGTGACCACCGAGTATCTGGTCAATGCCGACCAGATCCAGATCAAGATGGCCCAGGGCGCCAAGCCCGGCGAGGGCGGCCAGCTGCCCGGCCACAAGGTGTCCGAATACATCGGCTTCCTGCGTCACTCGGTGCCCGGTGTCGGCCTGATCTCGCCGCCGCCGCACCACGACATCTATTCGATCGAGGATCTGGCGCAGCTCATCCACGATCTGAAGAACGCCAACCCGGCTGCCGCCGTGTCGGTCAAGCTGGTCTCCGAGATCGGTGTCGGCACCATCGCCGCCGGTGTGTCCAAGGCCAAGGCCGATCACCTGGTGATCGCCGGCCATGACGGCGGTACCGGTGCCAGCCCGCTGTCGTCGATCAAGCACGCCGGCTCACCGTGGGAGCTGGGCCTGGCCGAGACGCAGCAGACGCTGGTCCTGAACCGCCTGCGCGGTCGCATCCGCGTGCAGGTCGACGGCCAGATGAAGACCGGTCGCGACGTCATCGTCGGCGCGCTGCTCGGGGCCGACGAGTTCGGCTTCTCGACTGCGCCGCTGGTCGTCGAGGGCTGCATCATGATGCGCAAGTGCCACCTGAACACCTGCCCGGTGGGTGTGGCCACCCAGGATCCGGTGCTGCGCAAGAAGTTCACCGGCCAGCCCGAGCACGTCGTCAATTACTTCTTCTACGTCGCCGAGGAAGCGCGCGAGATCATGGCCGAACTGGGCATCCGCAAGTTCGATGACCTGATCGGCCGCGCCGACCTGCTCGACATGAAGCCGGGCATCTCGCACTGGAAGGCGCGCGGCCTGGACTACTCGCGCATCTTCTACTGCCCGCCGGTCGAGGCCAGCGTCGCGCGCCACCACGCCGAGACGCAGGACCACGGTCTGGACAAGGCGCTCGACCGCAAGCTCATCGAGCTCGCCAAGCCGGCGCTCGAGCGTGAGGAGCGCGTCGAGATCGATCTGCCGGTCAACAACGTCAACCGCACGGTCGGCGCGATGCTCTCCGGGCGCGTGGCCGAGAAGTACGGCCACAAGGGTCTGCCCACCGACACCATCCACGTCAAACTCACCGGCACGGCCGGGCAGAGCTTCGGGGCCTTCCTGTCCCGCGGCGTGATGCTCGATCTGCACGGCGAGGCCAACGACTACGTCGGCAAGGGGCTGTCGGGCGGTCGCATCGTGGTGCGTCCGGTCGGCGAATTCCGTGGCGAGACGACCACCAACATCATCGTCGGCAACACCGTGCTGTACGGGGCGATCGAAGGCGAGGTGTATTTCGCCGGCGTCGGCGGAGAGCGCTTCGCCGTGCGCAACTCCGGCGCCACCGCCGTGGTCGAGGGCGTGGGCGACCACGGTTGCGAGTACATGACCGGCGGCACCGTCGTCGTGCTCGGCCACACCGGTCGCAACTTCGCCGCCGGCATGTCCGGTGGCGTGGCCTACGTGCTCGACGAGAAGGGTGATTTCGACACGCGCTGCAACATGGCGCAGGTCGCGCTCGAGCCCATGCTCGACGAGATCGAGGCACGCAAGGGGTCGGAGTCGGGCGACGAGCTCGAGTCGCACGGTCGCGTCGAGATCGACCACCTCGAGATGGGCGACGAGCTCATCCTCAAGGGGCTCATCGAACGTCATCTGCGCTTTACCGGCAGTCCGCATGCGAAGAAGATCCTCGAGCAGTGGGGCGACTACCGCTCGAAGTTCGTCAAGGTCATGCCCAACGAATACCGCCGCGCGCTGGGCGAAATCGCCGAACAGCGCCAGAAGCAACTGGAGGCCGCATAACAAATGGGAAAGCCAACCGGATTTCTTGAGTACGAGCGTCTGTCCGAGGCCTACGAGCCCGTACCCGAGCGCGTGAAGAAGTATCGCGAGTTCGTGCTGCGTCTGACCGACGAGCAGACCGCGATCCAGGGTGCGCGCTGTATGGACTGTGGCATTCCTTTCTGCAACAGCGGCTGTCCGGTCAACAACATCATTCCGGACTTCAACGACCTCGTGTACCGCAACCAGTGGTTCGAGGCCATCCGCGTGCTGCACTCGACGAACAACTTTCCCGAGTTCACCGGCCGCATCTGCCCCGCCCCGTGTGAGGCCGCATGCACGCTCAACATCAACGACGATGCGGTGGGCATCAAGTCGATCGAGCACGCCATCATCGACAAGGCCTGGGAAGAAGGCTGGGTCAAGCCCGAGCCGCCGGCGGCGAAGAACGGCAAGAAGGTCGCCGTGGTCGGCTCCGGTCCGGCGGGTCTGGCCGCCGCGCAGCAACTCGCGCGCGAAGGCTACGATGTCACCGTGTTCGAGAAGAATGACGCCATCGGTGGCCTGCTGCGCTATGGCATCCCCGACTTCAAGATGGAAAAGCACCTGATCGACCGCCGCGTCGAACAAATGGAGGCCGAAGGCGTGAGCTTCCGCGCCGGCGTCGTCGTCGGGCATGACGACATGCCTGCAGGCATCGCCAACGACGCCAGGGAGATGGTCAGCGCCGAGCAATTGAAGAAGGATTTCGACGCGGTGATCCTCGCCGGTGGCTCGGAAGTGCCGCGCGACCTGCCGGTTCCCGGGCGCGAGCTCGATGGCGTGCATTTCGCGATGGAGTTCCTGGTGCCGCAGAACCGGGAGGTGGCCGGCGGTCCGGCCAACCCGATCTCCGCCACCGGAAAACATGTCGTCGTCATCGGCGGCGGCGACACCGGCTCCGACTGTGTGGGCACGTCCAATCGCCACGGCGCTGCCTCGGTGACGCAGTTCGAACTGATGCCGATGCCGCCCGAAGAGGAAGACAAGCTCATGACCTGGCCGTACTGGCCGGTCAAGCTGCGCACCTCGTCCTCGCACGAGGAAGGCTGCGAACGCGACTTCGCCGTCGCCACCAAGGAATTCGTCGGCGAAAACGGCAAGGTCACCACCCTGCGTGCCTGCCGCGTCGAGTGGAAGGACGGCCGCATGGTCGAGGTGCCGGGTTCGGAGTTCGAACTCAAGGCCGATCTGGTGCTGTTCGCGATGGGCTTCACCCATCCGGTCGGCGGCCTGCTCGACGCCTTCGGCGTGGAGAAGGACGGCCGCGCCAACGCCAAGGCAACGACCGATGGCGAGGGCTGCTACAAGACCAATGTCGACAAGGTCTTCGCCGCCGGCGACGTGCGCCGCGGCCAGAGCCTCGTCGTTTGGGCAATCAGGGAAGGGCGTCAAGCCGCCCGCGCCGTGGATGAGTACATCATGGGTGAGAGCCTGCTGCCCCGCTGAGGCGGCACGCACAACGAGTTCTTCACGCGCTGCAGTACGGACGACGGACCCGCAAGGGTCCGTTTTCCGTTTACCCCGCGAGAATGTGCTCGGCGAGCTTGCGCCCGGACAGCCAGGCGCCCTCGATGCGTCCGCCCATCAGCCAGTCGCCGGCCAGCCCGATGCGTGCGTCGGCGTCCCATTGTGCTCCGATGACCGGCGCGTCCGGACTGTGGGCGAAACGCCAGCGATGAAGTACCCAGTCGTCGGGTGGCGGTGCCCCCAGGTCGCCGAAGGCGCGGAGCATGGATGTGGCGATGCGCGCCAGTTCGACTTCGCTCTCGCCGCCCAGATCGCCTTCGACCGGCGCATGCAGAAGCCAGGTGTGTCCGTCGGGTCGATCCGGCTTGGATGAGTCGCGCGCGACCCAGCTCAGGGCCCCGTGGTTGACGAAGGCCGCGTCGAAATCCAGCCGAGGGTCGTTGTCGAAGCGTGCAATCAATGCCCAGCAGCCGTGCATGGGCGCATCGGCCGCGACCTGTGCCAGCTCGCTCGCGACGGATGCGAGCATCGCAGAGGCTTGCGGTGCCGGTACGGTCACGACGACGCCGGAGTAGGGTTCGAGCCGGCCGTGTTCCTCGGTGTCGAGGAGCCAGTCTTCAACATCATGGGCCAGCGCCGTCACCCGCGTGTTCTCGCGCAGCGAAAGGCCCGCGGCCAGATGGCGCCCCAGCGTCGACATGCGTGGCCGTGCCACGAAGCGCTTTTCGTCGGAGATCCTGGGATGCATCCGCGTGCCGTCGAAGACGGCCAGGCGCGGTGTCCATGTGGCGACGACACCGGTTTCGAGCCAGCGCTCGACCTCGGCGACGAAGTCTGGATCGCGCGCGGTGAAATACTGTGCGCCGTGATCGCACTGCCAGCCATCGCCGCCGCATGTCCCGGCGCGGCCGCCCGGGCTGCGCGATTTCTCGATGACTTCCACTGGCACACCGGCTTCGCGCAGCCGCACGGCGCAACTCAAACCGGCGATGCCGGCGCCGATGATTGCGATGGGCCTCACAGAAATCCTGCGACGATGACCAGGCTCGCCACAGCACCGAAGCTCAGCGGCGTGCGCAGGTGCAGATACCAGGCGGGTAGTTCGCGGTGACGCGCCATCAGCATGTCGGCGAGCTGATGGACGGCCAGCAGCGCGGCGACGACCAGCAGCCCGGCGCGCACCGGCAGCAGCAAGGCCACCCAGGCGCCCAACGCCGGCACCACCGACCACGCCATCAGCCGTCCGCGGTAGGCGTCAGAATGCGATTGCAGCAGTGTTGCAAAGCCCCAGTGCAGCGCGCCGACGAAGCTCAGGATGACCGCGCCATAGGCCAGCAGTGCGAACGACCACATCGCCGCATTCGCTGAATCGGCCAGCGTCGCCGCGGCCAGCACGATGAAGGGAATCAGGCCGCCAAAGCCCAGCCAGCGGGCGGGAGCGGGAATCGTTGAACTGGCGTGCATTTGAGCTTCCTCGGCTATTTAGGTGCGACACCCGCGTCACTGCACCAAAGAAGTGATGACGGATGCCCGCAGCGTGTTTCAGATGCACCTTTGAAGTGCGTGCGAGTGCGTCGAAGCGCTTCGATGGAGTGCGAACTGCTTGATCCAGTCCCCATGGGTGCCATCCGCTGCCTCGCCATGATGCGGGCGCAGCTGGGAAGGGTGCCGACGGGTCGCGAGAACCCACGCGTTTTATTGGCACGAGCGCGGTTTGTCTAGAACAGAAATTCGCTCGAAAGTTCGTTCTCGGACCGGTTGGTGTGTGGCGGAACGAGCGTCCGCACCTCAGGGATGGAGCGACGTTTGCCGCATGCACACATGATGCCCCGGGAGTCGCGCAAAAACCTGTGTACAAAAGACTTCAACGCAGCCGATTGAGGCCGCTGCGGGCATGTTCTTTGGAAGATTTGTGGTGTTTCCTCCAAACGTGGAACGGCAATTGCTTCTGTGTGTGTGCAGAACCGACAACAAAATTGTTCGCACTTCGGTTTGGCGCAGGTGAAGTTCGTGTCCACAAGAGTCGTTCCGGAAACGACTCCGTATTAGGAGATTCAGTGCAATGACTTCCAGAACAGTTCGTGGCCTGCTTGCAGCGGCCCTGGTTTCAGGTGGAACCCTCTCCCTTTCGGCGCATTCGTCCGAACCCTGTATCGGTGCGTCGCTGCCGATTACCGGCCCCACCGCATGGGCGGCCGAGTCGATTCGCATGGGTGCCGAAGTGGCGATCGCGGAGATCAACGCCGCGGGTGGCGTGCTCGGCAAGCCGCTGAGCTTCGTGACGTACGACGACGGTGGCCAGCCGCCGCGCGGCGTGGACAACGCACGTCGCATTGCCGAGGCCGACAACTGCATCGCCATGTTCGGCGGATGGCACTCGGGTGTAGCGCTGGCGGTGGTCGAGCCCGTGCATGAAGCCATGATGCCCTACATCGCGGTGATTTCGGCCGGTACCAAGATCACCGAGAACGGACGCGATCCCAACTACATGTTCCGCGTGTCGATGTTCGACCGCTGGCAGGCGCTGGCGTTGATCCGCAAGAGCAAGGAAGTGACCAAGAGCGGCGTGGTTGGCGTCATGTACGAGGACACCGGCTGGGGCCAGGGTGCGGTACCCGACCTGAAGGCGAGTGCAGAGGCCGAAGGCGCCACGGTCGGCGGCATGGAATCGTTCAAATGGGAAGACCGCGACATGACGGCGCAGTTGATGCGTCTGCGTGACGCCAAGGTCGACACCATCATCCTGTACTCGCGCGACCTCGAGGCCAACCAGATCCTGCGTTCGATGCAGCGCATCGGCTACAAGCCGACCATCGTCTCGGCCTGGGGCAACACCGGCACGCTCGGTGAGCTGGCAGGCGATCTCGCAGACGGCATGATCGTGCTGCAGACCTACTCGTGGATGGGTGATCTGGCCGAGCAGCCCAAGGCCGTGCTGGACACGATCATGAAGAACTACAAGCTCAAGTCGCCGGACGAGATCCGTCACGGCTCGGGTGCGGCCAACACCTACGACGCCGTCTACATCCTCGCCGAAGCCATCAAGAAGGCGGGCGAGTATGACCGCAGCAAGGTACGCGAGGCGCTCTACGACGTTCATCATCAGGGTATCGTGCAGAACTACTCGCCGGCCTTCGAGCCTGGTCGCCACAACGCCATCCTGCCGGAGAACTACGTCTGGACGGCGTGGCACGAGGGCCGCATCCTGCCGATCGAGCAGACCCCCTACGCCAACTGATCGCGTGTGCGGGCCGGCTGCGGCCGGCCCGCCTCCGCGTCACAAGATTTCAACGGTTTCACAACCCTTTCGGGCCGATGCCGTCCTGCACCGCGCGGACGCAGGGTGGCTGTGCGGCCGGGAATGAGAGGCGTCATGTCAGCCTACATCCAGTATCTGTTGTCCGGGATGGTCATCGGGGCGATCTACGCGATCGTCGCGCTGGGCTTCTACATCATGTGGTCGGCGGTGCGCGCGGTGAACTTCGCGCACGGCGACACGCTGATGATCGGTGCGGTGATCTCCGTCGCACTGATGTGGACCGGCATCCCGCTGTACTTCGGCATTCCGATCGCCATCGCCGTGGCCGCCGTGTTCGGCGTGATCATCGAGCGCATCGCGGTCAGGCCATTGAATCATGGGCCATCGTCGATCGGCTGGATGCTGTCGACCATCGCCATCGGCCTGATGATCGAGGCCTTCGTCACCATCACCTTCGGTTCCGACCCGCGTTCGCTGCCGTCGCCGTTGATGGACGAGCCGATCATCTTCATGGGCGCGGGCGTGTTCATGCACGAGCTGCTCATACCGGTGGCCGCGATCGGGCTGCTGTTCGCGCTCGACGGTTTCTACAAGCACACCATGCTCGGGCGCGGCATGCGCGCGGTCGCGCTCAACCCGATGGCCGCCGGCCTGATGGGCATCGACGTCAAGCGCGTCGCCTCGATCTCGTTCGCCGTGGCCGCCGCGCTCGGCGCGGTCGCGGGCATTCTCGCCGCGCCCATCGTGCAGGTGTCCGCGACGATGGGCCTGCTGCTCGGCCTCAAGGGCTTTCTGGTGGCCATCATCGCCGGCATGTCCAATGCGCGCGGCGTGGTCATCGTCGGCTTCGCCTACGGCATCCTCGAGCGTTTCGTCGAAGGCTTCGGCAGCACCGCCGCGCGCGAGGTTGTCGGCTTCAGCGTGATGATCCTGCTTCTGCTGATCTTTCCGAAAGGCATCTTCTCGCCGAAGGAGGTGCAAAAGGTATGAAGAACGCCATCAAGAACAATCCATTCCTGGTCATGGCCGCGCTGTTCGGGCTGGTCCTGATCCTCGCCCCCTGGCTGGTCGCCAACAGCTTCCAGTTGCGCGTCGTGATGCTGTTCATGATCTACGCCCTGGTCGCGATGGGGCTGAACATCCTGGTCGGTCTGGCGGGTCTGGTCTCGCTCGGCCAAGCCGGCATCTACGCGCTCGGCGCCTATGCCGTGGCGGTGCTCGCCACTTCCTACGGCTGGGGTTTCTTTCCGGCGATGCTGGCGGCGATCGTGCTGACCGCGATCTTCGGCATCGCGCTGGCCTATCCGACGGTGCGCGTGCGCGGCGTGTACCTCGCCGTGGTGACCATTGCCTTCGGCATGATCGTGCAGAACGTGGCGATCGACTGGCGCACCGTCACCGGCGGCACGCTGGGCATCTCCAACGTGCCGCGCATCGATTTCGGTTTCGGCGAACTCGGCACCGACGGCCTGTACGTGATGATCGCCATCGTCGTGTTCCTGGCCTTTCTGGTGCACCACAACGTGATGTACTCGCGCTTCGGCCGGTCGATGCGGGCGGTCTCGCAGTCGGAGGTCGCGGCCCGCGCGCTGGGGATCGACCCGACCGCGCGGCGCGTGTTCGCGTTCGTGATCTCGGCGGTGTATGCGGGCGTCGCAGGCGGGCTGTATGCCTATCTGAACCGCTACGTGAATCCGGACACCTTCTCGTTCTCGGACTCCATCCGTTTTCTGCTGATGGTGATCCTGGGCGGTTCCGGCACCACGCTCGGCCCCATCGTCGGCGCCGGTGTGCTGACCTGGATTCCCAACGTGCTGCAGGCCTTCGGCAAGTGGCAGTTGTTCGCCTACGGCGCCTTGCTGGCGGTCGTGATCTTCTTCCTGCCCCGGGGCATCGTTGGCACGGTCACCCACTGGATCGACGTGGCGCGCAATCGCAGCAACACGCGTGCGCGCACCCCGCAAGCCTGGCCCAGACCGTCGGATGAGGCCAATGCGTTGCTGCGGGTGGAGGGCAAGCACCATCACGGTGCAGTGCTGGCCACGTCCGGGCTGACCATCCGCTTCGGCGGCCTGGCCGCGGTGAGCGAAGTCGATGTCTCCATCGAGCGCGCCACCGTCCACGCCATCATCGGTCCCAACGGCGCCGGCAAGACCACCTTGCTCAACGCCTTGTCGGGGTTCTACAAACCGACCGAGGGCGAGGTGTTGCTGCGCGGTCATCCGATCGGTGGCACGCGCAGCGACCGCATCGCGCGCGACGGCCTCACGCGCACCTTCCAGAACACCGAGCTGTTCGCGGACATGACGCTGGAGGAAAACGTGCTGGTGGCCTTCGACTCGCGTTATCGCGGCGGGATCGCCACGGCGATGGCGCGGCTGCCCGGGCACTTCGGCGAGGAACGCCTGATGCGTGCGCGTGCGCGCATGCTGCTCGATTACGTTGGATTGGCCGACTACGCCGACGAGATCGCCCGCAATCTCGCCTTTGGTCATCAGCGTCGTCTCGAGATCGCACGCGCGTTGGCACTTTCGCCCGAAGTGCTGCTGCTCGACGAGCCGGCAGCCGGCCTGACGCATGCCGAGATCGACGATCTGATCGCGCTGATCCGCGACCTCAAGGCGCTCGGCATCACCATCGTGCTGGTCGAACACCACGTCGACATGATCATGGCGGTGTCGGACCACGTCACGGTCCTTGATTACGGTCAGGTCATCGCTTCCGGAACGCCCGATCAGGTGCAGGACGATCCGCGTGTCGTCGAGGCCTATTTCGGCACGGCGGCCGTCAATCCAAATGAGCAGGGGGCGCAATGACCCAGATGTTGCTGCGAATATCCGATCTGCAGGTCGCGTACGGACACGTTCAGGCCGTACGCGGTGTTTCGATCGAGGTCGGAGACGGTGATTTTGTTGCCGTCATCGGCTCCAATGGGGCGGGAAAGTCATCGACGATGAAGGCCTTGTCGGGGGTCGTCCAGCCGGTGGCCGGGCGCATCGAGTTCGACGGCGAGGACGTCACCGGCCAGCCTTCGCATGCGATGGTGCGGCGTGGCCTGGCGATGGTGCCCGAGGGGCGGCATGTGTTCTCGGACCAGACCGTCGAGGACAATCTGCGGGTTGGCGCTTTCGTGTTTTCGCGTGAGCCGGCAAAGGTCGAAGAGGCCATCGAGCATGCCTACGAACTGTTCCCACGTCTGGCTGAGCGTCGTGCCCAGCTCGCCGGCTCGCTGTCGGGTGGCGAACAGCAGATGCTGGCGATCGCGCGCGGGTTGGCATCGAGTCCGCGCCTGCTCGTCATCGACGAGCTTTCGCTGGGGCTGGCGCCGAAGATCCTCGAGATGCTGTTCCCGGTCCTGGTCGAACTCAACAAGGAGGGTCTGGCGGTGCTGCTCGTCGAGCAACTCGCCAACCAGGCGCTTGCCGTGTCGCGGCGCGCCTATGTGATGGAAAACGGTGTGGTGTCGATTTCAGGCGAATCCAGGGCTCTTGCGTCGGACCCGCGCGTAATGGAGGCCTACCTGGGCCGCCGCGGGCATTGACCGGAAGGACTTTGTTCATGCGAAGTGTAAGGCGAGCAAGCAATCTCCAGCCGTCGGGAGATTGCTTTGCCTCGCGGGGTGCGACGGCTGCGCTGACTGGTATCGGCAACTCAGCGGCCCGTGACGACGAGGCCGCCGTCGACAACGATGACCTGACCGGTGATGTAGCGTGCGGCCGGCGAGGCCAGGAAGAGAATGACGTCGGCGACGTCGTCGGGCTGGCCGACGCGCCCCAGCGGAATGAACTCGGCCGCCTTGCGAATGCCCTCGCGGCCCAGAGAGTGTTCCTCGGAGGCCAGTTGCGCGGTTTCGACGAAGCCGGGCGAGACGGCATTGACGCGCACGCCGTCGCGCGCCACCTCCATCGCCAGCCCCCGCATCAGACCCACGACGCCGGCCTTGGCGGCGGAGTAGTGCACGTGTTCGTTCCAGCCCCAGGCCACGCCCATCAGCGAGGTCAGGCAGACGATGGCGCCGCTGCCCCGGCTGCGCATGTGTGGCAAGGCAGCACGCGCAACGCGAAACATGCCCTTGAGGTCGATGTCGTGGGTGATGTCCCATTTCTCGTCGCTCAGTTGGGGCAGCGGCACGCGGTGAGCGATGCCGGCGTTGAGCACCAGTGCATCGATGGCTCCGTGCGTCTCTTCCACGGCTCGCACCACGCTGTCCGCCTGGGGTGTGGAGCGCACGTCCAGCAGCATGAATTCGGCGCTGCCGCCGGTTGCGCGGATGTGCTCGACGACCTCGTTGCCTTCGCGTTCGAGCACATCGGTGACGACGACATGATGGCCAGCCCCGGCCGATGCGATGGCGGTGGCTCGGCCGATGCCGATGCCCCCTCCGGTGACGAGTGTGATCTTCTTCTGCTGCATGACGACTCCATTGGCTCCGGTGCTTGTACGCGGGTGGCGGACTCGTTTTGTGCGGACGAGATCGGAGGCCCATCACGCATGGCTTTCTGCCCGCCGACCGCAGCGGTTTGCATACATAACCTTCAGCAAAAATCGGGCCAACGTGTATACGTTTTTTTGCATTCTTCAGTGACTCCTGGCCGCACCAATTTCGTGCAAGTTCGAGGAGTTCATCATGAGTGACGCACCTGTAGAGATCATTGCCGATACCGAGGCCGCCCGCGCGGCCGTAGCAAGCGTGGACCGCTTCCTGCGCATGATCATGGTCCCGGATCCGGAGGGCGCGAGGGCCTTCATGGCGCCGGACATGCGCATCCGTTTTACCGGCGGACGCCAGATGAGCGATCCGTCCGAATGCGCGGCCTTCAACGCGCGCCGCTACGCCTGGGTCAAGAAGCGCTTTGAGCGCTACGAGGTGGTGTGCGGCGCAGACGATGGATGCGCCATCGTCTACGCGCTGGGAACGCTGCATGGCGCATGGCCCGACGGCACGCCGTTCGAAGGCAATCGCTACGTGGACCGCTACGTGCTGCGAGACGCAAAGATTGTCGAGATGTCGGTGTGGAACGACAGCGCAGAATGGTTGCTGCAGCGCGCCGGCCTGCAACAGTGAGGAAAGCCCGATGAGCCGATCCGAAGTCCTTCCGCCGTTGCCTGACCACGGTCGCTTTGCCTACAGTGGCATTCACGACCGCCCTGACTACGTCTGGCCGGGTGGAGCCCGTCTGGCCGTGTATCTGGGCTTCAACATCGAACATTTCGCCTTCGGCGAAGGGCTGGGTGCGGCACTTGGCCCGCCTTCTCCGGAACCGGATGTACTCAATTACTCGTGGCGTGAGTACGGCAACCGCGTCGGCGTCTGGAGATGTCTGGAGCTGTTCGACGCGCTCGGCCTGCCCTCGGGTACGCTGATCAACACCGCGCTGTATGACCACTGCCCGGAAGTCGTCGCGGCCTGCGTGACGCGCGGCGACGAGATCATTGGCCACGGGCATACCAATGCGGTGCGTCAGGCCGACCTCGACGTCGACGCCGAGCGTGCGCTGCTCGCGGCCTGCCGCCAACGCATCGCCGAGGCGAGCGGCTGCGCGCCCACCGGCTGGTTGTCGCCGTGGATTTCCGAGAGTCGCCATACGCCCGATCTGCTCGCTGAGACCGGCTACCGCTACAACCTCAACTGGGCGCACGATGATCAGCCGGTGCGCATGCGCACTGCGCATGGCCCGTTGTGGTCCATCCCTTATCCGCAGGAACTCAACGACATCCCGATGATCGTCGCGCGCAAGCTCGATGGCCGCGACTTTGCTGACATGATCATCGACCAGTTCGACGAGATGCTCGAACAGTCCGCGCGCCAACCGCTGGTGATGGGCGTCGCGCTGCATCCCTATCTGGTGGGCCAGCCTTACCGGCTGCGCCATCTGCGCCGCGCGCTCGAGCATTGCGCGGCCGCACGCGATCGGGGCGACATCTGGTTCACGACACCGGGCCGGATTTGCGAGCATGTCGAGGCGCTGGCGCAGCAGGGAATGCTGGCCGACTTGTGAGGGTCGTGGCCGTCGAACGAACTTGTCCGCGGGTCGGAGGTCCGTGCATCATGAATTGTCTACGACAAGAAGCGGGGTGTCGTCAGCCCGATGGGTATTGCGTATGCCGTTCGCTACCAGCGCCGGATGATGTGTCGGAGGCCGGTCTGTTCGACTTCCTCACGGAGAACGCATGAGCGAAGCGCAACGACTCACCGTGTATTACGACGGCGGCTGTCCGCTTTGCCGACGCGAGATTGGCTTCTACCGTCGCCAACCGGGGGCCGATGGCGTCGACTGGGTGAATCTGGTCGAAGCCGACTCGCGCTCACTTGGCGACGATCTCGATTTCGACGCCGCGATGGCGCGTTTTCACGTCCGTCGACCGGGCGGGCGGCTGGCTTCGGGTGCGCTCGGTTTCGCGCTGCTGTGGCAGCAGTTGCCGCGGTTTCGCGTCCTCGGGCGTGTCGCTGCGCTGCCCGGCGTCGTGCATGTGCTGGAGCTGGGCTACCGCGTGGTGTTGCGCGTTCGCTCGTTGTGGCGCAAGCCCGATGCGCCTTGCCGCGTGCCGCGCTGATCGGCGTCGAAAACCGCGACGGTGCGCCCCTGTGCGTCGAGCAGTTCGAGTTGCCGCTCGCGGATGCGCCAGCTGCGTGCGGCATCCAGGGCGTCGAGGAAAGCGCGTTCGCGCAGGCCGTTGTCGGGGCAGGCCATCTTCGTCGTGGTCACGGTCCCGACCAGCAGCGAGCCCCCGGTCAGCGTGGCCGTGCCGTTGAAGCGGTTGCAGCCGGTCGAGCCCGATATGCGGGTCGGCAAGCCTTCGGTGAAGCGCAATTGCGCGGGTCGGGCGTCGACCGGCACGTCGCGGTCGCCGATGCGCAGCGCCGTCCATGGCGTGTCGTAGAGCGTGGCGACCCCTTGCGGCGTGCACGACACCGCGGTGCCGGCGGAGATCAGGCGCTCGACGATCACGGTCGGGCGCGGCGGGCCCTCCATGTTCACGCGATGCACGATGCGCGCCTGCACCACTGCCGGCAGCGGTCGCTGCATTGTCGCGCGGGCATGACTCCAGGCGCGCTCCAGCCGCAGGTAATCGCCTTCCATCGCCACCGGAAGGCGGCGATCGGTCGCGCAGTCGTGCAGCGTCGCGCTGTCGGCGTAGTAGCGGAAGTGGCCCTCCAGGCGTACGCGTGGCTCGATGAGCCCGAGCCGCGCTGAGCGGTAGAGTCTGTGTTCCTGGCGCGAGTCGATCGGTTGCCCCTGCCGGTCGAGCAGTTTAAGGCTGTCCTCGTCGATGGCGAAATGCACCGTGTCCGCATTCGGGTAGTGCAGGCGCAGCCTGGCGTCGTCTTCCTTCCAGCGCCCGATCGCGTCGAAGCTGCCGGAGCGGTCCCGATACACGCTGCGCTGGTGGAACGCGCCGTCTTCGAGCAGGTCCAGGCGCAGTTCGATGGCGGGGCAATCCGCGCACGGCAGTATTCCGACGTAGCTGCCGACCGGCGTCGCCTGCGCCATGGCCGGGGCGATCGACAATGCCAACAGCGCAATCAGCGTGGCGTGATGGATGCGGTTCATAACAACCTCCTTGCGGCCGTCGCCCACCGTGGCATGCGTGACGGGCCTTCTTTGTGCGCGCCGTCGCCGGCGGTAAGATGCCGGCTCGACGTTCCGTCCCCGGCCCCCGAACATGCGACATCGCTGCAAACGCAACGAACGCCTCTACCAGATCGCCCTGCGCTCGGACTGGGCCTTCTCGGCCAAGCTCGCCGCAGGCGGGCTGGCGATCGGCGTGTTCCTCGTGCCGACCATTCTCGTCGGTACCGACAACCCGACGTTGCAGCCGCTGGCTGGCACCATCCGCTTTCTCGGCCTGATCTTCACCGTGGCCTTCGTCGGCATCGCCATCCGTCGCTATCTCGCGCAGCGCCGCGAGGCGCAGGCGCCGGCGGGCGACGACAAGGATCCGGAATGAGCAGCGGCGAGGACATCGATCTCGACGAGCCTTCGATGCGCAACATCGCCGCGCGTCACCCGCACGCGGGTCGGGTCGAGGCCATTTTCCTGCGTCCGGCGCGCATGCAGCCGATAAAGTCTGTAACGGAAATCGAAGCGCTTGCCGAACGCGGGCTGGATGGCGACCGCGCATCCTTCGCACTGCCTTCGCGTCCCGGCGGTGGCAAGCGTCAGGTTACGCTGATCCAGGCCGAACACCTGCCTGTCATCGCTGCGCTGGCCGGCCACGCCTCGGTCGATGCGGCCGATTTGCGCCGCAACCTCGTCATCTCGGGACTCAATCTGCTCGCCACCCGCAGCCTGTTCAAGGACCGTCCACTGGTGTTGCAGGTCGGTGCGGCCGTGTTCGAAATCACCGGCAGCTGCGATCCGTGCTCGCGCATGGAGGAGGTGCTCGGTCCCGGCGGCTTCAACGCGATGCGCGGCCACGGCGGTGTCACCTCGCGCGTACTGCACGGTGGCCGCATCCGGGTGGGCGACGAGGTGCGCTGCGTGCTGCAAGCTCGGCCATCCTGATCGTCAGGTGTCCAAGGCTCTTGTCAGCCGCGGGTAGTACCGACCCAGCGTCAGCGCACGTGCCACGTAGCAAACGTGGTAGGCCGCCCACAGCCCGTGGTTGCCCCAGCCGCGCAGCGCCCACCAGGCGGCGAGGAAGATCGCCAGCGACGCGAGCATCGCGTTGCGCATCTCGGCCGAGCGCGTCGCGCCGATGAAGATGCCGTCGAGCTGGAAGGCCCAGACACCGATCAGCGGCGCCATTGCCGCCCACGCCAGATGCTCGCGCGCGGCCAGCCGTGTGGCCGGGTCGACGGTCAGCACGTCGATCGCCAGCGGACCCGCGAGCAAAAAGGCGAGCGACAGCACGCCGGCCAGCAGCACGGCCCAGAACGTGGTCAAAAACACCGCCGAATCGAGCAGCGCGCGTCGCGCCGCGCCTACCGCACGCCCTACCAGCGCCTCGGCCGCGAAGGCCAGGCCGTCGAGAAAGTACGAGGCGGTGGCGATGAAATGCATCAGCACCGCGTTGGCGGCCAGCACCACCTCGCCCTGACGCGCACCCTGGGCGACGAACCACAGCAGCACGAAGATCAGCGCCATCGAGCGGATCATGATGTCGCGATTGACCGCCAACGTGCGCGCCAGCCGCGCTGCGTCGAGCAGCCGGGCACGCGACAAGCGCCCGTCCACGCCGCGTGCATGCACCCAAGCCACGCCCAAACCGATCACGGCCGCAATCGACTCGGCCAGCAGCGTGCCCAGCGCGACGCCGGCCACGCCCATGCCCAGGCCCAGCACGAACAGCAGGTCGAGCGCCACATTGGACAGGTTCAGCGTCAGTTGCAGCACCAGCGCAGTGCCTGAGCGCCCCTGACCGATGAACCAGCCCAGCAGCGCGTAGTTGGCGAGCGTCATGGGCGCGGCCCAGATGCGGATGTCGAAGTATTCGCGCGCCAGCGCCTCGACGCGCTCGCTGCCGTCGAGCAGGGCGAAGGCGGTTTCGCGGATCGGCCATTGCAGCGCGATCAACCCGGCGCCGACGACACCGGCGATCAGCATTGCCCGACCCAGACAGGCCAGCAGCTCGTCACCGTCACGAGCGCCCAGCGCCTGCGCGGTCAGCCCGGTAGTGCCCATGCGCAGAAAGCCGAAGGCCCAGAACACGAAGGTGAACACCAGTGCCGCGACCGCGACCGCGCCGATATGCGCCGGATCGGGGATCTGACCGACGACCGCCGTATCCACGATACCGATCAGCGGTGTCGACACGTTGGACAGCATCACCGGCACGGCAAGTGCGAGCACGCTGCGGTGGGTCGGCCGGGGGTGGTCGTCCAGGGCGGTCATGGGCCGATGATACGACCGCAGCGAACGGATCGCGGGCGTCAAATTCGCTTACCGACGCCGCCTACGACGAACGGATAGAATGCGGCAACCTCCACTCCTCGAAAACCGATGACTCTTCGTTCGCTCGGTCTCGTACTCGTTTCGCTCGGCTTCGTCGCTCCGCTCGCGCATGCGCAGGAAGACGAAAGGCCACAGGGCACACTCAGCCTGGTTGTCGAGAACGACCTGTTCTACGACGTCGACCGGCACTACACCAATGGTGTGCGTTTCGCCTGGGTGCCGGACCAACGCCGGCCCGTGCCCGAGTGGGCGCGGCGCGTGGCCGGCATCATGCCGTGGTATCCGGAGAAGAAGACCATCCGCTACGGCTACGCCTTCGGTCAGAGCCTGTTCACGCCCAGCGACATCGAGGTGGAGGATCCGGCGCGGGGCGAGCGCCCATATGCCGGCTGGCTGTATGGTGCGATCGGTCTCGGTGTGGAGCGCGGGCGCGTGGTCGACCAGTTCGGCCTGTCCATCGGCGTGGTCGGGCCGGCGGCGCTCGGCGAGCAGACGCAGAAGTTCGTGCACAAGAACGTGGGTTCGCCCAGGCCACTGGGCTGGGATACGCAGCTGAAGAACGAACTGGGCGTGGTGGCGACCTGGCAGCGCAGCTGGCAGGGCCTGGCGCGCACCCGGCTGCTCGGGCACGAGGCGGATTTCTCGGCGCACTCGGGCATCGCCCTGGGCAACGTGTTCACGTATTTCGGCAGCGGATTCATGCTGCGATTCGGCCCCAGCCTGCCCAACGACTACGGCCCGCCACGCATTCAGCCGGGTCTTCCCGGTTCCAGCGACTTCGCGCCCCCGCGCGACTTTCGCTGGTATGCCTTCGCCGGCGCCGAAGGGCGAGCCGTGGGGCGCAACATCTTCCTCGACGGCAACACCTTCCGCGACAGCCGCAGTGTCGACAAGAAACGTCTCGTCGGCGACGTGCAGGTCGGTCTGGTACTCGACTGGCGCGACGTGCGCGTGGCCTTCACGCACGTGTGGCGCTCGCGCGAATTCCACGGGCAGGACGGCGCCGACAAGTTCGGTGCAATCTCGCTGTCGTTCAAGCTGTAGCGCCTGCCCGGCGTCGATCGCGGTGTGCCTTGCGATGCTGGTGCACGTCGATGGCGGTTTTCATGCCGACCAGTAGCAACAGCGCGGGCGCGACGGTGGTGGCGCCGGTCTCGATGATCGCCATGGCGCCGAGAATGATGGCGATGTGCAGTGCGACGATGCGCTTGTAAGGGTCGAACATGATGTCGTCGGCGTCGCGACCGTCGTCCTCACGGTCGATGAAGTGATGGTAAAGCGTCGACACCCCATGGCTGACGACAAAAGCCAGCAGCGGCAGGCTGAACAGGCCGGGCATCTCGTTGGCGATCCAGCCGAACTGGCTGGCGAGCATGCGAAAGGGCATCAGCAGCACGAAGCCTTCGTCATCGAAATCCTCCGGCGGTGCCTCGCCGGGCAGATCGGTGAGGGTGAGGATGAAGATGCCGTGGCCGGCGCAGAAGAACGAGTAATGAAAGCTGAAGAAGGCCGACTGCGGCAGCACGCGCAGACCGCCGGCGTGCAGCATGCGCAGCAGCGTCCAGCCGCCGACGACGAGGTTCTCCAGCCAGTACAGCAAGAGCAGGTAGTGGGCATCCCAGCCGAAGAACAGCACGCCGACCGCGGGCGCAAGGTTGGCCAGAATCAGCACGGCGAGCGGAATGCGGTCGAGGCGCTCGGGGTTGGCGAGAACAGGGTCGGCGGGCATCAGGCCATGGTAAGCGTATCGACCGGGTTCGTGCTCGCTCAGTCCGCGTGGCCGGGCGTCGACACGCGCACACAGTTGGCGTAGCGCCTGTGAGCTGAAAAGCGCTCTCCCGGTTCGATGCGAAACTGCGCCGCGTGCGCCTGCCGCCAGGCGGTGGCTTCGGATTCGGTGTCGAAGCGCACCCACAGTGAGAGGCCGCCGTTCGGCGGCAAGGCTTGTGCTCCCGCGGGCAGGCATGCGTGCAGCTTGCCCGAGCATTTGCGCACTTCGGCGCGCATTTCGCGCCGCAGCGCTCGCAGATGACGATCATAGTCACCACTGCGCAGCGTCTGCTCGACCGCACGCTGGACCAGCGGCGAGGGCTGCGCGGCAATGGTTGTGGCCAGTTCGGCCAGCCGTGGGGCGTGTTCTCTGGCCAGCATCCAGCCCAGTCGCCGCCCCAGGCCGAGGCCGATGGCGAAGTCGCCACAGACCACGTGCGTGTCGCGCCTCCCGTCGCGCGCGAGCAGCGGCGCGCGGGCGCCATGCGCGAGATCACCCCCCGTGTCGTCCTCGATGAGCAGGGTGCGATGGTGTTCGAGCAGACGCACGATGCGCACGCGCCGTGCCTCGTCCAGATTGCGACCGCCCGGCTGCGCACAGTTGGCGGCCAGCACGCAGGCGGCCGGCGCGTACTCGCTCAGGGCATGCGCCATGCGCGTCGGATCGGGGCCGTCGGGGCTGTGCACTTCGATCAAGTGGCGACCGCTGCGTTGCACCGCGTCGATGAGTTCCGGCGCACACGGCGTGATGAGCAGGACGCGCGCATCCGGACGCGTCAATGCGGTCAGCGCCAGTGCAACCATTGCTGCGCCGCCCACGGTGATGAGCAACTCGTCGGGGTCGCACAGGCCGTAGGGCGAGATCAGCCGACGGGCGATCTGGCGCCGCAGTTCGGGATCGCCCTGTGGGGGGAAGTCGCCGGTGAGCAGACGCGGGTCGCGCCGTGCCAGGCGCACCAGGCGCTGGTTTACGTCGGCCAGTGCGCGCAGCGAGGCGCGCGGAAGCGGCGGCATGTGCGGCGCGTCGGTGACGTTGACGAGACTCGCGGGCGAATTCGTGCACTCGACGAAGAAGCCTGTGCCGTGGCGTGGCGCGATGTGGCCCGCCTCTTCCAGCAGGCGATAGGTACGCAGTGCCGTGGCCATGCCGATGCCGTGTTCGGCGGCGAAGCCGCGGATCGACGGGAGGCGTTCGCCGGGACGGAGCACGCCGCGCTCGATCGCTTCGCGCAGGCGATGCGCGAGCTCGACGAAGCGGTGGTGCGCGCCGCCGTGCGGCGAGAGCGTCACGGCGGCGCGGCTCGGCGTGCGCGGGCCGCGGGCGGATGCACGGTGATGAGCTTGGCGCCGAGCGAACGGTTCTGGATCAGGTCGCGCAGGGAATGGCGTTCCAGCGTGGCGAGGAAGTTACGGGTGGCCTCGCGCAGCAGGCTGCGCAGCACGCACTCGGGAAACAGCGGGCAGTCCGAATGCGTCTCGCCCAGGCATTCGACGATGTCGAAATCGGGTTCGCACTCGCGCACCACTTCGCCCAGATTGATCAGCGCGGCGTCGCGTGACAGTTCGAGTCCGCCGCCGTTGCCGCGCACCGTGTGCACGTAGCCGCGCGCGGCCAGATGGCTGACGACCTTCATCAGATAGGTGCGCGAGACGTCGTAGGCATCGGCGATCTCCGCGATGGTGACGCGCTCGTCACCACGAAAGCCCAGATACATCAGCACCCGCAGCGAGTAGTCGGTGAAGTGGGACAACTGCATCCGCCAGGTTCCACAAATTGCGCCGTGCGCGATGTTTCGGTTGTCTCATACATGCGTATAAAACGCAAGTTTCAACAATGAAAGATCACAGATGGCAGGGTTGATAGAGGCCGGTTCGTGAATGGATCTCGAGCCGAAAACCCGTACAAAACCCATAAATACCCGGCTTAACGAGTGTGCTCGGGAAAAATCCGCCGAACTGTGTTTGAGCCTTTGTTGTGGACGCTGGAAGATTCGTTAAGAAAGAATCTTTGAAAAACGGGAGCGATCCTGCGCTCCCCCCACCACAGGAGAACCGACATGAACCTCAAGAAGCTTGCAGCGGCGCTTGCGTGCTGCGCCTTCCTCTCCCCGGCCCTGGCCGAAACGGTCAAGGTGGAGATGACCGTAAAGGAGGTCGACATCGCTGTCGACAATGCCGGCAACGAGCGTCGCATGTGGACCTACGAGGGCACCATTCCAGGCCCTCTGGTGCGGGTCACGCAGGGCGACGTGGTCGAGTTCACGCTGCACAACCATCCGGACAACGGCAACAGCCACTCGATGGACTTTCACGCCGCACGCGTCGACGTGCTCGACGAATTCACCGACGTGAAGCCGGGCGAGAGCAAGAGCTTCAGCTTCTCGGCCGACTATCCGGGCGTGTTCTTCTACCACTGCGGCAGCGAATCGATGTCGGAGCACATCTCGCGCGGCATGTATGGCGTGATCATTGTCGATCCCAAGGAGGGATACAGCGACGCCTATCCGAAGCCCGACCGCGAGTACGTGCTGGTGCAGGGTGATCTGTTCGAGGCCGGTGCCAACGCCGAGGACATCACCATGGGCAACCGCTGGGAGGGCGTGCTGATCAACGGCAAGGTCTTCCACTACGACCCGGTGCATGACCCCAACGCGAGCCTGACCCTGGAAGCCAAGCCGGGCGAGCGTGTGCGCCTGTACTACGTCAACGCGATGATCAACGAGGCTGCCGCGATGCACCCGATCGCCGGCATCTGGGATCGCGTGTGGGACAACGGCAACCCGCTCAACCTGCGCCACGGCATGCAGACGGTCGAGGTCGCGCCCGCGCACGGCATGGTCATGGACATCATTCCACCCGCGGGGCGGGCGACCAACAACGCCATCGTCGATCACCGCATGCGCCACGCGTTGAACGGCGGCATCACGGTGCTGATGGCGCACGACCAGGCTGACGCGAGCAAGGGGCGCGGCGAAGCGCTCGTGCTGCGTTGAGTCGGGCGAGCGCGCACAACGGAGGACGCAACATGAACACCTTCACCAAGGCCATTGCGGCGGCGCTGGCGTTCGCGCTGACGCCGGTCGCCTACGCCGGCACCGAGGCTTTCGTGGCCGAGAACTGCGCCGGCTGTCACGCCCTGTCGCGCAACGACGCGGGCAGCCGTGCCGAGCTTCTCGGCCCGCCGCTGTTTCATGCCGGAGCCAAGTTCCGCAAGGACTGGATGGTGCGCTGGCTGCAGTCGCCCACGCGCATCTACCCGGCGGGCTGGTTCCCCCCGCGCCACATCGAGAGCACGCCCGAGGGCGACGTGATCGATGCCGCGAGTCTTGTCGACCACCCGGCGCTCGACGCCGAGCGCGCGCAGGCGGTCGCCGACTGGCTGGCCACCCTGCCCGCACCCGAAGGCGTGGAGCTGTCGACCGACTACACGCCGGCCAAGGTCGCAATGCGCATGGGTCAGCTCGACTTCCGGCGCTTCAAGGGCTGTGTCGCCTGCCACCGCGATGAGCCCGACAGCGGCGGCGTTTCCGGGCCAGAACTGTACACCGCGTGGGAGCGGCTGCAGCCCGGCTACCTGCTGAACTACATCGGTGATCCGGACGCCTGGCACGATCAGCCGCTGATGCCGGTGCTCGAGATGAACGAGCAGGCCGTGCAGAAGCTGGTCAATTATCTCTACACCATCGCGGAGACTCAGCCATGAAGCGCATCGCAGCAATCGCCCTGACCGCGTGCCTGGTCGCGCCGGCGATGGCCGGCGACGACGGTGCCGAGCTGTACCGCAGCTACTGCGTGCAGTGCCACGGCTCGGCCGGCGACGGCAAGGGCATCAACGCCCCGCACATGTCGGTCGCGCCGCGCGACCACAGCGATCCTACCGAGATGTCCGGTCGCTCCGACGAGGAGCTGTTCAAGGTCATCAAGCACGGCGGCAAGTCGATCAACCAGTCGGTGCTGATGCCCGCCTGGGGACACACGCTGGACGACGAGCAGATTCACGCGCTGGTCGGCCATCTGCGCCGCCTGTGCTGTGGCGGCTGACACGACGAAATCGCGGGTCGACGACCCGCCGACGAGGAAACACACCATGAATCCGATGTTGAAAGCCGGCCTCGCGCTGTTGGCGAGTCTGGCCGTGAGTGTGGCGCAGGCCGAGCTGCGCCAGTTCGAAATGACCATCGAGGAGATCGAGGTCGAGGTCGCCCCCAACTTCAAGGCCAAGGCCTGGGGCTTCAACGGGCAGGTCCCGGGGCCGCTGATCCACGTCCGCGAAGGCGACGAGGTCGAGGTCACCGTGCACAACCTGACCGGTCTGAGCCATACCGTGCATTGGCACGGCATGTTCCAGACCGGCACCTGGCAGTCCGACGGCGTGCCGCACGTCACCCAGCACGCCATCGAGCCGGGTGACAGCTACACCTACCGCTTCGTCGCCGACAAGGTCGGCTCACTGTGGTACCACTGCCACGTCAACGTGAATGAACATGTCGGCATCCGCGGCATGTGGGGTCCGCTCATCGTCGAGCCCAAGGCGCCATCCGAACTCGAGCAGCAGGTCACCCATGACGCGCTGCTGATGTTCTCGGGATGGTCCGAGAAGTATGCCGACGCCTTCGGCGACGGTCCGCGCCCGGGCGAGCACCTGAACTACTACTCCATCAACGGCAAGTCCTTTCCGATGTCGCAGCCCATTCGCGTGCGCAAGGGCGACGTGCTGCGCCTGCGACTGTTCGCCGCGACCGTTCCGGTGGCCTTTCATCTGCACGGACATGACATGCTGGTCACGCACAAGGACGGCAAGCCGCTGCCCGCGCCCTACGAGGTGGACGTCGTGCCGATGCAGCCGGGCGAGCGCGTGGACGTGATCGTGCGCATGAACAACCCCGGTCTCTGGATGACGCATGACCACATCGACCACCACACCACCAACAACGGTCGCGAGCACGGTGGCTCGATGCTGGTTGTCGAATACGAGGAGATCGAAAAGCCCGACTGGTACGACTGGAAGGATATCGAGTACCGGCCAGACTTCTACATGATCGAATCGATGCGAAAACCGCATGGTCTGCACGACAAGGATGTGCACCGCGGCCGTCCGCTGATGTAGACAGGGTCGAAAGCCCTGCGCGCGGCCCCGTTGCGGATCGACGGGGCCGCGCCGCGTGCACCGCGCGTTGGCCTTCAGTCGCGTGCGGGTGCGCGCCACTCGAGGCATTCGAGCATGCGCGCGATGCCGTCCATGACCGTGCGGTTGGCCTCTTCCATCGCCGCCAGCGCCTGCAGCGCGCGCTCGCGTTCGCCAGCGTAGTGATGCTGTAGGGCGCTGCAGGCGCGTTCATGCACGGCCTGGTGTGGGCGCTCCAGCGCCGCATAGCCGGGCAGACGGGCAAAGCGTGCCTTGCCGTCGCCGTCGTAATACCACTGGCCCAGGCGGCATTCGGTGTCGTCGGGCAACTCGTCCGGGCGGATCTGAGACACCCCCAGCAATACCTTGTACACCGCCAGCTTCAGTCCCAGCTCTTCGAGGTTGGCCAATTCCACGTTGGCCAGCAGCGCCGCACCGCTGACGGCGTGCTGCATGTGCTGCGACAGCGATTCCATGTGCTCCATGCTGTGCATGGCGCGCTCGCTCTCCTCGGCGTGGCGATGTGCGTCGGCGGCGCCGCGCTGCATGGTCTCGCGCGCCATTTCGGTCTCGTTGCGGATGCCGTCGACCAGGTCGCCGATCTCGGCGGTGGCCGCGCCGGTGCGCTCGGCCAGCTTGCGCACCTCGTCGGCGACCACCGCAAAGCCGCGTCCGGCTTCGCCGGCGCGCGCGGCCTCGATGGCCGCATTGAGCGCGAGCAGATTGGTCTGGTCGGCGACCTCGCGGATCAGCTTGACGATGCCCTCGATCTCGCCGGCGCGCCGGTGCAGGGTCTCGATATTGCCGGCCGCGTCCTCGACGGTGGAGCACAGCGCGCGCAGGTTGCCGGTGATGTGTTCGAAGGCGCCGCGGTTCTCGTCGGCCAGCGTGGCGGCCTCGACTGCGACGGCGCGCTCCTCGTTGAGCGTGGTGGCAAGGTCGCGGAAGGAACCACTGACGCCGTCGAGCGAACCGCCGAAGGCGTCGAGATTGCGGCTGACTTCGGTCAGCGCGTCGCGCTCGGCGGACAGCGCGTCGCGTTCGCTGCGGATCGCGTCGCATTCGTCGCGCAGTGCGGCGAGGCGAGCCTTGAGTTCGGCATTTTCCGCAATCAACGTGGCCTGCGCGGCGGCATCGCGCTCACGCTGGCTGCGGCTCATCACTGCAAACATCCTGGGTCTCCGGAGCGGGGTAGTAGTCGAGTAGTTTACTCAGCTATTCGCCGCTGGCCTTGACCCGCCTCAAGTGATCTCCGCACTCCCCAAAGGAGTGGCGATGGCCGTCGTCCGCAAGATTCAGGGTTCGATCGCGAGACCGAGCAGCGGCTCGCCGTCGCCGATGGTGCCGATGAGCATCGCGCGACCCAGGTCGAGGTTGACGCGGTACAGCTCGGTCTTGTCGCCGCCCTCGACACGCAGCGCCGCCAGCGCGGTGTTGTTGATGTCGGAGATATCGAAGGACGCTTCGTCCAGCGCGCCGGTGCCCAGATCGCCGATCGTGTTCAGCACCCCCAGGTTGGGCGATACCGGCGGTTCGGTGCCTTCACGCGTGCCCTGGATCGCGAGCGTGCCGCGCTCCCGGTCGATCGCGAAGTTGGTGGTCAGCTTCTCGTCGTCCGGGTTGTAGGTATAGGCCGCGGCCGACACGCTGGGCTCCTGTCCGATGAAGCGGTCGTTGAAGGCGTATCGCAGGCTGCGATCGGCCTGGAAGCCTTCACGGTCGGGATCGAAATCCACGGCTTCGCCGGTTTCCGGATGCAGGCGCAGGTTCAGCCCGGTCTCGGCGACCACGCGGACGCGGTCGGCCGCCGGATTGAAGTCGAAGCCGAGCGGGCCTTCCGGCAGATCCAGCGGGAGCTTGCCGTCGCCCACCCGGGACAGTGCTCCGCTTTTCGGGTCCACGGTGTAGAGCTGACCACGCGCGCCGAGCGCGTACATGACGCCGTGAGCGACCCGGTAGTCGATGCCGCGCAACGTATCCCCGTCGGCCAATCCGGTGACCTGCACACGTTCGAGCACCTTGTCCGGCTCGGCCGGATCGAAGCGGATCAGCTCGTGCTTGGCGGTCAGCGCATAGACGCTGCTCGGCGCCTTGGACAAAGCCATCAAAGCCGGGGTCTGGGCCACGGCGCCGGTACCGGGCAGGGCCAGCAGGGCCGTGCCGAGGCACAACGCGGTAAGGATTTGCTTGTTCATGCGCCGCTCCTGTCCGGGGTTCAAGCCTTCGATCTTAACATCGGCTCGTCGCTGCCCCGATTGATCGGCCGTGCGCCGCGATGCGTCGTGGCACGCGCGTAGTCGTCGCGCACGTCGGTGCCGATGCATTCGAGCACCTGTGCGATGCCTGCCATCGTCGCCCGTTCCTGCAGCGCGCGTTCGCTGTCGTCGGCATCGTGTTCGCGCTGGCTGCGGCTCGAGACTGCAAGCATCTCGGGAGCCTCCGGCTCGGGATCACGGTCGAATGAGTTGCCTGACCATGCAGACCCTGCCTCGACCGCGCTCAGGCCCGTGCCGATTCCTTTCTGCGCTCCGGCAGGATCTGGTTGAGCACGATCGCCAGCAGCCCGCACAGGCCCACGCCCTGCAGCGTGATGCCGTCGAAGTTGAGCGCCAACCCGCCCACGCCGGCCACCAGGATCGACGACACGATCACCAGATTGCGCGCCTCGTCCAGATTCACACGCGCGTTGATCAGCGTCTTCAGCCCCACGCTGGCCACCGAGCCGAACAGCAGCAGCATGATGCCGCCCATCACCGGCACCGGAATGGTCGCCAGCAGCGCGTTGAACTTGCCGACAAAGGCCATGGCAATGGCGAAGATCGCCGCCCAGGTCATGATCGCCGGGTTGAAGTTGCGCGTCAGCGTCACCGCGCCGGTGACTTCCGAATAGGTCGTGATCGGCGGCCCGCCGACCGAGCCGGCAAACAGCACTCCCAGCCCGTCGCCGGCCAGCGTGCGGTGCAGGCCGGGGCTCTTGGTGTAGTCCTTGCCGGTGACGCCGCCAATAGCAATCACGTCGCCCACATGCTCGATGGCCGGCGCGATGGCTACCGGCAGCATGAACAGGATGGCGGCCAGCTCGAAGGTGGGCGTGGTGAAGGTGGGTAGCGCAAACCACGGCGCTGCGGCCACCGCGCCGAAATCCACCAGCCCGAACAACACCGCCGCAACATAGCCGGCCGCCACGCCGGAGAGAATCGGCAGCAGCCGCAGCAGCCCGTGCGCAAACACCGCCACCGCCACCGTGGTGCCGAAGGAGATCGCCGCCACGATCAGCGCCGTGCCATACGGCACTAGCTCGGCCGCGCCGTCGCCGGTGCGCCCCATCGCCATGTTCACCCCCACCGCCGCCAGCGACAGGCCGATGATCATGATCACCGGCCCGATCACCACCGGCGGCATGAAGCGATGCACGATGTCCGCGCCGCGCTTCCACACCACCCCCGCCAGCGCGAAGTAGGCCAGGCTCACGCAGGCCAGCGCCCCCATCGTCGCCGACAGCCCCCACGTCTGCATGCTGAAGATGATCGGCGCGATGAAGGCGAAGCTCGACCCCAGAAAGATCGGCACCTCGCGCCGCGTGATCCACTGGAACAACAGCGTGCCAACGCCCGCGCCCAGCAGCGCCATGCTCGGGTTGAGCCCGGTCAGCAGCGGCACCAGCACCAGCGCGCCGAAAGCCACGAACAGGATCTGCCCGCCCGCAATGGCCTGACGCCACACGGGTTCTTTCGGCGATTCACTCATGCATTTTCTCCGCAAGCCCGCGCGGGGCGTGGTTGGGGTGGTTTGGTGTTAAGGAAGCGCTGATCCATCAAGACGCGGATTTCGTGGGAGCGGCTTCAGCCGCGAATACCGGCCGTTTCGCGGCTGAAGCCGCTCCCACAAGACACCGGGCCTGGTGCTTCAACTGCCTCAGCCCAGCTTGGTCCCGAAAATCTTGTCCCCGGCATCGCCGAGGCCCGGAATGATGTAGCCCTGCTCGTTCAGGTGGCTGTCGACGCTGGCGGTGAATATCTCCACGTCCGGGTGCCGCTCCGCCATCAGCGCAATGCCCTCCGGCGCCGCCACCAGCACCAGCGCGCGAATCTGCCCGCAGCCCTTGCGCTTGAGCATGTCGCAGGTCGCCACCAGCGATCCGCCGGTGGCCAGCATCGGGTCGATGATCAGCGCCATGCGCTCGCCCAGATGCCCCACAAACTTCTCGAAATACGGCGCCGGCTGCAGCGTCTCCTCGTTGCGCGCAATGCCCACCACGCTCACCTTGGCGCTCGGAATCATGTCCAATACGCCGTCCAGCATGCCCAGCCCGGCACGCAGGATCGGCACCACCGTCACCTTCTTGCCCTTGATCTGATCCACCTCCACCGGCCCCGCCCAGCCCTGCAGCGTAACGGTCTCCAGCTCGAAATCCTTGCACGCCTCATAGGCCAGCAACCGGCCCAACTCGGCCGTCAGTTCGCGGAATTTCTTGGTGGAGATGTCGCCCTCGCGCATCAGGCCGATCTTGTGGCGGACGAGCGGGTGGCGGATTTCGTGAATGGGCATGGCGTGGCCGTCGGCAGTGTGAGCGCGCGAAGTGTACACCGAGCTGCGGGCTTGCTGGCTGCGGCAATATTCACGTCCATCTCCTGGCCATCAGCAACTTCCGGCGACGGGCTTCAGCGCGCCGGCCAAGGCCGATATCTCTGCACCAATCCGGCCACACATGATGCTGGACGGTGTAGTTGCGGGGCTGTACAGTTACACGTACATATCCGGAGACGCATCATGGACGCCATCACCTACACCACCGCCCGCGCGAATCTCGCCAACACCATGGATCGCGTCTGTGAAGACCACGAGCCGCTCATCATCACCCGCAACGGCGAACAGTCCGTGGTCATGCTCTCGCTTGAGGACTACAAGGCGCTCGAAGAAACCGCCTACCTGCTGCGCACCCCGGCCAACGCCCGCCGTCTGCTCGCCTCCGTTGCGCAACTCGATGGCGGCAAGGGCGCGGAGCGGACGCTCGCCGAATGAAGCTGGTCTTCTCCGACCAGGCCTGGGAAGACTATCTCCACTGGCAGAAGCACGACCGCAAGATGGTCGAGCGCATCAACCGCCTCATCCGCGAAATCCAGCGCACCCCGCACGAAGGCATCGGCAAACCCGAACCGCTCAAGCATGCGCTGGCTGGCTGGTGGTCCCGCCGCATCGACGACGAGCACCGCATCGTGTATCGCGTGGAGGGCGATGCGGTGCAGATTGCGCAGTTGCGGTTTCACTACTGAGAAGGTTCACGGAGTCAGGCATCCCCTGTTTCCCTGAGAGCGTCTGCTTGATGTGGTCGCCGCGATTGACTGCTGCCGGTCACGAGCGGGCAAAGGGACCAGTTTCCGAGACCGAACATACGATGACGAGGTAATTGGGGTCAGACCCCATGTCACCGCCGTTTTGCCGCACGACCCACCTTTCCACCGGTTGCTCCGCCGTGAGGGCGATCCGTCGCCGGCTAAAGCCGGAGTTAGGCCGCGGCCAACTTGAGCTTTCCAACCCTTTGCAAGTCGACGCTCTGCCGCGCGAGCCACAGATCGTACGTGTCCTGCATGGCGAGCCAGCTCTCGGGGCTACGGCCAATAGCCTTGGACAGGCGGAGCGCCATTTCAGGCGTGACCCGGCTGGAGCCCTTCAGCACACGACTAAGAGTAGAAGCGGCCACGTCCAGCTTGTCCGCAAGCTCCCTGCCGCTGATGCCATTGGGCTCGAGATAGATGTCGGTGATGAACTCACCAGGGTGAGGAGGATTGTGCATAGCCATTAGTGATAGTCCTCGTAGTCCAGAACATAGGCGTTTCCGTCTTTGAACTCGAACGTCACGCGCCAGTTGCCGTTGACCGTAATAGACCAACGCCCTCGTAGCTCACCTTTAAGCGGGTGAAGGCGAAACCCGGGGATATCCATATCGTCGATCGACTGGGCAGTGTCCAAGGCGGCCAGTTGCATCCGGAGCCGCTTGGCATGGCTGGCCTGAACGCCCGAGGCGCTTCCTGTCTCAAAGAGACGGCGAAGTCCTTTGTGCCGGAACGTCTTGATCATGCCGGCAGCGTACCATGTTGCGCAACACGCAACAAGCGGCCCAAGTCGAACGTCACGCAGTAACGAGAATCCGCGCCCTGTGGGGAAACGCGCTCGCCAGCTTTCGATCCGCCGTTACGAATTCCTGATCGAGAAACTCCGCCAGGGCCACGTACTCGCAGTCATACGCCGAGCAACCGCTTTCCTTGCAGAGGCGGAGAACGGCGGGGGTTTCGACTTCATACTCCTCGCCGGCGATGAGGTCGGCAGCGCGCTGAAACAGATCGAGCGCGTCATGCAGTTCGATCTGCCCGGTTCGTACGTAGGTCGCCAGGATGTTGCGCAACTCGCTGCGCCACAGGCGTGGCGCGGCCCAGATTGGGTCCGACTCGAGCAGGTGTTCGGCTCTGGTGGTGAACCTCCCGGGAATGAGGAGGTAGGCGATGACGTTGACGTCGACGACGATCATGCGCGCCCCTCGCGCTTGATCCGGTCGATCTCGGCGTGGTCGAACTCCGCTTGCTTGAGGCGCGCGCGCGCGGCGCGAATGACCGCGAGTTGATCCTGCGCGGAGACGCGTCGAGTGAGAACGCGAGCCTCCAGAATCGCGATGATCTCGCTGTTCAGGCTGCGGTGATTCGCGATGGCCGCCGCTTTGAGGCGCTCATGGATTTCGTCGGGGACGCCCTTCAGGGTCAGGTTCGCAGGCATGGTTGGCACTTCGTTTCAAGATGGAACCATTATGGTTCCGTTGCGGAGGCTTCGCAATGCAGCCGACACTGCGCCGTCACTGCATGGCCTCCCACGGATTGATGACCTTGAGGCCCGCCGCCTGGAATGGCGCAACGTCGCGCGTGGCGACGGTGAAACCGCGAGCCTTCGCGATGGCGGCGATATAGCCGTCGGGTGTGGGGAAGCCCTTGCCGGCCGCTCGGGCGGAAACGGCCAGCTCGGCGTAGTGCCGGGCTGCGTCGGTGTCAAAGGGGAGCACGCGATCCGCGAACAGCACCAGAAGGCCATCCAGCGTTTGCTTCAGCGCATCCTTGCGCCGGCCGGATGGCGGGGCACCGATGCCGAACAGCAGTTCGGCAAGCGTGACGCTGGAAAGGTAAAGGGTTTCGGCCGCCTGCTCATCCAACCACGCCAGCACGGTGGCGTTCGGCGCGGCTTTCATCGCCTCGGAAACGACATTGGTATCCAGGACGATCATTCGAAGCTCACAGGCTCGGTCGGGGTCTTGTCGCGCACCTTCTCGATGGCCGCGATGTCGTCATCGGTCAGCCCGACGCGGCGGCCCAGTTCGGCGAGAGCCGAGCCCAAGCGAAGCCGCTCCGGCGGGCGAACGGTCGATTCGAGAATCTCGCGGATTTCGGCCTCGGTGCTGCGGCCGTGCGTCGCTGCGCGCACACGAAGCGCGCGATGCACCTCGTCCGGCAGATTTCTGACGGTGACTGTCGCCATGTCGGCCTCCTGCGCGTTGCGCTGTCAATGAAAGCAGTTTAGGCGGAGTGCTATCACTCTGCAATGGTCCGAAAGCGGCCAGCGGGTACCGTGCCCGTTCAGATGACTGTGGACGTCAGGGCCTATTCACAATTGCGCTGGCGGATCGCGTGGGTCTGTATGGCTGAGCCGGCAAGGCGCGCGAAGCCGTCAATGGCCAGTCCCTTGACAATGAGCGCAACGCCGCAGGCGCGGCCATACAGGCCCACCCGGAGGGCATGACCCAAATGGCCCGCATCTCGGCGTGCCCCGGGCGGGACGACTCAGTCGATGCTGCGGAACAGTGCTTCCACGCGCTTGGCCGTGGCCCGCAGATCGAAGCGGTCAGGCTTCCAGTTGCGGGCCCACCCCAGCCGCTCGCGGCTGTTGCGGTGGCGTGGATGGGCGAGGGCGTCGAGCAGTTCATAGTAGCCTGGCACGCCGCCGCAGTCCTCCGGTGGGCAGGCGCGAGCGCCGTCTATCAGTGCGGCGGGGCGCTCATGCGGGCGCGAGGGCAGGCGCTGCTCGACCGTGATGCGGTGACGCCAGTCGTCACCGAAATCGTAGACGTAGCCGAAGTATTTTCGCCGGTTCAGCAACTGGCCGAGTTCGACCACGTCGTCGGGCAGGGTGCGCTCGGCTGCTCCGCCCGCAGTGGGGGCGTCGGCGGGCTGCAGGCGGACATCGCCGACAACGAACTCGTACAGATGGCAGTCCTGCCACCCCATCGCCTCCTGCAGGATCACATGCAGGTCGGCGAAGCTGAGCGTGTTCTCCACCTCGATGCGACGCCATATCGGAGGTTCGATGTCGCTCAACTCCACGTGCAGCACCAGCCGCTTGACCGAGTACCGCATGGGCAGTTCGGACAGATGTTGCGCGAGCACGGGGTCGAAGATCAACGGCGCCTCGTCAGAGGCTTCGGCGAGCATGCGTTGCCCCTCCGCAGGCAGGGTGCGCAGCATCTCGATCAGGTCGGAGTGGTCGTGGTCGGGGTCACGTGAGAGCTTGGCGATCCAGAATTCGGCGCGTGCGCGGGCCTCCTCGGTGCGTCTTTCCTGCAGCAGGATCAGGATCTCCAGATGCGACAGGGCCGGATTGTTCGGTGTGAGCCGCTGGGCGGCGTTGAAGGCTGCCCAGGCCCGCGGGAAATCGTCCAGGTCCGCGGCGCGGACGGCATCGCGCTGGTGGGCGACGCAGACCAGCGTCTTGTCCGGGGCGTTGCGCAGCTTGTCCAGCAGCCGGTTGCGCGCGGCTTCGTCACCGCGATCGAGGTAGACGTTGAGCAGGACATCGGCGGCGTGCTCGGCGCGTGCGTCGAGCGATCGCACATCGGCGAACACCGGCTCCAGCAGTGCGATCACGTCATCGCTGCGACCGGTTTCCGCCCAACGGCTGGCCACCATGCCCAGGGTCTGTACCGGCACGTGCAGTGCGGCGATCTCGCCAATGCGCTCGCGCGGGAAGTGCTGCAGGACGCGGGCCGCCATCTCGTCCGGTGGCAGGATCAGGCCGGGGGTTTCGATCGCACCGCAGCATTGCTTGAACTTGCGGCCCGAACCGCACACGCAGGGCGCGTTGCGCTCCGGGCGGGCGATGGACCGGGGGCGGAAACGGTTCTCCGGAATGGGCGTGTGGTTCCACAGATCGAAGGCCGCGTGGGTGGCCATCCCGCGCGCCACGGCAGCGATCTGATCGTCCTCCAGGGGTTCGTCCGTTTCCGCGACGATGTGGGCGGCAAGTGGAACGAACAATTCACTCAGGCGCCGCTGCAACGCCTCGAACGAACGGGTCTCCAGTATCACGGCCACCCCCTCGTCAAGTATCCGGTCGAAAATGGCGTGAATGGCCGTGTCGTCGTCGGGAACGAGCATTTCAAGATTTCCTGCGGAGTTGGGGGAGGGTTGCGAGCTCGGCGGCAGCCGCAAGGATACTCAAGCGGGGCTCGTCCTGCACGAGGCGCATCGAGTCGAGGACCGGCGCGACAGGATGCGTCGTGGATGTCCGGTATCCTTCGCGCATGTCCGCTCCGCCCGACCTTCCGCCCGGCCTGATCCTCGTGCACGGCAATCGTGCCGAGGCGCTGCGTGACGTGCTGGTGGCGTGGATGCGGCATCACCCGCTGGCGCCGCTGGAAGACGAAACGGTGCTGGTGCAGAGCAACGGCATTGCGCAGTGGCTGCGCCTTGCCATGACCGACGAGCGCGACGGCGGTTGCGGCATTGCCGCAGCGATGCGCTTCGATTTGCCGTCGCGTTTCTTCTGGCGGGTGTATCGCGCGGTGCTGGGCCGTGAGGCGGTGCCGGAGGCTTCGCCGCTGGATGAGTCGCGGCTGGTGTGGCGGCTGATGCGGCTGCTGCCGGGACTGCTGCAAGACCCGGTGTATGCGCCGCTGGCGCGTTTCCTGGTCGATGACGCGGACGCGCGCAAGCGCTTTCAGGTGGCAGGCCGACTGGCCGACCTGTTCGACCAATATCAGGTGTATCGCGCGGACTGGTTGGCGGCCTGGGCGGCGGGTGAGGATGTGCTGCCTGATCTGCGCGGCCAGCACGACCCCCTGCCCGAAGACCAGCGCTGGCAGCCGGCGCTATGGCGTGCGCTGTGTGCCGATCTGGCGCAGGCCGGCTTGCCCGCCACCGGCGGCCGCGCGGCGGTGCATGAGCGATTCATGGAAGTGGTGGAGTCGGCCGGTGACGCCCGCCCGCCCGGTCTGCCGCGCCGCGTGCTGGTGTTCGGCATCTCGTCGCTGCCGCAGCAGTCGCTGGAGGTGCTGGCGGCGATGGCGCGCTGGTCGCAGGTGCTGATGTGCGTGCACAACCCCTGCGAGCACCACTGGGCCGACATCGTGCAGGGGCGCGAACTGTTGCGCCGCGAGCGCGCCAGCCGCCAGTCGCGCCGCGCGGGCTTCCCCGAGGAATTGCCCGAAGACGCGCTGCACCTGCACGCCCAGCCGCTGCTCGCGGCCTGGGGCCGGCAGGGGCGGGATTTCGTCGCGCTGCTCGATTCCTATGACGACGCCACCGCGCGCGGCCGGCATGCCGAACTGCTGGCCGGCATCGGCCAGCGCATCGACCGGTTCGAGCCCACCGGCGGCGCGACGCTGCTCGCGCAACTGCAGGACGACATCCGCGACCTGCGCCCGCTGGCCGAGACGCGCGACAAGTGGCCGGCCGTCGCGCCGGGCGACCATTCCATCCAGTTCCACATCGCCCACGGCCCGCAGCGCGAGGTCGAGATCCTGCACGACCGCCTGCTCGCCGCCTTCGATGCCGACCCCGATCTGCGCCCGCGCGACATCATCGTGATGGTGCCTGACATCGACGCCTACGCCCCGCACGTGCGCGCCGTGTTCGGCCTGCACGACGCGAACGACGCGCGCCGCATCCCGTATTGCCTGGCCGATCAGGGCAGCCGCGCCACCGACCCGCTGGTGCAGGGGCTGGAACTGCTGCTTGGCCTGCCGAATGCCCGCGTCACCGCCAGTGAGGTGCTCGACCTGCTCGACGTGCCGGCGCTGCGCCGCCGCTTTGGCCTCGACGAATCCGACCTGCCCACGCTCGCGCGCTGGGTTCGCGGCGCCAACGTGCGCTGGGGCCTGCACGCCGAACACCGCGCCGCGCTCGATCTGCCGCCCACGGACGCCGCCGACCACACGTGGCTGTTCGGCCTGCGCCGCATGTTGCTCGGCTATGCCGCCGGGCGCGATGTGGCCTGGCAGGGCATTGAGTCCCACGGCGAGATCGGCGGGCTGGATGCCGCGCTGCTCGGGCCGCTGGCGCAACTCGTCGCGAGGCTGGACGCCGCGTGGCGGCACTTGCGCGAGCCGGCTGCGCCGCAGCAGTGGCGCGAACGCCTCGTAAACCTGCTCGCCGACTTCTTCGACGCCGGGGACGACGCCGAAGCCGCGCTCACCGTCGAACGTCTCAACACCGCGCTCGCCGACTGGGCCGACGCCTGCCTTGAGGCCGGGCTCGCCGAGCCGCTGCCGCTGGCGGTGGTGGCCGAGCACTGGATGAGCGCGCTCGACGCCGGCGGCCTCACGCAGCGCTTCTTCGCCGGCGCGGTGACCTTCGCCACGCTGATGCCGATGCGCGCCATCCCCTTCCGTCACGTCTGCCTGCTCGGCATGAACGATGGCGACTACCCGCGCACCCGCGCGCCGCTGGATTTCGACCTGATGGGCCGCCCCGGCCAGATGCGCCCGGGCGACCGCTCGCGCCGCGAGGACGACCGCTACCTGTTCCTCGAAGCGCTGCTGTCCGCGCGCGACGTGTTGTACGTGTCGTGGGTTGGCCGCAGCATCACCGACAACGTCGAGCGCCCGGCCTCGGTGCTGGTCGGGCAGTTGCGCGACCACCTCGCCGCTGGTTGGCGCGCGGCCGACGGTGACGATCTGCTCAAACGGCTCACCGTCGAACACCGGCTCCAGCCCTTCAGTCCGGCGTATTTCGGCGCCGATCCCGAGCTATTCACCTACGCCCGCGAATGGCGCGAATCTGCTGCCGCACGTCCTGCGGGCGCCGCCGCGCTGGAACCGCTCGTCAGCGACGAGCCGCTCACGCTCGACGAGCTTTCGCGCTTCCTGCGCGATCCGGTCAAGGGCTTCTTCCGCACGCGGCTGGGCGTGGACCTCTCGCGCGAGGAGGCCGTCGCCGACGACGTCGAACCCTTCAACGCCGACGGCCTGCGCCGCTGGCAGCGCGGCGACGAACTGATCACCGTGCAGGCGCGCGCGCTGGCCGCCGGGGGCGATGTCGACGCCGCGCGTGAGGTCGGGCTGGCGCGCATCGCGCGGCGCGGCGAATTCGCACCGGGCGGCTTCGGTGTGGTCGAGGCGCGCGAACTCGCGCTGCCGATGCAGGCGCTGTTCGAGCAATACGTCGCTGAGCTCGCGCTGTGGCCGCAGACGCTGGAAGACGAAGCGGTGGCGGTTGAGACTGAAGTCGATGGCCGTCGCCTCGTGCTTTCCGACCGTCTTTCCGACATGCGCGCCGACGCAACAGGTGCTCGTGCCCGCGTGCTGCTGGTGGCCAGCAATATCATCGATGGCAAGAAGCGTACTTGGCGTCATCACGTCTTGTGGCGCCACTGGCCGGCGCACCTCGCCGCGCAGCTGGGCGGGCCGACCGTCACGCGTGTGCTCTCCGCCGTGGGCGACGCACGCTTCGCGCCGCTGGCCGCCGACACCGCGCGCGAACTGCTGGCCGACCTGCTGCGCGCGCGCGACACCGGCCTGTGCCGCCCGCTGCCCTTCGCGGTGAAGACCGCGGCCGAACTGCTCACCGGCAAGACCGCGCGCCGAATCTACGAGGGCGATGATTTCAACTCCACAGGCGAGCGCGGCGACGACCCGCATCTGGCCCGCGCCTGGCCCGACTACGCTGCGCTCGAAGCCGGCGGGCTGGCGGAGTGGGCCGAGCGCCTGCTGCAGCCCATGCTCGATGCCTTGCACGACGGCGACGGCGACGGCGACGGCGACGGGGAGGGCGAATGAGCATTGTGCATCCGCTCGACGCCGCGAGCTTCCCGCTGTCCGGCAGCCGACTGATCGAAGCCGCTGCCGGCACCGGCAAGACCTGGACCATTGCCGCGCTCTACGTGCGGTTGGTGCTCGGTCATAAGGGCGAGACGGCCTTTGCGCGCGAACTCGACCCGCCCGAAATCCTGGTCGTGACCTTCACCGAAGCGGCCACGCGCGAGCTGCGCGACCGCATCCGCCGTCGCCTGAGCGAAGCCGCCAGCGCCTTCGAGCAGCCCGAATCGGCCGTTGACGAATTCCTCACTGGACTGCGCGCCGGCTATTCCGCGGAAGAGTTGCCCGGTCGCGCACGCCGCCTGCGCATGGCCGCGGAGTGGATGGACGAGGCGGCGGTGTCGACCATCCACGCCTGGTGTCGCCGCGTGCTCGCCGAGCACGCCTTCGACAGCGGCAGCCCCTTCGCGCTGAAACTCGAAACCGACCACACGGAGTTGCGCGACGAGGCCGTACGCGACTGGTGGCGCAGCTTCATGCTGCCGTTGCCGGCCGAATCCGTGGCTGAGGTGCGGCGCTGGTGGGCCGCGCCGGACGTGCTGGCCGAGGCGTTGAAGGATGTGCTGGCTCACGCCGACCGCCTGCCGCCGGCCGACGATCCGGCGGCCACGCTGTCCAGTGCGCTGGCCGAGCGCAATCGGCTGCTGGCGGCGCTGAAAGCGCCGTGGGGTGCTTGGGTGAACGAATTGCGTGTGTTGTTCGACGAGGCTCGCGCGCAGGGCGTGAGCTTGCGCCGCGATTGGTACGACGGCTGGCTGGACGCGCTCGACGCGTGGCAGGCTGACGCCGAAATCATCGACCCCGGCCTGAGTGATTCGGCCTTCCGGCGCTTGTCTCCCGAGGGCGTGCGCGAGGCCTGGAAGAAAAAGGGCGAACCGCCCGAGCATCCAGCTTTCGCCGCCATCGAAGCCCTGCAGCCGGCGCTGGCCGAACTGCCCGACGCCCGCGCCGACGTGCTGCGCCACGCCGCTCGCTGGGTCGCCGCGCGCTTCGAGGCCGAGAAGCGCCGCCGCGCCGAGATCGGCTTCGACGACCTGCTCGCGCGCCTCGCCGCCGCGCTCGAAGGCCTCAACGGGCCGCAGCTCGCCGCGCGCATCCGCGCCAAGTATCCGGTGGCGCTGATCGACGAATTCCAGGACACCGACCCGGTGCAGTACCGCATCTTCGACGCCGTGTACCGCGTCGAAGCCCCGGCCGACGATTGCGCGCTGGTGCTCATCGGCGACCCCAAGCAGGCCATCTACGCCTTCCGCGGCGCGGACATCCACACCTATCTGGTCGCGCGCCGCGCCTGCGCCGAGCGGCTGTACACGCTCAACCGCAACCACCGCTCGACCCTCGGCATGGTAGATGCCGCCAACCGCGTGTTTGCCTTCGCCGACCAACAGGCCGACGGCGCCTTCCTGTTCGGCGCCGGAGCTGACAGCTCGGTGCCGTTCTCGCCGGCCGACGCGAAAGGGCGCGAAGAGCGCTTCGAGTGCGCCGGCTTGGAAGTCGCGCCGCTCACGCTGTGGCATCTGCCCGCGCCCGAGGGCAAGGCCCGGCGCGGTGACGAGCGCGCGCTGATCGCCGCAAGCTGCGCCAGCACCATCCGCCGCCTGCTGGCGGATGCGCAGGCCGGTTTCCGACAGGGCGACAACTTCACGCCGCTGCGCCCGGCCGACATCGCGGTGCTGGTGAATACGCGCAGCGAAGCCGCCATCGTGCGCGAGGCGCTGTCCGCGCGCGGCGTGCGCAGCGTTTACCTGTCGGGCCGCGATTCGGTTTTCGCCAGCGCACAGGCCATGGAGCTGCAGCTGTGGCTGGAAGCCTGTGCCGAGCCGGACGAACCGCGCCGGGTGCGCAGCGCCCTGGCCACCGCCACGCTGGGGCTGGACTGGGCCGCGCTGGATGCGCTCGACCGCGACGAGCGCGCGTGGGAAGAGACCGTGCTGCGTTTTCGCACGTACCGCGAGGTGTGGCGCCGGCAAGGCGTGCTGCCGATGCTGCGCCACCTGCTGCACGACTACGACGTGCCGGCGCGCATGCTCGCCAGCGACGGCGGCGAGCGCGTGTTGACCGACCTGCTGCATCTGGCCGAACTGCTGCAGCAGGCCAGCCAGACGCTGGAGGGCGAACACGCGCTGATCCGCCACCTCGCCAGCGAATGCCAGGACGCCGCCGACGGCACCAGCAACGAAGGCCGCCAGATCCGCCTGGAGAGCGACGCCGATCTGGTGCAGGTCGTGACCGTGCATAAATCCAAGGGCCTCGAATACCCGCTGGTGTTCCTGCCCTTCGGCTGCTCGGCGCGCGACCGCGACGGCAAGAAGCTGCCGGTGGTGTGGCATGACGACGAAGGCCGCCTGAAGCTCTCGCTGGTCGAATACGCGCCCGGCCGCGAGCGCGCCGAACACGAACGCCGCGCCGAGGACGTGCGCAAGCTCTACGTCGCCCTGACCCGTGCCCGCCACGCCACCTGGGTCGGCGTTGCGCCCTTCGACACGCTCAAGGCCAGTGCGCTGGGCCATGTGCTCGGCGAGGTCGATGCCGCTGAACTGCCCGCCCGCCTGGCCGAACTGCGCGGTGACTGCGAGCACATTGCCGTGGCGCTGACGCCCGAGCCCGATCACGAGCGTCTGAACGAAGCCGCTGAGGGGGCGCAGTTGCAGGCCCGCACACCCGTCGCCGCCCCGCGCGAACCCTGGTGGATCGCCAGCTATTCCGCGCTGCGCACCGCAGGCGGCACGCCGGATACGCCGGCCGAAGACGTGTTCCGCGAAGTGCTCTCCGAGCCCGCGCCCGAAGCCCTCCAGACCAAACCCGCGCCGGGCAGCGTGCACGCCTTCCCGCGCGGCGCCGCGGCCGGCACCTTTCTGCACGACCTGCTGGAATGGGCGGCGCGGGAGGGTTTTGCGGCCATCGCAGCGGACACGGCACGGCTACAGGCCGAGGTCGAGCGTCGCGCCACCCCGCGCGGCTGGGCGGAATGGGTAGCGCCGCTGACTGGCTGGTTGCGCTCGCTCATCACCACACCGCTGCCGCTGCCCGGCGGTGTGGCTTGCGCGCTGGCCGAGCCCACGACGCTCAGCCCCGAACTGGAGTTCTGGCTGTCTGCCGGCCGCGTCGACACGCGTGCGCTCGATGCGCTGGTTTGCCAGCACACGCTGGATGCCGCGCCGCGTCCGGCACTGGAACCCGCGCAACTGTCCGGCATGTTGAAGGGCTTCATCGACCTCGTTTTCGAGTTCGACGGCCGTTATTACGTCATCGACTACAAGTCCAACTGGCTCGGCGCGGACGAGACGGCCTACACGCCGGAGGCCATGCGCACGGCGATTCTCGAAGCGCGCTACGAGCTGCAGTACGTGCTGTACCTCTTCGCCCTGCACCGCCAGTTGCGCGCCCGTCTGCCGGGCTACGACTACGACCGCCACATCGGCGGCGCGGCCTACGTCTTCCTGCGCGGCATCGGTGCCGAGTCGCGCGGCGTGCATGTGGAGCGCCCGCCGCGCGAGCTGATCGAGGCGCTGGACGCGTTGTTCTCGGTCCGGGAGGCCGCATGATTCCCTGCCTGTCCGCCGCCCTGCTGCCGGAAACGCCGGCCACCGAAATTGCCACCCACATCGAACGCTGGGCCGAGCGTGGCTGGCTGCGCCCGCTCGACGCGGCCTTCGCCGGCTTCCTGTGGCGCGAGGCGCCGGACGCGCCGGGTCTGCTGCTGCTCGCAGCCGCCCTGGCCAGCCACCAGCTCGGTCGCGGTCACGCCTGCCTCGAGCTGGCCGCCACGCTGAGTGATCCGGACTTTGCGCTGTCGTTGCCGCCCGATGGTGCGCAGGACGCCACCGACACGCCACGCACCCTGCTGGCCGGCGTCGATGTTGCCGCGTGGCGCGCGGCGCTGGAGCATCCGCAACTGGTCGGCGATGGCGAGGGCGACACGCCGCTGGTGCTGACCGGCGATCGCCTGTACCTGCGTCGCTACTGGCGCTTCGAGCAGGCCGTGATCGAAGCCGTTTCGGCGCGCGTGGCCGCACCTGCCGCAGCACCGGCCGGCGAGGTGCGCCGCATGCTCGACACCTTGTTTGCGCCGTCCAAGGACACCGACTGGCAGAAGCTCGCCTGCGCGCTGGCCGCGCGCAGCGCCTTCTCGGTCATCACCGGCGGCCCCGGGACCGGCAAGACCACCACCGTCGTGCGCCTGCTCGCGCTGCTGCAGTCGCTGGCGCTGGAGGCCGACGCCGCGCTGCCGTTGCGCATCCGGCTCGCCGCGCCCACCGGCAAGGCCGCGGCGCGGCTCAACGCCTCCATCGGCGGCGCGCTGTCGGCGCTGAACATCGACGACGCGGTGTGCGCCGCGATTCCCGCCACCGTCACGACGCTGCACCGCCTGCTCGGCGCGCGGCCCGATTCGCGCGCCTTCCGTCACGACGCCGACACGCCGCTGGCGCTCGACGTGCTGGTGGTGGATGAGGCTTCGATGATCGACCTCGAAATGATGGCCGCCGTGCTGGCCGCCTTGCCGGCCACGGCGCGTCTGGTGCTGCTGGGCGACCGCGACCAGCTCGCCTCGGTCGAGGCCGGCGCCGTGCTCGGCGTGCTCGCCGCCCGCGCGCGCGAGGCGCACTACACGCCGGACACTGCCGCGTGGCTGGCCGAGGCCAGCGGGCAGACGATTCCCGCCGAATACATCGACCCTGCCGGCACCGCGCTCGAGCAGAGCATTGCCATGCTGCGCGTCTCGCGCCGCTTCGACGCCGCCAGCGGCATCGGCCGGCTGGCCGAGGCGGTCAATGCCGGAGCGCCGGCTGCGGTGCGCTCCGAACTCGCCGCCGCGCATGCCGACGTGGTCAGCCACACCGGCGCAGAATCGCTCGCCTCGCTGCGCGCCGCCATGCTCGACGGCACGCGCGCCTGGCTGGAACTCGCCCGCGAGCCGGTGCCGGTCGAGGACGACGCGGCGGATGAGTTCGCCCGCCGCGTGCTCGAAACGCAGGCCAGCTTTCAGGTGCTGTGCGCGGTTCGCAAGGGGGAGTGGGGCGTGGAAGGGCTCAACCGCGTCATCGCGCGCTGGCTGGCCAGTGCCAGCCGTATCGACACCGGCCACGACTGGTACGCCGGCCGTCCGGTGCTGGTCACGCACAACGACTACGGCCTGGGCCTGATGAACGGCGACATCGGCGTGACGCTCTTGCGACGCGAGGCCGACGGCAGCACGCGATTGCGCGTGGCCTTCGTCGCCAGCGACACCGGCCGCGTGCGCTGGGTGCTGCCGAGCCGCCTGCGTGCGGTGGAAACCGTGTTCGCCATGACCGTGCACAAGTCTCAGGGCTCGGAATTCGGCGCCGTCGCACTGGTGCTGCCCGATACCGTCAGCCCCATCCTTACGCGCGAACTGCTCTACACCGGCATCACTCGCGCCCGTGTGCAGCTTGCGCTGTTCAACCCCGGAGGCGAGCGCGTGCTGGAGGCCGCCGTCACCCGCCGCGTGCTGCGCGCCAGCGGGCTGGACGCGCTGCACGCCTGAGTGGCGCGGTCACGGCGGGTCGGCGTGATAGAGTGGGATTCGTCCCGCAACCCCCGCCCGGAGCCGATCATGTCCGCCGGCCCCCCGCCCGCCATCGTCGCCGTCGCCTTCACCGGTGCCTCCGGCATGCCCTACGGGCTGCGCCTGGTCGAGTCCCTGCTCGCGGCAGGCACGACGGTGTGGCTGCTCTATTCGCAGGTCGCGCAGATCGTCGCGCGGCAGGAAATGGATCTGGAACTGCCCTCTCGCCCGGCCGAAGTCGAGGCGGCGCTGTCCGAGCGTTTCGGTGCCGCACCCGGGCAACTGCGCGTGTTCGGCCGCGAGGAATGGTTCGCGCCGCTGGCCTCGGGCTCGAATCCGCCTGACGCGATGGTGGTGTGTCCGTGCACGATGGGAACGCTCGCGTCGATCGCCGCCGGTCTGTCGCAGAACCTGATCGAGCGCGCCGCCGACGTCGCCATCAAGGAAGGCCGTCGCCTGGTGCTGGTGCCGCGCGAGACGCCGTTCTCGGCGATCCATCTGGAGAACATGCTCAAGCTCGCGCGTCTGGGCGTGGTGATCCTGCCGCCCAGCCCGGGCTTCTACACCCATCCGCAGAGCGTGGGCGACATGGTCGATTTCGTCGTCGCGCGCGTGCTCGACCAGATTCACGTTCCCCATACGCTGATGCGTCGCTGGGGCGATGGGGGAGGCGCATGACGCATCTGCCCCTGTTCCCGTTGCAGACTGTGCTGTTCCCTGGCGGGCTGCTGCCGCTGAGGGTGTTCGAGGCGCGCTACATCGACATGGTGACGCGCTGCCTGCGCGAGGATTCGGTGTTCGGCGTCAACCTCATCGCCGAGGGCAGGGAGGTCGGCCAGCCGGCTGCCCCGCACCGTACCGGTACCAGTGCGCGCATCGTGCGCTGCGACGCCGACGAGGCCGGCATCATGCATGTGGAGGTGGTCGGCGAGCGGCGTTTCCGCATCGAGCGCACCGGGGTCGGCGCCAACGGTCTGCTCTCGGGCGAGGTCGAGTGGCTCGCCGAGGCGCCGCAACTGCCGGTGCCCGAGGACTGCACCATGCTGATCGCGGTGCTGCAGGCCATCATGAAGGATCTGGGCGAACACCTCTTCCCGCCGCCGCAGCGCTTCGACGACGCCGACTGGGTGGGCATGCGCCTGGCCGGCGTGCTGCCGATCCCGCTGCGTGCGCGCCAGGCACTGCTGGAGCTGGAACTGCCCATCGATCGTCTGCAGATCATCCGCAGCTATCTCGCGCAGCAGGGGCTCAAGGCGGATTGATTCGATCCGGCGCGCTCAGCGCGTCGAGGATGCGCCGCACCGGTGCCGGCAGGCCGGCCGCGTCGAGCGCGTCGAGCGCCAACCATTCCATTTCCGGTTCACCGGTCTTCAGCGGCGCGCCGTCGACGACGACGTGCAGCGGCTCGATGTCGAGGCGGAAATGCGTGAACACGTGTCGCACCGTCGCCAGCGCCGCGCGGCGCCCGGCCGTGATCCCGAAGTGCTGCTGGAGCCAGTCATCCGCGCCGGCTTCGTCGGGCAGTTCGGGCAGCGCCAGCAGGCCGCCCCAGATGCCGGAGGGCGGGCGGCGCTGCATCAGCACGTGCCCCGCGTGTTCGATAACTGCGACGCGTGTGTGGCGCTGCGGGATCGCCTTCTTCGGGCGCGGTTGCGGCAGTTGTGCGACCCGCCCGGTCGCCAGCGCGACGCAGTCGCCGGCCAGCGGACAGCGCGAACAGTCGGGGCGGCCGCGCGTGCACACCGTCGCGCCCAGATCCATCTGCGCCTGGATGTAGTCGCCCACGTGCGTCTCCGGCAGCAGATCTTCCGCCAGCGCCCACAGCCGGCGCTCTACCGCGGCGTCGCCCGGAAAGCCTTCGACGCCGAAGGCGCGGCACAGTACGCGCTTGACGTTGCCGTCGAGGATGGGGACGCGCTCGGCGAAGCAGAAGGCGGCGATCGCCGCGGCCGTGGAGCGGCCGATGCCGGGCAGTTCGGCGATGTCGATGGCGCGCTGCGGGAAACGCCCGTCGTGCGTCTCGACGATGAGCTGGGCGGCGCGGTGCAGGTTGCGTGCGCGGGCGTAATAGCCCAGACCGCTCCACAGCGCGAGCACCTCGGCCCGCGCTGCGGCGGCCAGCGTGGCGATGTCCGGAAAGCGTTCGAGAAAACGCGCGAAATAGGGAATCACGGTCTCTACACGCGTCTGCTGCAGCATGATTTCGGAGAGCCACACGCGGTAGGGGTCGCGTGTGGCCTGCCACGGCAGGTCGTGACGGCCGTGGTCGGCATGCCAGGCCAGCAGGCATTCGGCGAAGTCTGCGTGCAGACTCATTTGTGGAAGCGGTCGACCGCAGCGCACAACGCTGGGATAATCGCTGAACCTTTCGCTGCACACGCCGGTCTGCGAAACCTCCTGGTCAGTCTTCCGGCTTCATACATGTCCCAAACCCCGATTTCCCACGAAGCGTTCACGCGTGAGTTCCGCGACGCGCTCGGCACGTTCGCCACCGGCATCACGGTGGTCGCAACGCGCGCACCCGACGGCGAGCCGATCGGCCTGACCGTCAACTCCTTCAACTCGGTCTCGCTCGACCCGCCGCTCATCGTCTGGAGTCTGGCGGCCAATCTGCCGTGCGTGCCGATCTTCGAATCCTGCGAATACTACTCGGTGAACGTGCTCGCCGCCGACCAGGACAACCTCTCCAACCTGTTCGCATCGCGCTCTGACGACAAGTTTGCGGGTCTCGACGTCGACGAGGGGATGTACGGCGTGCCGCTGCTGCGCGGATGCTGCGCGCGCTTCGAGTGTCGAAACGTCGTGCGCCACGCCGGAGGCGACCACATCGTGTTCATCTCGGAAGTGGTGCGCTTCGACCGCGACGACACGCACGCGCCGCTGATCTTCTGGGGCGGCGCCTACCAGCGGCTGGCGCCGTGATGCGCCGCTAGCCGCCCGCCCGTGTCCGCAGCCGTTCCGCCCTCCGCTGCCGCCCCCGAGCGTGACCTGATCCGCCGCATCGCGCTGCTGTCGCTGGCCGCGTTCGGCAGCGCCGGGGCCGCGCGCATCGCCGATCCGCTGCTGCCGCAGCTGGCGCTCGAGTTCGCCGTGAGCGCGGGGCAGGCCGCGCATGCCGTGTCCTTCTTCGCGCTTGCCTACGGGTTGTTTCAGTTGCTCTACGGCCCGTTGGGCGACCGCTTCGGCAAGTACCGCGTGATCGCCTGGGCGGTGCTGGCGGGCAGTGTCGGCGCGCTCGGCTCGGCGCTGGCGACGGATTTCTCGTGGCTGCTGGTGTTCCGTACGCTCAACGGCATGGCCTGCGCGGCGGCGATCCCGCTGGCGATGGCGTGGATTGCCGACAACGTGCCCTACGAGCGTCGCCAGCCGGTGCTGGCGTATTTCCTGATCGGGCAGATCTTCGGCGTCATCGCCGGCCAGGCGCTGGGCGGGCTGTTCGCCGATCTGACCGGCTGGCGCGGTGCGTTCTGGTTCATGGTGGTGACCTTCGCGGCGGTCGGCACGCTGCTGGTCACCGAGGTGTGGCGCAGCCCCGACATCGACGCGGCCGCCTCCACCGCGCACCGCGATTCCGGTTTCCTGCAGCGCTACGCAGCTGTCTTCCGCGTGCCCTGGGCGCGATTCATCCTCTTCGGCGTGTGCATCGAGGGCGCGGCGGTGTTCGGCGGGCTGGCCTTCGTGCCGACCTACCTGCACGCGCGTTTCGGGTTGTCGCTGACGCAGGCCGGGGCGCTGATGGCGCTGTTCGGCATCGGCGGGCTGTCGTATGCGTTGTTCGCGCGCCGCTTCGTCTCGCGACTGGGCGAGCGCGGGCTTGCCATTGCGGGCGGGCTGTCGCTGGGCGCGGCGTTCGCGCTGCTGGCCTTCGCGCCGCACTGGGCGCTGGCGATGCCGGCGGCGTGGCTGGCCGGCATCGGCTTCTACATGCTGCACAACACCTTCCAGCTCAACGCCACCCAGATGGTGCCGGAGCACCGCGGCACGGCCGTGGCGCTGTTCGCGTCCTGCCTGTTCCTCGGCCAGGCCGGCGGGGTCTCGCTCAATGCGTGGATCATCGATCAGTACGGCTATGCGCCGGCCTTCGCGCTGCCGGCGCTGGTGCTGGCGATACTCGGCCTGCTGTTCGCCGCCCGCATCGCGCGTCGACCCGTCAGCGCGTAGCGCTCCACGGCGTATCGCCGTCGATGGTGCCGCGCATGGTGTCGCCCGACACCTTCCCGACATAGTCCCGGCCATCCGCGCTGAAGCGAATTCGCGCCCCGTGCATGCGGGCCTCGCTCAGTTCGACGGCGCGGCCTTCGCTGCGCAGCGTGCCCTCGAGCATCTGGAAGGTCTGGCGCAGCACGAGTTCGCCACCGTCCATGCGCCAGCGGCCGTCGACCTTGGCCGGTACGACCCATTTGTACGCACGGCACCAGGTCTGGCATGCGCTCTGTTCCGCCTCCACCTGGTCGTCGGGCTGCCATTCGCCCATGTCGAAGGAGTTCGACACCACCCGCGTGCCCGGCTTCATGTCGAGCAGGATGGGCCGCAGGCGCAGGTTCAGCGCGGGCAGCAGGAACAGCGTCACGACCGTCGCTTCGGAGAAGTCGGACTCGAAGATGTCGCCTTCCTCGAAGCGTGCCAGATCGGTCACCCCGGCCTTCTCGGCGGCGCGTCGCGACACCTCGACCAGTTCCGGGTTGTACTCGATGCCCCGGGCCGGTACGCCTCGCCGCGCCGCGGCGATCACCGTGCGGCCGTCGCCGGAACCGAGGTCGACGAGTACGTCGTCGGGCGTCGCCTCGGCCATGTCGAGCATGCGCGCGACCAGGCTGTCGGCGGTCGGCACCCAGACCACGTCCTTGCCTTCCTGGCCGTAGCGCGGCTCGGAAGAGGACGTGTCGGTGTCTGTGTTCTGTGCCCAGACGCTGGCGCCGATGAGTAGCACACCTACGGTCGCGATCAGCATTGATGTGGCATGGAGTTTCATCGACGTTCTCCGCTGGGATGGCAAGGCGACAAGAGGCGAGCGCGGGGCGATGCGCGAGTCCGGCGTGGCCAGGAATCTGTGCTGCACAGAGGACAATGATGGTCGCGCAGCGCGTTGGTTCCCGGCGGGGTCGATCGTGGTGGTGTCGGTGCGCCTGCACACGGGCGAGTTCGTTACGATCGCGGGCGGCGCGCAAACGACAAAGGCCGGGGGATCCGGCCTTGTGCAGGGTGGAGCGGGTGAAGGGAATCGAACCCTCGTATGCAGCTTGGGAAGCTGCCGTTCTACCATTGAACTACACCCGCGGCGGTGCGAGGCCGCATTCTAGTCGTGGGCCGTCGGGCGCGCAATCGGGCTCGCCCGTGAACGTCGAAACGGTGTCGGGCCGCATGTTAGAATCAATGCTTCTTCAGGCACCTGCATGAGATCCATGGCTCAAGTCATCGTCAATGGTCAGCCCGAGTCGCTGCGCGACGGCCTCACCGTGCTCGCGCTGCTCGAGGAGCGTGCGCTCGCGGGCAAGCGCGTCGCGGTCGAGCGTAACGGCGAGATCGTGCCCAAGGGCCGTCATGCCGAGACCACGCTCGCCGACGGCGACCGGCTCGAGATCGTCGTCGCCGTCGGCGGCGGCTGAAGCACGCGCGCGACCCGCACCCGCATTCCCTCCCAAGGTTTTCATCATGAACGACTCTCTCGTCATCGCCGGCAAGTCCTATGGCTCGCGCCTGCTCGTCGGTACCGGCAAGTACAAGGATTTCGCCGAAACGCGCGAGGCGATCGATGCCAGTGGCGCCGAAATCGTCACCGTCGCGATCCGCCGCACCAACATCGGCCAGAATCCGGACGAGCCCAATCTGCTCGACGCGCTGCCGCCCGAGAAATTCACGATCCTGCCCAATACCGCCGGCTGCTACAGCGCCGATGACGCGGTGCGCACGCTGCGTCTCGCGCGCGAACTGCTCGACGGCCATCCGCTGGCGAAGCTCGAGGTGCTGGGCGACCCGCAGACGCTGTTCCCGAACATGCCGGAAACGCTCAAGGCCGCCGAGGTGCTGGTCAAGGACGGCTTCGACGTGATGGTGTATTGCTCGGACGACCCGATCCAGGCGCGCATGCTCGAAGACATCGGCTGCGCGGCGATCATGCCGCTGGCGTCCCTCATCGGCTCGGGCATGGGCATCCTCAATCCGTGGAACCTGCGCCTGATCATCGATCAGAGCAAGGTGCCGGTGATCGTCGATGCTGGCGTGGGCACTGCCTCGGACGCGGCCATCGCGATGGAGCTGGGCTGCGACGGCGTGCTGATGAACACCGCCATCGCGCTGGCCAACAAGCCGGTGCAGATGGCGCAGGCGATGCGTCTGGCCATTGACGCCGGGCGCATGGCCTATCTTGCCGGGCGCATGCCGCGCAAGCTGTATTCGGCCGATCCGAGTTCGCCGACCAGCGGTCTCATTGGTTCCTGAACGACGCGCTCCCGACACGAAGACGACGGGCCCGCATGGGCCCGTCGTCGCATGAGAACCACGATGAACGACATCCCCGAAGAGCGCTTCTCCAGGCGCAGCATTCGCAGCTTCGTGCTGCGCCAGGGCCGCATGACGGTGGGGCAGCAGCGCGCGCTCGACGAGATGATGCCGCGCATCGGCCTGCCCTACCGGCCGCAGCCGGTGGATCTGGACGCGCTGTTCGGACGCGATGCGCCCAGGGTGCTCGAGGTCGGCTTCGGCATGGGCGAGACCACCGCGCGCATTGCCGCCGGACAGCCGCAGACGGACTTTGTCGCCATCGAAGTGCACGGGCCGGGTGTGGGCAATCTGTGCAAGCTCGCGCGCGACGATGGCCTCGACAATCTGCGCATCGTGCAGCACGATGCGATCGAGGTGCTGCAGGACATGATCCGTCCCGGTGCGCTGGCCGGCGTGCACGTGTATTTCCCGGACCCGTGGCACAAGAAGCGTCATCACAAGCGTCGTATCATTCAGAGCGAGTTCGTCGCGCTTGTCGCGTCCAGACTCGCGCCCGGTGGTTATCTGCACTGCGCGACCGACTGGGGTGAGTACGCCGAGTGGATGCTCGAGGTGCTCTCGACCGAACCGCTGCTGGAGAACACCGCCGAAGGTTTCGCGCCGCGGCCGGAATGGCGTCCGGTGACGAAATTCGAGAACCGCGGCCTGAATCTCGGCCATGGCGTGTGGGACCTGCTCTTCCGGCGTCGCGCCAGTACCGCCTGAGCCGCGCGAGGCCGCCCCAACGGAGGATTCCGGCTTGATCAAGGCGCTGTTCCGGTTCATCGGCGGAATCTTCCGCTTCCTCTTCCGTGCGCTCGACTTCCTGCGGCGCGCGGTGCTCAACCTCGTATTGCTGGTCATCATCGGTGCGCTGGTCGTGCTGCTGTGGTCGCCCGCGCCGGAGCTGCCCGAGCAGGCCGCGCTGGTGCTGCGTCCGGCCGGTGCGTTGGTCGAGCAGGAACGGCTCGAATCCCCCCTGGAACTGGTGCGCGGCGGCGCCCGCCACAACGGCCAGAGCACGCTGCACAGGTTGCTCGAGGCCGTACGCGCGGCGCGTGACGATGAGCGCATCACCGGGCTGGTGATCGAGACCGACGATCTGGCCGGTGGCGGCATCGCCAAGCTGGCCGAACTGCGCGAGGCGATCGACGCCTTTCGCGAGTCGGGCAAGCCGGTGTTCGCGCGCGGCGAACGCTTTACGGAAGGTCAGTACTATCTGGCCAGCGTCGCCGACGAGGTGCATCTGTCGCCCGACGGTTTTCTGCTGCTGCGCGGCCTGGCGCGCTACCAGAGCTTTCTCGGCAACGCGCTCGCGCATCTGGGCGTGAAGCTGCACGTCTTCCGCGTGGGCGAGTACAAGGCCATGGCCGAGATCTTCACGCGTGAGGACATGTCGCGCGAGGATCGCGAGAATACGCGTGACCTGCTCGCCGGCCTGTGGTCGCATCTGCTCGAAGACATGGCGACCAGTCGCGGCATGGCGCGCGCTGCGCTCGAGGGCTACGTGCAGGGCTTCGGTGAGGCGATTCGCGCGGCCGACGGTGACATGGCGCGCGCGGCCTTCGATGCCGGGCTGGTCTCCGGCTTGACGACGCGTGACGAATGGACGGCGCAGATGCGCACGCAGTTCGGCGCCGACGGAGGTGAGCGAGGCTATCGCGGCATCGGCGTGGATCGCTATCTCGCGCTGCGCGACGAACGCTCGCGAAGCGGCGGTCGCGTGGCGGTGCTGGTTGCGCAGGGCGCGATCGTGGACGGTGCGGGCGCGCCCGGTGCGGTCGGCGGCGACGCCTTCGCGCGGCTGATCCGCGACGTGCGCGAGGATGCCTCGGTGCGCGCGCTGGTGCTGCGTATCGACTCACCCGGCGGCAGCGCCTGGGCCTCCGAGCAGATTCGGCGCGAGCTGGAACTGACGCGCCGCGCCGGCAAGCCGGTGGTTGCGTCGATGAGCTCGACGGCCGCCTCCGGCAGCTACTGGATTGCCGCCGGCGCCGACGAGATCCACGCCCACCCGCTGACCCTGACCGGCTCGATCGGCATCTTCGCGCTGTTCCCGGACCTGTCCGCGCCACTGGAGGATCTGGGCATCACCGTCGACGGCGTGGCCACCGGCCCCTACGCGGGCGTGCCCGATCCGCGCCGGCCATTGTCCGACGGCGCCAGGGCGACGATGCAGAGCGCGATCGAGCATGGCTACGACCGCTTCATCGAGACCGTCAGTGACGCGCGCGGGATGGCGCCGGCCGAAGTCGATCTGGTCGCGCGCGGCCGCGTATATACCGGCGAGGCCGCCCACAAGCTCGGCCTGGTCGACCAACTGGGTGGCCTGCACGGCGCGGTCGAGGCCGCCGCGCGCCGCGCCGGCCTCGATGACTACCAGGTGGTGTGGCCGGAGAACCAGATTTCACCGCGCGACCGCGTGTTGCGTCGGGTGGCCGAATTCGTCGGCACGCACACACCGGTGACGGCGGCGCCCGAGGGCGCGTTCGCGACCCTGTTCGCGTCACTCGAACGCGAAGCGCAAGCCTTGCTGACGTGGAATGATCCGCGCCATGTCTACGTGCATTGCCTCTGTGAGGGGCCGTAGATACTCCGTTGACGGTCAAGCCTTTAAAAGAGTCTGAGCGCAGCTGAACAGTCGGCTCGAATCGAACGGGGTTCCATTGCGGATGCACGCCCAGATTCCGGTGAGCATTTTTCGCATGAGCGCACACAAGGCCTGGATGCGTTTTTTGCCGCGGGCGAGCAAGGCTTCGTAGAAGGCCTTGGCGTTGGGGTCCGATTGCACGGCGACCATGGCCGGCATGAACAGGGCTGCGCGCAGATAGGCGTTCCCGGCCTTGGACAGGCGCCCGGGCCTGTGCACGCTGCTACCCGACTGGTTCAGGCGCACGTCCAGTCCGGCAAAGCAGCTGACCTGCGCGCTGTTCATCTGCGTGGGCAACACGCACAACTCAGCCAGGATCGCCAGCGTGCTGGCCGCACCGAGCCCTTTGGCACAACGCAGGTGCTGGGCCATCACCGACAGTTGCGCGCACTGTTCGATGCGTTGCTGCGCAGCGCCTTTGAGCCGCTCGATGCGCGCATCGAGTTGTTCGATGCCTTCGCGCTCATCGTCGATCAGTAGCGCGGAGACGTCTCGACGTGCCTGGAGCGCATGCAGGCGGTTCTTGGCCTGGGTGCGGGCGTGGATCAGGCGGTTGATTTGACGGCCCAGATCGCGCAAGGCCAGCCGATCGGGCGCCGGCGGCACCCACAGCGCGGGCGCCATGCGCTGGGCGTATTCGGCCAGCAAGGCCGCGTCGATCGCATCGGTCTTGCTGCCTTTGAGTTTGATCTGGGCAAAGTGCTTGAAGCTGCGCGGGTTGATCACGCTCACCGGCAGGCTGGCCGCGTGCAGGGCCACAGCCAAATCCACGAAATACACTCCGGTCGCCTCCATGACCACCCGCTCGGGCGCGAGCTTCTTCAGATGCGCCGCAGCCTGGGCGTGGCCCGCAGGGGTTTGCTCAAAGCGGCGCACCTTGGCATTGGTGCCGTTGCGGCGTACGACCAGATCGAAACTCTTGGCGGCAATATCGATTCCCACCACACACATGGGCTTTCCCTCCAGCGCAAGATTTGGTACCTGTGAACACCGGCTTCCCCGACCTCGTACTTTTTGCCACTTCGACCTTGTGATGCAAAGTCCAGCTCAGCGCTGGCTTTCGGATACTCCTCGAAGTCGGCAATGAGGCGGGGGGCCGCTCTACATACGAGGTCAGCATCGCGCTGCCTCAGGGTCGGTACGGCCTCCCCGGTGATCGGCTACATCGACTGCTCAGGCAGTCACCTTCAACATACAAGGTCGGTGCGAGCGCAGCGAGGGCCGACGCTGCGGCAGGTGCCGGCGGGGTTGTCGCACTCGTCTTCGGCTCGACGCGACCTACAGGAAGATTTCCAGCAATTCGTTCAGAAAGCGTCGCCCGCGTGGTGTCGGGCGCAGCACGGCGTCGTCCGTGTCGAGCAGGCCGGCCGCGCGCGCCTTGGCCAGTTCCGCCGTGATGGTGGCCAGCGGCAAGCCCGTGCGCGCCTCGAACCAGGCAGCCGGCACGCCGTCGGCCAGACGCAGCGCGTTCATCATGAATTCGAAGGGTAGTTCATCCGCCGTGACGCTGCGGCGCTCCTGGACGAACTGGCCGCGCCGGGCCGCGTCCAGGTAACGCTGGGGGTGCTTGTGGCGCATCTCACGCACGATGCCGTCGGCGGTGCTCAGCTTGCCGTGAGCGCCGGCGCCCACGCCCAGATAGTCGCCGAAGCTCCAGTAGTTGAGGTTGTGGCGGGAGCGCGCACCGGCCCGCGCGAAGGCCGAGGTCTCGTAGTTGTCGTAACCGGCCTCACGTAGCCGCGCCTCGATGGCTTCCTGCATGTCGGCGGCGGTGTCGTCGTCGGGCACCGGCGGCGGGCTGTGATGGAAGGGCGTGTTCGGCTCCAGTGTCAGGTGATAGCCCGACAGGTGCTCGGGGCCGAAGGCCAGCGCCACGTCGACATCACTGAGTGCCGCATCCAGACTTTGATTGGGCAGCGCATACATCAGGTCGAGATTCACGCGTTCGAAGTGATCCTGCGCGATTCCGATCGCGCGGCGCGCTTCAGCGCTGTCATGGATGCGACCGAGCGCGGTCAGATGCGCATCGTCGAAACTCTGGATGCCGACCGACAGGCGGTTGGCGCCGGCCTCGCGAAAGCCGCGAAAACGCGCCGCCTCGAAGGTGCCGGGGTTGGCCTCGAGCGTGATCTCGGCGTCCGGCGCGAGCGCGGTGTGGCGGGCGATGGCGTCGATCACGCGCCCGAGGCTGGCCGGTGACATCAGGCTGGGCGTGCCGCCGCCGAAGAACACCGTGTCCACCGAGCGCCCGGCCACGAGCGGGGCGCTCGCGGCCACGTCGGCGATCAGCGCGTCGATGTAGCGGCGTTCCATATCGGCCGCGTCGCTGCCTCCACGCAGGGCATGGGAATTGAAGTCGCAGTACGGGCACTTGCGCACGCACCACGGGTAGTGGGCGTAGATCGACAGCGGTGGAGGCTCGGCCGGTGCGGGCCCCACGAGGGTCGTGGGCGCTGGGGGCGGCTGCACCGCGAGGCGATGCACGGGGTGGCTCACGGTCGGTACTGCTCCAGGCGCGCGAGCAGGTGACGCATGGCCGCGCCGCGGTGGCTGAGCGCGTTCTTCAGCTGGGCCTCGAGTTCGGCCGCACTCTGTTCGAGTTCGGGCAGCCAGAACAGCGGGTCGTAGCCGAAGCCACCCTCGCCGCGCGGCGCGTCGAGGATGACGCCGTGCCATTCGCCGTCGGCGATCAGCGGTTGCGGATCGTCGGCGTGGCGCACGAGCACCAGTGCCGAATAGAAGTGCGCACTGCGATCTTCGACACCCTTGAGACGCTCGATCAGCAGCGCGTTGTTGCGCGCATCGGACTTCGGCTCGCCGGCGTAGCGCGCGGAAAGCACTCCCGGCGCGCCGCCCAGCGCGGCCACGCACAGGCCGGAGTCGTCGGCGATGGCGGGCAGGCCTGCATGGGCCGAAGCGTGCCGGGCCTTGGCCAGCGCGTTCTCGACGAAGGTCGCGTGCGGCTCCTCGGCTTCGGGAATGCCCAACGCCCCCTGGGCGATCACCTCGATGCCCAGCGGTGCGAGCAGCGCGGCCAGTTCGCCGACTTTCTTGGCGTTGTTGCTGGCCAGTACCAGACGTTCGAACATGGTGCTCAATCCTCGGCCAGGGCGGCGTTCTGCAGTTCGACCAGACGCGCGATGCCCTGCTCGGCGAGCCCCAGCAGACGATCGAGTTCGGCGCGCGAAAAGGGTGCGCCTTCGGCCGTGCCCTGCACCTCGATGATGCCGCCCGTGCCGGTCATGACGATGTTCATGTCGGTCTCGCAGGACGAGTCCTCGACGTAGTCCAGATCGAGCACCGGCTCGCCGCCGACGATGCCCACCGACACCGCGGCGACCATGTCGCGCATCGGGTCGTGCGCGATGGTGCCCGCTGCGACCAGCCCGCGAATGGCGTCGCATACCGCGACGCAGGCGCCCGTGATGGCGGCCGTGCGCGTGCCGCCGTCGGCCTGCAGGACGTCGCAGTCGATGATGATCTGACGCTCGCCCAGTGCGGCCAGGTCGACCACCGCGCGCAAGCTGCGCCCGATCAGGCGCTGGATCTCCTGCGTGCGTCCGCTCTGCTTGCCGCGTGCCGCCTCGCGTGCGCTGCGCGTATGCGTTGAGCGCGGCAGCATGCCGTACTCCGCGGTGAGCCAGCCCTGGCCCTTGCCGCGCAGGAAGGACGGTACGTTCTCTTCCACGCTGGCGGTGCACAGCACGCGGGTCTCGCCGAACTCGACGAGCACCGAGCCTTCGGCATGGCGCGTGAAATGGCGGGTGATGCGCACCGGACGCAGCGCGTCCGGGCGTCGATTGTCGTGTCTCATTTGGGTCCCTGATTGCTGAGTTTGCGGATCGCTTCGTTGATCTCGTCGATCGCGCGTTCGATGTCCTCGTCGCTGAATTCGCCCTCTGCCGTGGCGTGAGCGCCGAAGCCTTCCATGCGGGTGGTGAAGCGGTCGCGCGCGAGTTCGTCGGTGGACACCGAATCGGCAGCGGGAGTGTCGCTGTCCTGCCATCGCATCGCAACCATGGACAGGTTGTCGCAATACGTCCCGCCGAGCTTCTCGGCACGCTCCATCAGCGCCGGCGCGGTTTCGAGCACGTCGCCGTGGGCCAGCCCCGCGAGCATGCCGGCATCGCCCAGCGGCCCCCAGATACCATCCGAACACAGCAGGATCAGATCGCCGGGGCGCAGCGCGAAGCGGCGCGAGTAATCGATCTGCGGCATGGTGTCGCCGCCCAGACAGCTATAGATGCGGTTGCGTTCCGGGTGGTTCTCGGCACTTTCCGCGTCGAGCAGGCCCTGGTCGAGCAGCATCTGCACGCGCGAATGGTCGCGCGTGCCGGCGACGATGCCGGCGTCGCGCAACACGTACAACCGCGAGTCGCCGGCGTGGGCCCACCACGCGCAGCCGTGCTGCACCACGCAGGCGACGATGGTGGTGCGTGGCGCGTCCGGCAGATAGCGGTCGAAGGCGAAGTCGAGGATCGCGTTGTGCGCGGCATGCAGCCCGTTGCGCAGGAAACGCAGCGGATCGTCCAGGGTGGGGCGTGCCTCGCGCTGGAAGGATTCGACGAGCGAGCGCGCGGCGATGCCGGCGGCGATCTCGCCGTGCTGGTGGCCGCCCATGCCGTCGGCGACGAGCATCAGCAGCGCCTCGCGCGAATACGAATACGCGATGCGATCCTGATTGGACTTGCGTCGCCCGATGCGGCTGTCCTGGAAGATCGTGAACCTCACCGCGTGCAACCTCAGCCGCGATCGATGAAGGACTTGAGCCGGCTGCCGGCGTCGGCGAACAGGCCCGGGGGCAGTTCCTCGCCCGGCCGGCGGCGCATCAGCGCCTTCTGCAGCGAATACGCGCTCTGCGGGCGCTCCAGCGGGTCGAGTTTGAGGCACCAGTCGATGGTTTCGAGCAGCTCCGGCGTATAGCCTTCGGGACGCAGTTCGCTCAGCGGAACCAGCTTGTCCTGGTCCATGCGGTCGTCCGCGCGCGGCGGCGCGTAGCCCTGGATGCACGCGTACAGGCTGGCGCCGACGCTGTACAGGTCGCTCCACGGCCCGAGCTTGTCGCGGTCGGTGTATTGCTCGGGCGAGGCGAAGCCGGGGGTGTACATCGGCTTGAGCATGGGTTGTTCGGCGGCCAGCGTCTGGCGCGCCGCGCCGAAGTCGAGCAGCACCGGGGTGCCGTTGGTGCGCAGGTAGATGTTCGACGGCTTGATGTCCAGATGCAGCAGCTTGTGCGAATGCACTTCGCGCAGGCCGTTGAGCGTGCGGCTGAACACCGCGCGGATGAAGCGTTCCGGGACCTTGCCGCGATGTTTCTGGATATACTCGTTGAGCGTGTGGCCCTTCTCGAACTCCATCACCATGTACACCGTGCCGTTGGTGCGGAAGAAGTTCAGCACCCGTACGACGTTCGGGTGCATCAGCTTGGCGAGGGAGCGCCCCTCCTCGAAGAAGCACTTCATTCCGTAGCGGAACGCGGCCTGGTTCTCGGCCGCAATCTGCGGCGACAGTTCGCCTTCCTTGCGCAGCGCGAGCGAGTTCGGAAGGTATTCCTTGATGACGACCGGCGTCTCGTCCGGGCCGTGCGCGAGGTATACGATCGAAAACCCGCCGTGCGAGAGCTGTCGCTGGATGCGGTAGTTGTCGAGCTCGAAGCCCGCCGGCAGGGCACTGTTCGCCTGGATCGCCATGGTCTGTCGGCCGCTCGATGCGGCATGGATTCTTCGGAGCGCCACGGGCAGCATGCACGGCAACGCGAGTCTGGCGACGAGTGTAATGGATTGAACGAACTTTCCGGAGCAATGACCGATGATTTACAGCATGACGGGTTACGCGGTGCAGCAGCGCGAGATCGGGCGGGCCGTCGTCCATCTCGAATTGCGCAGCGTCAACTCGCGCTATCTCGACCTGGTGTTCCGTGTCGCCGACGATCTGCGCCAGTTCGAGCCGCAGTTGCGTGAAATCCTCGGCGCGCGGCTCGCGCGCGGCAAGCTCGAGTGTCGCCTCAACCTGCAGGTGGACGCCGCCGCCGGCACGCCGCAACTGGCGCTCAACCACGCGCTGCTCGGGCAGTTGCGCGAGGCCGAGGCGGCGGTGCGGGCGGAACTGCCCGAGGCGGGCGGCCTGTCGGTCGCGGAAGTCCTGCGCTGGCCCGGCATGCTCGGCGAGCAGCGCATCGACATCGACACGCTGCGCCCGCTGGTCGGCGAGCTGACCGAAGCGGCACTCGACGACTTCGTCGCCTCGCGCGAGCGCGAGGGCGGCAAGCTCGCCGCAGCGATCCGCGAGCGCATCGACGGGATGCGCGCACTGGTCGCGCGGGTTGCGCCGCGCATTCCCGAGGTCGTCGCCGACTATCGTGCGCGCGTCACGGCGCGGCTGCGCGAGGCCGTCGACACGCTCGACGACGAGCGCATCCGCCAGGAAGTGGCGGTGTTCGCCCAGCGTGTGGACGTCGACGAGGAGCTGTCCCGGCTCGCTGCCCATCTGGACGAGGTCGAACGCATCCTCGACGCGAAGGGGCCGGCCGGCAAGCGTCTGGATTTCCTGATGCAGGAACTCAACCGCGAGGCCAACACGCTCGCCTCCAAGTCCGCCGCGGGCGACGTCAGCGCCGCGGCGATGGAGATGAAGCTGCTCATCGAACAGATGCGCGAGCAGGTACAGAACATCGAATGAACGGAGAGAGCCGATGCCAGGTTCATTGCTGATCGTCACCGCGCCGTCGGGCGCGGGCAAGACCACTCTGGTGGGTGGCCTGCTCGAGCGCGACGCGAACGTCCGCCTGTCGGTGTCGTACACCACGCGCGCGCCGCGCGAAGGCGAGGTCGAGGGCGTGCACTATCACTTCGTCGACGTGGCGAGCTTTCGCGGCCTGCGCGATCGCGGCGAATTCCTCGAATGGGCCGAGGTGCACGACAATTACTACGGCACCTCGAAGAGCTGGATTCGCGAACAGATCGCCGCCGGCAGCGACATCGTGCTCGAGATCGACTGGCAGGGCGCGCAACAGGTGCGCCGCGCGTTTCCGGACGCGGTCGGCATTTTCGTGCTGCCGCCTTCGTTCGACGCGCTCGAGGCGCGCCTGCGTTCGCGCGGTACGGACAGCGAGGACGTGATCGCCCGGCGCCTGCTGGGCGCGCGCGGCGAGATGCGCCACGTGGGCGAGTTCGACTACGTTATACTCAATGACGCACTGGAAGAGGCGATCGCCGATCTGATCGCCATCGTGCGCGCCTCGCGCATGCGATGCGCACGCCAGCGCGAGCGTCACCCCGAGTATTTCGATTTTCTCGAACAGGATTGAACATGGCCCGCATCACCGTCGAAGACTGCCTGGACAAGATTCCGAACCGTTTCCAGCTCACGCTGGCCGCGACCTTTCGCGCGCGTCAGATCACCGTCGGCTCGACGCCGCTGATCGACGCGGACAAGTACGGCAAGGAAAAAGCCACCGTGATCGCGCTGCGCGAGATCGCCGAAGGCAAGGTCGGACTCGAGGTGCTCAACCGCGGCCAGGCATGACCTGAAGGAGGCCTTCTTGGGCGAGGATCGTGATTTTCGATCCGCTTTGAACCCCGCTGCGGCCCTTGGCCGAGGAGGACGTTCGCGCGCAATGAAGCTGTTGGGGAGGAGTGCATGATGGACATCGCCGCCGATGTGCCCGCCTCCCCGAACGAGCCCTTCAGCCCGCCTCCGTCGAGCGTGTTGTCGCTCGACTTCGGGCGGCTCAAGACCAAACTCGAGACCTATCTCAAGCCCGAGGACATCGGGCTCATCGAAGCCGCCTACCATTTCTCGGCCGATGCCCACCAGGGGCAGTTCCGCAGCAGCGGTGACCCCTACATCTCGCACCCGGTCGCAGTCGCCGACATCATCTCCGACTGGCGACTCGACTCGCAGGCGCTGATCGCCGCACTCCTCCACGATGTAATGGAGGACACCCACATCTCCAAGCAGGAGATCGCCGAGCGCTTCGGCAAGGTCTCGGCCGAGCTGGTCGACGGCCTGTCCAAGCTCGACAAGGTCGAGTTCCGTTCGCGCAAGGAGGCGCAGGCCGAGAACTTCCGCAAGATGCTGCTGGCCATGGCCAACGATCTGCGGGTGATCCTGATCAAGCTCGCCGACCGTCTGCACAACATGCGTACGCTCGATCACGTGCGCCCCGAGAAGCGTCGCCGCATCGCCACCGAGACGCTCGACATCTATGCGCCGATTGCCAACCGCCTGGGGCTCAATACGCTCTACCGTGAGTTGCAGGAGCTGTCCTTCGAGCACAAGTACCCGCTGCGTTTCCAGGTGCTCAGCCGTGCCGTCAAGGCCGCGCGCGGCAACCGCCGCGAGGTCGTCGGCAAGGTGCTCAAGGCGCTCGAGGAGCGGCTGCCGCAGTGGGGCATCGCGGCCGACATCTTCGGTCGTGAGAAGCATCTGTTCTCGATCTACCGCAAGATGGTCGAGAAGAACCTGTCGTTCTCGCAGGTGCTCGACATCTACGGCTTTCGCGTCATCGTGCCGGACGTGCCCACCTGCTACGTCGCCATCGGCGCGCTGCACTCGCTCTACAAGCCGGTGCCGGGCAAGTTCAAGGACTACATCGCGATTCCCAAGGCCAATGGCTATCAGTCGCTGCACACCACGCTGATCGGCCCCTTCGGCACGCCCATCGAGATCCAGGTGCGTACCGCCGAGATGCACCACATCGCCGATGCCGGCGTGGCCAGCCACTGGCTCTACAAGGACGACGAGAAGACGCTCACCGAGCTCGAGCAGCGCACCCACAACTGGTTGCAGTCGCTGCTGGAACTGCAGCACACCTCGGCCGAGGCCACCGAGTTCCTCGAGCACGTCAAGATCGACCTGTTCCCGGGCGAGGTCTACGTGTTCACGCCGCAGGGCAAGATCCTGTCGATGCCGCGCGGCTCCACGCCGGTGGATTTCGCCTACGCCGTGCACACCGACATCGGCAACCGCTGCGTGGCCTGCCGCATCAACACCGATCTGATGCCGCTGCGCACCGAGCTGCACAACGGCGACCAGGTCGAGATCATCACCGCTGCGCACGCCAACCCCAATCCGGCATGGCTGTCGTATGTACGCACCGGCAAGGCACGCGCGCAGATCCGTCACTTCCTCAAGAATGCGCAGAACGAGGAATCGGTCGCGCTGGGCGAGCGTCTGCTCAACCAGTCGCTGCGCCCGCACGGCCTGACGCTGGGCCAGATCAGCACATTCGCGTGGGATCGCTTTCTCAAGGATCGCGGCGTCAAGAGCAAGAAGGACGTGTTCTCCGAGATCGGCCTGGGCAAGCGTCTGCCGGTCATCGTCGCGCGGCGTCTGGTGCAGGCGCAGGATCAGGAGTCGGGCCGACCGGACGTCATCAAGCCCAAGTCCATCTCGCCCATCCACATCAGCGGTGCCGAAGGCATCGCCGTGCAGTTCGGCTCGTGCTGCCAGCCGATTCCGGGTGACCCCATCATCGGCGTGATCCGCAAGGGCCGCGGCCTGGAAGTGCACCGCCACGACTGCACGTCGGTGGCCAAGATTCGCGGCGACCGTGGGCGCTGGGTCGATGTCGAGTGGGAAGCGGCACACGGGCGCACCTTCGACGTCACGCTCAAGGTGATCACGCGCGAAGGCCGCGGCGTGCTCGCGCGTGTCGCCAGCGCGATCTCGGAAGCCGACTGCAACATCCAGAACGTCACCATGGACAACGAGCAGGGCGTGTACATCTCGCTCAACCTCACCATCCAGGCGCGCGACCGCATGCACCTGGCCTCCGTGATGCGTGCGGTGCGCCGTGTGCCGGAAGTCATGCGCATCGGCCGCATCCGCAGCGACGGCAGTTTCGGGCGCAGCATGTAGTAGGTTGAATCAACCGACCCACTACCTGTAGTTGTAAAGACGCTTGACCTCCTCCGCTCCAGAATCCACAATCCGGACCAGCATCACGGTTGCCCGGCTTCACGGCCGGGCATGAAAAGGGAATCCGGTTCGAATCCGGAACTGCCCCCGCAACTGTATCCGGCGAGTCTGACGCCAACCCATGCCACTGGGCCCTGCACCTTGCGTGCATCCCGGGAAGGCCGGCGCCAGACGATGACCCGGGAGTCAGGAGACCTGCCGTGTCGCGACATTCCTTCAACGCAATCGGGGCGGGGTGCCCCCGGCGAGGTCATGGTCCATACCATCTCCCCTGTCCGTTCGACGAGCAACGTTGCTAGCCGCGCCATGCGGCCGGCAGGCCAAGCTTCGTCCGGAGCTCCCCGCACGTCATACAAGGAGCTCCCATGGACCGCCCTCAGCTAGATCTCTCCCTGCCCCCGTTCAAGGTCATCCGTCGCAACGGTGCCGTGGTCGAGTTCGACCCCGGAAAGATCGCGGTGGCAATGAGCAAGGCCTTCCTCGCCGTCGAAGGCAGCCACGGCACGGCCTCGGCCCGCATTCGTGACCAGGTCGGCCGGCTCGTGGAGACCGTGGTCGCCGCGCTGGTGCGCCGCAAGCCCGAGGGCGGCACCATTCATATCGAGGATATCCAGGACCAGGTGGAACTGGCGCTGATGCGCGGTGGCGAGCACGATGTGGCGCGCACCTACGTGCTCTACCGCGAGAAGCGCGCGGCCGAGCGCGCAATGCAGGCACCGCGCGCGGCGCCCGAACTGCACGTGGAGATCGCCGGACGGCGCGAGCCGCTCGAGCGCACACGCCTCGAGGCCATCGTCGAGGCCGCGTGCGCCGGGCTGCCCGATGTATGCAGCGCGACAGTGGTCGATGCCGCGATGCGCGACCTGTACGACGGTATCGGGCTCGCCGAAGTGCATAAGGCGCTGGTGATGGCCGCGCGCGGCCTGATCGAGCGCGAACCGGCCTACAACCAGGTCACCGCGCGCCTGCTCGCACATCAGATCCGCCTCGAGGTGCTGGGCGAGGAAGTGGCGCAGGGCGACATGGGTGCGCGCTATCCCGACGCCCTGGCGAGCTTCGTGCGGCGAGGCATCGACGCGCAGTTGCTCGACCCGCGGCTGGCGCAGTTCGATCTGGCGTGCCTGGGCGCGACGCTGGACGCCTCGCGCGACCTGCAGTTCGGCTACCTCGGCCTGCAGACGCTGTACGACCGTTACTTCCTGCACATCGACGAGCGCCGCATCGAGCTGCCGCAGTGCTTCTTCATGCGCGTGGCGATGGGTCTGGCGATCGACGAGATCGACCGTGAGGCGCGCGCCCTCGAGTTCTACGAAGTGCTCTCGCGCTTCGACTTCATGAGTTCCACGCCGACGCTGTTCAATAGCGGCACGCTGCATTCGCAACTGTCGTCGTGCTATCTGACCACCGTGTCCGATGACCTTGACGGCATTTTCCAGGCCATCAAGGAAAACGCGATGCTGCAGAAGTTCGCCGGGGGGCTCGGCAACGACTGGACGCCGGTGCGCGCGCTCGGCAGTCGCATCCGTGGCACCAACGGCAAGAGCCAGGGCGTGATCCCCTTCCTCAAGGTGGTCAACGACACTGCGGTGGCGGTGAACCAGGGCGGCAAGCGCAAGGGCGCGGTGTGTGGCTATCTGGAAACCTGGCATCTGGACATCGAGGAATTCCTCGACCTGCGCAAGAACACCGGCGACGACCGCCGCCGAACGCACGACATGAACACCGCGCATTGGGTGCCTGACCTGTTCATCAAGCGCGTGCGCGACGATGGCCCGTGGACCCTGTTCTCGCCGGCCGACGTGCCGGACCTGCACGATCTGTACGGTGAGAAGTTCGAGACGGCCTATGTGGCGTATGAAGCCCGCGCGGACGCCGGTGAGATCCCGCTGTTCAAGCGTGTCTCGGCCGTTTCGCTGTGGCGCCGCATGCTCACCATGCTGTTCGAGACCGGTCACCCGTGGATCACCTTCAAGGATCCGTGCAACCTGCGCTCGCCGCAGCAGCACGTCGGCGTGGTGCATAGCTCCAACCTGTGCACCGAGATCACGCTCAACACGTCCGACACCGAAATCGCCGTGTGCAACCTCGGCTCGGTGAACCTCGTGAATCACCTCTGGGACGGCGCACTCGACCACGACAAGCTCGCGCGCACCGTGAAGACGGCGATGCGCATGCTCGACAACGTCGTCGACATCAACTTCTACGCGGTCGGCAAGGCGCGCAACTCCAACCTGCGCCACCGCCCGGTGGGTCTGGGCGTGATGGGCTTCCAGGATTGCCTGCACAAGCTGGGAATCGCCTACGCCTCGGAAGAAGCAGTGGAGTTCGCCGACCGCTCGATGGAGGCCGTCGCGTATCACGCCTACAGCGCGTCCAACGCGCTCGCCGAGGAACGCGGGCGCTACTCGACCTTCGCCGGCAGCCTGTGGGATCGTGGCGTGCTGCCGCTCGATTCCATCGATGTGCTCGAGCGTGAGCGTGGCGTGCCGGTCGAGGTGGATCGTTCCAGCACGCTGGACTGGGATGGGCTGCGCGCGCGCATCGCGCAGCACGGCATGCGCAACTCCAACTGCCTGGCGATCGCGCCCACCGCGACCATTGCCAACATCGTCGGCGTCTCCGCCAGCATCGAGCCCGAGTACCGCAACCTGTACGTCAAATCCAACCTCTCCGGCGAATTCACCGTGGTGAACGGGGATCTCGTGGCCGAGCTCAAGCGTCGTGATCTGTGGGACGAGGTGATGATCTCGGATCTCAAGTACTACGACGGCGCGTTGGGCAAGATCGATCGCGTGCCCGACGACCTCAAGCGCCTGTACGCGACCGCCTTCGAGATCGACCCCGCGTGGCTGGTCGAGGCCGGCGCGCGACGTCAGAAGTGGATCGACCAGTCGCAGTCGTTGAACATCTACGTCGCCGCAGCCTCGGGCAAGAAGCTGCACGACACCTACATGCTGGCGTGGACGCGCGGGCTCAAGACCACCTACTACCTGCGCTCGCTGGGCGCGAGCTCGGCCGAGAAATCCACCGGCGCCGGCGGCGAGCTCAACGCCGTTGCCGCCACCGTTGCCGCGGTGGCCACCGCCCAGGCCGGCGAGCCCAAGTTCTGCGCCATCGACGATCCCGATTGCGAGGCCTGCCAGTAAGGGATGAGGCCTAGCCCGGTTTCGCGGGAGCGGCTTAAGCCGCGAGAGCACCGCGGTAGGGCGCGAACCGAAGGGCATTGCGCCGTATTGGTCAGACATGCGGCGGATTACGCTTCGCTAATCCGCCCTACGGCTCTGCCAGTAGGTCGAGGAAATGTAGGTCGCGTTGAGCCACAGGCGAAATGCGACACGCAGCGGTGGATACGCCGTTGTCGCAATTCGCTGCGCTCATCGCGACCTACGAAGCCCAATCACAAGGAATCCACATGCTCGACTTTGAAGACGACATCACCGCTACCCCCGCAACGCCACACACGCCCATTCCTGCGCCGCCAACGCAGGCTGGAACACCTGCCGGTCGCGTGCGCGCCGCCGACAAGCGCGCCATCAACGGCGCCACCGACGTCAACCAGCTCGTACCGTTCAAGTATCACTGGGCGTGGGAGAAGTATCTGGCCGGCTGCGCCAACCACTGGATGCCGCAGGAAGTCTCCATGCAGCGCGACATCGCGCAGTGGAAGGACCCCAACGCCCTGAGCGAGGACGAGCGCCTGATCGTCAAGCGCAACCTCGGCTTCTTCGTCACCGCCGATTCGCTGGCGGCCAACAACATCGTGCTCGGCACCTACCGCCATATCACCGCGCCCGAGTGTCGCCAGTACCTGTTGCGCCAGGCCTTCGAGGAGGCCATCCACACCCACGCCTACCAGTACATCGTCGAGTCGCTGGGTCTGGACGAGGGCGAGATCTTCAACGCCTATCAGGAAGTCAGCAGCATTCGCGACAAGGACGACTTCCTGATTCCGTTCATCGACACCCTGACCGATCCGGACTTTCGTACCGGAACGCCGGAGGCCGACCAGCAGTTGCTGCGCTCGCTGATCGTGTTCGCCTGCATCATGGAAGGGATCTTCTTCTACGTCGGCTTCGTGCAGATCCTGGCGCTGGGTCGCCAGAACAAGATGACGGGCGCGGCCGAGCAGTACCAGTACATCCTGCGCGACGAGTCGCTGCACTGCAATTTCGGCGTCGACCTGATCAACACCATCAAGCAGGAGAACCCGCATCTGTGGACGCCCGCGTTCCGCGAGGAAATCCGCGCGCTCATCGACCACGGCGTGAAGCTCGAATACCGCTACGCCGAGGACACCATGCCGCGCGGCGTGTTGGGGCTCAATGCGCCGATGTTCAAGGAATACCTGCGCTTCGTCGCAAACCGCCGCTGCCGCCAGATCGGCGTCGACGAGTTGTATCCCGGCGCGGAAAACCCCTTCCCCTGGATGAGCGAGATGATCGACCTGAAGAAGGAGAAGAACTTCTTCGAGACGCGCGTCACGGAATATCAGACCGGTGGCACGCTCACCTGGGATTGAACGGTTATCCTGCGCGGATGACGAACGCGATTCCCATTCCCGCGCCCGAATGCCCGCTGTGCGGCCGCCCCAACGATTGTGCGCCGGCGCGCAGCGGCAATTTCGACACCCCGTGCTGGTGTCTCCAGGCGCGCATTCCCGCCGAGCTCGTCGATTCGCTGCCGGAGGCCGTGCGTGGGCGCGCCTGCATCTGTCGCGACTGCGTCGCCAGCCACGGCGAGGGTGTCTGATGCACATCTGGGTCGATGCCGACGCCTGTCCGGTCGTCGTCAAGGACATCCTGTTCCGCGCCGCCCGGCGCACCGGGCGGGATCTGACGCTGGTGGCCAACCAGATGATGCGCGTGCCGGCTGCGCCGAACATCCGCGCGGTGCAGGTGCCGGGCGGCTTCGATGTGGCGGACGACTGGATCGCCGAGCGCGTCACGCCGGGAGATCTGGTGGTCACCGCCGATATTCCGCTGGCGGCGCAGGTGGTGGAAAAGGGTGCGCTGGCGCTGAGCCCGCGCGGCGAGCGCTACGGCAAGGACAACATCCGCGAACTGCTCGACCTGCGCAACTTCATGGACACGCTGCGCACTACCGGTGTCGACACCGGTGGGCCGACGGCCTTCGGGCAGGCCGATCGACAGAAGTTCGCCAACCAGCTCGACCGTCTGCTCGCGCAGGCGAAATGAAAAAACGCCCGGCGATACCGGGCGTCCCGAGGGATGGCGGCGATCAGGCCGCTTTCTTTTTCGGGAAGAAGCCCGACGGGCCGGTGGTCAGGCCCGGTGTGCGGCAGAAGCGGAAGTAGCCGCCCAGACCGAGCGCGTCGTGCATTGCGCTGATGGCCTCGATGCCGGCGAACACCGTGCCGTCGGCGTCGCGTACGTGGATGGTCTTCTTCACCGCATCGATGGTGCAGCCGTACTCTTCTGCCCTGCCGCCGGCGGCGATGTCGACCAGCGTCATCGCGTTGTTCTTGTCCTTGGTCTTGAGCTTCTCGACCTCGAGCTTGCTCGCGAGGTTGCCGCCATCGAAGACGACGGTCAGCGGAGTTTTCGCAGTACTCATTGAATTCTCCCTTCACTGGATCAAATCGGATGACCTGCGCGGGCTGCCGCCATTGCGCAGAGCCGCGGCGACCGGTCACCGCTATATTAAATGGGGTCTGCGGGTGCGTTTCAAGCCCGCCTGCGCCGTTTCGCTCGACAGGCCGACATGCGCCCATTAGCATATGCATATATAAAAATACGAGGAGAGCTGCGATGATCCGATTGATGTCCCGCCTGGTGGCGCTGTTGCTCCTCGTTGGCGCGCCGCTGGTGCACGCCATCGACATGAAGCCCGTGCAGGTCGGCGCGCACAGCTGGTACGTGCTGGGCAAGGCCGGCATGGCCTCTGCCGTCAACGAAGGCTTCATGTCGAACGCCGGTTTCGTCGTCACCGACGAGGGCGTGGTGGTGCTCGATGCGCTGGGCACGCCGGTGCTGGGCGCGCAACTCATCGAAGAGATCGGCAAGATCACCGACAAGCCCATCCGTCGGGTCATCGTGAGCCACTATCACGCCGACCACTACTACGGTCTGCAGGCCTTCAAGGAACGCGGCATCGAGATCTGGGCGCACAAGGCCGGGCAGGGGATTCTCGCCTCCGAGGAGGCGCAGGCCCGCCTCGAACAGCGCCGCCGCGACCTGTTTCCCTTCGTCGACGAGAACACCGTGCCCACGCCCGCCGATGTGTGGCTCGACGACGACGGCGCCGAGTTCACCCTCGGTGGCGTCACCATGCGCGTGATCTACGTCGGCCCGACGCATTCGCCCGACGACGTCGTGCTGCATGTGGTCGAGGACGACATCGTGTTCGCCGGCGACCTGCTGTTTCGCGGACGCGTGCCCTTCGTCGGCAACGCGAACACGCGCGAGTGGCTCAAGGCACTTGACCGCCTGCTCGAGATCGACGCGAAGATCCTCATACCCGGCCACGGCCCGGTGTCGAAGAATCCGCAGGCCGATCTGGTGATGACGCGCGACTACCTGCGCTTCCTGCGCGAGGCCATGGGCGAGGCGGTCGACCAACTCAAATCCTTCGATGAGGCCTATGCCGATACCGACTGGAGCGCCTGGGAGAAACTGCCCGCCTTCCGCGAGGCCAACCGCCTGAACGCCTACAACGTGTTCATCCAGATGGAGCAGGCCTCGCTGCGCTGAGTGCTTGGCTCAAGCGCCGCTCCGGCTGCACTCTGCGCAGACCGCGCTGAGTTCGATCTCCGGACTCGCAAGCGCATGGCCTGCGGCCTTCAATCCCTTCATCAGGCCCGCCAATGCCGCGTCATCGTGCAGTTCGGTCACCTGTCCGCACTGCGGGCACACCAGGAACAGGCAGGCCACGTCGTGGCCCTCGTGATTGCATGCGATGAACTGGTTGGTGCGCGCGATGCGGTGCGCCAGTCCCTGCTCGATGAGGAAGTCGAGCGCGCGGTAGATCGTGGGGGGGGTTGCGGAGGCGCGTACCTGCTTGATCCGGTCGAGCAGGTCGTAGGCCTTGAGCCCGCCGGGTTCGTCCAGCAGCAGACCCAACACGGTGCGCCGGATCGGCGTGAGGCTTGTACCGCGCTGCCGGCAGTGCTGTGCAGCGTCGTCTAGCAGGGCCTGCGTCGTGGCCGGATCGGTGCTGTGGATGTGGCTCATGGCGTGCACATGATAGTCCGAATGCCTTGTCGCCGTTCGCGACGCGGTGCTGTCCATGCTTCGCACAGGGGTGTTGCGCGACGCGAGCTTCGTGTATCTTCCCTGCGCCGACAACCGTCCGTCCCGCCAGCCTCGCGGCCGGCGGCCACGATTCAGGGAAAGTACGATGAATGCGATCCAGAACGATTCCGTCCGCCCGCTGACCCGCGAGGAACTGCTCGCGGCACCGGAAGACGAGTACATGTCCGATGCCCAGCTCGAGTACTTCCGCGCCCTGCTCGAGGCCGAGCGCGAGACGCTGCTGGATTCGGCGCGCGAGACCACGCAGCACCTGCAGGAGAACGAGGTGGCTGCCGACTGGACCGATCGCGCCACGGTCGAGGAAGAGCATGCGCTGGAGTTGCGCGTGCGCGACCGCGAGCGCAAGCTGATGAAGAAGATCGAGCAGGCGCTGCGCCGCATCGACGATGGCAGCTACGGCTGGTGCGAGGAAACCGGCGAGCCGATCGGCATTCCCCGCCTGCTCGCGCGTCCCGCGGCCACGCTGAGCCTGGAGGCGCAGGAGCGCCACGAGGCCATCGAACGCGTCTCCAAGAAGGGCTGACGCCCGCGCGCCGGACGTGACCGAGGCGCGGCGCATCCCGGTCGTCGTCCTCACCGGCTTTCTCGGCGCCGGCAAGACCACGCTGCTCAATCACCTGCTCGGCACGCCGGCACTGGCCGGCACTGCCGTGCTGATCAACGAGTTCGGTCAGGTGGCGGTCGACCACCACCTGGTCGAGAAGATCGACGAAACCCTGCTCGTACTCGATGGCGGCTGCATCTGCTGCAGCGTCCAGGGCGATCTGGTGCGCGCGCTCAAGCAACTGTTCAAGCGTGCCGCGCGGCGCGAGGTCGGCCCGGTAGATCGCGTGCTGATCGAAACCACCGGGTTGGCCGACCCGGCGCCGGTGGTCTACACGCTGATGGAAGAACCCTTCATCGCCGCGCGTTTTCGCTGCGACGGGGTGATCACCGCGGTCGACGTCACCCATGCCGAGTCCCAGCTCGACGAACATCGCGAGGCCATGCGTCAGGTCGCGATGGCCGACCGGTTGCTGCTCACCAAATGCGATCTGGCCGATGCGAGTGCGCGCGAGCGCCTCGCCCAACGGCTCGCGCTGGTGAACCCTTCCGCGCCGCAGATCGAGGTCTTCGACGGCCATCCGCCGCCCGGCGCGCTGGACGGTTGCGGGCTCTATGATCCGGCCGGAAAACTTCCCGACGTCGCCGCCTGGCTGGGCGAGGAAGCCTTGCGGCGTCAGGCCGCGTTGGCGCAGACGCGCTACGCCCGCGGCCCCGCACCGCTCGCGCATGCGCCGCACGAAGTCGACGTGACCAGCTTCGTGCTGGCGTTCGACGCGCCGCTCGACTGGCTGGCCTTCTCCGAGGCCCTGCAACTGCTGCTGGCCGCGCGCGGCGAGCGCGTGCTGCGCGTCAAGGGCCTGCTGAACGTCGCCGGCGATGCCCTCCCGCGCGTCGTGCAATGCGTGCAGCATGCCGTCTATCCGCCGTCCTCGCTGCCCGCCTGGCCGACCGACGGGCCGTATGCCGACCGACGCAGCCGCATCGTGTTCATCGTGCGCGGCGTGCCGCGCGACGAGGTCGTGAACCTGTTCTCCGGGCTGCTCGGGCAGATGCCGGTCGAAAGCTGAGTCGCCGGCGCCGCCAGCTCGCCGCCCGGGTGCGTAGAATCGAAGCCCCGCAGCTTCGAACCGCGTTTCTCCTCGCCGATGCCCTCACCCGTACCCGATATCTTCGTCCTGATCGACCTCGAGACCACCGGCGCCAATCCGGTGACCGACCGCATCACCGAGATCGCGGTGATCCGCGTCGAGCACGGCGCGATCGTCGAGCGCTGGGAGACGCTGGTCAATCCGCAGCGCGGCATTCCGCGTTTCATCCAGGACATCATCGGCATCACCGACGACATGGTGCGCGAGGCGCCGTCGTTCGCGGAACTGGCGCCGCGTGTGCGTGCGCTGCTCGCCGATGCGGTGTTCGTCGCGCACAACGCGCGCTTCGACTACGGCTTCATCCGCAACGAGTTCCAGCGCATCGGCGAGGATTTCGAGGCGCCGGTGATGTGCACGGTGAAGTTCTCGCGCGCGCTCTATCCCGAACACCACCGTCACGGGCTCGACGCGCTGATCGAGCGCCATGGTTTCGCGTGCGATGCGCGCCACCGCGCCATGGGCGACGCCGACGTGTTGTGGCAGTTCCTGCAGCTGGCCGAGGCGCGCTTCATCCCTCAGACGCTGGAGCACGCCTGGGGGCGCGCGATGAAGTTTCCCAAGCGTCCGCCGGCGCTGCCCGAGGGCATGCTCGAAGGCCTGCCCGACGCGCAGGGGGTGTACATCCTGTTCGGTGAAGGCGACGAGACGCTGTTCGTCGGCCGCGCGACGAGCCTGCGCGCGCGCGTCATGGAGTTGTTCGCGGCGATCGAGCGCAAGGGCAAGGATGGCGATCTGGTGCGCGCGGTGCGCCGCCTGGACTGGGTCGAGACGCCCGGAGAACTGGCCGCGATGCTGCTCGAGCGCGAACTCGCGCTGGCGCATCGGCCGTGCCACAACCGTTTGCCGGCGGCCGGCGACGAAGCATGCGCGCTGTCGGTCGAACTGCGTCGGCGCAGTCCGCCGCTGATCCGGGCGGTACCCATCGACGGTACCGATCCAACGACCTGGGAGGGGCTTTACAGCGCGTTTCGCGGGCGCAAGGAAGCTGATGCGGTGCTGCGCGAGCTGGCGGCGAACTATGCGCTGTGCCCGCGTCGACTGGGTCTGGAGGCCGGTGCAGGAGAATGTTCCGCGCGTCGTGCCAATCGTTGCGCCGGCGTGTGCGTGCGCCGTGAAACGCCGGAGAAACACGACGAGCGCCTGCGCGGCGCGCTCGCCCCGATCGGCCCCGGACCGTGGCCGTGGGACGGGCCGGTGGTCGTCGCGGAACGCTCGGAACACACCGGTGACGAGGGCTTCCAGGTCTTCGACCATTGGTGTCATCTGGGCAGCGCCGACTCGCGCGAATCGCTCGCCACGCTGCTCGGCGATCTGCCATCGCGTGCCTTCTCGCTCGACGTGTGGCGCTTGTTTACGCGCTGGCGCGCGCAGCCCGGCAGCGAGGCGTGCATCGAACAGGCCGGGCCGTCAGGCACGACGGAACGATGACGACGGCACACGTTCCCAAGGTGGACTAGAACGAGTCATGGGCATCGCGCGCGATGCCCGCCGAGCCATTCTGTCCCGACGGAGGTGCACATGAGACGCATCTATTTCCTGGTGCCGGACCTGCCGACCGCCGAGGCGATCGTCGACGAGTTGCTGCTCGATCGTGTCGAGGCCCGTCACATCCACGTGCTCGCGCGGCGCGACACGCCGCTGGGCGATCTGCCCGAAGCCAGCGTGCTGCAGAAATCCGACTTCTTCCCGGCCATTCAGCGCGGGCTCGCCAGTGGCGGTGCCGCGGGCACGCTCGCCGGGCTGGTGGGTGTCGCGCTGGTACCCGGTTCGGTGGTCGTCGCCGGCGGCGCAGTGCTGGCCTCGGCCCTGTTCGGTGCCGGCATCGGCGCCTGGATCAGTGGCATGGTCGGCCTGAGCATCGGCAACAGCCAGGTCACCGAGTACGCCGAGGCGATCGAGGCGGGCCAGTTGCTGATGATGGTGGACGTGCCCAAGGCGCGCATCGAAGAGGTCGGCGAACTGGTGCGCCGCCATCATCCGGAAGTCGAATTCGAGGGCGCCGAGCCGTTGATGCCGGCCTTCCCCTGATTACGCCGTCACGGTCTGGCGTCGAGCCGCCGCACCGAGTGTTTCAGCGTCGCGAAGTCGAATGTGGCCCGGCGTCCGAGCAGACGCGGCAGGATCCACATCACGGCCACCGGTACCAGCGCCGCGACCAGGAAGGATTCGAGCAGCCAGGTCAGCGGTGCGCCCGGCGCGGGAAACAGCGTGAGGCCGGCGATCAGCCCGGCCAGCGTGGCGGCGAAGGCCGTGCGCCCGTCCAGACGCCGGTCGTAGAGGCCGTAGAACACCGGGAAGGCCGCGGCCGAACACAGCAGGTCGGCGAGCAGGAACAGGTAGAGCACGCTGTAGCCCTGCGCGGCGACGATCATCACCGGCACGGCGAGCAGCAGAACCAGCCCGCGCGCGTAGCGCATCAGGCGCTGCGGCGAGGCGTCCGGCAGCAGGCGCCGTGCGTCGACCGCGACGATGCTCGACACCGCGCTGATCGCCGTGTCCGCGCTGCTCATCACCAGTGCCAGCCCGAGCGGAATGAGCGCGATCACGAACCACTCCGGCGCGCCCGGCAGCAGGACCGCGAACAGCGCGACCGAGGCGTCGCCACCGGGTTGCAGCGCGACCCACGCGAGCCCGAACAGTCCGGTCAGGAAGATGAAGGGTGCCGCCAGCAGGCCGCCGATGAGAAAGCCGGTGGTAAGCGTGCGCGCGTCGCGCGCCGAGTACACGCGCTGCCAGTTGCCCTGGTGGAACAGGCCGGTGAGCAGGATGGCGACGAAGAAGGTCGCGCCGGCCCTGAGGCCGTCGATGCTCAGCGGGTCGAGCAGATGCGGCGCCTCGGCCTGCAGGCGCTCGATCACCGGTGCCGCGCCGCCGACCGCGCGCCAGCCCAGCACCATCAGCGTCAGCAGCAGCGGCAGGATCACCAGGGTCTGCACCTTGTCGGTGAAGATCGACGAGCGCAGTCCGCCCACCGAGGTGTAGAGCAGGGTCGCGCCCATCACGATGGCGGCCGTGAGCCACAGCGGCACCGGTGCGACCAGGGTCACCAGCCGCGCCATCGCGGTGATCTCGGCCGACAGCGCGATGAACAGGTAGAACAGCATGATCGCCAGCGTCAGCCCGTACATCGGGCGGCCGTAACGCACGATCAGGAATTCGGTGAGCGTGTGTCCTGCCGGGATCAGCGCGCGCATGCGTCGGCCCAGCGGGATCATCGCGATGCGCGGCGACATTGCGCCCAGCGCGTAGCCCGTGACTGCCGCGATGCCGCCCCAGGTGGCGGCCTGCGCCGGCGCGAACAGGATCCAGGCGCCCAGCGACGAGGCCAGCAGGGTCAGCACGGTTGCCACGCGGCCCTGGCTGTTGCGGGCGACGACATAGTCTTCGATGTCGGGGCGGTGGCGACGCGAATAGGCAATGCCGGCCAGCGCGAAGCACGCGGAGAAGGCCGCGAGCCACAGCAGGGTGGTTGTCGGATCGAACATGGGGACTCCGTGCGCGGCCGCCGGATGCGGGCGCGAGCGGCGCAGGGTAGGCAGGTGCTTACACCCTTGTCAAACGCGTCGCGGGCGATGTGCTATGGTCGGCGCACACACCGCCGCGCGTCGGCGGCGACATTTTCAGCAGGGTGATGGGCAAGGCCGCCGAGGCTCGTCGCGGCCGTTCGTCATCGTCCTGCCAGCGGAGAATCCGAGATGCAGCAGACCCACCCCTCGCCGGCTCTTTCCGACCAGATCGTGCTCGTCACCGGTGGCGCGCGCGGGCTGGGCGAGCACATCGTGCGCGCCTTCCTGCGCGAGGGCGCACGCGTGGTCATCAACTACCTGACCAGCGAGAAGCGCGCCGTGGCGATCGTCGAGGAATTCCCCGAGACCGCCTTCGCCGCGCAGGCCGACGTGTGCGACCCGGCCATGGTGCAGGCCATGTTCGACCGCGCGCAGACGCATTTCGATGCGCCGGTCACCACCGTGGTCAACAATGCGCTGCCGGATTTCACTTTCAATGGCGATGCGCGCGAGAAGGCCTATGATCTGCGCTGGGAGAGCGTCGCGCAGCAGCTGGAAGGCGCGGTGCGCGGCGCACTCAATACCACGCAGACCGCGCTGCCCGGCATGCGTCAGGCCGGCTTCGGGCGCATCGTCAACATCGGCACCAATCTGTTTCAGAACCCGGTCGTGCCCTATCACGACTACACGGCCGCCAAGGCCGCGCTGCTGTCGATGACGCGCACGCTGGCGCAGGACCTGGGGCCCGAGGGCATCACCGTCAACATGGTTTCGGGCGGGTTGCTGCGCACCACCGACTCGTCGGCCGCCACGCCCGAGGCGGTGTTCGACCTGGTCGCCGCGCACACGCCGCTGCGCCGGGTGACCACACCGGCCGAGTTCGCCGACGCGATCCTGTTCTTCGCCTCGCCGTGGGCGCGCGCCGTGACGGGGCAGAATCTGGTGGTCGACGGCGGTCTCGTGAAAGACTGATCGTGATCCATCTCAACGCGTTTCTCTTCGCTTGCGGCCACCATCGCGCCGCCTGGCGGCATCCGCAATCGACGGTCGAGCGCCTCGGCGACATCACCTACTGGGAAGAGCTCGCGCGCATCGCCGAACGCGGAAAGCTCGACGCCATCTTCTTCGCCGACGGACATACCCCGCAGAACGTCGCCGACGGCCCGCGCTGGTTCTTCGAGCCGCTCACGCTGCTCGCCGCGCTGTCGCGCGCGACTACGCACATCGGCCTGATCAGCACGGTGTCGAGCACCTTCTTCACGCCGTTTCACGCCGCGCGCATGCTCGCCTCGCTCGACCACATGTCGCACGGGCGAATCGGCTGGAACGTGGTCACCTCGATGTTCGACGCCGAGGCGCGCAACCACGGCTTCGAGGCCATGCCCGATCACGACTGGCGCTATGCCCGCGCCGAGGAATTCATCGCCGCCACGCTCGCGCTGTGGGATTCGTGGGCCGACGACGCGGTGCTCAACGACCGCGCCGGCGCCTGGGCCATGCCCGAGCGCGTGGTGCCGGTGAACCACCGTGGCGAGCATTTCTCGGTCGACGGCCCGCTCACCGTGCCGCGCATGCCGCAGGGCCATCCGGTGCTGTTCCAGGCCGGCGCGTCCGAGCAGGGGCGCGACCTCGCCGCACGCCGGGCGGAGGCCATCTACGCCGTGGCCTGGGATCTGGAAGTCGCGCAGGACTACCGTCGCGACATCCTGCGCCGGGTGCGCGAGGCCAGCCGCAGCGATGCGGTGCCGGTGATGCCGGGTCTGGTCACCTATGTGGCCTCGACCGAGGACGAGGCGCGCGCCAAGCAGCGCGAACTCGACGAACTGCTGCCGGCCGCGACCTCGCTGCGCCAGCTCGCAAGCTTCATCGGCCAGGACTGCTCGGACTGGGATCTCGACGCCCCGGTACCCGATCTGCCGCCGCTGGAGACTTTCACCGGCCCCAAGGGGCGCTACGCGACCATCCTGCGCATCATCGAATCCGAGCGCCCGACGCTGCGTGGGCTGCTCGGCCGGCTCGCCGCCGGTGGCGGACACTGCACCATGGTCGGCACGCCGGCGAGCATCGCCGACCGCATGGAGCATTGGGTCCGCAACGGCGGCGCGGACGGCTTCAACCTGATGCCGCCTTCGCTGCCCGGCTCGCTCGAGGATTTCGTCGACCACGTCGTACCCGAGTTGCAGCGCCGCGGCCTGTTCCGGCGCGAGTACGAGTCCGCCACGCTGCGCGGCCACCTCGGCCTGACGCGGCCGGAGTGCCGGCGTGGGTGAACTGAACATCGTCGGCTGTGGTCGCGCGGCACGCACGCTGGCGCGGCTGTGGGCTGCGGCCGGCACACTCACCATCGGCGACGTGCTGACGCGCTCGCCGGCCAGCGCAGCCGAGGCCGTGGCTTTCATCGGTGAGGGCCACGCGGCAGCCTCGTTCGACGACATGCGCCCGGCCGCGCTGTGGCTGCTGGGTGTGCCGGACCGCGACATCGCCGCCTGCGCGCAGGCGCTCGCTGAGAGCGCTCGCGTGCGCCCCGGTGACGGCGTGTTTCACCTGTCCGGCTTTACGCCGTCGGCCGCGCTCGCCCCGCTGGCGGCGCGCGGCGCGCGCATCGCCAGCGTGCATCCGGTGATGAGCTTCGCCGACCCGGGCATCGCAATCACCCGCTTTGCCGGCACGCCCTGCGGGGTCGAGGGCGATGCGGGACTGGCGGCCGAACTCGATCATCTGTTCGTCGCGATCGGTGGTACGCCGTTCGCGCTCGATGGCGAACGCAAGCCGCTCTATCACGCCGGCTCGGTGTTCGCGTCGAACTTCCTGGTCGTGATCCTCGACGCCGCGAGCCGCGCCTATGTCGATGCCGGCGTGCCGCCGGAAACCGCCGACGCGATGCTCGCCGCGATCTCGCGCGGCGCGCTGGAGAACGTGCTCGCGCTGGGCGGCCCGCACGCGCTCACCGGCCCGGCCGCACGCGGCGATCGCGAGGTGGTCGCCCTCCAGCAAGGCGTGGTGTCGGCCTGGGACGCGGACGCCGGCCGCGCCTACGATGCACTGAGCGCGCTCGCCTTCGCACTTGCTGCGCGGCGCGACGCGACGGAGTCGGGCGCGCAGTGACCATCTCGAAAACCCGCGTTCTGCGCCTGCTGGTGACGCTGCGTCGCTATCGCGGTGCTCTGGCGCTGTTCGGTTTCCTTTCGGGTGTGGCCAGTTTCATGCTGGTCGATCGTCAGGAGGAGAGCTTCGCTCGCGTCATTGCCCTGGTCATGCTCGTGAGCTGGCCCTGGCTGTTGCTCGAGAACGTGCTGCGTCGCTGGCTGGACGTGCGCTTTCATTTCCGGCTGCCGGCTCCGCTGCTGCGTTACGCGACGCAGATGATCCACCAGGAGAGCCTGTTCTTCGTCCTGCCCTTTTTGTTCTTCGCGACGACCTGGAGCAGCGGCCAGGCGGTGTTCACCGGGCTCATTGGCTGTGCGGCGCTGGTGTCGGTACTCGATCCCGTCTACTACAAGTGGCTTGCGCCGCGCCGCTGGCTGTTCCTGGGATTTCACACGCTGGCACTGTTCGTCGTGCTGCTCACGGCCCTGCCCATCCTGCTCAACGTGCCCACGCACCAGACCTATCTGTATGCGCTGTTCGCCGCCGTGCTGCTGTCTTTTCCCAGCCTCGCTGCGGTAATCCGTGCGCGCACGCGCTGGCGCGGCTTGCTGCTCGCGGGTCTGGTGGTGGCGCTGGGCGCGTTCGGCTGGGTGGGTCGCTTCTGGGTGCCGCCGTCTACGCTGCGGCTGACCGACATCCAGCTCGCGCTGGAAATGGATCGAGAGCGCCGCGCGCCCAGCGTGCCGGTGTCGCAGGTGTCGGTCGAGCGGCTGCACCGCGATGGCCTGTTCGCCTATACCGCGATCCATGCGCCGCTGGGCCTGCAGGAACGCATCTTCCACGTGTGGATGCTCGACGGGGAGGAAGTCGACCGCATTCCGCTTGAAATCCAGGGCGGACGCGAGCGGGGCTACCGCGCCTGGACGCACAAGCTCAACTTCCCCGAGGACTCGGGCGGGCGCTGGCGCGTCGAGGTCGTCACCGAGTCCGGCCAGATGATCGGCAGAGGTCGTTTCCGCACGGTCGCGGAGACTCCGGCGCCGGACTGAGCCAGGCCGCTGCCGGGTCGGTGGGCATGGGGATTGCTTTTCAACGTACATCCCGTTGCCAGTCCGGCGCGAGCGGTTCCGGCCGTCGCCCGGCCGCCCGATGAACGAAGATTCCGCGATCCACGCTCCACAGGCGCCCGCCGCCGATGCGGTGCAGCGCGTCGTCAAGGTCCGCCGCGACTACAACACCTGGGTCGCGAACGAGACCATGGAGGACTACGCGCTGCGCTTCACGCCGCGCAGCTTCCGCCGCTGGTCGGCGCTGCGGGTGGGCAACACCGCCTTCGGGTCGGCATCGTTTCTGGTGCTCGAGGCGGTGGGCGCGACCATGCTGGTGGGCTACGGCTTCATCAACAGCTTCTGGGCCATCCTCGCGATCGGACTGATCATCTTCCTCACCGGCCTGCCGATCAGCCTGCATGCCGCGCGCCATGGCGTGGACATGGACCTGCTCACGCGCGGTTCGGGCTTCGGCTACATCGGCTCGACCATCTCGTCGCTGGTCTATGCCTGCTTCACCTTCATCCTGTTCGCGCTCGAAGCGGCCATCATGGCCTACGCGCTGGAACTGGCCTTTCACATCCCGCCGGCGTGGGGTTATCTGATCTGTGCGCTGGTGGTGATTCCGCTGGTCACGCACGGCATCACCGTGATCAGCCGCATCCAGACTTTCACGCAGCCCATCTGGCTGTTCCTGCTGGCGCTGCCCTTCCTCTATGTGTTGAACCAGGACGCAACCGTGCTGCAGGCGCTTTGGCACTATCCCGGTGCATCGGGCGAGGCGGGCGGATTCAACTGGCACCTTTTTGGTGCGGCAATGACGGTCGGGATCGCGCTGATCACCCAGATGGGGGAGCAGGCCGACTATCTGCGCTTCATGCCGGAGCGTACCGAGTCCAACAAGGGGCGCTGGCTCACCGGCGTGGTGCTCGGCGGCCCCGGCTGGGTCGTGATGGGCGTGATCAAGATGCTCGGCGGCGCGCTGCTGGCGTGGATGCTGCTCGAACAGGGGGTGGCGGTCGAAAAGGCCGTGGACCCCAACCAGATGTATCTGCTGGGCTTCGGCCTGGTGTTCGATTCGGTGGCGTGGGCGGTCGGCGTGACCGCGCTGTTCGTGATCGTCTCGCAGCTCAAGATCAACGTCACCAACGCCTACGCCGGCTCGCTGGCGTGGTCGAACTTCTTCTCGCGCTTGACCCACAGCCACCCGGGGCGCGTGGTGTGGGTGGTGTTCAACGTGCTGATCGCACTGCTGCTCATGGAGATGAACGTCTTCGGCGCGCTCGGCCAGGTGCTGGGGCTGTACTCGAACGTGGCGATCTCGTGGATCGTCGCGGTGGTGGCCGATCTGGTCATCAACAAGCCGATGGGCTGGTCGCCCAGGGGCATCGAATTCAAGCGCAGCCATCTGTACGACATCAACCCGGTGGGTGTCGGCGCGATGGGGGTGGCATCCATATTGTCGGTGGCGACCTTCGTGGGTCTGTTCGGCGAAGGCATCCAGCCCTTCGCGCCCTTCGTCGCGATGATTGCCGCCCTGGTGGTGTCGCCGCTGATTGCGTGGTGGACGCAGGGCCGCTACTACCTCGCGCGAGCGCCCGAGCCTCCGGTCGAGGGCCAGCGCAAATGCACCATCTGCAAGCAGTACTTCGAGGTCGAGGACACCAGTTTCTGCCCGGCCTATCGCGGCACCATCTGCTCGCTGTGCTGCACGCTGGACGCGCGCTGTGGCGACCTGTGCAAGCCGCACGCGCGTATCTCGGCGCAATGGGCGGCGCTGTTGCAGCGCTGTCTGCCGGCGCGGTTGCGGCCCTACCTGGACGCCGGGCTGGGCCATTATCTGCTGCTGACCGGCGGAGTCGTGTCCTTCCTCGCCCTGCTGCTCGGGCTGATCTACGTGCATGAGGCGCAGGCGCTGGGGCCGGAAGCGGCCGGGACACTCGACGGCGTGTTCCTCAAGGTCTTCGTCGCGCTGTTGATCGTCGCCGGCACCGGCGCATGGTGGATGGTGCTCACGCACAAGAGCCGGCATGTCGCGCAGCAGGAATCCAATCGCCAGACGCAATTGCTGGTGCGAGAGATCGAGTCGCACAAGCGCACCGACGAGCAGCTGCAGAACGCCCGCCGCGTCGCGGAGCAGGCCAACTCGGCCAAGAGCCGCTACCTGACCGCGATCAGCCACGAACTGCGCACGCCGCTCAACAGCATTCTCGGTTATGCGCAGATCCTCGACGCCGACGAGGCGATCCCGCCCAATCGGCGGCCGGCCGTTGGCGTGATCCGCAAGGGCGGCGAGCATCTGCTGTCGCTGATCGAGGGCACGCTCGACATCGCCCGCATCGAGGGCGGCAAGCTCACGCTGGACGTGCGCCCGCTGGCCTTCCCGGCCTTCATGCGCCAGATCGTCGGCATGTTCGAACTGCAGGCACGCGACAAGGGTCTGCGCTTCACCTACGAACCGGCCGAACCACTGCCCGAGGTCGTGCGTGCCGACGAGAAGCGTCTGCGCCAGATCCTCATCAACATCATCGGCAACGCCGTGAAGTTCACCGCGCGCGGCACGGTGCGCGTGCGTCTGTCCTGGCGTCACGAGATGGCCACCATCGAGGTCGAGGATTCCGGCCCCGGCATCGAGCCCGAAGAGCGCGCGCGCATCTTCGAGCCCTTCGAGCGCGGCCGCTCGGCGCGCGCCGGCGCGACCGCCGGCACCGGCCTGGGTCTGACCATCAGCCGCATGCTCACCGACCTGATGGGTGGCCAGATGAGCGTCGACAGCACGCCCGGTCAGGGCAGCACCTTCCGCGTGCGTCTGTTCCTGCCGCAATTGCACGGCAAGCAGGCCGAACAGGCCCTGCCGCGTGTGCGCCGCATCGGCTACAAGGGCGTGCGTCGGCGCGTCCTCGTCGTCGACAACGAGCGCGTCGATCGCGAGCTTCTGGTCTCGGTGCTCGAGCCGCTGGGTTTCGAGGTCGCCCAGGCGACGTCCGGCGAGGAGTGCCTGGAGCGCATCGGCGACGTGCGCCCGCATCTGGTGTTCATGGATCTGGCGATGGGTGGCATCGACGGCTGGGAGACGCTGCGCCGTCTGCGTGCCGGGCCGCACGCGGATGTGCCGGCCGCGATCCTGTCGGCCAACGCCTTCGACCGCAACCTCGACAACGATGTCGGCATCGGCCCCGAGGACTTCATGCTCAAGCCCATTCGCGTCGACGACCTGCTCGGATGGATCGGCCGTCGGCTGGATCTCGAATGGGTGTGCGCCGAGGCGAGCCCCGAACCCCCGCCGGCGCCGATGCCGGCTGCCGCCGATCCGATGAAGCTGCCCCCCGCCGCGGCGCGGCGCGAACTCGATGCGGTGATCGAACTGGGCTATCCGCGCGGCATCCTCGCGCGACTGGTCGAGATCGAGAACGCCCATCCCGAATGCGGCGAGTTCGTTCGCATCGCGCGCGAGATGACGCGGGCCTTCCGTTTCGATGTGCTGCGCGACATGCTGCGCGGTGACATCGCGACCACGGAGGACGATGATGATCACTGACAGTGGCCAGGGCATCGTGCTGATCGTCGACGACGTGCCCGACAACCTCGCGCTGCTGCACGACGCGCTCGACGAGTCCGGCTACACCGTGCTGGTCGCCACCAGCGGCGAGGCCGCCATCGCACGCGCGCGTCAGAGCCTGCCCGACGTCGTGCTGCTCGACGCGATGATGCCGGGCATGGACGGCTTCGAGGTCGCCCGCCGGCTCAAGGCCGACTTCGCCACGCGCGCCATTCCGCTGATCTTCATGACCGGCCTGACCGAAACCGAAAACGTCGTCGCCGCGTTCGCGGCCGGCGGCGCCGACTACGTCACCAAGCCCATCCGCCCGGCCGAAGTGCTGGCACGTATCGCTGCCCACGTGCACAACGCCCGCGAAATGCGCCAGGCGCGCACGGCGCTCGACGCCTTCGGTCAGGCCACCGTCGCCGTGCGCGCCCGCGACGGCAAGCTCGTCTGGCAGACCCCGCTGGCACGCAAGCTGCTGCGCGAATGGTTCGACCCGGAAAACGAGGATTGCCCCACGCGCCTGGCCGACTGGCTCGCCGCCGCCCGCCGCGCCCGCGGCGAGCGGCGTGAAGTCCCGCCGCTGATCGCCGCCGACGGCGAAAAGCGCCTGCTCGGGTCCTTCCACGACCAGAGCGACGACGACGGCGACGGCGAATGGCTGGTGGTGCTGCGCGAGGAAGACGACGCCAGCGCCGTCGAAACCCTGATGTCCGCCTTCGGCCTGACCGCGCGCGAAGCGGAAGTCCTGCAATGGGTCATCCGCGGCAAGACCAATCGCGACATCGGCGACATTCTCGGCACCAGCCCGCGCACCGTGCACAAGCACCTGGAGCATGTGTTCGAAAAGCTCGGCGTGGAAACCCGCACCGCGGCGGCGGGGATGGCGATGCAGAGGTTGCAGGGATAGGCCGGTTGCCTCCGGGGTGGGACAATCGGGGAGTTTCAATCGGCCCGAACTCACCATGACGCTTCCGTTCCGTTCGATCCTGATGCTTTGGCTGGCGGCAGCGCCAGGATTGGCTGCCGCTTTGCCCGAAGGCTTCGTCGACGTTCCCGAAGCGATCCCCGAGGCGCGCTACGACATCCGCTACCTCGGCTCGGAGAACTTCATCGGGCGCCCGGTCGCGGGCTACGAGCGCGCCACCTGCATTCTCAGCGAGCCGGCGGCCGAAGCGCTGGCGCGGGTGCAGCGCGAGGCCATGCTCAATGGTCTGACGCTGAAGATCTTCGACTGCTTCCGGCCGCAGCGGGCGGTGGATGACTTCGTGCGCTGGGGGCGGGATCTCGCCGATCTGAAGATGAAGGCCGCCTACTACCCGCGCGTACCCAAGGACGAACTGTTCGAGCGCGGTTACATCGCCGAGAAGTCCGGCCACAGCCGCGGCAGCACGGTGGACCTGACGCTGGTGGTGACCGACCCGGCGCGCGCAACACAGGTGTTGCAGGGGCCGATCACGGTCGGCGCGGAGGCCGACATGGGTTCGCCCTTTGACCTGTTCGATCCGCGCTCACACACGGAAAACCCGGACATGCCCGCCCATGTACGCCACAACCGCGCGTGGTTCGCTGCGCTGATGGACCGCCACGGTTTCAGCAATCTGCCCGAGGAATGGTGGCACTACACCTTGCGCGACGAACCGTATCCGGACCGCTTCTTCGACTTCCCGGTGAAGTGAAGGCAGTCGTGGCGAATGGGAGTGCGATCCCGCCGCAGATGATTGCGGCCTACGAGGCGGCCGAGTACCGCATCGAGGCCGATCCGCCCATCGTCCTGCGCATGGGTCAAATGAGCGAGCCGCTGGCAGGCCTGATGGTCGACAAGAACATGAAGTCGGCGGCCTTTCTCACTGCCTGCAACCCGCACGGCCAGATGCTTGGCGCGGCCGACAACGCAACCCGCACGGCCGCGCTGGGCGCGGAACTGGAGCGCTTCGCGCCGCTGGTGCTGCCGGCGTGCGGCGTCGATCCGGCCGGCCGTTGGCCGGACGAGCCGGGATTTCTCGCGCTCGGCTGCCCGCCCGCCATCATCGAGGCGCTGGGTCGCCGCCATCGCCAGAACGCGCTCGTGCTGTGCGGCGAGGATGCGGTGCCGCGGCTGGTGCTGTTGCGCTAGCAAGGTTTCAGTTTCGCTATTTCGTCGAGGTGCCCAGCAGGGCGTCGAAGTAATCGATGGTTCGCCGCAGGCCGTCCCGCAATTCCACTTTCGGCTCCCAGCCAAGCGCCGCGCGTGCCAGCGTGATGTCCGGCTGGCGCTGGCGCGGGTCGTCCTGCGGCAGCGGGGCGTAGGCAAGCTGCGATGCCGAGCCGGTGAAGTCGACGATGATGCGCGCCAGCTCGAACATGCTCAGTTCGACCGGGTTGCCGAGGTTGATCGGGCCGGTGACCTCGGCCGGCGTGGCCATCAGGCCGATCAGGCCATCGACCAGATCGTCGACGTAGCAGAACGAGCGCGTCTGCAGGCCGTCGCCGTAGAGCGTGATCGGCTCGCCACGCAGCGCCTGCACGATGAAATTGCACACCACGCGGCCGTCGTCCGGATGCATGCGCGGGCCGTAGGTGTTGAAGATGCGCGCCACCTTGATGGGCAGCGCGTGCTGGCGCCGGTAGTCGAAGAACAGCGTCTCGGCGCAGCGTTTGCCCTCGTCGTAGCAACTGCGCGGGCCGATCGGGTTGGCGTGGCCCCAGTAGTCCTCGCGCTGCGGATGGACCTGCGGATCGCCATAGACCTCGCTGGTCGAGGCCTGCAGGATCGGCGCCTTGAGGCGCTTGGCCAGACCCAGCATGTTGATCGCGCCGAGTACGCTGGTCTTGGTGGTCTGCACCGGATCGCGCTGGTAATGCACCGGCGCGGCCGGGCAGGCGAGATTCCAGATCACGTCGACCTCGACATACAGCGGGAAGGTGATGTCGTGGCGCAGCAGCTCGAAGCCGGGACGGTCGAGCAGATGGGCGATGTTGCGTCGCGCGCCGGTGTAGAAGTTGTCTACGCACAGCACTTCCTCGCCGGCGTCGAGCAGGCGTTCGCACAGGTGCGAGCCGATGAAGCCGGCGCCCCCCGTGACGAGGTTGCGGCGGGGCGAATGCGGCGAATGCATGCGGGCGATCTCCCGGTTCGTGACAGGCAGATAGACTGCCGTTGTCGATGCTGGTCGAACTGTACCGGCTTGGCAGGGTCTGTTGCGTGTTGCGGCAGCGCGTTCGAAGCCGATTTGGGCCAGACCCCGCACTGCGGCAAAATACCCGATTGCTTTGCCGCTCCATAGAGGCAACCCTTGTTCCGCTATTTCGAAAGCCGCGTCGATCCCTATCCCGACACTCCACAGGAACCGCCTCCCAAGGGCTTCTTCGCGTTCATCTGGGCGGGGACGCAGGGGCTGCGGCCGTTCATCTTCGGGCTGACGCTGCTCACCGCGTCGATCGGCGCGTTCGAGGCGGTGCTGTTCGCGATGCTCGGGCGCGTGGTCGACTGGCTGTCGGCGGTCGAGCCGGCGAACCTGTGGGCCGAGGAAGGCGGCACGCTGGCGTTGCTGGCGGGCATCATCGTCGCGAGCATGGTGCTGGTCGCGCTGCAGACGACGATCAAGCATCAGGGGCTGGCGGGCAACTTCCCGATGCGGCTGCGCTGGAATTTCCACCGCCTGATGCTCGACCAGAGCATGAGCTTCTACCAGGACGAGTTCGCCGGGCGCGTCTCGGCCAAGGTCATGCAGACCGCGCTCGCGGTGCGCGACACGGTGCTGATCCTGACCGACATTCTGGTGTTCGTGACGATCTACTTCGTCACGATGATCTTCGTCGTCGGCGGCTTCGACCTGTGGCTGGTCGTGCCCTTCATGATCTGGGTTTCGCTGTACCTGGTCGCGCTGTGGGCGTTCGTGCCGCGCCTGGGCAAGGTCTCACGCGCGCAGGCCGACGCGCGCTCGCTGATGACCGGGCGCATCACCGATGCCTACACCAACATCGCCACGGTCAAGCTGTTCTCGCACGCCGGGCGCGAGGCGTCCTACGCGCGCGGCGCGATGCGCGAATTCATGGCCACCGTGCACGCGCAGATGCGCCTCGTGTCCGGCATCGAGATGGTGAACCACGCGCTGGCCATGCTGCTCATCATGGGCACCACGGGCGTGGCGTTGTGGCTGTGGACGCAGGGTCAGGTGGGCATCGGGGCGCTCGCGGCGGCAACCGCCATGGCGCTGCGCCTCAACGGCATGTCGCACTGGATCATGTGGGAGATGGCGCAACTGTTCGAGCAGGTCGGCACGGTACAGGACGGCATCAACACGCTGTCGCTGCCGCGCCGCGTGATCGACCGCCCGGACGCGAAGCCGCTGGCCGTGCCGCACGGCGAAATCCGCTTCGATCACGTACGCTTTTCCTACGGCGCCGGACCGGATGCGCCCCAGGTCATCGACGACCTGACGCTGACCATCCGCCCGGGCGAGAAGATCGGTCTGGTGGGGCGCTCGGGCGCGGGCAAGTCCACCATCGTCAACCTGCTGCTGCGCTTTCACGACGTCGAATCCGGCCGCATCCTGATCGACGGGCAGGACATCGCCGAGGTCGCGCAGATCTCGCTGCGCGAACACATCGGCATGGTCACGCAGGACACCTCGTTGCTGCACCGCTCGGTGCGCGACAACATCCTCTACGGCCGCCCCGACGCGAGTGAGGAGGAGATGATCGCCGCCGCGAGGCGTGCCGAGGCGCACGACTTCATCCTCGGTCTGACCGACCCCAAGGGGCGCTGCGGCTACGACGCCCACGTGGGCGAGCGTGGCGTGAAGCTCTCCGGCGGCCAGCGCCAGCGCATCGCCATTGCCCGCGTGATGCTCAAGGACGCCCCCATCCTGCTGCTGGACGAGGCCACCAGCGCGCTCGACTCGGAGGTGGAAGCCGCCATCCAGAGCAGTCTCTACCGCCTGATGGAAGGCAAGACCGTGGTCGCCATCGCCCACCGGTTGTCGACCATCGCCGCGATGGACCGGCTGATCGTGCTCGACCACGGCCGCATCGTCGAGGAGGGCGGCCATCGCAGCCTGCTCGAGCACGGCGGCATCTACGCCCGCCTGTGGGCGCACCAGAGCGGCGGCTTCCTGATCGATGACGACGAGGACGACGACACGCAGACGCGCGAACCGCAGTCCGCTGCGGTGTAGCTCACGTCGCCCAGTCTTCGACCCTCAACCCCTCGATGCGGTCGAACTCGCGCGTGTTGTGCGTGACCAGCGTCGCGCCTTCGGCCAGTGCATGGCATGCGATCCACAGGTCGTTGGCGCCGATCGGCGTTCCCGCCGCCTTCAGGCGGGAGAACTGTGCGGCGTAGTGATGGCAGATGTCGGGTTTCGACGGATACAGCACCGGCACCTGTCGCGTGAGCGCGGTCAGCCGGCCCAGCACTTCCGGCTTGCGCGTGCTGCGCTCGGCCCCCTTGAGCAGTTCCGCATAGGTGATGAAGGACATCGCCAGCGCATCGCCCTCCGGCAGTGCGTCCACCCGCTCGGCGACCTGCGGTGGCCGGTTCCTGATCAGGTAGATCAGGATGTTGGTGTCGAGCAGGTAGATCACAGCGTTTCGCGGTCCTGCATCGGCTGCGCTGCAGCGCGATCCTCCTCCAGCGCGGCGACGAATTCGTCGTCGAAGCCTTCCAGTGCGGCGAGCAAGGCCTTGCCGCGCTGCGCCGGCAGCGGGTGGATGACGAGATCCCCGTCGGCATTGCGATGAATGCGCACGCGGTCGGTGTCCAGCCGCAGTTCCGCGGGGATGCGTACCGCCTGGCTGTTGCCGTTGGCGAAGACCCGTGTCGTTAGTTCATTCATGGGTCGCTCCTGGTGAGTACACGTGTGTGTGCATGATACGTTCCCCGGGGCGCTCGTGCCAAGCCGGCTTTGTGTGCCCGTGTCCCGCATACGCCATGTTGCGTATTCCCGCTGCATGAGCGCGGCCCTACCCTGAACTCGCACTGCTTCATGCGATTTCCTCCAACACGTTCAGGGAGCCCCTCATGCAAAACCGTCGCAACTTCGTCAAGTCCCTCGTACTTTCCGCCTCGATCGCCGCCATCGGCGTGCCCATCGGCGCGGCCGCCGCCGATACCATCAAGGTCGGCATCCTGCATTCGCTCTCCGGCACGATGGCGATCTCCGAGACCGCGCTCAAGAACGTCGCGCTGATGACCATCGAGGAGATCAACGCCAACGGCGGCGTGATGGGCAAGCAGCTCGAGCCGGTGGTCGTCGACCCGGCTTCCGACTGGCCGCTGTTCGCCGAGCGCGCGCGCCAGCTCATCACCCAGGACAAGGTTTCCGTGGTCTTCGGCTGCTGGACGTCGGTCAGCCGCAAGTCGGTGCTGCCGGTGTTCAAGGAGCTCAACGGTCTGCTGTTCTACCCGGTGCAGTACGAGGGCGAAGAGCTCGAGAAGAACGTCTTCTACACCGGTGCGGCGCCCAACCAGCAGGCGATTCCGGCCACCGAGTACCTGATGAGCGAGGAAGGCGGGGCTGCCCGCCGCTTCGTGCTGCTGGGCACGGACTACGTCCATCCGCGCACCACCAACAAGATCCTGCGTGCCTTCCTCAACAGCAAGGGCATTCCCGACTCCGACATCATGGAGGAGTACACGCCCTTCGGGCACTCCGACTACCAGACCATCATCGCCAACATCAAGAAGTTCTCGGCCGGTGGCAAGACCGCGGTGATCTCGACCATCAACGGTGACTCCAACGTGCCGTTCTACCGCGAGCTGGGCAACGCCGGGCTGGCGGCCACCGACGTGCCGGTGGTGGCCTTCTCGGTCGGCGAGGAAGAACTGCGCGGCGTCGACACCAAGCCGCTGCTGGGCCACCTGGCTGCGTGGAACTACTTCATGTCGGTCGACAACCCCGCCAACGAGGCCTTCGTCAGCAAGTACCGCGCGTGGGCCAAGGCCAACAACGTGCCCAACGCCGACACCGTCGTGACCAACGACCCGATGGAGGCCACCTACGTCGGCATCAACATGTGGAAGCAGGCCGTGGAGAAGGCCGGCACCACCGATGTCGATGCCGTCATCGAGGCCATGGGCGGCCAGACCTTCGACGCCCCGTCGGGCTTCACGCTGAAGATGGACGAGACCAACCACCACCTGCACAAGCCGGTGCTGATCGGCGAGGTGCGTGACGACGGCCAGTTCGACGTCGTGTGGGAGACGGACTCCCCGATCCGCGCCCAGCCGTGGAGCCCGTACATCGAGGGCAACGAGTCCAAGCTCGGCAAGTAAGCCCGCCCGGGGCCGGAAGCGACGCGGCAGCCGCCGTGGCCGCTTCCGGCCCTTCCCGATTTCCAGAGGTAAGCGATCATGTTCCGCAGCCTGTTGCGCCTTCTCGTCCTGCTCATCGCGTTTGCCGCCGGCAGCGTGCACGCCGCCCTGCCGCCGGAGGTGCTCTCCGGCCTCGGCTCGAAGAGCTTCGGCGAGCGCATCGACGCCATCGAGGCGCTGGCGATTGCCGGGCCGGCCGGTGCCCAAGTGCTCGACGCCATCGAGGCCGGCGACTTCGGCGCGCTCGACGAGCGGCCCGTGATCGTACGTGGTGACACGGTGATCGACATGGCCAGCGGAGAGCCCCTCGAAGCGGCTGCGTCGGACGTGTCGAAACTGCGCGTGAACAACCGCGTGCGTCGCGCCATCTCGACCGCCAGAGCCGGCGTGGAACTGGAGACCGGCAGCGAGGCGCAACGGCTCGCCGCGGCGCAGACGCTGGTCGACAACGCCTCCGAGCGTCTGCTGCCGCTGTTCGATCGCGTCATCGAAAACGAAACGCTCGCCTCCGTGCGCGAACTCGTCGTGCTCGCGCGGGCGCGTGTGCTGCTCGGCTCGGACGACCCGGCCGACCGTCGTGCCGCCGCCGAAGCGCTGGGCGAATCGTCCGACCGTGCCGTGCTCACGCTGCTCGCACCGCTGGTCGAGCGCCAGCCGGGCGAGGCCGGCGCGCCGGGGCCGTGGAACGATCCCGACGCGAGCGTACGCGCGGCCGCGGCCGATTCCATCACCGCCATCGAGCGCCGCGTGGCCTTCGCGGCCAACGTCGCGATCGTGTTCTCCGGCGTGTCGCTGGGTTCCATCCTGCTGCTCGCCGCGCTCGGTCTGGCCATCACCTTCGGCGTGATGGGCGTGATCAACATGGCCCATGGCGAGTTGCTGATGGTCGGCGCCTACGCCACCTATCTGGTGCAGAACGTCTTCCGCACGCAGTTTCCCGAATACTTCGATTTCTACGTGCTGGCCGCCGTGCCGGTGGCCTTCTTCGTCGCCGCCGCGGTCGGTGTGGTGATGGAGCGCACGGTGCTGCGCTACCTGTACGGCCGGCCGCTTGAATCCCTGCTTGCCACCTGGGGCCTGTCGCTGGTGCTGATCCAGGCCGCGCGCGTGACCTTCGGGCCGCAGAACCTGGAGCTGTCCAACCCGTCGTGGATGTCGGGCAGCGTGGAACTGTTCGCCGGCCTGTCGCTGCCGTGGAACCGCATCGTCATCGTCGGCTTCTCGGGCTTCGTGCTGCTGCTGATCTGGCTGATGATGCAGCGCACGCGGCTGGGCATGTTCGTGCGTGCGGTCACGCAGAACCGCCCGATGGCCGGCTGCGTGGGCGTGCCCACCGCGCGCGTCGACACCATGGCGTTCGCCATCGGCGCCGGCGTGGCCGGGCTGGGCGGGCTGGCGCTGTCGCAGATCGCCAACGTCGGCCCGGCCATGGGGCAGGGCTACATCGTCGATTCCTTCATGGTCGTGGTGCTCGGCGGCGTCGGCCAGCTTGCCGGCGCGGTGTCGGCCGCCTTCGGTCTGGGCATCTTCACCAAGTTCCTCGAAGGCTGGACGGGCGCGGTGGTCGCCAAGATCCTCGTGCTGGTCTTCATCATCATGTTCATCCAGAAAAGACCGCAGGGCATCTTCGCCCTCAAGGGTCGTTTCGCAGATCAATAAGGGCGACTCATGAATCCGCCTGTTGCGCGACGCGATCTCGCCCCTGCGATGCTCACCGTACCGGTGTACGGCTGCGCTTCTCGGGCCGACCTCGCGCCGCTCACGACGGCGGCTTCACGAGTCGAGACCGTGCCTGTAAGAAAAAAGGAATCCTGATGCGTACCCCATTCACGGTCCGTCTCTTCAGCAACCTGCCGGCCTCGGCCCGCATCGCGCTCGCACTGTTCGCGCTGGCCGCCTTCGTGTGGGTGCCGGTCGCGCACCTCGTGCTGCCGGCCGAGCACGCGCTGCACCTGTCCGGCTACTGGGTCAGCCTGCTGGGCAAGATCCTGTGCTACATGATCGTCGCCGTGGCGATGGACCTGATCTGGGGCTACGCCGGCATTCTGTCGCTTGGCCACGGCATGTTCTTCGCGCTCGGCGGCTACGCCTTCGGCATGTATCTGATGCGCCAGATCGGGCGCGACGGCAGCTACGGCTCGGACCTGCCGGACTTCATGGTCTTCCTCGCGTGGGAGGAGCTGCCCTGGTACTGGGCAGGCTCCGATTCCTTCCTGTGGACGGTCTTCCTGGCCATGGCCGTGCCCGGCGTGGTGGCCTTCATCTTCGGCTGGTTCGCGTTCCGCTCGCGCATCAAGGGCGTGTATTTCTCGATCATCACCCAGGCGCTCACCTACGCCGCGATGCTGCTGTTCTTCCGCAACGAGACGGGCTTCGGCGGCAACAACGGCTTCACCGACTTCAAGCGCATCCTGGGCCACTCCATCACCTCGCCCGAGATGCGCGTGACGCTGTTCGCGCTCTCGGCGCTGCTGCTCATCTTCTGCCTGCTGCTCGGGCGCTATCTGGTCACCTCGCGCTTCGGCCGTGTGCTGGCGGCGATCCGCGATGCCGAGAGCCGCGTCATGTTCATCGGCTACAACCCGCTGCACTACAAGCTCTTCATCTGGACGCTGTCCGCCGTGCTGTGCGGCCTGGCCGGTGCCCTGTACGTGCCGCAGGTGGGCATCATCAACCCGTCCGAGATGAGCCCCGCCAACTCCATCGAGATCGCGGTGTGGGTGGCCGTGGGCGGGCGCGGCTCGTTGATCGGTGCCGTGGTCGGCGCGGGTGTGGTGAATCTGGCCAAGACCTGGTTCACGGTGACCGTGCCCGAATACTGGCCCTTCATGCTCGGCTTCCTGTTCATCGCGGTGACGCTGTTCATGCCGCAGGGCATCGTCGGGCTGGTGCGCAAGCTGTTCTCGCGCCGCCGCGCCCAACCGGCCGACGAAAAGCCCGCCGACGACACGCCGACGACGCCCGCGGCCGACGCCGCCGATGAATCCACCCAGACGCGCGACCCGCTCGCGCGGGGAGCCTGACATGGACGTGAACACCCCCTTCCTGCGCGAGCCCGGCGATGCGCCCGGACACCGTGGCGGGCCCGAGCGCCACACCGTTCGCCACGGCGAGCTCGACCTGTCGCACAAGGTCATCCTCTACCTGGACGGCATCACCGTCTCCTTCGACGGCTTCCGCGCATTGAACGAGTTGTCGCTGACGGTCGACGCCGGCGAGCTGCGCTGCATCATCGGCCCCAACGGCGCCGGCAAGACCACGATGATGGACGTCATCACCGGCAAGACGCGCCCGGATTCCGGCAAGGCCTACTTCGGCCAGACCATCGACCTCACCCGCATGACCGAGCCCGAGATCGCGCACATGGGCATCGGCCGCAAGTTCCAGAAGCCCACCGTGTTCGAGCAGCTCACCGTGTTCGAAAACCTGGAACTGGCGATGAAGGCCGACAAGCGCGTGCGCCGCGCCCTGTTCGCCCGCCTGTCCGACGAGCAGCGCGACCGCATCAGTGACACCCTCAAGCGTATCCGCCTGACGGACGCCGCCGACCGCGTCGCAGGTCTCTTGTCGCACGGCCAGAAGCAGTGGCTGGAAATCGGCATGCTGCTGATGCAGGAGCCGCGCCTGCTGCTGCTCGACGAGCCGGTCGCCGGCATGACGGACGATGAGACCGAACGCACCGCCGAACTCTTCGTCAGCCTCGCCGGCGAGCACTCGCTGGTCGTCGTCGAGCACGACATGAGCTTCGTCGAAGCGCTGGGCGGCAAGGTCACCGTGCTGCACGAAGGCTCGGTGCTCGCCGACGGCCCGCTCAAGGACGTGCAGGCGGATGAACGCGTGATTGAAGTCTATTTGGGCCGCTGAACATGCTTAAAGTCGAAAACCTCCACCAGTACTACGGCGGCGGCAGCCACATCCTGCGCGGCCTGTCTTTCGAAGTGCCTGTTGGCAAAGTCACCACCCTGCTGGGCCGCAACGGTGTCGGCAAGACCACACTGCTCAAGACGCTGATGGGCCTGGTCCCCTCCGCACAGGGCACCATCACCCTCAACGGCGCCGACATCACCAAGGCGCCGTCCTACAAGCGCGTCGCGGCCGGCATCGGCTACGTGCCGCAAGGCCGCGAAATCTTCCCGCGCCTCACGGTCGAAGAGAACCTGCTCATGGGTCTCGCCACCTGCCCCGGCAGCGCGAAGATTCCCGAGCGTGTCTTCGACATGTTCCCGGTGCTCAAGCAGATGATGCACCGCCGCGGCGGGGATCTGTCCGGCGGCCAGCAACAACAACTCGCCATCGGCCGCGCCCTGGCCTTCGGCCCCAAGCTGCTCATCCTGGATGAGCCCACCGAAGGCATCCAGCCCTCCATCATCAAGGACATCGGCAACGCCATCCGCACCCTCGCCGAGTCCGGCGAAATGGCCATCCTGCTGGTCGAGCAGTACTACGACTTCGCCCGCGACCTGTCAGACCACTACCTGCTCATGGAGCGCGGCGAGATCGTCATGCGCGGGGCGGGGGAGGATATGGATGCGGACGGGGTGAGGGAGGAGTTGGCGGTTTAGCGCACAGCGACGCAATCCGCGTCTGCTACTTTCCAGCTACCGCAAGCACCGCCTGCGGGTTGGTGCTGGCAATCGCAAGCAGGGTCCGGGCCGCACCACTGGGCTGCTTGCGGCCCTGCTCCCAGCCCTGCAGGGTGCGCACCGAAACCCCCAGCAGCGCCGCGAACTGAGACTGCGACAGCCCGGTCTTTTTGCGCGCCTCGATGACCGGAGAAGTGACAACCTGCAGTTGGCCAGCCTTCATCTCCTTGACCGCCTGTAGCAGATCGGCAGCCAGATCGCGCTCGGCTTCGTAAGCAGCCAGTTCCTTGTCGGTCAGGGGTTTATTCTTCGAGGGCACGGCGGATCTCCTTCAGCTTTGCGCCACTGATGTTGTCGGTTCTGGCCTTCGCGTAGAGGGTGAGCAATACGATCTCGCCCTGAGCCGTACGGGTGAAATAGATCACGCGCACGCCGCCTGACTTGCCAGATCCGGCGCGGCTCCAGCGCACCTTCCGGATACCGCCGGATTCCGGCACGACATCCCCGGCGCTTGGGTGCTCCGCGATATAGGCGGCGAAGGCGCCTCGCTCCTCTTCAGTCCAGTATGCCGGCCACTGGCGTTGGAAGAGAGGCGTCTCGACGACTGTCAGCATGAGCGGATTGTACGCCTAAGGCGTATGGCAATCCAGGGCCGAAGCGCTTCACCGGCGGATGCGTGACCGATGCGATCCATCCTCGCGGCTGCAGGCGCCTCGTGGTGCTTACCACTCGATCTCCGGCCATTCGCGCGAATCACGCAACTGGCGTGGGGTGCAACCATGCTTCTTCGCCTCACGTTCGAGCATTGCGGCGTATTCGCGATACTCGGGCGACCATTGGGCCATTGACCGGATCAGGGCTGGCAGGCGCCGAAACCTCACTTTCCCGGAGCCGCCGCCGTACAGGTAGGAATAGGTGACATCCGCCACATAACCGTCGAGGAAGTGCGGATTTGTCGCCCCGATCAACGGATAGCTCGACACCACCTCCGCGCCCACCCTCGGGTCGTACTCCACGAGGGCTGACTCGACGCAGTACTCGAGTCGGGTGAGGTTGGATTGATGCGCCTTGTTCGTCGGGCGGTATGCCGCCAGTTGTCGAAAGTAGGAGGTGTAGAAAACGATGTGGGGCCATACGAATCGGGTTCCAAGCTGCGTCCCCGACTCGGATTCCAGAACCTCTCGTTGCCCTTCGAAGGCCTTGCGGATCTCGTATGCAACGGATAGTGCGTGCTTGTGCACATCCGGCCCGCCTCCGGATTCTCTGCACAGAAAATGGATCGTCTCGTGGAGGTCTTCGAGGTCGTCCATGTGTCCGAACAGGGTGAGGCCAGCACCCTTCTTTGTTGGCGTGGCATGTAGCATCCAAGGACTCCGGTGGCGATTCAAGAGGTGCAGCAAAGGCGTCAGTGTCATTTGAGGGCTGGTGCTATGGCGCGCCAGCCTTCAATGTCGGATAAGGCTTCATCCATAAACCGTTGCAGATCGGTATCAGCCATGTCTGCCTGTGCGGCAAGGCGCGACTGGCGACGGCATTCTTCGGCGAAGTCGGGATGGTGCAGGTCCGGCACCCAAAGCAGCACCGGGCGCAGACCAGCCCTGCGCAGCGCGTTGCGGTGTTTGCGAGGGTGTGTGTTGACGTCTGCCATGCATTTCTCCGGAAGTTTGCGGCAGGTGCGCTGCGCTTACCTGCCCTACGAGATCGTTGTTCACGTCACGTGAACGTTCAAGATTATTGAACGGTCCCGTTCTTGGAGGACTCACGGCAAGTCCCGCACCCGCAGAAACACCGGAAACCGCGGCATTCCGTTTGGTGTGAGTTCCCGATAGCGATAGGTCACCAGACGCCCCACCGCTGGCGGGTCGCGGCGCTGGGCGTCGGTGAGGCCGCTGCCGAGGCGGAAGCGGCGGCCGTCGGGGGTTTCGACGAGCAGGGAGCCGGTCATGCCTTGCAGGCGCCCTTTGCCGGGCAGGTGGGCGATGACCCGGGCTTCGTCGTCGAGCTGGGGGGTGCGTTTGAGCAGGGCGGAGTTGCGGCCGGGGGTCCAGTGGGCTTCGGCGTGGTGGAGCATCAGGCCTTCGCCGCCAGCGATTACGACTTCATCGAACCATTGCTGCAACTCGTCGCGGTTGGCGACGCGGCGTTGCGGGGCGGCTTGCAGCCACGGGACGTTGGCGGTGGCGGCGATCTGGCGCATGCGTCCGACGCGGGTGGTGAAGGTGCCGGGGGTGCCGGGCAGGTCGAAGACCATGTAGCGCACGTCGCGCCAGGCGGGGTCTTCAGGTGCGTGGCGACGCACCAGGCCGGAGAGGCGATCGAAGGTCCGCCGGCCCAGCCACAGTTCGCCGTCCAGCGTTTCTTCAGGCGGCAGGGCGGCGGTGAACCAGTCGGGCGCGGCAATGGTGCCCCCGCCGCGCAACGTGAGCGCGTGGCCGTCCCAGCGGGCGCGTACGCCGTCGTACTTTTCGCTGACCCAGTAGTGAGAAGGGTCGATGCCGTCGTGATAGCGCCCGGCGAGCATCGGCTGGAGGCTGGCGTCCGCCAGGGCGGTTGCGGTCGTGATGGCAAGCCAGACGAGCACGGCCGCGCGCAACAGACGTCGGGGTTTCATGCCGGAGGGCCCTCCCGTGGGAGCAGGATTCCGGCATGCAGCTTAATCCATTTGGGATAATTCTGCGTTGTTGCAGCGGGTGCGGGCGTGAGTTTCTAGCGATGCCGTAGGTGCGCTGCTTGCCTGCGCTACGGCGGTTGGCTGGTTCGACGTAGCTCAGGTAAGCGCCGCTGGCGCGCACCTGAGGCAACTCAGCCCAGTACGCCGTTGCGCCACAGCTCCGCGAGCACGACCACGACGATGGCGGCGAGCAGCCACCACTTCCACGCGCCGCCCTTTTCCGCGTAGGGGTCGTCGAGGCTGCGGGAGGCGCCGTCGGGGAGTTCGGGGGTGCCGGTGAGCGAGCCGCCGAAGGGGATGTTGATGCGGGCGCGGGCGTTGACGGCCCAGCCGTTGGCGTCGAGCAGGGGGCCGAGGTTGCGGCGGCGCAGTTTGAGCCAGGCGAGCAGCATGGACGGGCCGGAGATCAGCAGCACGACACCCACGAACACCAGCGGGATCTTCCAGGCCGGCAGCGACAGCAGGCCGGAGACGATGGCCGCCAGTGCGGTGCCGATGGCGCCGATGGCCAGGCCGATGGCGGCGAAGATGCCGGCGAACTTGGCGATGTCGAAGGCCTGCGAGGCCGGTGCAGCGGGGGTGCCGGCTTCGGCCTTGGCGGCGGAGTCGGCGATGCCGGCCTGGGCTTTCGATTCCACGGCCTTGTCGCGCGAGGCGGCGAACTTCTCCATCTGCGCGCCGATCAGGCGCGCGACGCGCTTGTAGGGCGAGAAGAAGGCCTGACGCACGCTGATCGGCGCCTCGACCACCTTGACGACGGTCGCACTCCAGTCGAGCCCGGCGCGGTCGTAGAACAGGCCGTTGCGGCCCGGCACCATCATCTCGTCGGCATCGCCGCCGGTCATCGCGGCGACGATGGTGAAGGGCTTTTCGCCTTTGCGCGAGCAGGTGCAATACACCAGATAGGCGCCCGACAGCGGCGCGAGCTTGGCGTGTTTGGCCATGTCGGGCACGCGCAGCACCAGTTCGCAACTGCGCTCGTCCAGATACAGCGTGCCGGCCTGGAAGATGGCCTTGTCCTGGCGGGCGTAGAAATTCGTGAGGCTGACGAAGTTGCGCAACAGCGTCACCAGATCGCGCCGGTAGCGGGTCAGGCGCTCGAGCGCGTCGATGGGGCCGGCGGCGCCGTGGGCGGCGCGGTCGGCCTCGATGCGTTCCATCAGGCGTGCCCGGGTGTCGTCTTCGAGCAGTTCGCGCAGGCGGGTCACATCCAGGGTGGCGAGCGCCGAATCCGGTTTGGCGCCGAGCCAGCCGCGGTAGGCGGCGAAGCGCGCGGCCAGATCCTTCCAGTCAGCCTCGGACAGCGTTTCGCGCTTGCCCAGCAGCGGTGTGACGACGGCGTCGTGCAATTGCGCGATGCGCGCGGCCCAGGCCGGGTTGAGCTCGCCGGCCAGCGGCAGCGGTTTGTCGGCACCGGCCAGCGCCAGCGGCAGGGCGGCGATGTCCGTGTGCCCGGCATCGAGCGTCTGCGCGCCGAGGCCGCCGTAGAAGGCCTCGGCCGGGTTGAGCGCAGCGCCCGCGCGCGCGTCGAAGGCGGCCAGGCGGCAGCGCGTGAAATAGTCGTCCACCTTGGCGCGCACCGCGTCGAAGACCTCGGCAGCGGCGGCGGTGTCCTCGCCCAGCGGGCGAACGTCGTCGGCCTTGTCCTCGGCCGCGCGATGCCAGTCGGACACCTGTTGCGCCTGTTCGAAGAAGGCCGTGAGCGTGCCTTCGGTGATGCCCGGCTCGCCGGACAGGTCGGCTTCGCCGCCCAGGGTCTCGACGATCAGCGCGATCGCGGCGGCCAGGCGTTCGTCGCCGGCGAGCGCGGCGGGCACGATGCCGTCGCCGTTGGGATGGTCGGCCGAGAACAGGCGCGTCTTGTCGGCCACGTCGTCGAACGCGATCGCATCCGCTTCGGGTCTGCCGAGCACGGCGAGCACCTCGCGCGCGGCGGCGAGCAGCGTCGCGCCCTCTTCGTCGGCCTCGTTCAGTGCGGCCAGCGGCACGGCATCGCCGCTGTCGAACAGGACCTCCGGCGTCCTGAGCACGCGGCACACCCATTCGGTCGCGGCGACGATCTCGGGCTGGCGGATCTGGCCGTCACCGTCGGTGTCGATCAGCGCCAGCGTGCGGCAGTCGAACTCGAGATCGGACGTGGGGCAGGCCAGCACCGACCACAGCTTCTGGTCCAGCGTGGCCAGATTGCGCAGGTCGTCGGCGCGGTCGATGCGCACCTGGTCGAAACCGCCGACCCGGAAGAAGCGCCAGCGATGAGGGGTGGATGCTTCCGGGGTGTCGCTCATGGCGCTCTCCTGCGCGGGGCACGATGGGCGCGAGTGTAGCGCGAAGCGCGGGCGTCCGGGAGCGTTCGCAGGGCCGGCTTCAGCCCGCTTCGCCTTCGAGCTTGTCGCCGGTGCGCAGCTCGAAGTCACTCGCGTCGTGGCGCTCGGGCAACTGCTTTTCCGGCGGGCCCCAGGTGCGATTGACTATCTGCCCGCGGCCCACGGCCGGGCGCCGGGCAATGATTTCGGCCCAGCGCTGAACGTTGGTGTAGCTGGCCGCGTCGAGGAACTCGGCCGCACCGTAGACTTCGTTGCGCACCAGTGCGCCATACCATGGCCAGATCGCCATGTCGGCGATGGTGTAGTCCGCGCCGGCGACGTATTCAGCCTCGGCCAGTCGGCGATCGAGCACGTCGAGCTGGCGCTTGACCTCCATGGTGTAGCGGTTGATCGGGTACTCGTACTTTTTCGGCGCATAGGCGTAGAAATGCCCGAAGCCGCCGCCGAGGATCGGTGCACTGCCCATCTGCCAGAACAGCCAGGACAGGCACTCGGTGCGCCCGTGCACGTCTTTCGGCACGAATTCGCCGAACTTGTCCGCCAGATACAGCAGGATCGCGCCCGATTCGAACACGCGCAGCGGCGGGTCCATGCTGCGGTCGAGCAGCACCGGAATCTTGGAGTTGGGGTTGAGTTCGACGAAGCCGCTGCCGAACTGCTCGCCCTTGGTGATGCGGATCAGATGTGCGTCGTATTCGGCGCCGGCATGACCGCGCGCGAGCAGTTCCTCGAGCATCACCGCGACCTTGACGCCGTTGGGCGTGGCCAGCGAATAGAGCTGCAGCGGGTGACGGCCCACCGGCAGGTCCTGCTCATGCGTGGCGCCGGCGACCGGGCGGTTGATGTGGGCGAAGGCGCCGCCGCTGGGCGCTTCCCATTTCCAGACTTTCGGCGGGGTGAAGGTGTTGTCGCTCATGAAGGCTTCCGTATGTGAAATGGCCTGTGCTTCGACGTTCGATCGCGGCGCGCGTTCCTCAGCGCGTGCGTTGCAGCCAGTGCCGCGCCACGTCCACCATGCGGTTGGCGAAGCCCCATTCGTTGTCGAACCACACCAGCAGATTGACCATGCGCCCGCCCATCACGCGCGTCTGGCTGCCGTCGACGATGGCCGAGTGGCCGTCGTGGTTGAAGTCGATTGATGCGTGCGGCTCTTCCGAGTACTCGATGCGCCCGGCCTGCGGGCCTTCGGCCGCGGCACGCAGCAGCGCGTTGACCTCGGCCACGGTGACCTCGCGCGACAGCTCGACCACCAGGTCGATGGCCGAGACGTTGTGCGTGGGCACGCGAATGGCCTTGGCCTGCACGCGCCCGCCAAGTGCCGGCAGCAGGCGCTCGACGCCGCGCGCCAGCCCCGTCGACACCGGAATGATGGACTGCATCGCCGAGCGCGTGCGCCGCAGGTCGGCGTGGTGGTAGCCGTCGATCAGTGGCTGGTCGTTCATCGCCGCGTGCAGCGTGGTCAGCAGCACCTGCTCGATGCCGACCTCGCGCAACAGCACGTCAAGCACCGGCACCACCGCGTTGGTGGTGCACGAGGCGTTCGAAACGATGCGCTCGCCGCCGCCGAGTACGTCTTCATTGCACCCGTAGACGATGGTGGCGTCGACATCCTCGGCGCTGTTGGCCGGGTGCGATACCAGCACGCGTGAGCAGCCTGCGTCGATGAAGCGCATGAGTTCAGGGCGGCTGCCGTACTGGCCGGAGCATTCGACGACCAGATCCACCCCTTCGGCGCGCCAGTCCACCTCTTCCGGGGTCGAGGCGTGAGTGACCGCGATTTCGCGCCCATCGATGAGCAACCGCCCGTCGCCGGCCTCGACCTTGCCGGGAAAGCGTCCGTGCGTGGAGTCGAAGCGGGTCAGATAGACGATGCCGCGAAAGTCGGCCGGCTCGTTGATCGCGACCACTTGCAGATGGTCGGCCATGTCGGCTTCGACCAGCGCGCGCAGAAAGCAGCGGCCGATGCGGCCGTAGCCGTTGATGGCGATTCGGAACGGGGCGGAATGCGTCACGGCGGGCTCGTTTGTGCAGTGCAAGGCGTGATTGTAACGGGTGGGCTTCGGTGTCGCGGAATGTCGTATGTCGCGAATCGAAGTGCATTGCGCGGTATGGATCGGCCATCCGGCGGATTACGCTGTGCTAATTCGCCCTACGACTGCAGCAGTTCACGCGTCGCGCGGGCGATCACCGATTCCTCGTCGGTGGGCACCACGCCCACCGCCACCGCGCTGTCGTCGGCCTCGATGCGCGGACCGTGGGTGACGTTGCGTGCCGCGTCCAGCCGCAGGCCGGTCCATGTCAGCAGTTCGCACACGCGTTCGCGCACCGGCGCGGAATGCTCGCCCACGCCGGCGGTGAACACGATCGCGTCCAGCCCGCCCAGCGCGGCCATCAGCGAGCCGGTCTCGCGCGCCACGCGGTAGCAGTACAGTTCCACCGCCTCGGCCGCGGCGCGGGCGTCGGAGTCGAGCAGCACGCGCATGTCGGGCGAGATGCCCGACACGCCTGCCAGGCCGGACTCGTGGTAGAGCAGCCGGGTGATCGCGGCGGCGTCCATGCGCTTGTGCTCCATCAGATAGAGCAGCACGCCGGGGTCGAGGCTGCCCGGACGGGTGGCCATCATCAGGCCGTCGAGGGCGGTAAAGCCCATCGTCGTGGCCACGCTCTCGCGTCCACGCACCGCGCACAGCGAGGCGCCCGCGCCCAGGTGTGCGACCACCACGCGGCCGTCGGCGCGCTCATCGAGCAGTGCCGGCAGCTGCGCCGCAACGTACTCGTAGGACAGGCCATGAAAGCCGTAACGGCGCACCCCCTCTTCGGTGAGCGCGCGCGGCAGCGCGAAGGTCGCGGCGCGCGTGTCCTGGGTGTGGTGGAAGGCAGTGTCGAAGCAGGCCACCTGCGGCAACTCGGGCAACTGCGCGGCCAGTGCGCGGATGCCGCGCAGGTTGTGCGGCTGGTGCAGCGGCGCGAGCGGGACCAGCGCTTCCAGTTCTTCCAGCACCGTCTCGTCGATGCGCACCGGCGCCGAGAAGTGCGTGCCGCCATGCACGACACGATGGCCGGCGGCGACCAGTTCCAGTGCCGCCAGATGCTCGCGCAGCCAGTCGAGCAGCCAGGTCAGCGCATCCTCGTGTGCGTGCTCCGCGTTTTCCGGGGTCGGCAGGGCCTCGTCGAAGCGCTCGTCGCCCTTGCTTGCACGCAGGCGCGGCTTGACGCCGATGGCGTCGATCTGGCCCGACAGCAGCGCCGGCGCGTCCGCCCGGTCGGCGGCGAACACGCCGAACTTGAGACTGCTGGAACCGGCGTTGAGGACGAGCAGTGCCTTCATGAGCGTGTTGCGGCCTCTTGCTTGCGGTGCGCCAGCAACTGCGCGATCGCGCACGAGGCGGTGCGGGTCTGCGCGTCATCGGCACGACTCGTCAGCACGATGGGTACGCGCGCGCCCAGCAGGATGCCGGTGAGCAGCGCGTTGGCCAGATATTCGAGTTGCTTGGCGACCATGTTGCCGGATTCGATGTCGGGCACCACGAGGATGTCGGCGTTGCCGGCCACGGCCGAGACGATGCCCTTGTTCTTGGCCGCGACCAGCGAAACGGCGTTGTCGAAGGCCAGCGGGCCGTCCAGCAGGCCGCCGGTGATCTGGCCGCGGTCGGCCATCTTGCACAGGCAGGCGGCGTCGATCGTGGACTTGAGCTTGGGCGTGACCGTTTCCACCGCCGAGAGGATGGCCACGCGCGGCTGAGGCAGACCCATGGCGTGGGCCAGATCGATGGCGTTGCGCACGATGTCGGCCTTCTCCTCGAGCGTGGGCTCGATATTGACCGCTGCGTCGGTGATCATCAGCGGATGCGGATAGGTCGGCACGTCGGCGACGAAAACATGGCTGATGCGTCGCCCGGTGCGCAGACCCGTGGCCTTGTCGACGATTGCGGCGAGCAGTTCGTCGGTGTGCAGCGACCCCTTCATCATCGCCGCGGTGCGCCCCTCGCGGCACAGTTCGACGGCCTTGTCGGCGGCGGCGTGGCTGTGTTCGACGTCGACGATCGGAAAGCCTTCGATGTCGAAGTCGTTTTCCTCGGCGATCGCGCGGATGCGCCATTCCGGCCCCACCAGCACCGGCGCGATGATGCCTGCACGCGCGGCCATCACCGCGCCGCCGAGCGATTCCCTGTCGCACGGGTGGGCCACGGCCATCGTCACCGGCGGCAGGCCTTCGGTGGCCGAGAGCAGATGGCGGTAGCGCAGCTCGCGATCGGACACCGTGATCTCGGGCAGGTCGACGCGCGGGCGGCGGATCTTCTCGGCGGGGGCGACGACTTCCGCCGTGCCCTCGATGACCGGGTTGCCGTCCTGATTGCGCGCCGCGCACTCGAGCAAGATGTGGCGGTTGTGGGCGAATTTCTCGCGGCAGGTGACCGTGATCGTCAGCGTGTCGCCGATCGCCACCGGCCGCAGGAAATTCAGGTTCTGAGAGACATACACCGTGCCCGGGCCGGGGAACTCCGTGCCCAGCACGGCCGAGATCAGCGAACTGCCCCACATGCTGTGGCCGACGATCTCGCGGAACTGGCCGGAGCGCGCGTATTCGGCATCGACGTGGGTCGGATTGACGTCGCCGGACATTACCGCGAACAGATGGATGTCGGCCGGGCGCAGGGTGCGCACCAGTTCGGCGCGGTCGCCGACCTGGATCTCGTCGAACGGGCGGTTCTCGATGAACTTCGGGGCGGGGTTATGCATGGGGTCTCGCTCGCATGGCGTACCGGAGCATTCTAGACCGTAGCGCGACATCCTTTGTTGCGATGCATCAAGCGGCACCGCTGCCAGGTCCCGAGGGGGCACATGCTAGAATCGCCGCCATCCCCAAGCGGTCCGGAGCGTCCATGGAAGTCGTGATTCTCGCCGCCGGCAAGGGCACGCGCATGCGGTCACGCCGGCCCAAGGTCCTGCAACCGCTGGCCGCCCGACCCTTGCTCGCGCATGTGCTCGACACCGCCCGTGCGCTCGATGCCGCGCGCATCTGCTGCGTCATCGGCCACGATGCCGACGCGGTGCGTGAATCGCTCGCTTCGCCCGACCTGCGCTGGGTCGAGCAGCACCCGCAACTGGGCACCGGCCATGCCGTGCAGCAAGCGTTGCCGGAACTGTCCGACAACACGATCGTGCTCGTGCTCTATGGCGATGTGCCGCTGACCCGGCGCGAGACGCTGGCCGCGCTCGTCGACGCCGCCGGGGCCGAGCGTCTGGCGATGCTCACCGTGACGCTCGATGACCCCGCCGGCTATGGGCGCATCGTGCGCGACGCGGCCGGACGCGTGCAGCGCATCGTCGAGCATCGCGACGCGACCGCCGTCGAGCGCGAAATCCACGAAATCAACACCGGCATCCTCGCCGCGCCCGCTGCGCGCCTGCGCCAGTGGCTGGCACGCGTGGGCAACGACAATACCCAGGGCGAATACTACCTGACCGACATCGTCGCGCTGGCCGTGGCCGATGGTGTCGAGGTCGTCACCGCCCAGCCGACGGATGCGTGGGAGACGCTGGGCGTGAATGACCGCCGTCAGCTTGCCGCGCTGGAGCGCATCGTGCAGCGCAATGCGGCCGACGTCTTGCTGGACGGGGGCGTGACGCTTGCCGATCCGGCGCGCATCGACGTGCGCGGCACGCTCGAGTGCGGGCAGGACGTCGAGATCGACATCGATTGTGTGTTCGAAGGTCGCGTGGTACTGGGCGACGACGTGAAAGTCGGCGCGCACTGCGTGCTGCGCGATGCGGTGATCGGTGCCGGCACGCGCATCGCGCCGTTCTCGCATGTCGAGTCCACGACCATGGGTGCCAATTGCATCATCGGCCCGTACGCGCGCACCCGCCCCGGCACCGTTCTGGCCGACGGCGTGCATCTGGGCAACTTCGTCGAGGTCAAGAACAGCCAGGTCGGCGCGGGCAGCAAGGCCAACCACCTGGCCTATGTCGGCGACGCCGACGTCGGTGCGGGCGTGAACATCGGCGCCGGCGTGATTACCTGCAATTACGACGGTGCCAACAAGCACCGAACCATCATCGAGGACGAGGCCTTCGTCGGCTCCGATGTGCAACTCGTCGCCCCGGTGCGCATCGGCCGCGGCGCCACCATCGGCGCCGGCACTACGCTTACCCGCGACGCGCCCGAAGAGCAGCTCACGATCTCGCGCGTCAAGCAGACCAGCGTGCGCTGGAAGCGCCCCAAGAAGAAAACCCCCTGATCCGGAGGCTGCCATGTGCGGCATCGTCACCGCCGTCGCGTCGCAAGACGTGGTTCCCGTCCTCATCGAAGGCCTGCGCAAGCTCGAATACCGCGGCTACGATTCCGCCGGGCTGGCCGTGCTCAACGGCGGCCTGCGCCGCGTGCGCTCCACCGGCCGCGTCGCCGAACTGGCCGAGGCGGCCGCCGAAGTGCACGCCCCGGTCGGAATTGCCCACACCCGCTGGGCCACGCACGGAGCGCCTTCCGAGCGCAATGCCCACCCGCATGTCTCGGGCGGACTGGCGGTGGTGCATAACGGCATCATCGAAAACTTCGAATCCATCCGTGCGCGCCTGTCGGCCGCCGGTTACGTGTTCGAATCCGAGACCGACACCGAGGCCATCGCCCACCTGATCCAAAGCAAGCTGCGCGAAGCCGGCAGCCTGTTCGAGGCCGTTCGTCTGGCCACCGCCGAGCTGACCGGCGCCTACGCCATCGGCGTGCTGCACGAGACCGAACCCGAATGTGCCGTCGTCGCCCGGCGCGGCTCGCCGCTGCTGCTGGGCATCGGCGAGCACGGCGTCTACGCCGCTTCCGACACCGCCGCATTGCTGCAGGTCACACGCAACATCGTGTATCTGGAAGACGGCGACATCGCCGAACTGACGCGCGAGGACGTGCGCATCACCGACAGTGCGGGCCAGCCGGTCGAGCGCGCAACGCATGTATCCAGCCTGTCGGCCGACGCCGTCGAACTGGGCATCTACCGCCACTACATGCAGAAGGAGATCTTCGAGCAGCCGCAGGCCCTGGCCAACACGCTGGAGATCATCGGCGGTGGCGGCTTGCCCATTCCGCAACTGTTCGGCGCCGACGGGCCGGCGGTGCTCGGTGGCGTGCGTCAGGTGCTGATCCTGGCCTGTGGTACCAGCTATCACTCCGGCCTGGTCGCGCGCTACTGGCTCGAATCCATCGCCGGGATTCCCTGCACCGTCGAGATCGCCAGCGAATACCGCTACCGCAGCTCGGTTCCCGACCCGGCCACGCTGGTCATCGCCATCTCGCAATCGGGCGAGACGGCCGATACGCTCGCGGCGCTCAAGCACGCCACGCTTCTCGGCATGACGCGCACGCTCGCCATCTGCAACGTGCCCGAGTCCGCGATCGTGCGCGAGGCCGCCCTGCGCTTCATCACGCGTGCCGGCCCCGAGATCGGCGTGGCCTCCACCAAGGCCTTCACGACGCAACTGGCCGCGCTGGCGGTGCTCACGCTCACCCTCGCGCGCATGTCGGGTCATATCGCAGAGGACGTCGAGGCGCGCCACCTGGCCGGCCTGCGCCACCTGCCCGTGGCCGTGCAGAAGGTGCTCGAACTCGAACCCCAGATCGAGCAGTGGGCACAACGCTTCGCGATGAAGCACCACGCCCTGTTCCTGGGCCGCGGCCGCCACTGGCCCATCGCCATGGAAGGCGCGCTCAAGCTCAAGGAAATCTCCTACATCCACGCCGAGGCCTACGCCGCCGGTGAACTCAAGCACGGCCCGCTGGCGCTCGTCGACGAGGACATGCCGGTGATCGCCGTCGCTCCCGCCGACGAACTGCTCGAAAAGCTCAAATCCAACCTGCAGGAAGTGCGCGCACGCGGCGGCGAGCTCTACGTCTTCGCCGACGCCGGCAGCGAAATCCCTGAGACCGACGGCGTGCACATCCTGCACATGCCCGAGCACTACGGCATGCTCTCGCCCGTGCTGCACGTGATCCCGCTGCAACTGCTGTCGTATCACGCCGCGCTGGTGAAGGGCACGGATGTGGACAAACCGAGGAACCTGGCGAAATCGGTCACAGTGGAATAGCGCCGTCCTCCTACTGCGGATGGTGTTCCTTGCCATTAAAGTCGAAAACGTGGCAATAAAGTCGAAAACATGGCATTAAAGTCGAAAACGCCCAGCATATAGCCGAACGCAATTTTGTTGGAAGCATGTTTTCAAGTCTTGAAGCCCCTTCTTGCACAACGGACGTTGCTTGAAGTCGGTCGGAATTCGCTGATTGTCGGTTGGTTCGGCCGAAGCGGACGTTTAGGGCAGTGCTCTCGGCCGACCGCTTTCGACCCAGAGCAGCCGTAGAGCTTTTGGGAAAGCAGTCGTTCAACGTGCTAGCTAACCGGCGCGCCGCTTGTCGGCGCGTCCGGGTTGAGCGGCGTGTTAGGCCGCTTACGGTTGGAAAGATGACTGAGTAGCAAGCCGGCGAGGCCGCCAACGAGCAGCGCAAGAATGCCGCCTGGCGACAAAACTATGACGAGCCCAAAAGCCGCGAAATAGGAGTTGAGCGGACCAGGAGCGAAGAAGACAGCGAACAGCGTAGATGTGCTGAGAGCCGTAAGAATTGTGATGGTAACGCCCGTAATGCTTGCAACGACTTTGGAGCGGCCGACCAGAAAACGATGACTGGCCGCTGCGATTAACGCAGCAATCACGGCTGCGGGGATACCCAAGAAGAGGCCAATAGCAGGAGAGTATTCAGGCCCGGTGCCTCGGAACACCCACAGCACAGCCAGCAAGGCGGCCACTGCGAACACAAACGCGCAGAAACGCCGACTGACGGGATGGTGGTCGAAAAGGTTGCGTTCCACCTCAGTCGCCTTGACGGTGAGAAAGACGATGCCAAGAGGAATCGAGATCGCTAGCAGAAGCACAATCAGTCCAAGCATGGGGTGTGTGGCCTAACGCCAAGCTAAGCGGCGTGCGCAAGCACGTCCGGTGGAGGGCCGGCAGGCCCGGAACATACTTGAGCGACTGGTTAGGGCTTGATTGCGCTACCACCCGATACCGCCGATTTGCTCCAAAATTTTACAATGGCGACCCGTTAAATCTTTGCTTGCTAAACACTCACCCAGAAAATAATTTCAACCAGCCCCTTTAATTCTTTAATTGCAGGGTGCGAAACGCCGCTTCGATGAATAACGCCTGGTTGAGAAACGGATTTTTACTGAATAGGTCGCCGGATGTCACTCGATCAATCAGTGACTGGCGCGGATTGCTAATATCTGTATTGGGTAAGTTAGCTGATGATTGGGGAATAAACTTGCCTGCATTCTCACTTGGCTCATGCACTAAATAGATTGTACCTGAAGCAATAGCGGCTTGGCGTCGTCGGTCACTGGCAAGTAACCCGGCTGCCAGTTCCACATCATCAGCGTCGAGGTTGTTCTCTACAGCATAATCATACGCAGCTTCCAACGCTTCTCTGTCGCTTCCCGATAAAAAATCAAAGACATTTCCACTATCAGATGAAGGGTTAGGTCTTGGTATCGTTTCACGAATATTGTGTTCTTGCTGCAAGGTATTTCTCAACGCTTGTCCATCTATATCAATTTCGGTATTGGCTGTTACCATGCTAACGGCTTGATCAAGCAACGCTTGGCCTCTTGCTAAGGGAAGGTAACTGGGCCCAAGTTCTTGGCGTAAAAACTCGTTCGCGCCTTGCATCAATAGGCTTATAGAGTGACCACGGGCGCTAATCTGCAGGGCTGAATTAGTAGTATTGCTGACCCGAGAGCCGGAGCTGCTTGTATTCTCTGAATTCGTTCTATCCTTGGAATTAACAACGGAGGTATCTGATTGTAATGCGCTTTGGGCTGAGCCGTTAATAAGTCCAGTGATGATATCCATGCTGCATTTCCTCCTTATGACAAAGGGGTAGTCTATACATATTGTATTACATCAGTAGCTGTAATCCACTCTTACTGTATCCGCTGGACACCAGAACAACCACACCCTAACGCTTGCCGTCACCGGTGACAAAACCAGAGCGAAGCGGAGGTTTTGGCATCCGGTGCACGGCTTGGTTATGCAGCATGTAGCGGCTTGATTCGATCCACTTCTTCCTTGACCGACTGCGCAGCAGTCCAAAGATCAACAGACCGCTGTGCGTTCAGCCAGAATTCTGGCGAGTTACCAAACAAACGCGCAAGCCTGAGCGCCATTTCAGGGCTGACAGCACGGCGTTCCCGCAATAGTTCATTCACTGACTGACGAGAGACACCCAAAGATTCGGCCAACCCCGAAACCGTCAGACCATAGTCCGGAAGAAAGTCTTCCCTCAGCATTTCGCCAGGATGAGTCGGTTTGCGCTGCATGCCAGCAGTATTAAGAATAGCCATGGTCATCACCTCACTCAGTGGTAGTCACACACTTCGACTTCATACGCATCGCCATCTTCAAAACGAAAACAGATACGCCACTGATCATTGATTGAAATTGCGTGCTGCCCCTGCCTGTTTCCCGACAGTGGGTGAAGGCGATTGCCGGGCGGCACTTTCAAATCCTCAAGCTGTACGGCCAGATCCACGTATTCAAGTTTTCTAGCGGCTCTCGGTGCAACATCCGCAGGAAATTTCTTTGACTTGCCCTTGGCGTAGAGTTCTTGGGTTCGTTTGTCAGCGAAGGATTTGATCATGAAACAAAGTGTATTGCGTCACGTGACACTTGTCAACGAGACGAAGGAATGACTGCATAACTTTGTTTTAGGGCGACTGCCCTGCTGCGTAACATCGTTGCTGCTCCATAACATCAAACATCGACCCACGGCGTAACGCGCTTGCTGCTTGGATGCCCGAGGTGTTGACGGCCATCCAGAATTGACCCACTTGCCGGGGTAATTTGCATCGAAATCTGACCCACCTTTGATTGACTACCCTGCTGTGTTTTGGGCGGGGGATCGAGGAGTGATCAAAGTGGGTATGTTGGCCAAGATCAGGCGGATGCATTTGCGCGACCACTTGCCGCTGCGCGAGATCGCGCGGCAAACCGGGCTTTCCCGGAACACCATTCGCAACTGGCTGCGGCACAAGGATGTTGTCGAGCCGCAGTACAAGCGGCTCGAGGCCAGAAGCGTCGTCGATCCGTGGGCAGAGCAACTCGGGCAGTGGCTCAGGACGGACGGGCATCGGCCAAAGCGCGATCGGCGCACGGCGCGGGCGATGTTCGAGGCGATCCGCGCGCAAGGCTACACGGGCAGCTACAACCGGGTGTGCGCGTTCATCAAGCGCTGGCGAACGCAAGAATCGGGCAAGCCGGGCCCCGCGTACGTGCCGCTGAGCTTTGCGCTGGGCGAAGCCTTCCAGTTCGACTGGAGCACGGAGTACGCCTTCATCGGCGGTCTGCGCCGAAAGCTCGATGTTGCGCACACCAAGCTGTGTGCGAGCCGTGCCTTCTGGCTCACCGCGTACCCGACGCAAAGCCACGAGATGTTGTTCGACGCGCATGCGCGCGCCTTTGCTGCCTTTGGCGGCGTGCCGCGGCGCGGCATCTACGACAACATGAAGACGGCCGTCGACAAGGTCGGTCGGGGCAAGGCGCGCGACATCAACCCGCGCTTCTTTGCCATGTGTGGCCATTACCTGTTCGAGCCGGATTTCTGTAACCGGGCCGCCGGCTGGGAGAAGGGGCGTGTCGAGAAGAACGTGCTGGATCGGCGCCGCCAGATTTGGCAGCACGCGAGCGAGCGGCGCTGGAAGGATCTGGACGAACTGAACGCCTGGCTCGGTGAGCAGTGCCGGCAGGCATGGGCCGACATGGCCAACCCGGAATGGCCGGCGCTGACAATCGCCGAGCTGCTGCAGGATGAGTTGATGCAGATGCTGCCCAACCCGCAGCCCTTCGACGGTTATGTCGAGAAACCGGTCCGGGTCACCAGCACGGCGCTCATCCACTTCCAGCGCAACCGCTACAGTGTGCCGGCCGAACACGCCCACGCGGTGCTGAGCCTGCGCATCTACCCGAGCCAGTTGCGGCTGGTCGCCGACGCAGGCGAGGTTGCGTGCCATGCACGCAGCTTCGAGCGCGATCAGACCTTCTACGACTTCACCCACTACATCGGTGTGGTCGATCGCAAGCCGGGCGCGCTCAGAAACGGCGCACCGTTTGCCCAGATGCCCGAGCCGCTGCTTCGCCTGCAGCGTCATCTGCTCAAACAGGCCGGTGGCGACCGCGTCATGGCCGATGTGCTCGGCGCCATCCCGCGTCACGGACTGGAGGCCGTGTTGGTGGCGGTCGAACTCGCGCTCGAGTCCGGCCGTCCCAGCGGCGAGCATGTGATGAACGTGCTCGCCCGGCTCAAATCCGGAATGCCACCGGCCACGCCCGTTGCCACCACGCTCACGGTGCGCGAGCAACCCCAGCCCGATGTGCATCGCTACGATCGTCTGCGTGCGGAGGCCCGACATGTCGATTGAACTGATCGGACGCCTCAAGGCGCTCAAGCTCCATGGCATGGCACAGTGCTGGCCGGAACTCGTGGCCAAGGCGCATCACAGTGATCTGCCCCCGGAGCAATGGATGGGGGAACTCCTGGCCGCTGAGAGCGCGGAGCGCGAAGTGCGCTCGATCGCCTACCAGATGAGCGCAGCGCGCTTCCCCGCGCATCGGGATCTGGCCGGTTTCGACTTCACGCAGGCGCGCGCCGATGAGGCGTTGGTGCGTCGGCTGCACGCTGGCCAGTTCATCACGGCGGCCCACAACGTGGTGCTGATCGGCGGGCCCGGTACCGGCAAGACGCACCTGGCCACCGCGATCGGCATCGAGGCCGTCCAGCATCTGGGCAAGCGTGTGCGCTTCTTCTCGACAGTGGAGTTGGTCAATGCCCTGGAGCAGGAGAAGGCCAACGGCAAGGCGGGCCAGTTGGCCTACCGGCTGCTCTACGTCGATCTGGTGATCCTTGATGAGCTGGGCTACCTGCCGTTCAGCCAAGCCGGCGGCGCCTTGCTCTTCCACCTGCTCTCCAAGCTCTACGAGCACACCAGCGTGATGATCACGACCAACCTGTCCTTTGCCGAGTGGGACAACGTCTTTGGTGATGCGAAGATGACTACCGCCATGCTCGACCGCCTGACCCATCATTGCCATATCGTCGAGACCGGCAACGAATCCTGGCGCTTCAAGACAAGTACGGCCCGGCTGCAGCCGGGCCGTACTCGAACCCCAAAAACACAAGGAGAACAGACACCACAACCCGAAACCGGAACCAACCCCGCGTAGCTATACTGTGCGCATAAACCGGTGGGTCAGTTTTAGATGAAAACCCCGGGTCAGTTCTGCGTGGAAATCAACAGTCTGCGCCCAGGATCAGGGGCGAGGCATAGGCCCGGGCCTGCTGCAGGATGCTTGTCCGCCGCACGATGCTGATTGCCGAGCGGGCCGGCATCCGGGCAATGCTGACCCATCCCATCGATGAACAGGCGGCGCGCTTCTACACCCGGTTCGGATTCATCGCATCACCCCTGCGTAAGCAGCAACTGCTGCTACTGCTCAAGAATGCTCGTCGCTGGGTAGGTTAGCCCTGTCCGGGATGTTTCCGACTTTATTGCGCAAACTTCGCTCGAATCCGTCTGGATACGTGCCCTCGTTTTCGACTTCGACCGTGACGAGTGCTGTGCGGGGCGGCGAGGGAGCCCTTGTCAGCGCTGAAGCGACGTTTTCGACTTTATTCAGCTAGAACATGGAGTTTGTTTTCAACTTCGTTCAGCTAGAGCATCGCTAGCGTTCCCGACCAGCAATTGTTCGCTTGGTGACAAGCGACAACCCTGCCTCCCATCCACACTGATTCCAGCTGCATGAACCGGATGCCATTGCGGCGCCTCCGGTTCTCGCGGCTGGACCGCCGCGCGCGTTTGCGCCGGTGAGGTATTGGCCAACTGGGAGGAAGCATCATGTCGTCAGAACATCGCTGCGGACCAGGTTGTTCGCATGGGCATCACGACGCGGAAGCTGTCGGGCAGTTCACCGAGGCACGCCGCGGTTTCATGAAGGATGTGCTGGTCAGTGGCACGGCGCTGTCGCTCGGGGCGTTCGGCTCGTCCGCGCACGCGGCCTCGTCCTTCGCCGGAGGTGGCCCCGTGCGCACCGAGAAGGCGCTGGCCACGCATTACCACATCCCGGCCACCGCCGACACGGTGCATTGGGGCTACTTCAGCAAGTCGCTCAAGCCGACGGTCGAACTCGAATCCGGCGATTTCGCGACTATCGAGACGCTCACCCATCACTGCGGCGACGACGTCGAGCGCATGATCAAGGGAGATCCAGGCGCCGAGAGCGTGTTTCGCTGGGACGCCAACGGCAAGGCGGTCGACCGGCGCGGCGCCGGGCCCATGGATCATCCGCTTGGGGCCGGTGGCGGCCAGGGGGTGCACATCTGCACCGGCCCGATCGCGATACGCGGGGCTGAGCCGGGTGACGTCCTCGAAGTGCGAATCCTCGACGTGTGGCCACGTGAGTCGGGCAATCCGCAGTTCAAGGGACGCACCTTCGGTTCCAATGCTGCAGCCAACTGGGGATTTCACTACGGAGACCTGATCGAGGAGCCGGTCAAGCGCGAGGTCATCACCATCTACGAAGTCGATGCGCGCGGCGAGCGCAACTGGGCGCGCGCGGCCTACAACTATCGCTGGACGCCGCAGACCGATCCGTCGGGCATCGTCCACCCGATCATCGATTATCCCGGTGTTCCGGTGGACCCGAAGTCGATCCAGCCCAGACACGACATCCTCAAGGACATCCGCATCCCGGTGCGTCCGCATTTCGGCACCATGGGCCTGGCGCCGGTCGAGGCCGACATGGTCAATTCGATCCCGCCCAGCTACACGGGTGGCAACATCGACAACTGGCGCATGGGCAAGGGCGCGACCATGTATTACCCGGTGTCCGTCCCCGGCGGCCTGTTCTCGGTGGGCGACCCGCATGCGTCGCAGGGCGACTCGGAACTGTGCGGCACGGCGATCGAATGTTCGCTGACGGGCGTATTCCAGTTCATCCTGCACAAGAAGGCGACACTTGAGAACTCGCCCCTGGCCGAGCTTGCCTATCCGTTGCTGGAGACGCGCGAGCAGTGGGTGCTGCACGGATTCAGCTACCCCAACTACCTGCGTGATCTGGGCGCCGACGCGCAGAACGAGATCTTCGCGAAATCTTCCGTTGATCTGGCGCTGCGTGACGCCTTCCACAAGATGCGTCACTTCCTGATGCGCACGCAGAACCTGAGCGAAGACGAAGCCGTGTCGCTGCTGTCGATCGCCGTCGACTTCGGCATCACGCAGGTCGTGGACGGCAACTGGGGCGTGCACGCCATCGTTCCCAAGCACATCTTCCCGGCGCGCGCCTGAGGTCTTGCCGCAAAGCACCCCGACGGCTTGATGAAGTCGTCGGGGCAACTCGCGCGCTAGCCTTCGCGCTCGCGCAGCATCGACTTGCGCACGATCGCGTGCACGCCAAGATTGCCGTTGACCACCTGCGTCACCCCGAAATCCACCCCCACCGACAACAGCGAGATGGCCTCGTCCTCGCTCAAGCCGTGCGCGGTCATCAGGAAGCGTCGGGTCTTGCGAAACGCGTCGCGCATCGCCAGATCGAGCGAGGCGCGCTTGTAGACCTCGGTCTGCGCAGCCGGGCCCAGTTCGACCAGGTGGTTCGGATGACTCAGGCCCTGGATCACCCACTCGTCGGGAGTTTCCAGGAACGGGTGATCGAGTTCGGCCAGAAAGTGGTCATCCAGGGCCGAGGCCTTGTGCACGATCAGGTCGAAGTCGCCCGTCAATGAGCATTCGATGGCGGTGCCGCACAGTTCGGAGTCGCCCTGCGAGGCGTGCGGGTCGCCCACGGAAAACAATGCACCGGGTACTCCAACGGGCAGGAACAGCGAAGCGCCGGGCGCGGCACGCCAGTTGTCGAGATTGCCGCCAAAGCAGCCCGGCGGGATGGAGTCGACGTCGACCTCCTGTCGCGGCGCCACAGCCAGCACGCCGAAATGCGGGCGTAGCGGGATGCGCACGCCGTCGAGCACGCCATGGCATTTGTGGATGGTAGCGTGATCGACCGGCACGCCGGGGTAATCGATGGTGTCGTGACGCACGCCCGAAGGATCGGTCTGCGGTGTCCAGCGAAAGCTGTAGACGGCACGCGCGAAGTTGTCGTACCCCGTCGCATGCAGTTCGTAGATGGTCACCACCTCGCGCGGGCGCGGTTCGGTGAGCAGATCGTGGTAGTGGTAACCCCACCAGGTCGCGGCGTTGCTGCCGAAACTGCGCCCGGCGTACTCCGGGTTGCGGCTCGGGCGCTGACGGATGTCCACGATGCGTACCTCGAGCACGTCGCCCGGCTCGGCCTCTTCGACATATACCGGCCCGGTGCACACATGCACGCCAAAGCCCTCGCCCGCGCCGCGCCCGAAGATCGACGCATCGAGTGGACCGGCACCGCGCCGCTCGACCGCCTTGCCGCCGGCGTCCCAGCGGAACACGCTCTCGGCGCCCGGGTCGTCACGCACCATGCGTTCCACATCGTCGGTGGCGTGCTGGGTGAGTGCCTCGATGGTGATGCGGTCGCCCGACCGCACGCGTGCGACCGGCTCGAGGAAACGGTTGAAATATCCCCAGTGCACGGTCTCGGAAGTGGCGTGCAGGTAGTGGTGCGCAGCACCGACATCATCGCGGTACTGCGCATCGATCTCCCGCCTGAGGGTCGTGGCGCCCGGATGCGCACTGAGCGACGGTACGCCCGCAGAGTCCGGGCGTCCGCGCAGGCGCACCGGCTCCGGCGCCTGCGCGAGTGCCCGGCATGCACTGGGCGTGCAGCCGAATTCGCGCACGAATGCCCGCGTGAAATTGGCCGCATCGCCAAACCCCCAGCGGAAACACAATTCACCGATTGCAAAGTGAGAAAGCGCGGGATCGCGCAGATCGTTGCGGCATCGATACAGGCGCCGCTTGCGCACGTGCGCGCCGAAGGTCGTACCCGCCCCGGCGAACAGGCGTTGAACATAGCGTGGCGACAAGCGCGCCTCGTGCGCGATGCGCGCAAGGTCGAGATCGGCCTCCGTCAGGTGCGAGTCGATCAACTGGCAGACGCGGCGAAGATGGGCCAGTTGCACCGAAGTCGAGGTGCTCTCCGTAACATCTTCCGTCTCGTGCGCCAGCGCGGGCAGCATCATCCCGGTCAGCGCGGCCTCGAGCTGACCGAGATCGCCCGATTCCAGCGCTTCCAGACGCTCGCCTGCCGAGCGCACGAGTTCCGTCGCGATGGCACCCAGGGCAGCAGACCGGCTGATGCAGTGGAAGTCGGAGCGGCGCGTGTTCAGCACCCGTCTGGCGAAGCCGGCATCGCCCAGCACCACCACCGTCGCTGCGAAATCTTCGTCGAAGTCGATGCGCCAGTCGCTGTGCGCATCCATCACGAAGCCGTCGCCGACCGCGATCGCCTCCCCTCGCTCGCTGGTCGTGACGCGCCCCGAGCCGTGGTGGCAGACGAACACGATCATCGCACTGTCCCGTGCCTGATCCCCCAGCGACATGAGCGTCTGCGCCCCGCCCCTGAGGTGGCCGAAGCGTGCACCGGATGGGGAATCACGCACCGTGGCGAAACCGAGCAGCCGTGCCGCAGGGCCAGCGGAGCAGGCCGTCAGCCGCAGGTGCGCGAGCACCGCCGACCAGGCGCGTGCGCGCATGGCGCTCGGATAGGCATCGCTGGCGAAGTTCCCGGTCTGTTGGCTCATGATCTTCCCGGTCCGCTCGGTAGGATTGCTCTTGCGATCTGCCTCGCAATCCTATCCGCAAGGGCCAACAATTACATTCGCCCGGTTGCATTCATTCCGGGAACTGGTTTTGACGCGTCTTCAAAAGGACGCACTCCACGCGCTTGTATTGGCGAGATCGTCAGAAGTGTATCGCGCGACGGCCGCAGGCCCCGTTTCGGAACGGACGGGCGCCCGCGAACTCGCCGCGCGTTGCGGTCGGGATGAGGAAGAGTAGGAGGACCTGGATCGTCCCGGGCGAACGACTGTCGAGGTCGGAGTGGGCGATCCCGTGGTGGCTGGCTTACGTGACTCAGTGACTGATCATCCACGGACGCGTCCCGGGGAAGCTCTTCGCGCCGTCGGCAGAGACGTTCGTCTTGCGGTTCTTCGCACCATTGCAGCAGCCGCATCCGGGGCCGTGACGGTGACGTTCCTTGTATTCGGCAGAGCTCAGGGGTTGGTGTGCCGAGCGTTCGTTGGTCATATGTGCATTTCGTTGGCTCGAAGACATGACGCCCAGTTTGGGCGCAGTGAGCAGTACACGCGCGGAAGGCTGGCCGCACCGAGGGCAGTTGCAGGCAGCATCGCGCTCGCTCACGCGACGAACTGCGGTGAAGTCGCCACAGGCGTCACAGAGGAATTCGTAGACGGGCATTTCCGGGAATCTCCGTAAATCGGGCAGAACGAGGCATCGCGACCTGAGTCGCGATGCCTTCCGGATCGAGCGGTGACGATCAACGATCGGGAGCGAGCGGTACGTCTACCCCGCCGGAGATGTGCTTGACCGGCCCCTGGGTACTCGGGTTGATGTCGAACTCGAAGATCTCGGTCGGAAGCCACAGGGTCGCGCAGGCGTTGGGGATGTCGACCACACCGCTGATGTGCCCCTGCACCGGCGCCGTGCCCAGAATCGCGTAGCCCTGGGCTCCGGAGTAACCGAACTTCTTCAGATATTCGATCGCGTTCAGGCAGGCCTGCCGGTATGCGATGTGGACATCCAGATAGTGCTGCTCGCCGCGCTCGTCCACCGAAATCCCCTCGAAGATCAGGTAGTCGTTGTAGTTCGGCGTGATCGGACTCGGCTTGAAGATGGGGTTCTTGATGCCGTATTTGGCAACGCCGCCCTTGATCAGCGACACGCGCATGTGGACCCAGCCGGCCATCTCGATGGCGCCGCAGAAAGTGATCTCGCCATCGCCCTGTGAGAAGTGCAGATCACCCACCGACAGACCGCCGCCTTTCACGTACACCGGAAAGAAGATCCGGGAGCCACGCGACAGATCCTTGATGTCGCAGTTGCCACCATGTTCGCGCGGCGGCACCGTGCGTGCGCCCTCCGCGGCAGCCTTGTCACGTCCATCACCACTCATCTTGCCCATGTGAGCCGTAGGTGCGCTGGGCGGTGCGGCAAGTGGCGGTACTCGATCGGGGTCGGTATCGATCAGCGCCTTCTCGCGGGTGTTCCACATGTCGAGCATCTTGCGGTCGGGCAGGCAGCCGATCAGGCCCGGGTGGATCAGGCCCGCAAAGCGCACTCCCGGAATGTGACGGCTGGTCGTGAACATGCCATGGAAATCCCAGATGCTCTTCTGCGCCTCCGGGAAGTGCTCGGTCAGGAAGCCACCGCCGTTCTTCTGGGAGAAGAAGCCGTTGAAGCCCCACATGCTCTCATCCTTGGCGCCGACATCCAGCAGATCGACGACGAGCAGATCCCCCGGTTCTGCTCCTTCCACCCCGACCGGGCCGGAGAGGAAGTGCACGGTCGTGAGGTCGACATCGCGCACGTCCGAGGCGTCGTCGTTGTTCTTGATTGCGCCGCCCGTCCAGTCGTAAGTCTCGAGGATGAAGTCGTCGCCCGGCTTCACCCAGCAGGCCATCGGAATATCGGGGTGCCAACGGTTATGAACCATGTCGTTGTCGTAGGGCGACTGGTTCAGATCTACCTTAACGAGAGTCTCTGCCATGGTTGTCTCCTCCTTGGCCAATGTCATGAAAGTGAGATCGCCGACCGCTTCGTGCAGCCATGTCGATCACGAAACTATCTTAGGCAAGGCTCAAGGTCGGGGAATCACCCCCATCGAGGATTCGCTCTCACCCGAATGGGTGAATCGAAAAACGCAGTGCATCGGGCGATCAGGGTTAGTGCAGATGCGGTGGGAACGCAGGGGCGATGTCGACGGCGGGTGACACCGCGGGCCCCTGGACGAACTCGCAGCCCTCCCACTTGCAGAACTGGATGTCATCGGTCGAGACGACGCCGCGTGCGAGCGAGTGCGCGCCCAGAGTGTGGGTGAGCGCGACCACGCTACGCACGATCGCCGCTCTTTCGGCATCCTCGCTGACATGCCCGACGATCGCCGGGTGGAGGGCGACGATATCGGGCCGGAATCGCTGGATCTCGGGCAGTGACAACGCACCCAGGCCGACACCGTCGAGCGTCAGGATCACCCCGCGTTTGCGCAGTGAGGCACATCGTTCGGACCAGTCTGAAAGCCCATGTTCGGGCACGCACAACTCGAAGGCGCTCGCCGCCAGGCCCGTTCGATCGAGCATATCCTCGAACATCCTGACCCCGTCCTCGCCGCCGAAGCCGAGCGACAGCAGGCGGAAAGCCAGTCGCGTTCCCCCCGGTTTGCCGACCAGCGCGGCGTAGAGGTCGGGCAACATGCCGATCAGTCGTCGATCCCAGGCCAGACCGACCGCTGGTGACAATCTTTCCAGGGCTGTTGAAAACTCGTCGGGCGCCAGTCCGCGAACCGGGCTGACCATCACTTCGTACGCAGAGATCTCTCCCGATGCGAGATGCATGCGGGGTTCGACCAACGGCGGTTCTTCGGTTGCGCGGGTTACACGCTCGATCGAGCGTTGCATCACGTCCTTGGCGGCGCCCGACGAAAGGTTTGGTGCGGCACCCACAGCCTCCAGATTGCGCAACGCGAAGGTGATCGCCGAACGCAGTCGCTGAGCGGTCAGTTCCGTCTTCAGGTAGTAGCCGTTGATGTCGTAGGCGGCGATGACTTCTGCTTCGGGTGCGACCCCGGGATGTCCTGTTCGAACGAGTATCTGCACGTGCCTCAGGCCGGCTCGCTCACGAATGTGGCGGACCAGATGCAGGCCGGCGTCGTCCTCTTCCATGACCAGATCGAGCAGCACGACCGCCGTATCGGGATGGCGTGCGAGGTATTCACGTGCGTCTGCCGCACTCGCAACGCCCTCGACATGCACCGGTCGCGCCCGAAACTGCATGCGCCCCAGAACGAGGCGGGTAATCGCGAACACCTCGGGTTCGTCATCGACGACGAGAACCCGCCACGCATGCGCGGGCATCGCGGCGTTGCCGGCCGCGTGCGAATCGAGCTCATCCCTGTCGTGGTTCATTGAACTGTCCGTCCGTTCTGAAACGCATCGCGTCGGTGAGACTGGAGCCACCCGGATGTGCGCGCGGCAGGCGCAGCCAGAATACCGCGCCGCCTTCGGGGGCGTTCTCCACCCCGATCGTACCTTCGAGTTTTTGCGTGACCAGGGTGTAGGCCAGATAAAGCCCCAGGCCGCTGCCTCCGGAGGCGCGGCGGGTGGTGAAGAAAGGTTCGAAAATGCGCTCGCGTATGTCGTCGGGGACACCTCGACCGTTGTCGGCGCAGGAGATCAGCACCTCGTCCTCGCCCTCGCGTCTGGCCGACAGCGTAATCGTGCCCGCCTCGCCCTCGGCGAAGGCGCTTTGTGTTGCGTTGATCACGAGGTTGGTCAGTACCTGGGCCAGCGGTCCCGGATAGGTGTCCATCTCGATTCCGACCGGACAGTCCAGATACGTCCCGAGCGCGCGGTCCTGGAGTGCCGGTCGCAGATTGCGTAGCGTCTCTTCCATGTAGTGGGCCAGATCGAAGCGTCGCCGCTGGTCGCTGCTCTGGTCGACCGCGACCAGCTTGAAGCTCTTCACCAGACGCGCCGCGCGATCGGCATTGGAAGCAAGCAGGCGAGCAGATTCCAGCGCATCGTCGAGGAATGCGCGCAATTCGTCCTTGCCGAGCGTTCCCTGATCGAACCGGGCGCGCAATTCTTCGGAACGTTCGCGCAGGTAGGATGCCGCACTTACCGTAATCCCTACCGGCGTGTTGATCTCGTGCGCCACACCGGCAACCAGCCCCCCGAGTGAGGCCATCTTTTCGGACTCGACGAGTTCGGATCGTGCCAGCTCAAGCTGATGCAGCGACTGCAGCAACTCGCCCTCGGCCAGTTCCCGACTCTCGTGGGAGAGCACGATCCACCACGTTCCGACCGCGATCAGGATCAACGTGGCCAGGTAGATGCGCACGAGGATCTCTGCCAGTTCCTGGCCGTAGGCGAGGTCCTGTGCATCAAGGAGGCGGTAGGCGAGCAGGAACAACGCTGCCATCGCCGCCGCGACGATCCCGAACAGTGCGAAGAAGCGTCCGATCCGACGACCGAAATGGGGTGCAAAATGTGTCGACCCTGGCGCGACGTGAGACGGTTCCGAACGCACCGTTGGCTGCTTGCAGAAGTCGTGGCAATGCGCCTCGAGGCCGCAGCACAGCGAGCAGATCGGGCCGCGATAGAACGGGCAATAGGCCATGTCGCGCGGTTCGTAGTCCCGCTCGCATACCGAGCAGCGCTCGGTCGGAATCGTGCCGTCGGCGCGCGCTGGCGTCTTGCTCCGGTAGGCCGTGTCGGTTCGCGCCAGGTAATAGCGACCGCGCGTGATCAGCGCGATCACGATTGCGCTGATGAAGGCCAGCCCGAGGGCGAGAAACGCCGAATACGCTTCCAGGATCGGCCCGAATGCGCCCGTGTAGGCGACGATCGAGAGAACCGACGCGACCAGCATCGCCCCACAGCCGACAGGATTGAAGTTGTATAGATAGGCACGCTTGAATTCGACGTAGCGGGGGCTGATGCCCATCGGCTTGAGCACCACGAGATCGGCAACGAGGGCGCCGATCCACGCCGTCGCGACGTTGGAGTAGACCGTCAGGACGGCCTCCAGCGTGGCCAGGATACCCATCAGCGTGAGCAACAGGGCGATGAGCACGTTGAACACCAGCCACACCACCCGGCCGGGGTGATACTGCGCCAGTCGCGCGAAGGCATTGGACCAGGCGAGGGAGCCCGCGTACGCGTTCGTGACGTTGATCTTGACCTGCGAGACGAGCACGAACAGCAGTGCGAAACCGAGGACCAGCACGCGTTCGTCGAAGACATGCTCGTAGGCCACGATATACATGTGGATCGGTGACACCGCTTCAGTCGGCGACGACCCGGCTCGCAGGCACAGCACCGCGAGCAGGCTGCCAGCGAGAATCTTGAGACCCCCGAGAATGATCCAGCCGGGCCCGGTCCCGATCAGCGCGGCCCACCAGGCAAACCGGTTTCCACGCTCCCGGTCGGGCAGGAAGCGCAGATAGTCGGTCTGCTCGCCGATCTGGACCACCAGCGACAGCAACACCCCCGTCGCGGCGCCAAAGAACAGCGGATTGAAGCCTGCCTGCGGCCCGACGTAGGAGGTCCACGCATCGATGAGGCCGGGATCCTTGTAAAGCACGAAGACGAATGGGGTGATCAGCAACACGATCCACAGCAACTGCGTCAGCATCTGGAAGCGGTTGATCAGGGTCACGCCAAAAAACACCATCGGAATGATCACCAACGAGCAGATCAGGTAGCCGATGGTGATGTTGAGGCCGGTCACCAGCTCGAGTGCCTGCGCCATGATTGCCGCCTCGAGCGCGAAGAAGATGAACGTGAACGAGGCGTAGATCAGCGAGGTCACGGTCGAGCCGATGTAGCCGAAGCCGGCGCCGCGGGTGAGCAGGTCGATGTCGACGTTGGCTTCGGCGCAGTAGTAGGCAATCGGCAGGCTGATCAGAAAGATCAGCAGGCTGACGATGACGATCGCGGGGAAGGCGTTCTGGAAGCCGTAGCTGAGCGTGAGCGCGCCGCCGATGGCTTCGAGGGCAAGAAAGGAGATGCCGCCAATCGCGGTATTGGCGAGCACGAACGGATGCCAACGCCGGTAGGAGCGCGCGGCATAGCGCAGCGCGTAGTCCTCCAGTGTCTCGTTCGCGACCCAGGACTGATATTCCCGCTTGATGCGTCTCACAGGCAACTCGCTCCGCGCGCGGCGCGCCGCCCCTGAAAACGACAGCCAGGACGGGCGCGTTGATTATTCGCGCAAAGCCGCAGGCGGTGCAAGTCGCGCGCCCATGCACTTTACGCAGACCTTTTCATCGCGCGAGAACGTTCTATAGTGAGGAGGCTATGAAAGCGGGACCCGGGCCGCAGAAGTCCGTCCCCGCATCGGGAAGCAGGGAAGACAGGAGGAGGGAGCCTCGTGCACGCCCATTCGGGGGATCAGGCGCGCATCAGCGCCTTGCTCTACAGCATCCACGCGACCACTCACGACGATGGCGCATGGGGCGATACCCTGTGCCAGTTGCGTGACTGGTTGGACAGCCGCTGGACGACGATCGCCCGTCATCACTTTCTCAGCGGACACGGCGAAATCCTTCACCACGCGCCGGATGATCCGGATCTGAATCACACCTACGCCGAACACGCAGCACGTAATCCCTGGTTCCTGTCGAGCGAGGAATACTCCACTGGTACCGTGCTCCGCGGCACCGACCTGCTCGGCATGCAGGAGCTCAAGCGCACCGATTTCTACCGTAAATTGATGCAGCCCCATGGTTTGCTTCATCGGCTTTGCGGTGTTGCCGCGCGTCGCGGGGATCTCATCTATTACATCGCCGCCCATCGTGGCGAGGATCAGCCCGATTTCTCGAACGATGACCGCGCCCGGCTCAGCGACGTTCTCGCCCATCTGTCATTGGCTCTCGAGAACGGCTGGAAACAGCGTGAAGCGCGCGATTTCGGGCTCGCCCTTACGGAAGTCATCGAACAGACGGCGGTCGCGACCTTCCTGACCGATGCCGACAGCCAGATTCTTTTTCGCAACCGGGCGGCCGAACTGCTGCTCGAACAAGACTCCGGACTGATTGCGCCACGCAATTGCCTGAGTGCGATCTCCGGCGCCGACCGACTTGCCTTGCATGAAGCTGTTCGCGGCGTTGCCTCCCGCGTCCGCGCGGGCGAGTCCCGTTCGCCTCAGGTGCTGAGCATCAGCACGCCGAGCGGTGTTCACCCGACCGTAGTCTCGGTCTATCCGGCCGGTCGCAGCTTCACAGCCGCGCGGGGCGAATCGTGCGACCTGGTCGCCGTCTCGGCGCGTAATCAGCACAGCCGTCACGAGCACTGTTCTTTCGCACGTCAGTTCGATTTCACGCCAGCCCAGGCGCGCCTGAGCAGCCTGCTATTCACGGGCCACAGTCTCGCCAGCACGGCGCGCATCCTGCACGTGTCCGAAAATACCGTGCGCAGCCATCTCAAGCAGATTTTCCAGAAGACCGACACGCATAGCCAGATGGAACTTGTGCACCTGCACTCGCGCATCTGCGTCGATATTGATTGATTCTCCTGCCTTGATCGCTTCACCCTGTCTGGCGAGGCGCGTCTCATCCGAACGGGTGAGGGGAATTTCCTCGAACAGGGTGATTCGTCGTCGGGGGGCGCTGCATATGATGAGCCCATCTTCAGCCATAAACAGGCGACGGAGGGATCATCATGCTGCTCGGACTTGCTCTACTTTATGTCGGTGCCGTTCTTTTCCTGAACGGTCTTTGGCTGCTCGGTCGTATCGGCGATCGCGAGATCGCGGTCATCAACATCTTCGTTGGCGGACTGACCCTTCTGGTCGCCCTGTACCTTGCCTTCTTCGAGAACGATCCGGAGTCCATCCGCGCAGCCGCCCTCACGTTGCTGTTTACCTTCACCTACCTTTGGGTCGCAATGAACCGATTCAACGGCGCGGACGGGCGCGGGTTGGGCTGGTTCAGTCTCTTCGTCGCGATCACCCTCATTCCGGTGACGATCGGCGCCTTCGTGGAGGCCGGTTCCGTTCTCGGAATGTGGCTCGCATTCTGCTGGGCGGCATGGACCTTTCTCTGGTTCCTGTTCTTTCTGCTGCTCGGCGTGCAGAAGCCGATCGTGCGCTTCACCGGGCAAGTGACTGTCGTGACCGGCATTCTCACGGGCTGGGTGCCGGGCTTCCTGATGCTCGATGGCATTCTGGTTTGAGCGTCAAGGCCTTGGTGACGACGAGCCGTGCTAGCACACCTTCCCGAAGGCCCTTTTCGTCGCGCGGCAGGCCCGCCGATTGCCCTGCGCATCGGCGGTAGCGCATTCGTCTCTCGGCGAGGCGGTCGGCGCGCCGGATGACCGGGGGTAGAGGCGGGGCGGGTGGTGCCGCAGGTCATGCGTGGATCAATTCCCGCATCCTCGAACCGACGTGCCCGCCGTGGTTTGTGAGCGACAGTCGCCGCAGACTCCGGACGTCGGGCGGCCCGTTCGCCAGCGGGCGGCTGGACCCGAGAAGCACTCTTCCGCGCCACTGAACCCAAGCACACTTCCCGCGCGACCCTGAACGCGTCGTCCAGACCCTGACGGCGGTGACCGCAACCCCCATTTTGTACGACAGCAGTTGACAATTCGCTATCGATACACTTGTATACAGGCACACAGGGATGCGTGTGTATCGACGTTCCCTGATCTTCGACGGATTCAACAGGAGTGATCGATGAACGATCTGGATTGCGATGTGCTGGTGGTCGGTGGCGGGGTGACGGGCGTGGCGGCAGCGACGGCGGCCGCGCGCAGTGGTGCCCGCACCATCCTGCTCGAGGCGCGCCCCTTCGTCGGTGGCAACGCGACGACCGGCCTTTGCCTGCACAACTACATCACCAAGAACGGCCGTCAGGTCGTGTTCGGCATTGCGCAGGAAGTGGTCGACCGCATGATCGAGCGCGGCGGCGCGGTCGGGCATATCCCTTTCCCGGATGGGTTCTGCCATTCGATCACGCCGGTCGATGGCGAGTACTTCCGCATCATGTCGACCGAGATGCTGGCCGAGGCGGGCGTGCAGATCCTCTATGGCGTCAACGTCGTGGGCGTGGAGACGCAGGGGCGCGAGATCACCGAGGTGCATGCCGCCGTCAAGGGCGGCATCCGCAAGATCCGCGCACGCGCCTATCTCGATGCCAGTGGTGACGCCGACCTGGTGAGCTACGCCGGCGGTGCGGTGCAGAAGGGCGAGAAGGCCACCGGCAAGATGCAGCCGGTATCGATGCTGCTGCACTTTCACGGTGTCGATACGCGTCGCATCGCCGACGCGATCGGCGTATCCGAGCCGGCGATGGCGACGCGCCCCGATTTCCCGGAGCCGATCCCGGTGTATTTCCGCGGCTCGTTCAGCCGCTGGAACGACGTCATCCGCGAACAGGGCATCTTCCCCAACGAGGACCACATGGTGTTCTTCAACACCGTCTGGCCCGACCAGGTGAACGTGAATACCTCGGCGGTGTTCGGCATCGACGGCACCGACCCGATCCAGCTCTCGCGCGCGGCGGTGGAACTGACCCGCCAGGCCGAACGCATTGGCGGCTTCCTCAAGCAGTACGTGCCGGGCTTCGAGAACGCCTATCTGGTGCCGGCGGGCTTCGCCCAGGTGCGTCAGACCCGTGTCATCGAGGGGCTCTACCAGATCACCGACGACGATGCCCTGGAAGGGCGCAAGTTCGACGACACCATCGGCCAGGTGTGCTTTCCGATCGACATCCACGATCCCGATACCGGCCAGGCGAGCTTCTTCCCGATCGGTGACGACGGGGCCTTCGACATTCCGTTCCGCTCGCTGGTACCGCGTGACCTCGACAACGTAATCGTCGCGGGCCGCTGCCTGTCGGCCACGCACATGGCCTTCGGCGCGACGCGCAACATGGCGCCGTGCCTGGTGTCGGGGCAGGCCGCCGGCGTCGCCGCGGCGCAGGCCGCCGCAGTCGGTTCGAGCATTCCGGAGCTGGACGTGGCCGCGTTGCAGAAGACGCTGCTCGGGCAGGGCGTGTTCCTCGGCGACCGCTTTGCCTGAATCGCCTGAAGGCGCGGGCGGGTTCTTGGTTATGCTTGGACCCGCCCGGGTCTTCACCCACGACCGACGAGGAAATTCAGAATGAGTACCGAGACGACTGCCGATACGCCGCTGAACCTTGCTCCGCTGGAGGATTTCGATGCGTACGTGCCGCTGCGTGTGGCCGTGCTCACGCGGCTCAAGCAGGCGATTCTCGACGGCGTGCTGAAACCGGGCGAACTGCTCAGCGAAAACCGCATCGCGACCCAGCTGTCGGTGAGTCGCACACCGGTGCGCGAAGCGCTGAGGGTTCTGGAGCAGGAAAACCTCGTGACCATGCTGCCGGGTCGCAAGGTCATCGTCTCCGTGCCCAGTGCCGAGGACATCGACGAGATCTACGACATCCGGTTCATCGTCGAATCCGAGGCACTCCGGCGCATCACGCCGGATCGCACCGATCTCATCGAACGTCTCGAGGCGTGCATCGCACGCCAGGAGGCGGCCCTCGAACGTCGTGACACGCGCGCCCTGCGCGAGATCAACACCGAGTTCCACATGATCTTCGTGTCGGTATTGAACAACCGCCGCCTGCGGCAGTTCATCGATTCCGTCTACGACTCGATCACCCGTTTCCGGCTGTATTCGCTGGAGAACCCGGAATGGGCGGAACACGGTTCGCAGGAACATCGCCGGCTGGTCGAGCTGCTCAAGGCCGGCGATACCGACGGCGCCGTAGAGATGCTCAGGGAGCATCTCGCCAGCGCCAGAAACATCGTCACGAAGATGTTCAATTGAGAGGAGACATGACAATGAAAATCCGCACTCGCATCACGACCCTGGCGGCGTGCCTCGTTACCGCCGCGGCGACCTTCACCGGCGTGGCCCAGGCCAGCCCCGAGGTCACCCTCAAGCTCGCCCACGTGCAGCCCGAGACGCACGCCTTCCACAAGGGTTCGGTGAAGTTCGCCGAAACCCTGAAGGAAGTGTCCGGCGGCAAGATGGAGGTGCAAATCTTCCCCAACGGCGTGATGGGCAACGAGCGCGACCTGCTCGAGGCCTTGCAGATCGGCTCGCTCGATCTGGTCACCGTCACGTCGGCGCTCACCAGCAAGTTCAGCACCAACTACCAGGTGTTCTCACTGCCCTTCCTGTTCGACAGCTACGAGGACGCATTCCGTGTCATGGACGACCCGGAGATCCGCGGTTCGCTGGGCGAGAAGCTGATCGGCAAGGGCATCCGGCCGGTCGCATACTGGATTGGCGGGGCGCGCAGCTACTACGGTCGCAGCGAGGTCGAGAACCTGCCCGACTTCCAGGGCAAGAAGGTGCGCACCATGGAGGACCCGTACTACCTCGCGACGTGGAAATCGCTCGGCGCGATCCCCACGCCGTTGCCCTTCGGCGAAGTCTATTCTGCCCTGCAGACCGGCCTGGTGGACGGTGCCGAAGGTGCGATCAACACCTATGTGTCGAAGAAGTTCTACGAGTCGGCGCCGCACGTGGCGATGGTCAATTACGTCTATTCGATCCAGCCGCTGCACATTGCCGAGTCGCGCTGGAAGAAGCTCAGCGAGCAGCAGCGCGAATGGGTGAAGCAGGCGGCCGACGCGTCTTCCACCTTCGAGCGCCAGATCATCCTCGACGAGGACCGCAAGATGAACGACACGCTCGCCAGCCATGGCGTGCAGGTCACGCGTCCCGACATCGGGCCGCTGCGCGAGGCCGTCGCACCCGTCTACGAGAAGTTCCGCAAGGAGTTCGGCGATGAGGCCTACAGCCTCGTCGAGCAGATCCGCAAGGACTGAGACGCGACTTCGACCCACCCCGGGGCCCCTGCGTGCGCGCAGGCGCCCCGGCCCAAGGAGTGCATACGATGTGGAAACGGCTGCTCTCGGTCGAGGCCGTGTGCGGGGCGCTGCTGGTCGTGATCGCCCTGCTGATGTCGGTACAGGTGTTCACCCGCTACGTGCTGGAACAACCGCTGACGTGGAGCGACGAGATCATCTCGCTGGCCTTCACCTGGCTTTGCTTCCTCGGCGCTGCCGTGGCGCTGAAGCACCGCGGGCACATCGGCCTGACCTTCCTCGTGGAGCTGTGTCCCCCCGCGCCGCGTCGCGTGTGGATCGCCGCGATCGGCCTGGTGGTGTCGGCGTTCCTGGCGGTGCTCATCTATGCCGGCTGGAAGATGACGGCCCTCGTGCATGATCAGCTATCGGCGGCACTGGAAATGCCGATGAGCTACTTCTATGCGGCTCTGCCCTTCAGTGCCGTACTCATGATCTATTACGAACTGGCCCATGTCGTGGCCGCATGGCGGGAGAATTGGTCATGACATTGGCGTTGTTCGCGACATTCATCATCTGCATCGTGATCGGCATTCCGATCACCTTCAGTCTCGGCGTTGCCGCACTTGCGGCCATCATGGCGAGCGACCTGTCGGTCATCGTGATTGCCCAGCGCGTGCTGCCGGCCATCGTCGACGCATCGGTACTGGTGTGCATTCCGCTGTTCATCCTGGCCGGCAACGTGCTCAGCTACGGCGGCATGGGCGACCGTCTGGTGAGCGTGGCCAACATCCTCGTCGGCCGCAGCCGGGGCGGGCTGGGCTCGGCCAACGTGCTCGCCAGCATGCTGTTCGGTGGCATCTCGGGCTCGGCTGCCGCCGATACCTCGGCGGTGGGCAGCGTGATGATTCCGTCGATGGAAAAGCAGGGCTACGACAAGGCCTTTGCCACCGCGATCACGGTGATCTCGTCGCCGCTGGGTGCGATCATCCCGCCCAGCATCATCATGATCGTCTATTGCTGGGTCACGGAAACCTCGATCGCGAGCATCTTTGCCGCAGGCTACCTGCCGGGGCTGATCATCGGCGGGGCGATGATCCTGCTCGGCTGGATCATCTCGGTGCGCAAGGGCTATCCCATCGCACCGCAGACCTCCTGGGCGGAGAAGGTTCGCATCGTCGCGACGGCGCTGCCGGCGCTGGCCATGCCGGTGATGATCATCGGCGGCATCGTGGGCGGCGTCGCCACCGCCACCGAGACGGCCGCGCTCGCGTCAGTGTATGGCTTTCTGGTCTCGATGTACTACTACCGCGAACTGAAGTGGTCGGCCGTGCCCACCATCCTGTTCGAGACTGTCAAGCTGACCGGCGTGGTGCTGCTGATCATCGCGATGGCGGCCCTCTACGGATGGCTAATGGCCTTCGATCGCGTGCCGTTCCAGGTCGCCGAGCTGCTCGGCGCCATGGGACTTACGCCGTTCGCCTTTCTTGCCGTGTATGTGGCGATGATGATCTTCCTCGGGTGTTTCCTGGCGCCCACCGAGGCGCTGATCATCGCCGTGCCCATTCTCTTTCCGGTGGCGATGCAGATGGGCATCGATCCGCTGCACTTCGGCATCGTCTCCGTGACGGCGTTGGCCTTTGGCCACGTATCACCGCCGGTCGGAGTCTGCCTGTTCGTCGGTTCGGCGATCAGCGGACTGTCGCTCGGGCGAATCATCCGCGCGCTGCTGCCGTTCTACGTGGTGATCTTTGGCGTGCTGATGCTGATCGCGTTCTATGCGCCGATCACCACCCTGGTGCCGGATCTGCTCGGGTTGAGTCGGTAAGTTCGAATGTCATGCTGCGCCCGCAACGTTTTCGGACGCAGCGTGAGACGTTTCAGCTCCGACGGGCGCGGCGTATTCGACCTTCGTCGTCGGCAAGACTGAGCAGATAGGCGCCGGCCTCCTCGATGTCCGCGATCATCTCCGTCTCGGCTGCATCGGCGTCGCCGGCGTGCAGGGCTTCGAGGATCTTCAGATGGTGGTCCGTGCCCTTGAGCGAGAGCACGTAATCCGGAATGACGAAGGTCAGCACCGGGCCGCAGCGCAGCCATAGGCTCTCGATCATCTCGAACAGGATCGGGATGTCGGCCATGCGGTAGATGCCGAAGTGGAACTGCCGATGCAGGTCGAGATAGGCCTCGAGCTTGCGTTCGGCGATCAGGCGACGCATCCGGGCCATCGTGTCTTCCAGCACGCGCAGGCGAGCTGCGTCGGCATTGCCGGCGGCCTCGCGCGTCGCGCGTCCCTCCAGTTCCGTGCGCACGATCAGCAGATGGCGCAGCGACTGCGCGTCCAGATCCGGGACCACGGCCGAGTTGCGCGGGCCCTGCTCGAGCACGCCACCGGCGACCATACGGTTGAGTGCGTCGCGCACCGGCGTGATCGAGATCCCCAGCGAGTCGGCCAGGTCACGCAGCACCAGACGCTGGCCGGGTTCGAAGCGGCCTGCGAAAAGCGCCTCGCGGATCTGAGCAAAGACTTGGTCGCCGAGCGGCTCGCGTTCGACCGGCTGGAGTGCCGGCTGCAGATGTGTGGCGTTTTCCATGATGTGCGTCCTTGCTTGCTGAACTTCCGCGTCCGGTGCGACGCGATCAAGGTTGACTCTACACGAATTCGTGTTGTACGGTGTTTGTTATAACAAACAACAAACACCGATTTTCCACCAGTGTAGGAGACTCACCATGAAGCTCGCACGAAGGATCTTGCTCACCACCGTTGCCGCCCTCGGCCTGACCGCAGGCCTGGCTTCCACCAGCGCAGCCGAATACCCCGAGCGCGAAGTCCGCTGGGTGATTCCATGGAATGCGGGCGGGTCGAACGACATCATGGCGCGCTTCCTGCAGCCGATCCTGGCCAAGGAAGGACTCAAGGTCGTCATCGAGAACGTGCCGGGTGGCACGGGCGCCATCGGCATGGGGCAGGTGGCCACCGCCAAGCCCGACGGCTACACCATCGGCAACGGCACCAGCTCGACGCTGTCGATCATCGCGCAGGGCAAGGCGCCGCTCAAGAACGAACAGTTCACGCACATCATCCGCGTGTCGGTCGATCCGCTGATGCTGCTGGTGCCGGGCAACAGCCCGCACAAGACCCTCGACGAGTTCATGGCCCACCTGAAGGCCAACGACGGCAAGGTCACCATCGGCACGCCGGGCACCTACAACATCAACCACATCTTCGCCGAGATGACCGCGCGCGGTGCCGGCGTGGCCTATCGTCATGTGCCGTATCCGGGCGGCTCGCGGGTCATCGCCGAGTTGATGGGTGGCCAGATCGCCGCAGGCGTGCTCAAGCCCAGCGAGACGATGGAGCAGATCAAGTCGGGCGACCTGCGTCCGCTCGGCGTGTTCGCCAACGAGCGTCTCGAGGTGCTGCCCGACGTGCCGACCTTCGCCGATCGCGGAATCGACGTCTATCCGTTCGGTCCGGTGGTCCAGATGGCCTACATCGCCGCTCCGGCCAACATGGACCCGAAGGTGCGCGAGACGCTCACGGCGAAGTATCGTGCGGCGCTGGAAAGCCCCGAGTTCAAGAAGTTCGCAGCCGACAACGGCTTCCTGATCGATCCGCTCGCCGGCGAGGCGCTGGACAAGGAAGTCGCCGCTGTCGCCAAGGCCATCGCCGCGGTCGCGGAACAGACCTTCAAGTAAACCGCAGACGGGCCGTCCGCTCACGGACGGCCCGCATCCCCGGAGAAATCCGAATGCACAGTCTTCGACTCGCTGCCAGCGCGGCGGTGACGCTGATCCTGCTCGGGCTGGTGGCGCTGCTGTGGTCGCCCGCCTTCGCCCTGCCGGCAGCCGGGCGTGTCAACGGCATCGGTCCGGGTGCGCTGCCGCAGTTCAGCGTGGTGGCCATCGCAGCCCTGTCGGTCCTGATCTTCGTGCGCGACTTCGTGTCGATGCGCCGCTCGGGGCAGATCAGCGGCGCGAGCGAATTCGGCGAAGGTGCCGATCCGCGGCGGGTGGTCGGCATCAGCCTCGTCACGCTGCTCGCACTGTCGGCCTATGTCGCGCTTTGGGCAGCGATCGGATTTCCGGTCGCTTCCATTCTGTTTCTCGCCGTGATGAGCATGGTGTTGCTGCCGCGCGAACTGCGCAGTACACGCGCTTACGTTGCCATCGCGGTGTGCTCGGTCGCATTCGGTACCGGCGTATGGGCCCTGTTCGTCTATGTCCTGCAGGTTCCGCTGCGCTGAGGGGATGGCGATGGAACTTCTCGACAACCTGATCCCCGCGCTGCTGAGCACCGTCACGTCGCCCGTGGCGCTGGGCCTGATTCTGGTCGGCGTGGTGGTGGGCTTCACCTTCGGGGCGACGCCGGGGCTGACCGCGACGATGGGTGTGGCGCTGTTCATTCCGCTGACCTTCCCGCTCGAGGCGGATCTGGCCATCGGCATGATGATCGCGCTCTACTGCGGCTCGATGGCCGGCGGCGCGATTCCCGCGATCCTGATCAACATCCCCGGTACGCCCTCGGCGCTGATCACCACCATCGACGGCCATCCGATGGCGCGCAAGGGACTGGCCGGCCGCGCGTACGGCTGGGCCTTGGTGTCATCCATCGTCGGGGGCCTGGTGGCCTGGGTGTTTCTCGTCACCCTCGCGCCGATGCTCGCCCGCCTGGCGCTGAAGCTGGGCCCCGCCGAATACGCCGCGACCGCGCTGCTGGGCATGACCATCATCGCGTCCATCGTGCCCGGACGCCTGCTCAAGGGCGCGCTGTCGGTGGTCATCGGCGTGGCGCTGTCGGTGGTCGGCCTGGACCAGATCACCGGCGAGGGGCGCTGGACCTTCGACACGCTGGCGCTGATGCGCGGCATCGACATCATGCCGGCGCTGATCGGCCTGCTGGTGATCCCCGAGCTGATGGGCTCGATGTTCGAGCGCAACAAGGGCGAGAAGCTGCCCTACACGCTCAAGCACATGCTGCCCAGTTTCCGCGAATGGTGCGGGCAGGCGGTCAACACCGTCCGCTCGGCGATCATCGGCGTGGTGGTCGGCATCGTGCCGGCGCTGGGAGGCAGCGTCGGCTCGCTGATCGCCTATGACCAGGCCAAACGCTCGGACAAGAACCGCGCCGAGTACGGCAAGGGCGCGCCGGGCGGGGTGGTCGCCTCCGAAGCGGCCAACAACGGCGTGACCGGCGGTGCGCTGATTCCGCTGCTCACACTCGGCATTCCCGGCGACACGGTCACCGCGATGCTGCTCGGCGGCCTGACCATCCACGGCCTGCAGCCAGGCCCGCGCCTGTTCGAGACCAGCGGGCCGATCGTGTGGGAGATTCTCGGCTCGGTGCTGATCGCGATGCTGATGATCGCCGTGGTCGGCCTGATCGGCTTCCGCTTCTTCGTGCGCGTGCTCGACGTGCCCCGTCACCTGCTGGTTCCGGCGTTGTTCGTGCTCGCCGTGGTCGGCACCTACTCGCTCGCCAACCAGTGGTTCGACGTCGTCATCATGCTCGCGCTCGGCGTTGGCGGCTTCCTGATGACGCTGGCCGGCATCCCGGTGTACCCGGCGGTCATCGGCGTGATCCTCGGCCCGCTGCTCGAATCCGAGACGCGCCGCGCGCTGGTCATCAGCGGTGGCGAATGGAGCACCTTCTTCACCCGGCCCGGTGCCGCGACGATCCTCACGATCGCCCTGCTGGCGCTGGTCCTTCCCAACCTGCTGTCGTGGATCAAGCGTCAGCGTCAATCCGCCCCGAACCCCTCAGCGAGGAGCACTCCGAATGAAAATTGAAAAGATCACCTGCCATGTGCTGAGCACGCCCATCCAGCAGCCCTTCACCTCCTCGCGCGGGTGGATCTACAAGACCCGGGGCACCTGCCTGGTGGAGATCGAGACCGATGACGGCATCGTCGGCTGGGGCGAGTGCTACGGGCCTTCGGCGGTGGCGAAGGCCTTCATCGACACCCAGTTCGCCGCGCGCATCAAGGGGCGCGATCCCTTCGACGTCGAGGTGATCTGGGAAGAGCTCTACAACCGCATCAAGGACTACGGCAACAAGGGCATGGCCATCGCGGCGATCAGCGGCATCGACATCGCGCTGTGGGACATCATCGGCAAGGCCTGCAACAAGCCCGTGCACAAGCTCATCGGCGGGGCATTCCGCTCCGAGGTGCAGGCCTACGCGACGGGGCTGTACTTCGTCGACATGGACAACCTCGTCGGCGAGGCCGTCGAGGAAGCCGAGGGCTACGTCGAGGAAGGCTTCGGTGCGATCAAGATGAAGATCGGCCTGGGCTCGATCCGCAAGGACGTCGAACGCGTCGCGGCCGTGCGCCGCGCTATCGGTCCGGACGTGCGCCTGATGGTCGACGCCAACCACTGCTTCTCGGTGCCGATGGCGATCCGCCTCGGACGCCAGCTCGAGGAACTCGACGTCGAGTGGTTCGAAGAGCCGATCTCGCCCGAAGACATCGACGGCTACGTCGAGGTGGCGCGCGCACTCGACATGGCGGTGGCCGGCGGCGAGAACGAATTCACCCGCTGGGGCTTCCGCGACGCGATCGTGCGGAAGGCGATGGATATCGTGCAGCCCGACGTGTGCGCTGCGGGCGGGCTGACCGAATGCAAGAAGATCGCCGCACTGGCCTCGGCGCACGGCGTGGAGTGCGTGCCGCACGCCTGGGGTTCGGTGGTCGGCGTGGCCGCCACCGTGCATTTTCTCGCCGCCATGCCGGACCAGCCGCCCAGCCTCTTTCCGTGCCCGCCGCTGCTCGAGTTCGAGCAGTGCGAGAACCCGTTCCGCGACCACCTCGGCCTGGAACCCATCGTGCAGCACAAGGGCGTGGTGCAGGTTCCGACCCGCCCCGGCCTCGGCGTCGAGATCGACCGCAAGGTGCTCGACAAGTACCGCGTCGGCTAAAGGGGGCGGAATGCGATTCGTCACCTTTTGCCACGACGGGCGTGAGCGGGCGGGCGTGCTCATGGGCGACGCGTCCGCTGCGGACGATCGCGTGTGCGATCTCGCCGCGCCGGCCATGCGCGACGCACTCGGCGGCCTCGCGCCCGACGTCGGCGCCTTCATCGCCGCCGGCCTGCCGGAAGTCGCCGCGCGCATCGAGGCGCACGGCCTGCGCGAAGCGGCGCTGCTGGCTCTGGACGAGGTGCGCCTGCGCGCGCCCGTGCCCCGGCCGCGGCGCATCTTCGCGCTGGCCTTCAACTATCGCGATGCAGTGCGCGAGCGCGGCATGGACGAGCCGGCCGAGCCCGTGCTCTTCATGAAGCACCCCGAAACGGTGATCGGCCCTGGCGAGCCGGTGATCCTGCCGGCCGGCGTGGGCGGCGTGACCTACGAGTCGGAGCTGGCGGTGTTCATCGGCCGGGGCGGGCGCGACATTCCGCGGGAAACGGCGATGGAGCACGTCGTCGGCGCCTGCGTGTTCAACGACGTCAGCGCCAGCGAGCTCATCCGCAAGGATCGCGGTTTCGAGCGCGGCAAGAACCTGCCCACCTTCGGCCCGTTCGGCCCCTATCTGGCGACGGTGGACGAACTGGGTGCGCTCCACGACCTCGCAGTGCGTCTCGAAGTGGACGGGCAGACCCTGCAGGAAGGCAACACCGCCGATCTGATCTTCAACATCCCCGCGCTGGTATCGCACCTGTCGCGCGGGCAATCGCTCGAGCCCGGCGACGTCATCGCCACCGGCACGCCGGCCGGCGTCGCAGCCATGCGCTCTCCTCCCGCGTGGCTGCGTCCCGGCGCGACGATGCGCGCCAGCGTCGCCGGGCTCGGCACCCTGACCAATCCGGTCATCGAACAAGGAGTCTTTCATGGCTGACGGCCAGACCGTACTGCTCACCAATGCGCTGCACCCGGACGGCCAGCGCATGCTCGACGAGGCCGGCGTGCACAGCGTGCTCGCGCCGGACGTGGCGGCCGACACCTTGCGGCGCCTGGCGCTGGAGGTCGACGGCATCATCGTGCGCGCGCAGTTGCCGGCCGACATCTGCGAACACGCGCCGCGACTCAAGGGCATCGTGCGCCACGGCGTTGGCCTGGACTTCATCCCGGTCGAGGCGGCGACCGCCGCCGGAGTGCCGGTGGCCAACCTGCCCGGCTGCAATACCCAGGCCGTGGCCGAATACGTCATCGCCCAGTTGCTCAACCTGCGCCGCCCCCTGCTTGCGGTGGATGCGAAACTGCGCAGCGATGGCTGGGACAAGGCGCGCGCGCTGCCGCTGGGCGGCGGAGCCAAGGCTGCGAGCACTTCGAACGTCGACGACGTGCTCGCCCGGGCCGAAGGCTGCTGGGTGCGCGAGCGCATGCCGGCCGCGGGTTTTTCGGAACTGGGCGGAACCGTGCTCGGCATTCTCGGCGTGGGCAACGTCGGTGCGCGCATCGCACGCATTGCCCAGGCCATTGGCATGACGGTGATCGGCGTGTGCCGCGACCCGTCCGAGGTCCCCCCGGGGGTCGAGGCCGTCTCGATGGACGACTTGTTCGCCCGCGCCGACGCGCTGGTGCTGTCGTGCGCACTGACGCCGGAGACGCGCGGCATCGTCAACGCCGAGCGCATCGCGCGGATGAAGCCGGGCGCGGTCGTGATCAACGCCTCGCGCGGGCCGGTGGTCGACACCGCCGCGCTGGCGAGCGCCCTGCACGAAGGGCGTATTGCAGGTGCCGCGCTCGACGTCTACGACCAGCATCCGCTCGAGCCGGGCCATCCCCTGTTCGACTGTCCCAACCTGTTGATGACGCCGCACATCGCCGCGATCACCACCACCAGCATGCACGCGATGAGCGTCGGCGCGGTCGGGGAGATGCTGCGCATCCTCTCCGGCCGGGAGCCGGAGCATCTGGTCAATCCCGACTACCGCAAGAACCGAGGTCAGGCATGAAGATCACCGGCATCAAGGCCGTTCCGCTCTCGTTCAAGGTGCCCGAGGGCAAGAGTGTCACCCTGGGCATCGGCCGGGCCGTCAAGCGCGACTCGGTGCTGGTGCGCATCGAAACCGACGAGGGCATCGTCGGATGGGGCGAGGCGCATCACGGACGTTGCCCGGGCGCCATCGCGAAGCTCATCGACACCACCATCCGAGAACTGGTCCTCGGCATGGACGCGCTCGACGTGGCCGGCGTCTGGACCCGGGTCTACCGCATGCAGCTGGCCAGCCACGGCATGGGAGCGGCTGCCGCGATGGCTCTGTCCGGAGTCGACATCGCGCTGTGGGACATCCGCGGCAAGGCCACCGGCTGGCCACTGTACCGTTTGCTGGGCGGCGCCTCGAAGCCGATCCCGGCCTACGCCGGGGGGATTTCTCTGGGCTGGCAGGATCCGGCTGCGCTGGCCGAGGAGGCCAGGACCTATGTCGCCGAGGGCTATCGCGCGCTCAAGCTGCGCGTGGGCGACACGCCGGTGCGCGATGTGGCGCGTGTGCGTGCGGTGCGCGCCGCGGTCGGCGACGGCGTCGAGATTCTCGTCGACGGCAACACCGGCTGCTCGCTCGACGACGTGCGTCGCGTCATGCCGGCCTACGAGGAGTGTGGTGTGGCCTGGTTCGAAGAGCCGTTTCCGCCGCACGACTACCGCAACTACATCGACGCGGCCCGTCTGGGTCGCGTGCCGCTGGCGGCCGGCGAGAACCACTTCACGCGCTTCGATTTCACGCGCCTGCTCGAGGACGGCGCGGTGCGTTTCGCGCAGCCCGATCTTTCCAAGGCCGGGGGCGTGACCGAATGCATGCGCATCGCCGCGATGGCCTCGGCGTGGAAAGTCTCGTGCAACCCGCACACCTCGGCTTCAGCCATCAACATGGCGGCATCCATCCACCTGCTTGCCGCGATCGACAACCCCGGCTATTTCGAGGGCGACGTGACGGCGTACAACCCGTTCCGGGACGACCTCGGAACCACGCCGTATACGGTCGATGCCGAAGGATGCGTGCAACCGCTCGATGCGCCGGGGCATGGAGTGGACATCGACGAGGCCTTCATTGCGGCGCATCCGCTGATCGAAGGGCCTTGCTACGTGTAAGAGGGATTCGGCCGCCTTGACGCTAGACCCGGGCGAAGGGCCTGTCGCACAGGACTTTCGTGCTGCCCGACACAAGGGCCTTGCCCGGCCTCAGCGAGACTCGACGCGCAGCGCATAGGGGTTTGGGGGCACGAAGGCCTGCTGGTAGTAGACCGCCTGACCGTCGCCAGCGAACGTGACGAAGTCGATGATGGCGCCGGTGATGCCGGGTTCGGCGGAGAGCATGGCGCCGACGTCCTGCGGCAGTGTCGTGACGCGCACGGTGCGGCTGCTGCGCTCGATCACGACGTTGTATTCGCGGCGCAGGATGTCCTTGAAGTTCATTGTCTGGAAGCCTTGCATCTGCGCGCTGGCGAAGACGGGGTAGCGCATCGCGTCGATGTAGAAGCGGCTGCAGCATTCGAACTGGTGCGCGACCGAGAAGATGCGGTCCAGGCGCACGACCTCGCGAACCGACTCGCCCAGGTGGCGCCGCCAGTCCACCGTGGCGCCGTCGTCCCGCTCCTGCGCGACCAGCCGCGGGAACAGCGCCAGCGGCTCGCCGGCGTCGTCCTCGAACAGCAGGTGGCGCGGCCCGGCCATCACGCCTTCGCGTTGCGCGACGAAGGTGCCGTGGCCCTGGCGGCGCACCACCACGCCGCTCTGCACCAGATCGCGCAGCGCCTTCTGCACCGTGCCGAGGCTGTAGGGCGAATTTTCGGCCAGCGCCATTTCCTTGGGCAGGCGATCGAGCGGCTTCCAGTAGCCGTCGTCGATGGCGCGCAACAACGTCTCGCGCAGGCGCGCGTACTTGGGCAGGCCGGCCAGATCGCCGGGCGCGTAGCGCCGCAGCACTTCGCTCAGTTCGGGGTCGGACATCTTCATTCCTCTTGTCGCGCCGGCCGCGCGGTGCGGCCGTTGCGAGAGAATGTTGACAGATAAAACTATATAGCTTTAGTGTTTAAAACACAACGGCCGCCAGAGTCACGAGCAGGCCGACGAGAACGAGAGAGAACCACACCAACAGGGGACTGCAATGCCGAAAATCACCGGCGACTTGCTGCTGGGAAGTGCATTCATCGTGCTCGGGGCCGGCGCCATCGGCGTCATCAGCCAGGTCGAACGCACCGCGCTGGCTTCGCGCGGAATACTCGAATCCAAGACATTACCAACGATCTACGCTGGCCTGCTGATCGGGCTGAGCGTGCTGCTGATCGCCAATGCGCTGGTGCGGCGGCTGGCGGCACGCAGGCCGGCGGACGAGGCGCGAGACGCGCCGCTGCCGGGGCAGCGCCTGCGCTCGGCCGTGCTGATCGTCGGCACCGTGCTGCTGGTGGCCGCGTACACGGTGGCGCTGGCGCATGTCCCGTTCTTCGTCGCGACGAGCATTTTCCTCATCCTGTGCATGGGGTTCTACGGACGGCGTCCGTGGTGGCGCGTGGTATTGCTGGGAGTCGGTGGCGGCGCGGCGCTGCACTGGCTGTTCGTCGCGGTCATCCAGCTGCCGCTGCGCTGAAGGGGCAGGACATGTTCTCCGATCTGCTTCTTGGTTTTGCGGCAACGCTGGAGCCAACCAGCATCATGATGATCGCGGCCGGCACGGCGCTGGGCATCTTCGTCGGCGCGCTGCCGGGCCTGAGTTCGCCGATGGCGATCATCGTGCTGCTGCCGCTGACCTATTCGTTTCCGACGCTGCCGGCGCTGATGATGATGATGGGCGTGTATGTCGGCACCAAGCTGGGTGGCTCGTTCTCGGCGATCCTGCTGCGCACGCCGGGCACCCCGGCCGGCGCGTGTACGGCGCTCGACGGCTATCCCATGGCGCAGCGCGGAGAAGCCGGGCTGGCGTTGGGTTACGCGGTGATGGGTTCGACCCTGGGCGGCATCTTCGGCTGGGTCATCGCGATCACCTGCGTGCCGCTGCTCGCTACGGTGGCGATGAAGGCCGCGAGCGCCGACATCGCGCTGATCGGCGTGCTCGGCCTGATCATGGTCACCGCCTTCATCCGCGCCTCGATGCTGCGCGGCCTGATCGGCGTGACCCTGGGGCTGCTGATCGCCACCGTGGGCATCGACCCGGTCGACGGCACCGAACGCTTCACCTTCGGCACCTACCAGCTGCAGTCGGGCATTCCCTTCGCTGCCGCTCTGGTGGGCTTCTTCGGCTTCGCGGTGGTGCTCAGCGATACCTCGCTGATCGGCACGTCCACCGAGGCGGTGACGCAGAAGGTGCGGCTGGTGCTGCCCAAAATGCGCGAGGTGTTCAGCCGCTGGCGCGCCATCGTCATCGGCGCCGGCTACGGCGTGGGTATCGGCGCGATTCCCGGCGTGGGTGCGGAGGCCTCGCCGTGGATGGCCTACGGCACCGTGCGCAACCAGTCGAAGAACCCGGAAGCCTTCGGCACCGGCGAGCCCAGCGGCATTCTCGCGCCGGAGTCGAACAACAACGCCTCGTGTGGCGGGACCATGGTGCCCATGCTCACGCTCGGCATTCCGGGCGACGGCACGACAGCGGTGATGCTCGGCGCGCTGATCCTGCACGGGGTGGCGCCGGGCGTGACCCTGATGCGTGACGAGCCGGTGCTGGTTTGGGGTTTGCTGGCTTCGCTGCTGGTGGCCACGGTGTTCATGTTTCTGATCGCCTGGCCCTCGATCACGCTGTTCGTGCGCGTGCTCGGCAAGGACCGTGGCTGGCTGTTCCCGTTCATCCTGGTGCTCGCCACGCTGGGCGCCTTCGCCAGCATGAACGACTTCTTCCCGGTGTGGGTGGCCCTGGCCTGCGGTGTGCTGGGCTGGGTGCTGGAGTCGCACGGCTTTCCCACCGTCACCGTGGTGCTGGGGATCATCCTCGGACCCATCATCGAGCAGAACGCCCGGCTCGCGCTGTCGCTGTCGCAGAACGACTGGGGCGTGTTCGTCGGCACCGTGCCGCGCATGCTGATCGCGGCCCTGATCGTCGGGTTGATCGCCTGGGAACTGTGGCGGCACCTGTCGAAGCACCTTGCATCTCCCCGCAAGCAGTCCGTACCCCATGGAGGCAACTGACATGAGCAGATTCCAGAAACTGCGCACCACCGCCCGCGCCATCGCCGTCACCACGCTGATGACGTTCTCGACGATCGCTGCGGCCGATGACTACCCATCCCAGACCGTGCACATCGTCGTGCCTTGGGCCGCCGGCGGCGGCACCGACGCCATCGCCCGCGCCTTCGCCGAGGGCTTCTCGGAAGTCTCGGGGCAGTCGGTGGTGATCGACAACATCACCGGCGCGTCGGGCGCCACCGGCACGGCACGCGCGATGCGCGCCCGCCCCGACGGCTACACGCTGGTGCTCAACGGCAGCTCCGACATGAACTCGACGCTGGCCTTCCGCTCGCAGCCCTACGAACTCGATGACTTCGTCTACATCGGCGGCGTCTATGACAGCCCGACCTGGCTGGTCGCCAACGCCGAGCGCGGCTACAAGAGTTACGAGGACTTTCGCGACGCGGCGAAGAAGTCGCCCGGCCAGCTCACCATCGCCGTGGGCGGCACGGCCAACGCGCATACGCTGATGGCCGCGGCGATCCGCAGCATGGGCGAAATCGACGTGCGCATCATCCCCTACGGTGGCGGTGCCGACGTGCGTCGTGCGCTGCTCGCCAACGAGGTCGACGCCGGCGTGATCCATGCGCCGGTGATGCTGGGCGAGATCCGCGAGGGACTCATCAACGTGCTCACCGTGGGCGGTTCGCTCGAGCGCATCCACCACGAGCCGCTGCGCGACACGCCGACGCTGCGCGACCACGGCATCCCGGCCGATTTCGGCGTGGTGCGCATGATCATGGCGCCCAAGGGCCTGCCCGACGAGACGCGCGCCGAGATCGAGCGCATCGCCGAGAAGGCCGTCGCCACCGAGCACTACCGCAAGTTCGGCGAGAAGTTCGGCTTCGCGCCGGTATGGATGTCGAGCAAGGAGGCCGACGCGCTGATGCGTGCCGAGCTGGCGAGCTTCCGCGAAATCAAGACCAAATATCTCGACTGAGGACGGTGGCGGGGCGTGGCCCCGCCCCCGTCCGGTGTATCTCTTCCCGACATGGAATCCGTGGCATGAAAGCTCAGAATCTCGTGGTGTTCATCTCCGACGAACACAACATTCGCACCGTCGGTTGCTACGGCAACCCGATCGTGCACACCCCCAACATCGACGCGCTGGCCGCGCGCGGCACGCGTTTTGCCAGTGCCTACTGCACCAACCCGGTGTGCATCCCGGCGCGCGCCGGTTTCGCCACCGGCAAGTACAGCCACCAGATCGGCTTCTGGGACAACGCCGACCCCTACGACGGCTCCATCCCGTCCTGGCACCACCTGCTGCGCGATCGCGGCCACTGGGTGATGTCCATCGGCAAGCTGCATTTCCGCTCCACCGACGACGACAACGGCTTTTCCGAGGAGCGCATCCCGATGCACGTCATCGACGGCAAGGGCGACCTGATGGGGCTGGTGCGCGACGATCTGCCCGAGCGCAAGGGTGCGTGGAAGATGGCCGGCATGGCCGGGCCGGGCGAATCTCTGTATACCCGCTACGACCGCGACATCACCGAGCAGGCGCAGATCTGGTTGCGCGAAGAGGCCGCGCGCCATCGCGACAAGCCGTGGGTGCTGTTCGTGTCGCTGGTGTCGCCGCATTTTCCGCTGACCGCGCCGTCGGAATACTTCTACCGCTACTACGACGATCCGCGCCTGCCCATGCCCAAGCTCTATGCGCCCGGCGAACGTCCCGATCACTCCTACCTGCGCGAGTACGGCGATTGCTTCGCCTACGACAAGTACTTCGACAGCGACGACAAGGTGCGCCGCGCCGTGGCCGGCTACTACGGGCTGTGCACCTTCATGGACGAGCAGGTCGGCAAGGTCATGCGCACGCTCGAGGAAACCGGCCTGCTCGACGACACGCGCGTGATGTACACCAGCGACCACGGCGACAACCTCGGCTCGCGCGGCGTGTGGGGCAAGTCGACGATGTACGAGGAAGCCGCCGCCGTGCCGCTGATCATCGCCGGCGAGGGCATTCCGCAGGGCCGCGTGGTAGATGCCGCGGTGAGCCACGTCGACGTGCATCCGTTCATCCTCGAGGCCACCGGAGAGGCCGGCCTGATCCCGGGTGATCAACCCGGCACCTCGCTGATGGCGATCCAGACCGCGCCCGATCCGGAACGCACGGTGCTGAGCGAATATCACGGCATGGGCTCGAAGGCCGGCATGTTCATGGTGCGCTATCGCAACTACAAGTACGTGCACTACATCTCGCACCCCGAGCAGTTGTTCGACCTGCGCGCCGACCCCGAGGAACTCGTGGATCTGGCGGGCGATCCGGCGCATGCCGAGGCGCTCGCCGAGGGGCGTCGGCGGCTGAACGAGATGCTCGATCCGGTCGAGGTGGACCGCCGCGCGCACATGCGCCAGCGCGAGCTGCTGGCGGCCAACGGCGGGCGCGAGGCGGTGATCGCGCGCGGCGACCTGGGCTTCTCGGTGCCGCCAGGGGTGCAGCCCAACTTTGACTGAAGCGAGTGTGTGCGAAGGTTTGCAGCCGCACCCTCGGGTGCGGGTGAAACTTTCGCAGAGTCCAAGGGCTGCTGATGGATGACCTGTCCGCGCTGCAGTATGTCGCCATCGCCCTGCTGTTCGCCTGGAGCGGCTTCGTCCGTTCCGGGCTCGGCTTCGGCGGTGCGGTGCTGGTGTTGCCGTTCCTGCTGCTGATCGTCAATGATCCGCTGGTCTTCCTGCCCCTGATCGCCGTGCACCAGATTCTCTTCGGCGTGTGGGTGCTGCTGCGTGCGCGATTGGCACAAGATGCGGACAAGGCCGCCCGCGGAGCCGACTGGGCCTACCTCCGGCGCGCCCTGCCGTGGATTCTGCCCCTGTCGCTACTGGGCGTGTTCGGTCTGATCACGCTGCCGTCGCGGGTGATGAGCGCGATCGTCTATCTGATCGTCATCGCCTATTCGCTGGGCTACGTGCTCAATCTTCCGGTGCGCAGTCGCGGGTCGGTGAGTGATGCGGCCCTGCTGATGCTGGGTGGCTATTTCAGCGGCAGTTCGATGATCGGCGGGCCACTGATGGTCGCCGTGTTTGCCAGCCATGTCGCGCGCGAGCGGCTGCGCGACACGATGATCGCCACATGGTTCATCCTGGTCTCGATCAAGCTCCTGTCCTTGGTGATCGTCGGCGTCGACCTGCAGCTCATGCATCATCTGTGGCTCTTGCCATGTGTACTGGCTGGTCAGCTCTTCGGCGAGAGGTTGCACGGCTGGCTGCTCGCAGCGGACGCCTCGCGCTTTTATCGCGCGCTCGGACTCGTGCTCCTGCTTACTTGTGTGGTCGGCCTGGGGGCTTCGCTGCGTTAGCGCCGAGCGAACTCGCCGACGCGGTTACGTCGCGAGACTCGCGCGCCAGCGCCACGAAAGCGCGCAGGTAGTCGATGTCGACATCGGCCTCGCGAATGCCCAGGAAGATCTGCTTGGCGATGCCTTTCAGTCCCAGGCGTACCGGGGCGATGTCCAGGCGGTTGGCGTACTCCTCCACCAGCCAGCGCGGCAGCGCGGCCACGCCGCGACCGCTGGCGACCATCTGCAGCATGATGTCGGTGGTCTCGATCGGCTTGTGGCGGCGCGGTGCGATGCCGGCCGGGGTGAGGAACTGCGTGTAGATGTCCAGCCGGTCGGTGTCCACCGGGTAGGTGATCAGCGTCTCGTCGGTGAGATGCTCGGGGCGTGCGTAGGCCGCGCCGCGCAGCGCGTGTCGCGGCCCCACCACCAGTACCTGTTCGTAATCGAACACCGGCTCGAAGTGCAGGCCGGGCTTGAACAGCGGATCGGGCGTGACCAGCATGTCGATCTCATGGCCGAACAGCGCGCCGATGCCGCCGAACTGGAATTTCTGCTTCACGTCCACATCCACCGCCGGCCATGCCGCCAGATACGGCGATACGATCTTCAGCAGCCACTGGTAGCAGGGGTGGCATTCCATGCCGATGCGCAGGCTTCCGCGCTCGCCGCGCGCGAACTGATGCAAGCGTTCCTCGGCGTACTCCAGTTGCGGCAGCAGGCGCCCGGCCACGGCCAGCAGGTATTCGCCGGCCTGCGTCGGGCGCAGGCTGCGGCCCTCGCGGTGCCAGACGGCGACGCCAAGCTGGTCCTCGAGCTTGCGCATGGTGTGGCTCAGCGCAGACTGCGTCAGATGCAGGTGTTCGGCCGCGGCGGTGAGTGAGCCGTGATCGGCCACGGCGCGCACGATGGCGAGGTGGTTGCGTTCAAGCAAAGGCATGAGGGCTTGTGTGATTCAGATTCATGAATACATGAAAAAGTACCATTTTTATTCATGAATTGCTCGGCCTAGCATGGTGGCTTTCTGAACTACGGAACCTCCGTCATGGCACTCACCCACAACCTCGGCTTTCCGCGCATCGGCGCGAAGCGCGAACTCAAGTTCGGTCTGGAGTCGTACTGGAAGGGCCAGTCCACCCGCGACGAACTCGAGGCGCTCGGCGCCCATCTGCGCGAGCGACACTGGGGCAAGCAGGCCCAGCTCGACCTCGTTCCGGTGGGCGACTTTTCTTTCTACGACCAGGTGCTGGACATGAGCTTCACGCTGGGCAACCTGCCCGAGCGCGTGCGCGGTTTTCAGGGTGATGCGCTCGACAACTACTTCCGCGTGGCGCGCGGCCGGTCCGCCCAATCCGCCGAAGCGCATGCCGGCTGCTGCGGTGGCGTGGCGGCCGGCGAGATGACCAAGTGGTTCGACACCAACTACCACTACATCGTCCCCGAGTTCGCCGCCGACACCACGTTTGCGCTGGACGCCTCGCGCCTTGTCGAGCAACTGCGCGAAGCCCGCGAGCAAGGTGTGGCCGCCAAGCCCGTCATCATCGGCCCGCTCACCTATCTGTGGCTGGGAAAGGCCAAGGATGATTCCAACAAGCTCGACCTGCTCGCGCGCCTGCTGCCGGTGTATGCGCGGCTGCTCGACACGCTGGCCGACGAGGGCGCCGAGTGGGTGCAGATCGACGAGCCGGTGCTGGTCACCGAACTCGACGCCGACTGGAGGCACGCCTTCAACCTCGCGTACCACGAGCTCAAGGCCAGCAAGGTGAAGCTGCTGCTCGCCACCTACTTCGGCACGCTGCAGGAGAACCTGCATCTGGCCGCCAACCTGCCGGTGGCCGGCGTGCATGTGGATGCCGTGCGGGCGCGTGACGAGGTGGAGAGCCTGCTCAACCTGTTGCCGGCGAGCAAGGTGGTGTCGCTGGGCGTCATCGACGGCCGCAACATCTGGAAGACGGATCTCGCTGCCGCGCTCGACTGGCTCGAACCGCTGCACGAGCGGCTGGGCGACCGTCTGTGGCTCGCCCCGTCATGCTCGCTGCTGCACGTGCCGGTGGATCTGGACAGCGAACAGCGTCTGGAGGCGGACGTGCGCTCGTGGCTGGCCTTCGCCCGCCAGAAGCTCGAAGAACTGCGCGTTCTCGCCTTCGCGCTCAACTTCGGCCGCGCTGCCGTGCAGGCCGAACTCGATGCCAACCGCGCCGCCATCGAAGCGCGCCGCGCTTCGCCGCGCGTCCACAACCCGGCCGTCAAGGCCGCGCTGCAACAACTCACCGCCGCGCTTGGCCAGCGCAAGAGCCCCTATGCCGTCCGCGCCACCAAGCAGGCTGCGCATCTGAAGCTGCCGAAATTCCCCACCACCACCATTGGCTCCTTCCCGCAAACGCCCGACATCCGCCAGGCGCGCAGCCAGTTCAAGGCCGGCGAAATCGACGCGGCCACCTACCGCGCCGCGATGAAAGCCGAGATCGCCCGCAGCGTGCGCGAGCAAGAGGCGCTGGGGCTCGACGTGCTGGTGCACGGCGAGGCCGAGCGCAACGACATGGTCGAATACTTCGGCGAACAGCTCGACGGCTACGCCTTCAGCCAGTTCGGCTGGGTGCAGAGCTACGGCTCACGTTGCGTGAAGCCGCCCATCTTGTTCGGCGACATCAGCCGCCCCAAAGCCATGACCGTGGAGTGGAGCCAGTACGCTCAGTCGCTCACCGACAAGCCCATGAAAGGCATGCTCACCGGCCCGGTGACCATCCTCAACTGGTCCTTCGTGCGTGACGACCAGCCACGCGCCACCACCTGCTGGCAGCTCGCGCTCGCCATCCGCGAAGAAGTGCTCGACCTCGAAAAAGCCGGCGTGCGCGTCATCCAGATCGACGAAGCGGCGCTTCGCGAAGGCCTGCCGCTGCGCCGCGCCCAATGGCAGGAGTACCTCGACTGGGCCGTCACGTCTTTTCGCATCACCGCCAACGGCGTGGAGGACGAAACGCAGATCCACACCCACATGTGCTACTCGGAGTTCAACGACATCATCGCGTCCATCGCCGACATGGACGCCGACGTCATCACCATCGAAACCTCGCGCTCCGACATGGAACTGCTCGACGCCTTCGACCACTTCAACTACCCCAACGAAATCGGCCCCGGCGTGTACGACATCCACTCACCCAACATCCCGGACCCGCAGCACATGGTGGACCTGATGAAGAAAGCCGCCGAACGCATCCCCGCAGAACGGCTGTGGGTGAATCCGGACTGCGGGCTGAAGACGCGGCAGTGGAATGAGGTGATTCCGGCGCTGACGAATATGGTGGACGCGGCGAGGGTGTTGCGGGCGGAGGTGGTGTGATTGGCGGTTAAAGCCCCCGTTGCCCAGGTAAGCGCCCATCGGGCGCGCACCTGGGATGCAGAAACGGGGTCGAGTCTAGATTTGACTCATTGAGGGCATCCCGACGGATTGCGCTGCGCTAACCCGCCCTACAGAATCTGTTGCGTAGCCGGCCAGGCAATCAGACGGTGTCGGCGGTCGCCGTCCATTCGCGGCAGATGCGCACGGTCTGCTCGGTGGCGAGGGGTTCGCGGGTCAGTCCGCAACGTGCGCCGCTGTCTTCGGTCAGGAAGTGGGCGCACTGGTGGCACAGGCCGAAGGCGCGTTGTCCGTTCACGCGCTGCATGGCGGTGAGCAGCGCGCGCAGCGGGTGTTCGAGTGCGGCGGCGCCGCCGGGTTGTTCGCCGAGGATCTGCTCCACGCGCTCGACCCAGCTCTCGTGCAGCACGGCTTCGCCTGCGGGGGTCAGTTGCAGGTGCACGCGCTTGCCGTGACGGGCGTCCCGCTGCTTGGTCAGATAACCCTTGCGTTCCAGCACGGCGAGGGTCTGCGACACCGTGCCGCGGGTGATGCCGAAGTATTCCGCGATGGCGATGGGCAGGTCGCTGTAGCGGTTGGCCAGCGTCAGGTAGTGCAGCACCTGGATGTGGATGGGCAGCAGGCCGTGCCGCGCGGCGTCGTCGCGCACCGACTGCTGGATGAGCGCTCCGAGGCGTTCGAGGAGGAGAGCGGTCTGGTTCATGGCTGAGATGGTTCGACTCGATACATTTGTTGACGCGCATGATAGAACGATTCTAATCTTAGTCATGCATCGAGTCGATGCATAAACGGCCGTCCTGAGAAGTCGGCGCCGAGTGAGGGCCCGCATCGCGTGCATCTGGCGAGGCGACTTGAACCCGGTGCCCGCGCAGGTCATCGCGGACGGCTGCGCCACATCCACTCCGGCGCTGCGCCGGCCGATCCGAATTGGAGGGATTCATGATGAAACGCATGCTGACTGCTCTGAGTTCGATGGCGCTGGTCGTGCCGCTTGTCGCGGCGGATCCGCCCGTGCCCTACCCGGAGGGGTATCGCGACTGGCATCACGTCAAGAGCATGGTGATCGAGGAGGGGCATCCGCTGTTCGAGGCCTTCGGCGGCATCCACCATCTCTACGCCAACCCGCAAGCCGTGGCGGGCTACGCGGCCGGGAAGTTTCCGGATGGTGCGGTCATCGTGTTCGACCTGCTGGAAGCAGTCTCCGCCGACAACGCCGTGACCGAGGGCGCACGCAAGGTCGTTGGCGTGATGCACAAGGACGCCAAACAGTATGCGGCGACCGGCGGCTGGGGTTTCGAGGGCTTCGGCGGGGGTGACCGGACGAATCGTGTCGTGGGGGACAACGCGGCCGGCGCCTGTTTTGCGTGTCACGCACCGCAGAAGGATCACGACTACGTGTTCAGTCGCTTGCGCGATTGAGCGGCCGTGCCGCTGGATGCGTCGAGGGCGCCCGGTTCGTCGGCTGAGGTGTGGTCGACCGCCCGGGCACCTTCATCGTATTCACCAAAGTTCGGCCCGCTTCAGTGAATCCGCGCAAACCAGTTTTCCGCCCAACGTCTTGAAGTCCGCCGCTTGCAAGGAGATTGCCATCCACGCCTTCGGGTATCGAAGCGGTTAGGGTGCGCGCACCTGGTAGCGCGGGCCGAAGCCGAAGCGGGCGTAGCCATCACACCGCGTCAGCCCAGCCAGTTATCCGAATTTCCAGTCAGCCATTGACGAGTGCAAATGAATGCATGACTGGCCGTAGAATCTTCCTCTCCTGTTCATGGAGTGACGTTCGCCGATGAAAACCCTTCTTCCCGAATGGGCCCAGCCCTGGGTTGCGACCATCACGCTGGGCCTGCAGGTGGTCGGAATTCTCGTCGGCACGTGGGTCGTGAACCTGTTGCTGCGTCGGCTGATGCATCGCGTCGCCGATCACTACCATCTGTCGCGCGAAATCTTGGTCGTGACGAGGCGGTCGGTGGGCTTCGTGATCTACGCCTGTGCGTTGCTGCTGGTGCTCGACCGCTTCGGGGTCTCGGGTACGGTGTTGTGGACGGCCTTCACCGGCTTCGCGGCGGTCGCGGCGGTGGCGTTCTTCGCTGCGTGGAGCGTGCTCTCGAACATCTTCTGCACACTGCTCATCCTGACCACGCGGCCGTTCCGGCTGTACGACCACATCGAGCTGCTCGAAGGCGGGGACAAGCCCGGCCTGAAGGGGCAGGTGGTGGACATCAATCTGATCCACACCACCCTCAAGGAGCGTCTCGAGGACGGCAGCGACACCGTGCTGCAGATTCCCAATAGTCTGTTCTTCCAGCGCACGGTGCGCTGCTGGCGCAGGCCGCCGGCGATGAAGCTGCGCGACGACGGCGATGACGGCGAGTACTGAAACGACGACACCGGCTCTCGCCGGTGTCGCGTGCTCATCGGTACGGATGCGTTCCGTTCAGTTCTGGACTCTTGCGAATACCTCCCCTGTGTCGGTCATTTTGAAGGACCCGTCCGGCTGGGGGGCTGCGATGCGGTCCATGTACTTGACCTTGTAGCCCTCGAAGTCCCGGCTCAGGTGCGTCATCCCGAAGTCCAGGTAGCTGATCCCCCTGGAGACCTTCTGCAGAATCAGTTTTTTGCCGTGCTGGTTCTGGATCAGGATTTCCTCGTCGATCTTCATGATTCTTCCTCCTTCCGAAATGGGCACCGCTGCCGCTTCTCTCTCTCCTTCCCTTGTCGATACCGGTCGTTTGCGGTGCTTGCCTGCAAAGTGGCTGCTCGCCCGGACGCTTGCGCCTGTCATCTTCCGGGCGAAATGTTGCATGTAGTATGCTTGTTTTCGGCGGGGCGTCAGTACGAAGTTTCTGCCAGTTCAGTGCACAGTTTTTGCATCGGGTCGTCGCATGGATATCGAACTCGCCCGCACCTTTCTCGCGATCGTCCACGGTGGCAGTTTCGTGGCCGCCTCGCAGCGGCTGCATCTGACGCAGACGGCGGTGACGGCGCGGGTGAAGAACCTCGAGACGCAGCTCGGATGCTCGCTGTTCGTGCGCAATCGGGCTGGTGCCCGCCTGACGGTCGAGGGCGAGCGCTTCGTCGATCACGCGCACAAGATGGTGCACGCCTGGGAGGCGGCGCGGCGTGAGGTACCCAACCCGCCCAGGCATCCCGACTGCCTGTTTCTGGGCTCCGAGATCAGCCTGAGCAATCCGCTGCTGCTGCAGTGGGTGCGTTTGTTGCGTACTACCTTCACCCAACGGCGCGTGCATGTGGAAGTGGGCGACAGCTCGGTGCTGCAGCAGAAGCTGCTGCGGGGGGATCTGGATGCGGCGCTGGTTTACCGCCCGTTCTATTGCGAGGGCGTGCAGGTGGAGCAGTTGCTCGAGGAGAAGCTGATCCAGGTCGAGTCGGCGGCGCAGCGCGAACCCTACATCTACGTCGACTGGGGGCCGGACTTCCGCCGCGAACACGACGCGGCCTTCCCCTCGCGGCGCGAGCATGCGTTGTCATTCAATCTGGGGCCGCTGGCGCTGCACTATCTGTTCCAGTGCGGCGGGCGCGGCTACTTCCGCACGCGGGTGACCCGGCGGGCGCTGCGCCAGGGCACGATCCGCATCGTGCCCAATGCGCCCGAATTCACCTACCCGGTGTTTCTGGTCTATTCACGCGCCCGCATCACCGACGAGCTGGAGCAGGCCTTTCCGCTGCTGCGCCGCATCGTGCGCGACGAATCGGACTGGGCCGAGCACTGGGAATTCTCGCCCTGAGCGCGGCCCGCAGGTGCCGTCAGCCGGCCGCGTCGAAGGGTTTCGGGACCTTGCCGGCGAGTTCCTGACGGCGCGCGGTGGCCTTGCCGAGCAGCGCGAAACCGAGCAGATCGTCACCCGATTCGAACAGCGCGGCCACGCCCTCGGCGTCCGATTCGAGCCGCCATGTTCCGTCGGCGCCCGCCGGCGGCGGGCACACCACGGTGGGGCAGGCGGGCGTCTTCACGAGTACCGGCATCGCCGGATACTCGAGGGTGGTGTCGCTGCCGGTGAGGTTGGCGGCCAACGTGCGTGCCTGATGCATGATGGGCATCACGAAGGGCAGGTTGAGCCCGGCCACTTCGGCGCAGTCGCCCACCGCATGGACGTGGGCGACGCTGGTGGCGAGCTTGCGGTCGGTGACGATGCCGCGCTCGACCTCGCAGCCGGCCTCTCGCGCGAGCGCGGTGCGCGGACGCAGGCCCACGGCGGAGACCACGAGGCCTGCATCGAGCGTGGTGCCGTCGTCCAGCTGCACGCGATAGCCGTCGTCGGCGCGTTCGACCGATTTTGCGCCGGCCTCCAGCCGGAAGCGCACGCCGGCCGCTTCCAGCCGTTCGCGGAAATAGCCCGCGGCTTCGCGCGGCAGCAGGCGCCCGAGCGGACGGTCGGCGATGTCGACGACGGTCGTGCGGATGTCGCGCGAGAGCAGGTCGTTGGCGTACTCGCAGCCGATCAGGCCGCCGCCGAGCAGCACCACTTCGCGCACGCCTTCGAGCCGATCGGAAAAGCGCGCGAAATCGTCCAGGTCGTTGACCGAGATCACGTCGTCGGCGCCGTCGCCTTCCAGCGGCAGGCGGATCGGGTCTGCGCCGAGCGCCAGCACCAGCTCGTCCCAGGCGATGCGCTCGCCGCCCTTCAGTTCGACCTCCCGCTTTTCGGTGTCGATCGCGCAGACCTCGGTGTGCGCGCGAATGTCGGCGTCGAGTTCGTCGGCCATCTTGGCGCATGGCTTCATCACCAGGCTGGCGGCGCTCTTGCCGGCCGACAGCGCGTTGGACAGCTGCGGCTTGGAATAGAAGTCGGCCGCGTCGCGGCTGACCACCATCAGGCGCGCGTCGCGGTCGAGCTTGCGGAACTCGCGCGCGAAGTTGTAGCCCGCCAGGCCGCTTCCGAGGATCACGATGGTGCGCTGCATGAGAACTCCTTGTCGTTGTGGCGGCCCTTGTGAAGGCGCCGCTCTATAGTGGTATCCTGTTTACCACGTTAAACGAGTCGCGACCAGTGCGCGACGGCACGGGGACACCCCATGCAACTGAACCGCTTCACCGACTACGGCTTGCGCGTGCTGATGTACCTGCACGGCTGCGATGCCGACGAACTGGTGACCATCGAGAGCATCGCACGTCGCTTCGAGATTCCGCAAAACCACCTCAACAAGGTCGTGCAGCGCATGGTGCGGGTGGGATGGGTGCATTCGCGCCCCGGACGCCATGGCGGCATCCGCCTGGCCGATCGCGAAACCTCCCTGCGCCTGGGGGATGTGTTGCGCGAACTCGAAGGTCACCCCTCGCTGGTCAACTGCACCGAGCCGCCGTGTCCGCTGCGTGGCGGCTGCCGTCTCAAGCAGGCGCTCGATGGCGGGCGCGACGCCTTCTATGCCGACATGAACCGCCACACGCTCGCCGATCTGGTGCACCCGCCCACGCACGACCTGATCGCTGCGCTGCGCCGCGCCGAACCGGACGGTGCGCCGGCGGTCCGCCGTCGCGCCTGATCTTTTCCCCTGTTCCCACCCTGATGTCCATGGAGTCCAAATGCTGTCTTCGTCGTCCCGCGAATTGATTCACGCTTCCGTTCCCGTGCTGCGCGAGCACGGTGAAACCATCACGCGCTGCTTCTATGCGCGCATGTTCGAACGCCATCCCGAGCTGAAGAACCTGTTCAACATGGGCAACCAGCAATCCGGCGCGCAGCAGCAGTCGCTGGCCAGCGCGCTCTACGCCTACGCCGCGAACATCGACGACCAGGACGTGCTTGCCCCGGTGGTGGGGCGTATCGTGCAAAAGCACGTCAGCCTGGGCGTGCGTGCCGAGCACTATCCGATCGTCGGCGAGAACCTGCTCGGCGCGATCCGCGAGACCCTCGGCGATGCCGCTACGCCGGAATTGATCGATGCCTGGGCCGAGGCCTATGGTCTGCTCGCCGGCGCGCTGATCGACGAGGAAGCGCGGGTGTATCGCGAAAAGGGCGTCCAGCCGGGCGAGTTCATGCCGGTGCGCGTTGCGCGCAAGGTACGCGAGAGCGCGACCGTCACCTCCTTCCATCTGGAAGCGCTCGATGGCGGCAGCCTGCCGGCCTTCCAGCCGGGGCAGTACATCAGTCTCGCCCTGCACGTCGACGCGTTGGGTCTGCGCCAGGCGCGCCAGTACAGCCTGTCGGACGCGTCGCGCAAGGATGTCTGGCGCATCAGCGTCAAGCGCGAGGCGGACGGTTCGGTGTCGAACCTGCTGCACGACGACATCGAGCCCGGTGACATCGTCGAGGTCAGCGTGCCCTGCGGTGACTTCGTGCTCGACGAGCACGCGCAGGAGCGCCTGGTGCTGATCGGCGCCGGCGTGGGCATCACGCCGCTGCTGTCGATGCTGCACACCAGCCTGGATCGCTGGCCGGATCGCGCCGTGACGCTGTTGTACGCTACCCGCGACGGCGACCATCATCCGATGAAGGACGAAGTCGAATCGCTGGCCGGCACGCACGCCACTTTCGCGACGCATGTATGCTACGAAGCACCCTTGGCGGGCGACCAACAGGGACGCGACTTCGACCGCGCGGGCAGACTCGACCTCGATGTGCTCGAGCCTGCGATGTTGCCGCCCGACGGGCACTATTACATCTGCGGACCGGAGACCTTCATGCAGGCTCAGCGCTCCGCCCTGCGTGCGCGCGGCATCGACGCCGCCCGCATCCAGTGCGAAGTGTTCGGCCCGTCGCTGGTCGCCCACCTGAACTGAGCGCGGCCGGGGACCATCGATGAAAGCCCTTCGTGAATGGCTCATCGCCTTCCGGCCGGCCCGATTGACGGCAGACCGCGCCGAGCGCATCCGCGCGTGCATCGGCGCGCTGATCGGCATCTTCGTGACCGGCATCACCAGTTACTGGCTGATCGGCAACACGCCGCAACTGCCCATGCTGATCGCGCCGCTGGGCGCTTCCGCGGTGCTGCTGTTCGCCGTGCCCAACGGCCCGCTCGCCCAGCCCTGGCCGATCGTCGGTGGCAACACCCTGTCGGCGCTGGTCGGCGTGACCGCGCTGATGCTCTTCGACAACCTGCCCACTGCGGCCGCCGTCGGTGTGGGCGGCGCGATCGCGCTGATGTTCCTCACGCGCAGCCTGCATCCGCCCGGCGGGGCGGTGGCGCTGGCTACCGTGCTGGGCGGCGATGCGGTGCTGGAGCAGGGCTACATGTGGGCGCTGGTGCCGGTGGGGATGGAATCGCTCCTGCTGTTGGTCATCGGCCTGATCTACAACAACGCGACCGGCCGGCGTTATCCGCCGCCGCCGCCCGCGCCGACCACGCACAACACCGACGACAGTCCGCCGGGCGAGCGTCTGGGCTTCACCCAGTCCGACCTGGAAACGGTGTTGTCGCGCTACGAGCAGGTGCTCGACGTCACGCGCTCCGACCTGCAGACCATCCTCAAACAGACCGAGATGGAGGCCTATCGCCGGCGCATGGGCGAGATCTCCTGCGCCGACATCATGTCGCGCGACCTGGTCACGGTGGAGTACGACACGCCGCTGATGCACGCGTGGTCGCGCCTGCAGTTCCACCGCATCAAGGCCCTGCCGGTGGTCGATGCCGAGCGCCGCGTGATCGGCGTGGTGACGCTGGTGGATTTCCTCAAGCATGCGCGGCTGGATCGCTACGAGGGATTCCGCGACCGCCTCTACCGCTTTCTGCGCCGTGGCGGCGAAGACGGCCTGCGCCAGGTCGGAGAGATCATGACCGCGGAGGTCGAGACCGCGCGCGCCAATGAGCACATCGCCCGCCTCGTGCCCAAGCTCTCGGATGGCGGGCGACACCACATTCCCATCGTCGACGACGAGGAACGACTGGTCGGGATCGTCACCCAGTCCGACCTCGTCGCGGCCCTGTACCGCGGGTCTTCCCCGCAACCCTGAACCTTCGTCAATGGAGGAAGCCATGAGCACGACGGAAACCAACACCACGCCGATGAGCGACGCCGAACTGGCGGAGCTTTTCAACACCCTGCTCGAGTGCGAGCGTGCCGGCGTCAAGGTGCTTACCGAGTACGAGAAGGACTTTGCCGGCAACGACGAGGCGGTGCACACCATCGTCGAATCGCGGCGCGACGAGGGCAAGTACTGCAAGCTGATGTTCGACTTCCTGCGCGAACTCGGTGCCGACATCAGCCCCAGAACCGGGAGCTTTGCCGACAAGGCGCTGGCCGTGGAGGGCAAGGCCGAGCGTCTGGCCTTCCTCAACCGCGGTCAGGGCTGGGTCGCGCGCGAGATCGAGAAGGCCCTGCCGCGCATCGACCGCCCGCACATGCGCGAGGCGCTGCAGGAAATGCTCGACACGCATCGCGACAACATCGGTCGCACGGACGAGTTGATCGACGGCCTGTCCTGACCGAAGGCCGTTCTCGCGCGACGAACGGCTTATCGGAATATGCGAAAACTTCGATTTCTTCGGCTAGATTGTCAGCTTCAGCGCCTTATCCGCGGGCTGGGTCCGCATCTTTGGGAGAGCGAAGCATGGCGAACAAGAAGATCGAAGACGTGGAAGGCATCGGGCCGGCCATCGGTACGAAGCTCAAGGCCGTCGGCATCAAGGACACCGACGGGCTTCTCGAGCGCAGCAAGACGCCGGCCGGTCGCAAGGCGCTGGCCAAGGACTCCGGCCTGACCGACAAGCAGGTGCTCAGGTTCGCCAACATGGTCGACCTCTACCGCATCAGCGGCGTGGGCTCGGAGTACGCCGAACTGCTCGAGGCGGCCGGCGTGGACACCGTGCCCGAGCTGGCGCGGCGCCGGCCCGACAACCTCAGCGCCGCGATGGCCGAGCTCAACGAGAAGAAGAAGCTCGTTCGTCGTGCGCCGACCGAAAGTGAGGTTGGCAAGTGGGTCGAGCAGGCGAAGCATCTGCCACGCGTGCTCGAATACTGATTGCCCGCCCGCCGCGGACGGCCGCCCGGTGGGCGTTCGTCCGCGCCTACAGCAGCGTGCACGCCTCGTCGAAGTCCAGGCGCGGGCTGCGCGGATGCAATGCGGAGGCGTCGCCGTAGCCAAGATTGCACAGGAAGTTCGAGCGCACGTCGGTGCCTGCGAAGAACTCGGCATCGACCCTGGCCTGATCGAAGCCCGACATCGGGCCGCAATCCAGTCCCACCGCGCGCGCCGCGATGATGAAGTAGGCGCCCTGTAGCGAGCCGTTGCGCTTGGCGGTCGCATCGGCCAGTTCCTCCTTGCCGGTGAACCACGAGCGCGCGTCGGTGTGCGGGAAGAGCTCCGGCAGCCTGTCGTAGAAGCGCAGGTCGTAGCCGATGATCGCCGTCACCGGCGCGTTCATGGTCTTGTCCACGTTGCCCTTGGCCAGCGCCGGGCGCAGCCGCTCCTTGGCCTCGCGGCTGCGCACGAAGACGATGCGCGCCGGGCTGCAATTGGCGCTGGTCGGGCCGTACTTCATCAGATCGTACAGTTCGTGCAGCGTCGCGTCGGACACCTGCTGGTCGAGCCACACGTTGTGGGTGCGGGCTTCGCGGAAGATCAGATCCATTCCTGCGTCGTCGAGTTTTCCGGACATGTGGTTCCTCCCTGTAAGCGGTTGAATTCGCGCGACGACGCCGCGCCGCTGGCGGCACGTGTCGCGCGTGGGTTGGAGTGCGACCGCTACCGTACATGCAACGTTCCTCGCGCGTCGACGACGGTCCGCGAAATACGCGGCCGCTTGCGGCGGGTGATCCGTGCTTCTATCGTGTAGGGAACGCCGCGCATCACGTGCAGTCCAGAGTGTGCGGGCCTTGCACACCTCGTCGCCACGGGGGCAGACGGCCCATCCCTCGCTCGAGGGCGAGTTCACATCAACTGACGGGAGTGGTCATGGAAGGAGTCGGTTCCACTAGCGGCCCGGCGGGCGTACTCGCCAACGACGGTCCGAATGCGCTCGCGCGCTCGCGCGAAGATCGTGACACGCCGCCAGGCGGCAATTCCCCGCCGAACGAGCCGCGCGTCAACGAAGGCCCCAGTACCCGCAGCAGCATCAGTGACCAGGCGCTGGAACTGGCGCGCCAGGATCCGGTGCCCGGCAGCGGCCAGTCGCAGCAAGTGTCGCAGGACAACCGCCAGCCCGGCGCTCAGCAGACGGGTAACGAGTCGTCCGGCTCTGCGGGGCAGGATGGCCGCCTGATCGCCGACGAGTCACCCAACGAGTTGTTGAGAGGCTGATCGCCCGCTTTTCGAGCGATGAGCGGGGCACTCTCCTCGCCCAGCGCTGCGGGTATCTGGCGAGTACGTAACACGGTACCCGTTGCCGACACTCCGGCGGCTCATGCACGCGAGTGCACGATCTCCAGGTCGGGCATGCCCCAGCAGCGGATGCCACGGTCGCGCGCCATCATCGCGAAGCCTTCGGTCTCGATGAAACCGCGGTAGGAATAGTCGGGAAACAGGACGCCGGCGCGATGCACGGCAGCATCGACGAGAAGCATGGTGCCGCCGACACCGTCGAGTTCGACCAGCGCGTTGCCGCGCAGATCCTGCAAATACTGGCGTCCGGCGCCGCGTGGTGGCTGTGCGATGCCGTCGAGCATGTGCGCCCAGCGCGTGGCGCGCGCGTCGGGCGTGAAGCGGAAGCTGTTCAGGTCGAAGGTCTCGCCGCCGGGCTGGCGCACGCAATGCGGCACGACGATCTGCCGCTGTGCGTCCAGCAGGCGGGCGAGCACGTCGGGCGGGTAGTCGACCAGATCCGCGTCGATCCACAACACCTGTTCCTCGTCACGATGGGCAGCGTGAAACAGCGCGTTGCGGCACTTGGCGATCACGCTGCGGCGCACGTACTGCACGTCGGCGGCCGAGCGTTCGCCCGCCAGGCGCAGTCCGAAATCGCGGTGCAGGATTTCGACGCGGGCGAAGGCGTGGGCGTGGCTTGCGGCGAGTTCGCGCAGCAGCTCCGGTGTGCCGTCGTCGCTGTCGCCTTCCAGAAACGCCAGTGAAAGCCGCTCGCGCGGATGCTCGAGTGCGCAGGCCAGTTCGAAGTAGCGCGGCAGGAAGTGCGCGGCGTTCTTCAGTGGCGTGAGCAGCAGCACGTGTGGTGTCACGCCGGCCGGGCGTTGCGAAATGGCGGGAGAAACGGCGTCGTCCACCGGTGGGGTCGGCGGTGGCGTAGGGGGTTCCACCGCAGTGGCGGATTCCCGTGCGGACGATGCTGGTTCGTCGCTGGTGTTGCCGACCGGATAGTCGTCGAGCGGCAGGCGTTTGCCCAGTTCCTGCCGCAGGCGGGCGTAATCGGTCCCTTCCGCTCGCAATGTCGCGTCGTCCCAATGCCGGTCGAAGTGCTCCGCGCCGAAGGTGTTCGCGCCATGCACCACGTACAGGTACAGCCGTGGCTGGTCGAGCAGTACCACGCGGCCGTGGGCCAGGATGTGTTCTGCCACCGGCGAATCCTCGCCGCGCGCCAGCGCCGGGTAAGGCGGTACGAGCGCCTTGCGGCACAGCATCGAGCCTTCCCACAGGCGGCGCGTCGACAGTGCCAGGCGGTCCTGCGCGGGCCACCAGATCGTCCATCGCTCAAGGAAGCAGGCGTCGGCACGCAGCGCGTGCAGCGCGGCCATCTGGCAGGCGATGCGCGTCGGGTCGTAGAGGTCGTCGTCATCCCACTGGCAGACGTACTCGCCATGGGCCAGTGCAAGCGCGCGGTTGCGCAACTCGCCAAGTGTCGCGCGGGGTCCGTCGGGCTGGTAGATGCGCACGCGCGGGTCGTTCAGCACCGCGACGTGATCGCGCAGGCTGTCGTCTGCGCCGTCGTCGAGGATCACCAGCTCGCGTGCAGGCCAGCTCTGGCGCAGGAAGGCGTCGATGGCCAGCCTCGCGGTGGATGCGCGATTGCGCGTGATCATCAGGCACGAGACCAGCGGCGTGTCGGCGGGTTGGATGTTGCGCAGTGACAGCTCGGTTTCGCCGAGTCGCACGCCGCGCTCGAGCAGTCCGATGCGCGTGCGGTCGGGCGTCAGTGGCTCGATGTCGTCCTGCCCGCGCCACCACGTACCGGCCCAGTGATGCACGGCGTGCGCGCCACGTGTGCGTGCGCGCCAGAACTCGAGGTCGAAGATCGCGCCAGAACGCTGCTCGACGTCGCTGATCGGGTACAGCTTGGACGCCGGCAGCACGCGCACCGGCGCGTCCCCGCGGTACGTTTCCACCGCCCGGGTGAGCAGGAACGGGCCGGTCGCGTTGAGCGGCCCGGGCTCGCGTTGCGCGGCGATCATGCACTCGATGACGTGATCCCAGAACGGGTGCTGCGGCGGCGAGGCCATCAGGGCATTGCATACCACGTGCTTCAGGTCGGGTTCGTCCTTGCAGTGTGCCTGCGCGTGCTTTTCGGGTTCCTCGCCGAGGATCACGGCGTCCGTGTCGAGCAGTTCATCGAAGGGCTCGAGACATTCGAAATCCAGATCGACGTAGAGGCCGCCGAAGTGCTTGAGCAGGAAACAGCGGATCGCATCCACGCGGCAGATCGGCGAGGCGTAGGCGTCGTAATACGGCAGGAAGTGCGGACAGTGGCGGACCAGAAAGGCGCGGTTGTCCGCGTCGGTCCACAAGCGATGTTCCCAGCCGGGGTGGTGCGCCTGCCAGCTGCGTGCGAAGCCGCGCAGGTGCTCGGGCACCTCGCGGCTCTTCCAAGTCTGGTGGATGATGCGTGGAATCATTTGAATCCGCTCTGACAGGGCGCCGCGGTGTCGCTGGTGCCGGCCGGGCTATCATACAGAGCCGTATCCACCGGGCCATCGTGCAGTGTCCATATCCGACTACCGCCTGTTCGGGCTCGTGAGCGCGCCGCGCATCGACGAGCCGATCGCCGCCGCGCTGCATGGCGCAGTCGCGGGTGTGCGGGACTGGGCCGAAGTCCTGCACGCCGCCGCCGAGCATCGCATCGCGCCGTTGCTCTACCAGCGTGTTCGTGATGCCGGGGTGGCCTTGCCCGACGACGTGCGGCGCAGGCTGGCGGCCGCCTACGCGCGCCAGAAGGCGATCGCCGCCGCGCAGGGTGTGACCCTGGCGGAGCTTGGCGCACAGCTCGCTTCGGCCGGGATCGGGGTCGTGGTGCTCAAGGGCGGCGCGCTCGCGCGCCAGGTCTATCCCGACCCCGCCCTGCGGCCGATGGAGGACCTCGACCTGTTGGTCGCCCCCGAGCATGGCGAAGCCGCCTGCGAGGTGCTGCGCGCGTGCGGCTTCAATGCGCCTCGCCCGCACACCCGATACGACCGTCTGCAGCATCACTTCCCGATCGCGCACCGCACGCGTGACGGCATCACGGTGAGCGTGGAAATGCACACGCAGGCCTTCAACCTGATCATGAACGACCCGCTGTCGATGCGCACGCTGGAGCGCCCGTTGTCGTCCTTCAGGGTGGAGGGCGTGACCCTGCGGGGCCTGGCGCCGGCGCAGATGCTGTGGATGCAGTATCTCGGGATGCGCAAGCTGGCCGAGCCCTTGCGCCTGGGGCATGTGGCCGATCTGGCCGCCATCGCCGCGCACTTTGACGACGCGATCGACTGGCCCGCGTTGCGACGCGCGCACCCGGCGCTGTGGAACGCCTATCGCGCGATCCATGCGTTCACGCCATTGCCGGCGCCGCTGTGCGCATCGCTCGGGCTGGACCCGCAGCGTCCGCCGCGAATGCGCGAGGTCGGCGCCGATTATCGCGGCTGGCCGCGCGTGCGTGCCGGTGCAGGCATTCGCGCTACACTGCTGCCGCCAGAATGGTGGGCACGGCTGGTCTACGGTGTCGCGCCGACGCCGGTGAGCCGCGCGTGGTTGCCGCTGCGGCATGCTGCGGCCTTTGCCAGTCAGGGCTTGCGCCGCCTGTATCTGGGGCCGGTGACGCCAAACAGTTTTTTCAAGACGCCAGGTTGAACACATGCCAGAGGAAACCGCCCAAATCCTGCGCACGCGCTATGTCCGGCACGACGGGATCGAGAGCGAAGATACCGGGCAGGAAGTGCTCGTGTATCTGCCCGGAGGCGACCGCACGCTGTATCTGAACGACACCGCCGCGATCGTCTGGCGACTGTGCAGCGGCGAACACTCCGGCGAGGAGATCGCCGAGATGCTCGAGGAAGCCTACCCGGACGCGGCCGCGACGATCCGCGACGAGGTCGCCGCGACGCTGCGCGGTCTGGCCGACCAGCAGCTGGTCGAGGCGCGTGACTGACGCCGCGCACGTCATCGATGTCGGCTTCGCCGGCAATCGGGTACGCATCGTCACCGATTCGGCACGGGCGGCCGACGCCGTGCACTTTCTCTTCGGCCCGCATCGCGTGTCGGACGGCGTGCCCGCCGGGCGCCAGATCGTCCTGGCCGAGGATCCCGAACGCGGCGGCTTCGTGATGGCCTGCGACGGCCGCTTCGCGTCGAGCGCCCGCGAAGACGAACTCGAACTGGCGCTGGTGCAGCTCGTCCAGTACCACCTCGTCGCCGATGCGAGCGATGTGGGCCTGTTCCATGCCGGCGCGTTGGTGCGTGATGCGCGTGTGCTGTTGCTGGCGGCCGATTCCGGTTCCGGCAAGACCACGCTGACCGCCTCCCTGTTGGCGGAGGGCTACGACTTCCTCAGCGACGAGGTGAGCGCGGTCGACGCGGCCGGGTGCGTGGATGGCTTTTCGCGCCCGCTCAACGTCAAGCCGGGCAGTCTGCCGCTGCTGCGCTCCCTGCCGGCGTTGCGGACGGGCTTCGCGAATTCGCGGCTCTCGGGCGGCGTCACCCTCGTGCCCTGGCCGCGCAGCGCGCAGTCCGGCATGCCGCTGGCGCTGGTTCTGCTGCCGGAATATCGTGCCGGCGCGGCGCTGGAGATCGAGCAACCCAGTCCGGGGCGTGCCGCCGCCGCACTCATGGGTTGTCTGCTCAACGCCCGCAACCTGCCACGCAACGGCCTCACGCTGGCCGCGCGCCTGGCGGCCAGCGTCCCGGTCGTACGCGCGACCTATTCGCGCGTCGAGGACGTTCATGAATGGCTGAAGCACGCTGACGGCATCGTTCATGTCCCGGTGGGTCCAGCGCTGAACGAGGCGTGCCGATGACCACCCCGTCGATCTCCTTCATCACCACCGTGCGCATCGGCGAGGAGGTGCGCCGCCGCAATCTTGAAACGGTGTTGGCCTGGTACGGGCGCATGTCCGGCTGGGAGATCGTCGTGGTCGAGCAGGACGAGGCGCCGCGTCTGGACAGCGACGACTGGGCGCCCGCGATCAAGCGCGTGTTCGTGCGCAATCCCGGCCCGTTCAACAAGAACTGGGGCTACAACGTCGGCGTGCGCGTGGCGCGCGCCGAGGTGCTGTTCTTCTGCGACGCCGACCTGCTGCTCGCGCATTCGGCGCTGGGCACGGCCGCGACGCTGTGCACGCGCCGCGCGCTGGCGGTGAATCCCTACGACCGCATCGCCGATCTCGACGAGGCGGAATCCGATGCCCTGCATGCGGGCACGATCGAGCCCGACTTCGAGCGAGCGGACGCCTCGGCAACCCGTGCGGGTGGTCGCGAGCGACTGTGCTTCTGCGGCGGCGCGTTTTTCATGCGCCGCAGCCTGCACCACCTGATGGGCGGCTTCGACGAGCGTTTCCTCGGCTGGGGCGCGGAGGACGACGCCAATACGCTGCGCATGCAGCGCGTCACGCACAACGTCGCCGCGCTCGAAGGCCGGGCGGCACTGCATCTGTGGCACGCGCGCGACGAACTGGCGACCTTCGGCAACCCGCACTATCCGGACAACCTGCAACGCCTGAACTGGGTCGCGCAGGCCGGCGACACCGAACTGCGCTTCCTGTGCGAGGTGCAGCGGCAGATCATGGGCAACCCGGGCAAGTACGAAGGTGTGGTTTGACCCCGTCGTGTTGCGAAAAGACAGCGCAATGCGCTGTCATGGCCTGTTGCGGCGTTTTCGGTGCTAGCATCACGAAGCGCGGTTCCGAGGGTCGGGGTCGCAGTCATTCCGAGCGGAGTTGACCATGTCCGAACAACACCATCCGGCTGTCGAGGCCGATTCGTCCCGTCCCACCGGCCGCCGTCGCCTGCTGCAGGCGCTTGCACTCGGTGGCGTGTCCGCTGCCGTGCTGCCGGAAAAGTGGGTCAAGCCGGTCATCGATACCGTCATCGTCCCGGCCCATGCGCAGGCGACCATCGTGTCGATCACCGGAATCTACTCGAACAACCTCCAGCAGGGCATGATGGTCCCCGGTGGCATCTTCGAGCGGTTGGCCAATTTCGTCATTCCTTCGGCGCATGCGCAACAGAGTCTGGCTACCTTTCCGAGTCAGTGCGTCTCCTTCGACTGCAGTGACAATCCGGATGTCGTCGTCCGCTACTGGGATTCGACCCGCGTAGATTCATATTCGAATGCGATTGTCCAGATTTCTCAGGACAACCGGATCGGCGATGTCGAAATCGGTGGCTACAATTTCACGAATCTTGTCGCGACCAATACCTTGCTGTTGGGCCGAGTCACTAACGTCAGCAATACTATCCACTCAGAAAGCTTCCAACTCGGACCCGGTGGGGAGTGTATTCCCACGTAGTGTCATATGAGCGCGCGGCCGGCGTCATCGCCGCGCGTCAGAATTCCGTGACCCCCTGATGCCGCGTCATGATCTCCGGGTCAAAATACACCCGGAAACCCAGCGCGCGTAGCCGGTGGCACACCCAGAAGTCCTCCGAAAGGTAGTCCCCGTCGACCACTCCGACGCGAAACACGTCGTAGTGTTGCTCGGGGCCCGCCGATCCGCGTGACAACGGGCGGTCATAGACCAGGCCCTGTTCGCGAGCCTCTCCCACCAGCGCCTCGACCGCGCGGCGCGAGAGCATCATCGCCGCCGTGCCGATGCGCTCGATCTCGTGCAGCGCACCGCGTTCGCCCAGGCAGCGCCCGACGTTGAAGATGCGCTCGCCGCGTTCGTTGAATCCCTTCAGCGCCACCGCAGCACCCACCACGTCCACGTCATGATCGATCAGCCGGCGCAGGCCGGCCGCCGGCAGATGCACGTCGGCGTCGAGAAACAGCAGATGCGAGTAGCGTTCGTCGGCGTGAAAGCGCGACAGGATCGCGTTGCGCGCGCGCGTGATCAGGCTCTCGTTGCCGATCGCCGAGATCGAGAACGGAATGCCGCTGCGGTAGTACTCGGAAATCGAGTTCAGGTAGTCCAGATGCACCATGCCGCCGTAGGCCGGGGTGCCGATCAGTACGCGGGTGTCTGGATGCATGAAGGGCGCTCGAATCCGCGTGGAAGAGGATGCCCGGATTGTACCCGCAGGCATGTCGGGACGCAGGGACGCCCAAAGCGTGAAGCTGCGGGCGTCACGAAAACGTCAGACAACAGTTCAAGAGTTGTTGTAAGATCAAAACGATCAGCCCGAGCCAGACTGCTCGCGCGACCCGCACAAGGCGTGGTTCGGGCGTCTTCCTTTTCAGCCATTCATTGCACGAGGATTCGGACATGTCCGATGGCCAGACCTACAACGTACTGTTCCTATGCACCGCCAATTCCGCCCGCTCGGTGCTGGCCGAGAGCCTGCTTGCCGAGCTGGGGCGCGGGCGCTTCAACGCGTTCTCGGCCGGCAGCTTTCCGCGCGGCCAGGTGCATCCGATGACGCTTGAAGTGCTGCAGCAGCTGCAACTGCCGGTGGACGGCCTGCGCAGCAAGAGCTGGGACGAGTTCACGGGCACGGACGCGCCGCAGATGGACTTCATCTTCACGGTGTGCGACAGCGCAGCCGGCGAGGCCTGCCCGGTGTGGCCCGGCCATCCTGCCACGGCGCACTGGGGCGTGCCCGATCCGGCGTTCGTCGACGGCGACGCGGACGCCCAGTGCGCCGCCTTTCTGGAGGCCGCGCGAGTGCTCAAGCGGCGCATCGAACTGTTCCTGAGCCTGCCGCTGGCGCGGCTCGACACGATGTCGCTGCAGCACGAGCTGCGCGCCATCGGACAGCGGTGAGCCGGCAATGAGCGACGTACTCGACGATCTGCCACAGCTGGACCCTGCACACTTTAGTCGCCCGGATCCGTCCGCACTGTTCGATGTGCCGCGCGCGGAACACGCGCCGCGCTTCCTGCTGCTCTACGGTTCGCTGCGCGAGCGCTCCTACAGCCGGCTGCTGACCGAGGAGGCCGCGCGCCTGCTGCGTGCGATGGGCGGCGAGGTTCGCCTGTTCAACCCCTCCGGCCTGCCGCTGGTGGATGACGCCGCCGACGACCATCCCAAGGTGCGCGAACTGCGCGAATTGGCGCAGTGGGCCGAGGGCATGGTGTGGTGCTCGCCCGAGCGGCACGGTGCCATGACCGGGCTGATGAAGACCCAGATCGACTGGATTCCGCTGTCGGTCGGCGCGGTGCGCCCCACGCAGGGCAAGACGCTGGCGGTGATGCAGGTCTCGGGCGGCTCGCAGTCGTTCAACGCGGTCAACCAGATGCGCGTGCTGGGCCGCTGGATGCGCATGCTGACGATTCCCAACCAGTCCTCGGTGGCAAAGGCCTTCGCCGAGTTCGACGAGGCCGGGCGCATGAAACCGTCGGCCTACTATGACCGCGTCGTCGACGTGATGGAGGAGCTGTTCAAGTTCACGCTGCTCACGCGCGATGTGGCGCCCTACCTCGTAGATCGCTACAGCGAGCGCAAGGAAAGCGCGGCGGAACTGTCACGCCGCGTGAACCAGCGTTCGATCTGAAGCCGCGCGCCTTGCCGGCTCGACCTGCGCGGGTCGTTTCGTTCAAAGCGCCAGCGTCAGGCTGAGTCCGATCGTGCGCGGCCGGCCGGCCAGTGCGCCGTAGTCGCCGCTGCCGTTCAGCGCGAACACGGCCGTGACGTGCTTCTCGTCGGTGAGGTTGTGGGCCCACAGGGAGAGATCCCAGTGACGTTGTCGCAGGCCGATGCGGGCATCGATCAGGCCGCGGGCGGCGACGTGGCTGCCGTGGCCGCGCTCGGTCGTTCCGTGGAAGCCGCTGCGCCAGCGCCAGGCAATGTCGCCGTACACTTCGCCTCCGTTGGCCAGCGGTCGGTGGTGGCTCAGGCCGGCGAAGGCGGTCCAGCGTGGTGCGTTGGCCATCTGTTTGCCGCTGAAGTCGCAGTACAGGACGCCGCTGCCGGGCGGACACGGAGCGTTGCGAAAGTCGGTGTAGCGCGCGTCGTTGTAGCCCGCACCGAGCGCGAGGCGCGTGCGCTCGCCAAGTGCCATGTCCGATTCGATTTCCACCCCCTGCGAGCGCACCGCGTCGACGTTGGTGATGTTGTTCATGGTCGGGATCAGTGGCGACGAATCGGGGTTGTAGGTGAGCGCCTGGTAGTCGCGGATTTCGGTGCGGTACAGCGTCAGCCGAAGGTACCCGTCTCGCGGCAGGTCGAGGCCGGCCGAGGCCTCGAGGCCGAGGCTGCGTTCGGCGTCGAAGGTCGGCGATACCGCGCCGGTGACGGTTTCCGCGTTGACGCCGCCGGGTTTGTAACCGCTCGACGCGCTCACTTCGAGCTCTACGCCGGCGCGCGGCTCGAAGTGCAGGCGCAGACTGGCGTCGAGGCTGTCGTCGCGGCTGCGGTGCTGTGTCCTTGTGTCGTGGCCAAGCAGTGCACCGCGCAACTGTCCGGCCAGTTCGGAGAAACCCGGCAGTGCGGGCAGGGGTTGCAGGCCGCTCACCTCGCAGCGGGTCTCGGCGCGCGTGCGGTCACGGCTGTAGCGCACGATGCCGGTGAGCCCCAGATCGTGGCGTGGAGCCCAGTCCAGTTGCCCGAACAGCGATTGTGTGGTGGCCGACTGGCTGCCCGGCGTGCGCACCGTCGCGCCGTCGAGTACGGCTGCCAGCAGTGCGTCGTCGAGCGGCGGCAGATCCAGCCCGGCCGTGAACCAGCGTGCCGCATCGGGGCCGTAGCCGAGCAGGCCTTCGCGGCGGTGCGAGCGCTGCAGGTGATAGGCGCCGATGCGGTAGTCGAGCGTCGGCGCGAGGCGGCCATCGAAGCGTATTTCCTGGCTCCACTGTCGATGATCCATGTGCGATCCGCCACGCGGTGCGATTGCCAGGTCGATGCCGTCCAGATCCGAGCGCGAATCGAAGCGCCACTGGCGCCAGCCGGTGGTCGCGACCAGGCGAGTGTCGTCGCGCAACAGGATTTCGAACTGCGCGGTGGCGGCCTCGTGGTCCATGCGCCGGCGGTTGCTGCCGTCCTGCGCGACCTCGCGCGACAGCGGGTCGGCCGGCAGCAGCGTATGCCCGAGGGCTGCGGCGCGCGCACGGCTGGCCGCACTGTAGCGGGCCACCGAGTACGCGCAACAATCGTCGTCGAGGCGTTCGCGTTCGACGATCAGGCGAGCGCGCAACGTCGCCGACGGCGTCCACAGCAGTTGTCCGCGCAGGCCGTCGTGTTGTCCGCCGTTGACGTCCTCACCGCTGAATACGTTGCGTACGACGCCCGACCGGCGCTGCGTGTAGGCGGAAAACCGGCCCGCCAGGGTTTCCGGGACGAGCGTGCCACCGACCACCGTCTCGTATGCCTCGTGGCCGTGGGTGCCGCGTTCGAGACGCACGCTGGCCTCGTCCTCCCACTGCGGTGCGCGTGTGCGGATGTGGATGCCGCCCGCGCTGGTGGCCGGCCCGGGTCCGCCGAGTGCCGGCGTGCGGACGATGTCGACCGATTCGATGTCGAGCAGGCGCAGCGGGAACATGCCCTGGCGCGCGAGATGAACTCCGTCGAGGGTCGTGCCGACACTGCCACTCATGCCGTCGTTGAACGAGGTGGTGCCCAGTCCGCGAACGAAGATCCCGGTGTTGCGGTTCTCGGGCCGGGTGGCCTGGATTGATACCGCGCGCTTGCCCAGTGCGTCGGTGGCAGATGCCGGAACGGCATCGACGTCTGCGCCGTCGATGCGCGTCGTCGACAGCGTCGCCGGATCGAGCGTGTCGGCGGGCTGAACGAGCACGGCGGGCAGCTCGGCCTCGGTTGCGCCCACCGGCGTCGTGACGAGGAGTGCGGCAAGGAGCGGGATAGGTCGCGGGTGCATGGGCGTGTTCCGGGTCAGGTTGCGTCGGGGCGCAAGGCGTCGTCTGCCGGCGCGACGGGGAGCCGCAGGCGCGCGGTGGTGCCGACTTCGTCCGTCGGTGCAAGCAGTTCGATGTCGCCACCGTGGCGGCGCGCGATCTCGCGACACAGGTACAGGCCGAGCCCCGCACCCTGACGCTCGAGTCCGCCGTGCGCGCGATAGTACTTTTCGAAGACGCGTTCCCTGTCGTCGGCCGGAATGCCGTGGCCCTGGTCCACTACGTCGAGCACCACCCCGTCGCCCGCGTGGCGCAGGATGACGTCGACCGGCGTGTCCTTGGGCGAGTACTTGAGCGCGTTGTCGACGAGGTTCGACACCACGATGCCGATCAGGTCGGGGTCGACGAAGACCTCGACCGGATCGTCCGGCAATGTGGTTCGCACGCGTCCGTCCGCGACGTCGCCATAGTGCTGCTGCAATGCCGCGCGCAGGTCGTGACGACGCATGTGCATGCGCGAGGGCGAGGCGATGCGGTCCTCGGCGAGCAGGTTCTCGATGAAGCCGACCAGTCGACCGACGCTGCGCCGAATGCGCTCGATGCGCCGCGGACGCTGTGAGTCGGCCTGTTCGTCGGCGAGTCCCTGGGCGGCGGTGTCGATGACGGCCAGCGGTGTGCGCAATTCGTGCGACAGCATCGCGACGAACTGGCGCTGGCCGTGCAGGGCGCGGCGCTCGGCTTCCAGTGCCTCGTGCAGACGCTCCTGTGCCGCCGTGCGTTCGGAGATTTCGCGATGAAGCTGTGCGTTGACCAAGTCGAGCGCCCGCGTACGCTCGACGACGCGGGCTTCGAGCATGCGTTCGGAGGTCTGCGCGGCGCGCAGCGCGGACTGCTGCGCACGCTGACGGGCGCGATCGGCACGCTCGGCGCGACGCGCCAGCGCGAAGTTGAGCAGCACCACATGCACCAGTGCGCCGATGTTCGGCAGATGGTCGGCCAGCGGCACATCGGCAAGACCGAAGCGGCGCGCGGTGATCGACAGCAGCCCCGCGATCAGCGGGAGGAAGGCGATCGCGTACAGGCGCACGCTGCGGTGGTGGAGCAGCGCGTGCAGGCTCGTCAGACCGAATACCAGAATGCTGGCAAGTCCCAGGTAACGGATCAGTCGCGCTGCGTCGAAGCCCGGATCGATGCCCAGAACGGAGATACACACGAAGATCGCAAGCAGGGCGATCATCATCCGCCCTGCGCGGTACAGCATGGGGTAGTAGAGCCGCGTACGGAAGGCGTCGAGCACGAAGCGGATCATCAAGGCCGCGCAGATGGCGTAGGCCGTCATCCAGGTCCTGTCGTAGTACGCTGCGAAGGCCGGTACGAACTGCTCGAGATAACCGCCGATGACGAGCCCGAAGAGCGCGACCGAAAGTATCGCCAGTGCATAGCGCAGGTGCAGCGGATCGCGCAGCCGGTGCCAGAAGATCAGGTTGATTGTCGCGACCAGCAGCATCATGCCCAGATAGAGGCCGTAGCCGGCGTACTCGATCGCGACAAAGTGCGAGATTCTGCCCTGTTCGAGTAGCAGCAGATCGACCGCGACCGGACGTGGCCCGTCGATCTTCATGTAGTACGCGCTTGGCGTCTCGACGTCGGGCTGGAGCGCGAAGGCTGCTCCGCGATAGGCAACGTCGCTGTCATCGCGCTGGCGGTCGCGGTCTTTGATGCGGGCGCGGAACGCGGCGCCGTCGGGTTCGAACAGCGTGATCTGGCGGATATAGGCAGGCAGCACGATCAATGCCCATTCCGGGGCAGCCGAGGCTTCGCGTTGCAGGCACAGGCGCAGCCATACCGGGGCGCCACCGCCCGCGACGATCCCTCCACGCGGTGGCGGCGAGAACGCTGTTTCCGGCAATCGCGCGATATCCTGCACGTCGGCATCCGGCGGAGCCTTTGCAAGCCGCACCGATCGCCCGAAGTCTTTGACGCCGAAGTGGGCCGAGTCATCAAGGATGGTCGGTGCGCAAGCGTGACCGGCCGCCGCGATGGGCGCCCACAGCGCGATACAACAGCAGACAACAGCGGCGACGAGGCAGCGCGGACCGGTCATGATCCGTCCGGAACCGTTGAGGTGCTCACCCTGATTCGGGAAGGCAATGAGTGTCGGGGTGTGCAGGCTGCCTCGGCGAGGTGTCGGCTCATCAATGTCGTCCGGGTGCGCTGTGGCGTGTCACGAAGCCCGTTATGCTAACGTCCGGATCGCTCGGGCGCCGTTTCATGGCGGCAGACCCGGTTCCGGTGATCGCAGCGGGGCAAGCGAGGGGAGAAGGTAGATTGATCGGCACGGGCATTAGCGTTTGCATTGTCGAGGATGACGATGACCTGCGCGAGGAGCTGGAACTTGCGTTGTCGAGCCAGGGTTTTTTGGTACGGGCGTTCCCGGAATCGCGTGACCTGTATGCCGACCTGTTGCGCGAACCGGCCCAGTTGCTGCTGCTCGATCTTGGCCTGCCGGGCGAGGACGGTCATTCCGTTCTGCGACGCCTGAAGGACGCGATGCGCATCGGCGTCGTGATCTGCTCGGCGCGCACCGAGGTCGATGAGCGTGTGCGCAGCATGATGACCGGCGCAGATGCCTTTCTCGTGAAGCCGGTCGACCTCCGCGAACTGGTCGCCACCCTGATCAGCGTGCATCGACGGGTTTCCGGCCATGCCTCGAGCAGCCGCGAACGGCAATGGGTGATCGATGACAATGGCTGGACGCTGCATGCGCCTGATGGCAGCCTCATTCCGCTGACGCCGTCCGAACGTACCGTGATGCAGTCCATGTTCGTGAGCCCCGGCGTTGCCGTGATGCGTGACGACCTCGTCGCTGCGCTCGGTCACAGTTCCGATTATTACCTCGATCACCGCCTCGACATGCTGATCAGCCGTCTGCGACGCAAGGTGCGTGATCTGTGCGGCGAACGTCTGCCCCTGCGTGCCGTGCGCGGCATCGGTTTCGTCTTCCGCCCCTGACCCTCTTTTCCCCAGGATCTGCTGCGGGCGCGCAATGTTGCCATATCCCCCACAACCCCCCGGAGTTATCGACACCCTCGCGTGACCGGATTCACGACGGTGTGAGTTTCGCGATGGTTTCGTGAAACTTCGTGAGGGCGTTCGCCCGTTGTCCTCCCTAGAGTCCGCCACACCCGGTCACGGTGTCGCGGCGGTTTCCTCCTCTCTGCCACGCGCCCCGGGTTCTGACCGCGAGTGTTGATCGGCTTTGTCAGTCTGCCGAACCGGCACAGATTTCGCGGAAAGTTTCAGTGATCTGGGGAGCGGGTGAGAGAGCAATGATCGGAATCGAACTCCTTCAGGGGGCGGCGCGGCGTGAGTCGGGTCGTGGTGTGAATGCGAGATCTGCGGCGCGCCGGCTGCTCGCCGTGCTGCGTGGGCTGATCTTCGTTCCTGGGCTGGTACTCGCCGCCGGAACGGCGATGGCCCAGAACGTCGATCTGGTGCTCAATCACGATCTGACCAGCGCCGCGACCATCAACGCCAGTGACACTGCCGCGTTCACGGTGACGGTCGACAACTCCGATCCTACCCACACCGGCGACGCCAATAACGTCGTCGTCACCTACCAGATCAGCGCCACAGATACCTTGCTTAGCGCGTCACCCTCGCAGGGTTCCTGCTCGCTGCCGCCCGATGCGTCGAACACCTTCACTTGCAATTTCGGAACGATCCCGCATACCACCAACGCCACGCTCGATGTGGTCGTGCGTGCCACCGGTACGGGCGTAGGGAGTTTTCCTTACACCATGACCACGAATGCGGCGGTGGCGACCTCAAGTACGGACACGGAAGCCACGAACAATGACGAGGAGCGTACCGTTACCGTGCAAGAGGGTACGGACGTCGGGATCGTGCTCAACAGTTCGCCTGGGGCGATCGCTTCCGGTGGTATCTGGACGCACGAGATGGTCGTCACCAACCACGGGCCTATCGGTGCGACGAACATCGTTGCTCATCTCGATCTGCCGGCTGGCGCGATTCTCGTTGGTAGTCTGCCGGCGGGATGTTCTGCTGGCGCCCCTGGTGTGGTGTGCCAGATTGCCTCGCTTGCGCTGAGCGGGGTGCAAAACATCGGCCCGATCACGACCCAGATCGCCGCGACGTCAGGCAGCAACCTGAGCGCCACTGCGCTCGTGGATAGCCTCGATCAATACGACGGCAACACCACCAATCAGTCGTCCACGCGTCAGGTCGATGTGAACCCCGGAAGCGACTTGGCCGTCACGCTTGGCCAATCTGGCGGCCCGTTTCTTGAGAACGAACCCTTTGCGCTGACCGCAAATCCCAGCTACACCGGCGAAGTGCCGGACGTGCCCGAGTTGAGCATTTCCGTGGATCCCGGTCTGCAGATCCAGAACCCGGCTGTGTTCAACCAGAATGGCTGGACTTGCAGTGTGAGCGGGCAGTTGGTGAGCTGCTCTGGACTCGATACGAGCGGCATGACGGCCGGTGCCAATCAGCCCCTTGGTGTGGTCACCGTGAATGTCGTGGGCGACACGGCCGGCACGTACTCGGCCAATGAGGCCACGGTCTCCGCCGACTACACCAACAAGCCGGATCCCAACCTGGACAACAACATCGACGGTACCGCGCCTGCCATCGTGGCCGCCGAGCTCAACCTCGGCATCGTCAAGTCGGCTCCGCAGCGTGATCTGCGCACGATCGGCGCAGCGTATCCGTTCGACTACAGCGTCACGGTGCGTAATAATGGAAACGTCGGTTTCTGGGGCGACCTGACCTGGACGGACACGGTGCCCGAGGGCCTGACGATCACGAATATCGCCGCCCCCGGCGGGTGGACGTGCACGACGGTTCCGCCGAACGTCGTGGGCGCAGATACCTTCACCTGCTCGCGCACCTATGCGGAAGGTGCCCCGTTTGCGGTGAATGCGACGCAAGCGTTCACGATCACCGCGTTCGCCAACGGAGACATTGTCGGCGATCTGGTGAATGGGGCCTGCCTGACGACGATCGACCATGATCTCGGCTTTCTCGAGAACGAAGTGGCGACTCCGTGCAGCAATGCCACGATCAACGCCCAGACCCCTGGCAGCAGTGCCGATCTCCTAGTCGAGAAGACCGCGAGCGCCGCGACGGTGAATGCCGGTGAGACGCTGACCTATACGCTGCGCATCGTCAATGACGGGCCAGCCACGTCAACCAGCGTCACGCTGACCGATGTACTCAGCAACCTCTTCACGAACTCGGGCGGCAACAGCTTTCAGGGCGTCACGGTCAATAACGGCACAGCCTCCGGAGGGTCGTGCGGATCAAGTGGCAACGTCGGAAATCCGTCCAGCCGTACCCTGAGCTGCACCTTCACGTCCATCCCGGTGTGCTCGGGCGGCGATTGCCCCACCGTGACTGTCACGATCCTGCCGCACGGCAACAGCGCCGACGGCACTGCGCTCACCCGCGGGAACACTGCCTCCGCCTATTCGTCGGTGGTGGCCGATCCTGATTACAGCAACAACACGGACAATGTGGACGTCTCGATCGACGCACTTACCGATCTGGCGCTGAGCAAGACGGTGACGACCTGGAGCGGCGAGCTCGGCACGCCCTTGAACTACCGCATCCAGGTCACCAACGAAGGAGCCTCCGGTGCGAGCAGCCTCACCATGACCGATGTGCTTCCGCATGATCTGACCTATCTGTCGGTCAATCCGGGTGGCGGAGCCAGCTGCGCCACGCAGCCAACCGCGAACAGCACGACCGAGGCCAGCAACGACCAAATCATCTGCACACGCTCGACGCTTGCCCGTGGTGCGACCTGGACGATCGATGTAGCAACGCGTCCGAACCACGGCATCGCCCCGGGCAGCACGCTGGTCAACAACGCAGTGGTCACGACCGACACCCCGGAAACCACTAGCGACAACAATGCGGATACCGCCGACGCAGAGGTTGGCGAGGCGTCCGTCGATCTGGCCGTGATCAAGAGCGATACGCCTGATCCGGTGTTCGTGGCCGATACCGTCACCTATACCGTGCAGATCATCAACAACGGCCCGTCGGTCGCAAGCGCGGCGACGATCTATGATTTCCTGCCGTCGGAGGGTTTCCGCTTCGTGGAGGATTCGATCACCTACTACGACGTCTCGGGCGGTGTCTTCACCGAGATCGACCCTGGTGATCTGGCCGGCCTCGGGATCGCATGCTCCAAGGAACCCGACGACGAAGCGTTCGGCACTGGCTACCCCGATCAGCCGTTGGACGACAGCTATCTGTGGCCGATGGATACCGTCGAGAATCCCGATTATCTCGACGGCGTATGGGACCCTTTGCAGGGCGACCTCGTCGAAGATGCCGACCTGATCTGCAACATGGGTCTGCTGCTCAATGGCCAGATCCGCGCGATTCGCTACGAGCTGGAAGCTGATACCCGCGGTGTGTACTTCAACTACGCGATCAGCCGCGCCCAGGAGCATCGCGACAATGGCGCCGACGGTCCTGACCCGGTGCCGACAAATGACGTAACCCGTGAGCGGACCACGGTGCGCAGTGTGCCGGACGTCTCGATCACGAAGGTCGCCTCAAGTTCGCTGGTCTCGGTGATGGAGCCGTTCGACTTCGTCATCACCTTCACCAATCATCACGCGACCGAACCCGCGTACTTCCCCGAAATCCGGGATGTGCTGCCCGCTGGCATGGAACTGACCGGTGCTCCGATCCTAGTTTCGGGTGCGCCTGGCGGCTCGGTGTGCACCGGAGCGGCGGGCGACGAATCCTTTGAGTGCTCCTTTGGCTCCGGATTGCCCCCGGGGCAGAGCGTGACGGTGAGCGTTCCGGTGTGGGTGGTTTCGGACGGTGCGGGCCCGCGCACCAATCGCGTCGAGTTGCACCTGGATACCGATCTCGAGTTCGATGAGCCGCCGCCGCCTGTGGCCGAAGATGAGGATACGGTGGATGTCGTGATTTCCAGCCTTGCCGGTCGCGTCTATCACGACAACGACTACAGCGGCGTGCATACGGTCGGTAATCCGCCCATCGAGAACGTCTTGATCACCCTTAACGGTGTTTCCACCTGGGGCGATCCGGTGACCCGCAGCGCGACGACCGCTCCCGACGGGACGTATTTCTTCGGTGACCTGCCGTCCGGGCTCTACACCGTGACGCAGACGCAGCCTGGTGGCTGGATCGACGGGCCGGTGAATCCGGGAAGCGTCGGGGGCGTGCCGGTGACCAACGAGATCGGCAGCATCGAGTTGCCGGCCGACACCGATGCCGTCCAGTACAACTTCGGTGAGTACCTCGACTCGGATTCCGGACAACTCGCCAGCGTTGCGGGGCATGTCTATCACGATGCCAATCGCAACGGCGTGTTCGACGATGCCGAATCGGGTATTGCCGATGTCGTTGTGACGCTGTGGCGCGATGGAGCGGTTGTGGCGACAGCCCTTACCGACGCCGGCGGCGCCTATTTCTTCGGACAACTCGCACCCGGCACCTACCGCATCACCGAGACCCACCCTGATGGCTGGATCGATGGCGCCGAAGCGGTGGGCGTGGGCGCGACCGAGCCTGGAGTTTCGCCGGAAACCGACGTCTTCGAATCCATCGTGCTACAGGGCGGAGATGCGGCGCAGAACTACGATTTCGGTGAGTACACCTCACAGGACATCGCGCCGATCCCGACGCTGCAGTTCAAGGCGATGTTGCTGCTGATCCTGTTGATGGGCGTCTATGCGATGTATCGTCGTCGCGAGGTCTGATCGGCCAAATCATCAAGCCGGGTAAGAACGATGTCGGCGATATCGATGCGGAGGGCGACAAGACCAGCGCGAGCGGGTTCGCTCTCGGATCGAAGGTGTCGCAAGGTGAAAGCGGTGCGACACCTCCTTTTCCTGCGTCGACAGCTTGAGGAGGCGACGTTTGAGTACGTCGGTTCGCACGCTTGCGCGCACACCATCGACATTTGTCTGGATTCCGCGCCGGCCCATGATTGGGCCGGGCGCGGAATCCGGGCGGTTCTCTTGCGGGAGTGGCGAAGTGAATCTACTGAAGTCCATACCGACGTATCTGATGATGCTGGCGCTCGTCGCTGTGTGCCCGAGAGTCGCCTCGGCACAGGAATTGATCTACCAGATCGAGCGGGGCGACACGCTGATGGCGATCGGTGTCGCCCTGCTCGCCGATCCGGACGACTGGGTGCAGCTGCAGCGCATCAACAAGGTGCGCGATCCGCGTCGTCTGCCGGTGGGCAAGACGCTGCGCATCCCGTATGAGCTGCTCAGCCCGATCCCGCGCAGCGCGCAGATCGTGGCGGTCGCGGGCGATGCGCGCCTGGACGGTCGCCCTGCCGTGACCGGGGATCGGGTCGGAGTCGGTTCGTCGCTGGAGACCGCCGACGATGGACACATCGCGATCGCGCTGCCGGATGGATCCAGCCTGATCCTGCCCGCGCGGTCGACGGCAAGCGTCGAGACGCTGCAGGGATATGCCGGCACCGACGAGCAGTCCGTCGACATCTCGCTCGAACGCGGGCGGATCGAGTCCCGGGTCGAACCGCAACGCGGACCCGGGGCCCGATACCGGATCGAGACGCCCACCGCGGTCGTGGGTGTGCGCGGAACCGACTTTCGCGCGGGCTTCGAGCCGGATTCCCGGCGTAGCCGGACGGAGGTCGTGTCCGGCAGCGTCGGCCTGCGTCCAAGCTTCGGTTCGAAACCGGAGCTTCGCGTCGAAGGTGGCTTCGGCCTGATTGCGGGTGGCGGTCAGACGCCGGGCGCGACCCCGCTGCTGCCCCCACCCGATGCCCGCACGCTGCCCGAACTGTTCGAGCGTCCGCTTGTGCGAATGCCGATGCCGTCGCTCGACGGCGCCGTGGCCTGGCGTGCGCAGGTGGTCCGGGCCGACGCGCCATTGCCGGTGCTGTTCGACCGCCTGGTCGAGGACGGCGTGGCGCGTATTCCGAGCTTGCCTGACGGCGACTACCGGCTGCTGGTGCGGGGTGTCGATGCCAACGGGCTCGAAGGCTTTGACGCGTCGCACGTGTTTCGCCTGAAGGCGCGTCCCGAGCCGCCGTTCAACGGCAATCCGGGTGAGGGCAGCAAGGTGCCGGCCGGTAAGGTGACCCTGAGCTGGACGCATGCGCCGGAGGCGGCGCGCTACCTTGTGGAGCTGTCCACCGTGGCCGACCAGCCGGGCGCAGGCGACGGTGCCTCGGCGTTCTCGACCCCGCTGCACAGCGCCCGCACGCGTGCGACGACCGAGCAGGTCGCGCTCGAGGCGGGTCGCTACGTCTGGCGGGTAGCGAGCGTGCGCGACAATGGCGAACGGGGGCCGTGGTCTGATCCGGTTGCGTTCTCGGTGCGACCGTTGCAGGCCTTGTCGGAACCTCCGGAAGTGTCCGACGACGAGATGCTCTTCCGCTGGGGCGGCGAGCCAGGGCAACGATTCGAGTATCAGTTTTCCGACGACGAGACTTTCGCACGCACGCGTGCGGCGGGTGAGACCACCGCGCCCGAGCTGGTAATGCCGAAGCCCTCGTTTGGCACCTACTATCTTCGCATCCGCTCGATCGATGCGGACGGCTACGTCAACGCGTGGAGCGGCGCACAGCGTGTGGAGGTGCCCGGACCGTGGTGGCTGGTCCTCCTTCCGCTGATTGCGCTGTGACCGATCAGTCATGACGCGCATGCGGATCTCGGGCGAGTGGATCGGCGTGACCCTGCTGTTCGCCGTTCTCGCCTGGGCAGCAGCCAGCCAGCAGTGGCTGTGGCGCATCGATGCGGTGTTGTACGACGCGACCGCGACCTATCGCCACGCCGAGCCCGATCCGGATCTCGTCGTTGTCGCGATCGACGACCGCAGCCTCGCCGAGGTCGGCCGCTGGCCCTGGAGCCGTGCCGTGCATGCGGCGCTGCTCGATCGCCTGGATGAGGCCGGGGCTCGCGCCGTCGTTCTCGATCTGATCCTGCACGAGCGCAGCGACGATGTGCGCGCCGACGAAGTGCTCGCCGCGAGTATTGCCGGTCATGGCAGGGTGGTGCTGCCGCTGGCGCAAGCGAGCTATGGCACCGTTGGCGACGGCGAGCTGCTGCCGGAGGCGATTTTTCGCGAGGCGGCCGCAGCGCTCGGCCACACCCACATCGAACTCGATCCGGACGGCATCGCACGGACCGTGTATCTGTGGGAGGGGGCTGGCCGTCCGCGCCATGCGCAGCTTGCGCTGGCAGCGCTGCGGCTCGTTGAGCCCGACCGGGGCGCAGCCTACCCGCCCCCGGATGAAACGGACGCCTCCGGTTGGCGACGGGCCGAATGGCGGCATGTTCCTTTTCTCGGGCCGCCGGGGACGTTCCGCTACGTCTCCTACGGGGACGTGCTCAGGGGGACGGTGCCCGAGTCGATTCTGCGGGACGCGATCGTGTTCGTCGGCATGGCGGCGGCCGGTGGCGGAGGCGCGATACCGGTGCCGACTTCGCAGCACGGCAACCTGATGCCGGGCGTTGAAATGCAGGCGACCCTCTATCACGGGCTGCGCCACGGACGCGTCCTGCAACGGGCCTCGCTGCCGACCGAGGTCGGCTTCAATCTTTCGGTGGTGCTGCTGCTGATGATCGCGATGTTGCGTTTGCGACCGCGTGCGGCCATGTTCTCGGCGCTCGGAACGGCCGTGTCGGGGCTCGCCATCTCATGGTTGTTGCGCGAATACGCGATGCTCTGGTTGCCGCCCTCGTTTGCCGTCCTGGCGGGGCTGGCGGCCTATCCACTCTGGAGCTGGCGGCGTCTTGAAGCCAGTCGACGGTATTTTGAGTCCGAACTGGAGGGGCTGGGCTCGGGTTGCGTCGATGCCAATCCCGCGCCGCGTGCGCCTTCACCGATTGTCCTCGATCCGTTCGTCGAGCGGATCGCGATGTTGCGCGATGCGATGCGGCGCCAGCGCGACATGCAGCGCAGCCGCGAGGAAACGCTCGATTTTCTGTCCCACGATCTGCGCACGCCACTGGCCGCGATTCTGTTGGCCGTGGACACTCGTCGCGCGCGGGGCGAAGGCCCCACCGATCCAATGCTGTTGCGGATCGAGCGCTCAGCACGCAAGTCCCTCGATCTGGCCGATCGACTCGTGCACCTGATTCGCGCCGAGAGCATCGAAGCCTCCCAGTTCGATACGGTCAGTCTCGATCTGGTGCTGCAGGAGGCAGTTGACGATGTCTGGTTGGCCGCCGGCGCAAAGTCGATCGAGCTTGTCGTTGACGTTGATCTTCCCGAAGCCGAGGACCAGCCGAGCCTGGTGCTCGGCGACGAGGACTTGCTGCGGCGTGCGCTCGTGAACCTGCTCGACAATGCCATCCGGCACACGCCGCAAGGTGGACGGGTGCGGCTTGCATTGAGGTCCTGCGGGGCCCTTTGGGCGATCGAGGTCCGCGATGAGGGGGCGGGCATCCCGCGCGAGCATCACGACCTGCTGTTTCAGCGTCACGCGCGGCTGCCGGGTGCGAACAAGGGCGGTGCCGGACTCGGCTTGCTGATGGTGCGCACCGTGGTCGAGCGTCATGGCGGGACGGTTTCGATCGACAGTGCGCCGGGTCGGGGCGCGAGGTTCTGCATCCGCCTGCCGCAGGTGCTGCCGCAGCGCGATCGCCTCAAGGCGTGAAGGCGTGAAGGCGCGTAGGCAACGTACGCGCGAGTTGTTGTTCTTTAACTGGCGGATCATCGCGCCGCTGTCATGCTCACTTGGGTGATGTGCGAACGATGCGTCGGCCTTGCTCGGGGATAATATTCAACTAAATGGTTGACTGTGTCCTGCCGGGCCGATAAATTCAACCGTATGGTTGAACAAGAACTCCAGCGGCTCGACGCCGTTTTCCACGCCCTGGGTGACGCAACGCGTCGTCGCATGTTGCGCGAGCTGGCGGCCGGCGAACGCACCGTGGGTGAACTGGCCAAGCCTTTCCCGATCTCGCTCGCCGCCGCGTCCAAGCATCTCAAGGCGCTCGAGAACGCCGGCCTGATCCGGCGCGAGGTGCGGGGTCGCACGCACATCTGTCGCCTCGACCCCGGCCCGCTCGCCAGCGCACACGAATGGCTGGGCTTCTACGAGTGCTTCTGGAACAAGCGCCTGGATGCGCTCGAAGCACTGCTGCGCGAGGCGCAAGCCTCACCCCCTCCCACCTCCGAAGGAGAACAGTGATGACCTCGTCCGCTACCCTCGAACCCTGGGGAAAATTGATCGAGCCGACCACCTTGAAGATCCAGCGCCTTCTGCCGGGCCCGCTCGAGCGGGTCTGGGCGCATCTCGTCGAGAGCGACCTGCGTCGTCGCTGGCTCGCCGCCGGTGACATGGAGATGCGTGTCGGTTCGACCTTCGAGCTGGTCTGGCGCAACGACGAACTGACCGATCCGCCTGGACACCGCCCCGACGGCTTCGGCGAGGAGGAGCGTATGGGCGGGCGCATCATCGAACTCGACGCGCCACACAGGCTGGTCTTCACCTGGGGGGAGGAGGGCAGCGTGTGCTTCGAGCTGGAAGCGCAGGGAAACGAGGTGTTGCTGACCGTGATCCACCACCGCCTTGCCGACCGTAGCGGCCTGCTCGATGTCAGCTCCGGCTGGCACGCCCACCTCGACGTGCTCGTCGCCCGCTTGACGGGCGCACGTGCTGTTCCGTTCTGGGATGCGTGGCTGCGGTTGCGCGACGAGTACGATCGCAGCCTGCCGGCATGAGCCGGCGTCACCCGCCGCGCGCGGGCGGGTCAGTCCGCGTCGCTGAGCCGACCGCGCAGCGCGTTCTCCTGTGACCGCAGTTCAGCCGTGTAGACCCCGGCGAAATCCTCCGGCTCAAACAGGCGGCAGACCTCCTTACCGCTTCGTCACCGGCATCGGTTTGCGCTCAGTCTTCGGTCAGCGCCTGAAAGCGCTCCGCGAGATAGTCGATCAAGGTCCGCACCGCCGGCAGCAGGCAGCGACGCGACGGGTATACGGCGTGGATGATTTCGCGGCGCGGCGCCCACTCCGGCAGCAGTCGTACCAGTGCGCCGCTGGCGATGTCATCGCGCAGCATCAGCGTCGGCAGCTGCACGGCTCCGACGCCGGCGCGTGCGGCGCTGCGCAATGCCACCATGTCGCCGGTGATCAGGCGCGGGCGGTGGTGCAGCTGGGCGTCGGCGCCGTCGGGGCCGAACAGCGTCCACACATGCTCGTCCTGCGGCGGGCCGAGCGACAGGCTCGGGAAGGCGGCCAGATCGGCCAGACCAGTCGGTTGTCCGCAAGCCTCGATCAGCGCCGGGCTGGCCACCAGGCATTGCGCGCTGTCGGCCAGCACCCGCATCACCAGATCGCTGTCGGCCAGCGGCGGTGGACGCACCCGGATCGCCAGATCGATGCCCTCGCCCACCGGCGACACCCGGCGGTTGGTGGCCTCCAGTTGCAGCGACACGCGCGGATAGGCGGCGAGAAAGTCCGCCAGCATGGCGCCCACATGGACATGTAGCAGCGTGATCGGGCAACTGATGCGCACCGTGCCGGCTGGCTCGGCGCGGGTGGCCTCCACCGCTTCGCGCGCGGCCTCGGCCTCCACCAGCATCGCGCGGCAGTGCTCGTAGAAGGTCTGACCCAGTTCCGTGACCGAGAAGTGGCGTGTGGAGCGCTGCAGCAGGCGTGCGCCAAGGCGCTCTTCGAGCAGCGCGATGCGGCGGCTGAGCTTGGACTTGGGAATGCCGGTGGCGCGCTCGGCGGGTGCAAAGCCGCGGTGTTCGACGACGCGGGCGAAGTAATGGAGGTCGTTCAGGTCGTCCATGGGCGCTCCTCGTTTGCGGCTTATCGTTCCATTTATAGAACACTGACGGCGAATTTTGCGGGCTTTTCGTTTTTTCGTCTCATGCCTAAAGTGACAACACGCAATACGAACTGCAAACAAGGAGGCGAGCATGAAGCGAGTCCAGGGCATTTTCAGCGCACCGCGTGGCCATTGGGTCGGTGACGGCTTCCCGGTCCGCTCGTTGTTCGAGTACCGCAGTCAGGGCAAGGCACTGAGCCCCTTCCTGTTGCTCGATCACGCCGGCCCGGCGCATTTCGACGCGACCGACGAGCAACTCGGCGTCGGCCAGCACCCGCACCGCGGCTTCGAGACCGTGACCATCGTGTATGCCGGCGAGGTCGCCCACCGCGATTCCACCGGCCAGGGCGGCCTGATCGGGCCGGGCGACGTGCAGTGGATGACGGCCGGTGCCGGCATCCTGCATGAAGAGTTCCATGGCGAAGGCTTTGCTCGCAAAGGGGGCGAGCTGGAGATGGCGCAGCTGTGGGTGAACCTGCCGGCGCGCGACAAGATGGCACCGCCGAGCTACCAGGCCATCCGCTCGGCGGAGATCCCGGTGGTGACGCTGCCCGACGGTGCCGGCACGGCCCGCGTGATCGCAGGCGAGCTCACCGGAAAACGCGGCCCGGCGAAGACCTTCACGCCGATCAACGTGTGGGATCTGCGCTTGACGGCTGGCGGCGTGGCGGATCTGCCACTGCCCGAAGGCTGGACCACCGGCGTCGTGGTGATGCGCGGCACGGTGCTGGTCAACGGCCACGCGGTGGCGCGCGGCGATCAGGTGGTCGTGCTCGATCGTGAGGGCGCAGGCGTAACGCTCGAGGCCAACAATGACGCAGTCGTGTTGTTGCTGGCGGGTGAGCCGATCGACGAGCCCATCGTCGGCTACGGCCCCTTCGTGATGAACAGCGAGGCCGAGATCAAGCAGGCCATCGAAGACTTCAACAGCGGCCGGTTTGGTGGCATCCCGCAAGCGGAAACCGCCGAGACAGCCGGTTGAAGCGGACATCCGGCCCCGTCAGGGTCGGGCGTCAAACCCAGCCGCGCTGGCGGCACCCCAAGAGAGCCAACAAGGAGAACAGCATGAACAAGCCCTACGTCAAACTCGACAAGAACAATGCCGCCGTGCTGCTGGTGGATCATCAGGCGGGTCTGCTGTCGCTGGTGCGCGACATCGACCCGGACCGCTTCAACAACAACGTGCTGGCGCTGGCCGATGCGACCAGGTACTTCAAGCTGCCGACCATCCTCACCACCAGCTTCGAGGACGGCCCCAACGGCCCGCTGATGCCGGAACTCACGGAGATGTTCCCGGACGCGCCCTACATCGCCCGTCCCGGTCAGATCAACGCCTGGGACAACGAGGATTTCGTCAAGGCAGTGAAAGCCACCGGCAAGAAGCAGCTCATCATCGCCGGCGTCGTCACCGAGGTGTGCGTGGCCTTCCCGGCACTGGCCGCGATCGAGGAAGGCTTCGAAGTCTTCGTCGTCACCGACGCCTCGGGCACCTTCAACGAACTCACCCGCAACTCCGCGTGGGATCGCATGAGCGCGGCCGGCGTGCAGTTGATGACATGGTTCGGCCTGGCCTGCGAGCTGCACCGCGACTGGCGCAACGACGTCGAGGGTCTGGGCACGCTGTTCGCCAACCACATCCCCGACTACAAGAACCTGATGACCAGCTACTTCACGCTCAAGGGCGATCATTGAACGTCCGGGTGGCCGTACCGGTCGCGTAGATGCGGCCGGTTCGATCATCAGGCCGCACCGTGATACATGTGAGCACTCCCAGACACGAGGAGGAATGCGATGAGCAACGATACAAGACGCGTCGAGCGCGAGTGTGCGGAGGTCGACGGCTGTGGCGCGGTGCTGCACGTGCTGCGCCCGCGCGAGAAGGATCTGGGCGAATTCTCGGTGCGCCGCCTGCTGCCCACCGTCGGGCGCAAGGCGGTGGGGCCGTGGGTGTTCTTCGACCATATGGGGCCGGCGGACTTTCCGCCGGGCAAGGGCATCAACGTGCGTCCGCACCCCCACATCAATCTGGCCACGGTGACCTATCTGTTCGAGGGCGAGATCCTGCATCGCGACTCGCTGGGCAGTCTGCAGGCGATCCGTCCGGGCGACATCAACCTGATGGTGGCCGGACGCGGCATCGTGCACTCGGAGCGCGAGCGCCCCGAGGTCACGGCCGTGCCGCATCGCCTGCACGGGCTGCAGTTGTGGCTGGCCCTGCCCGAGGCCGACGAGGAATGCGAGCCGGCCTTTCTGCACTATCCCTCGGAGGGCATCCCGAGTGTCGACGTCGACGGGGTGCCGGTGCGCGTGATGATGGGCTCGGCCTTTGGGGCAAGCTCACCGGTGCGCACCTTCGCGAAGACACTCTACGTCGAGGCGCATCTGCAGCCGGGGCAGCGGCTGGTGTTGCCGCCGGCCGACGAGCGCGCGCTGTATGTCGCGCAAGGGGCGCTGGCGGTCGGTGACACGCGCATCGACGAGCATGCGATGGCGATCCTCGACGCCACGCCCGGAGTGGTCGTCGAGGCGCTCGAAGCGTCGCGCATCGCGCTGATCGGCGGCGAGGCGCTGGGGCCGCGCTTCATCGACTGGAACTTCGTCTCAAGCCGCAAGGAGCGTATCGAGCAGGCGCGCGAGAAGTGGCGCGCCGGGCGTTTTCCGACGGTGCCCGGCGACGAGGAGGAGTTCATCCCGTTGCCGGATTGAACCCGGCCGGACACCTTCAGCGGCGTACGACGCCGGCTGACTCGGTCCACATGCGGAAGATGCGGTAGGGCGGGATGCCGGCGTCGCGTCCGCCAGTGAAGGGCGGGCTGCGATGCAGCTGGTTGGCGACGATGTAGAGCCAGCCGCGTTCGCCAAAGCTGACGCTGTCGGGCCATTCGAGCCGGGCGTCGCGCACCAGCGGGCGCAGTATGCCGTCGTTGCCGAGCTGGTCGATGCCATTCTCGTTGAGATTGGTGAAGTAATGGTTGCCGGCCGCATCGGTGGTCGCGCCGTCGGACACCGGCTTGCGGCCGACAATGCGGACTGCCGCGGTGATCTCGTCTGCGCTGCCTTCGCGCAGCAATCGCGTGGGCACGGCATACCAGCGCAGGCCGGTCATCGCGCCGAAGTAAAGCGTCTCGCCGTCGGCCGAGAGCGAGATCGGATTGACGCCGACGCGCGCGGGTTCGCCGTTGAACATCGTCGGCCGACCATCGACGCGCATCTGCGCGCCGTCCTCGGGCGCAAGGCTGGGATGACCGACAAAGCGGTAGGCGTAGCCGTCGTCGATGCGCACCGCGATCAGCGCGGGCGCCGCGATGTCGGCCAGATACGCCCAGCCGGCCTCGGCGTCGACCACCAGGTCCTGCACGAAGCTGCCAGCCGGCGCGATGTCCTGCGGCAGGCTCAGGCGCTTGAGCAGGCGGCCGCTGCGCAGGTCGAAGGCCCACAGGCGCGTCTCACCCACGTTCATGCCGGTGTCGGTCACCCACAAGCGGTTCGCGCCGTCGATATGGATGCCCAGCGGCGTGTCCATGTGCAGGTTGCCGCGCTCGTCGGGGCCGCCCTGTACGTGCTTGCCGGGCCAGGCGCGATAGCCGGAGCGGCCGGTGACCTCGACCAGCTGGATGCCCGGTTGCGGATCGAAGGGGTGCACGGTGGCGAAAATGCGGCGGTCGTCGGAGACGGCGACGTTGCCGGGCCGGAACGGCAGTTCGGCGACGATCTCGAGCCGGCCGACCGTGGGCGGGGCGGCGAGCGTGAGCGTCGCGCAAAGACTCAGCGCGAGCGCGGCGACGATGCGGGCGAACGGGGCGGGGGTCATGGCGGTTCTCCTTCGCGTGGCCGGTCAGGTGCCGAAGCCTTCGAGCACGATTTTGCCGCGTGACTTGCCCGAACGCAGCAGTTCGTGCGCGCGCTCGAGGTTGGCGGCGGTGATCGCGCCGAAGTGTTCGGCCACCGTGCTGCGGACCACGCCGGCGTCGACCAGCTTCGCGACTTCGTCGAGCAATTGCTGCTGGGCGACCATGTCGGCGGTGCCGAACATCGAGCGCGTAAACATCAGTTCCCAGTGCAGGGACACGCTCTTCTTCTTGAGCAGGCGCACGTCGATCGGTTCCGGGTCGTCGATCAGCGCCACGCGGCCTTGCGGCGCGACGGCCTCGACGATCTGCACGAAGTGGTCGTCGGTGTTGGTCAGGCTCGCCACATGGGTGACGTCGTCGATGCCGATGTGACGCAGTTCCTCGGACAACGGGCGGGTGTGGTCGATGACGTGGGAGGCGCCCAGTTCGCGCACCCAGGCCTGGGTCTCGGGGCGCGAGGCCGTGCCGATGACGGTGGCGGCGGTGAGTCGGGCAGCCAGCTGCACGAGGATGGAGCCGACGCCACCGCCCGCGCCGATGACCAGCAGACGCTCGCCGGTGGGCGATTTGCCCGGGCGCAGGCCGAGACGGTCGAACAGGAGCTCCCAGGCGGTGATCGTGGTCAGCGGCAAGGCCGCGGCCTGGGCGAAATCCAGGCTCTCGGGCATGTGGCCGACGATGCGCTCGTCGACCCGATGCAGCTCGGCATTGGTGCCGGCGCGCGTGATGTCGCCTGCATACCACACTTTGTCGCCGGGGCGGAAGGCACGCACGTCGGGGCCCACCGCGCGCACCACGCCGGCCGCGTCCCAGCCCAGCACCTTCCATGCACCGGCGGGGCTGGCCGGGCGCAGGCGCACCTTGGTATCGACCGGATTGACCGAAACGGCGCGCACTTCGACCAGCAGGTCACGTCCCTCGGGGACCGGATCGGGCAGTTCCACGTCTTCGAGCGGCATCGCGGTGCCGACGGATTCGGGGATGCGGTAGGCGACGGCTTTCATCGGTTCAGGCTCCTGCTGTCGAAAAACCCGGATTGCGCCGGGCAAGCTGCGTGTGCTTTTATCTTACGCGGGTTCGGCGCTTCGCCGGACGATGACATCGGACAGGCGCCCATGCCGATCGAGGCCAAGAGATCACTGTACCGGCGTCTGTGGCTGATCGTCGTGCTGGCGGTCGTGCCGCTGTTCGCGATCGTGCTGTTCGACTATCAGGCGCAGCGTGCCGGCGAGATCCGCGATATCGAGGCTCAGGTCGAGGCGGTGATGTTCGCCGCGCGGCAGGAGGAGCAGTCCGCGCAGCGCAGCGTGCAACTGGTGCTCGAGATCGTCGCGCGCGCCGACAACATGCAGTCGCTCGACGGCGAGGACTGTTCCGGCCTGGCGCGGCGCATGCTCGCCTCGCTGCCATTCTTCGCAAACATCGGAGCGGCTCATCCGGACGGTACACTGTTCTGCAGCGGGCGGCCGATGAGCGCGAGGGTGTCGGTCGCCGACCGTGAGTGGTTTCGCGAGGGCAGCAGCGGCAGCGCAATCACCCGTGGGGAATACGTCGAGGCGGGTCGCGTCTCGGTGCAGCCGGGTTTCATATTCGGCTACCCGCTGCGCGACGCAGACGGCCGGCTGCTGTCGGTGCTGTACGCGATGCTGCGCACCGACTGGTTCGATCGCGTGATCGCCGAATACAACCTGCCCGACGGTTGGGAGGCCAGCCTGATCTCGATGGAGGGACGAGTCATCGCCAGCCGGCCGCGCATCGACGAGTGGAAGGGCGCGGTGCCCGGCGACCTGATGCGCGCCTTCCGCGAGATCCTGCAGTCGCCGGATCGCCTTGCCGAGGCCGTGGATTTCCGCGGCGATCGCCGGCTGTACGGAGTCGAGCCAGTGGTGATCGCCGGCGACGAGGTCTTCGTCGCGATCGGTGCACCGCTGGAGCGGTCGTTGTCGGCATTGAACCGGACATTCGCGCTGCGTGTGGGCCTGTTGCTGATCGTTGCGCTACTTTCAACGCTGTTTGCTCGCTACACCATCTACAAGCTCGTCGACCGCTGGGCCGGCAAGATGCTCGGCACGCTCGAAGCGCTCGCACTCGGTCGCCTGAACACGCGCATCGAGAAATTCTCTGAGGTGCGCGAGCTCGAACGCCTGGAGAGCGGTGTCAACCGCATGGCCGCTCAGCTCGAGGCGCGCACCGGCCAATTGCGCAAGCTCTCGGCCGCCGTCGAGCAAAGCCCCGCGTGCATCCTGATCACCGACGCCGCGGCGCGCATCGAGTACGTCAACGACGCGCTCCTTGCCATCACCGGCCATGCGCGCGAGGAACTCGTCGGTCAGACCCCGCGCATCCTCGGGGGTGACACGCCCGCCGCCACCATCAGCGAGCTGTGGGACACGCTGCTGCGCGGCCAGGTGTGGCGAGGCGAATTCCACAACCTGCGCAAGGACGGTACGCCCTACATCGAACTGGCTACCGTCGCGCCGATCCGTGGCGCGGATGGGGGCACGACGCACTACGTGTCGGTCGGCGAGGACATCACGCTGCGTCGTCGTTCCGAGGAGCTGCTGCACCGCATGGCCTACTACGACGCGCTTACCGGCCTGCCCAACCGCGCGATGCTGCGCGACCGGCTGCAGCAGGCCGCTTTGGCGAGCGCGCGCGCGCGCTCGTATGCGATGCTGATCCACCTCGACGTGGACCGCTTCAGCGAACTCAACGACACACTCGGGCACGACGCTGCCGACGATCTGTTGCGTGCGATCGCCCAGCGCCTGCGCGAATGCCTGCGCGAGGACGACACGCTCGCCCGGCAGGGCGACGACGACTTCGCAGCGATCTGCGAGAACCTCGGTGCCAGCGAGAACGAGGCCGTCGCGCACGCCGAACGCATCGCCACCGCCGTGCACGAGAGGATTTCCGGCCCGTACCCCATCGATCCGGCCGGGGGCGATTCGCACGTCACGGTCAGCGTCGGCGTGACGCTGTTCGTGGGAAGCGGGGTCACGGCAGAGGATCTGCTCAAGCAGGCCGAGGTTGCGCTGTATCGCGCCAAGGAAGCGGGGCGCGACGTGGTGCGCTTTTTCAGCGCCGACATGCAGGCCACGGTCGAGACGCATGCCGCGCTGGTGCGCGACCTGCGCGAGGCGCTCGCCGCAGGTGCCTTCTCGTTGCACTACCAGCCACAGGTCGACGGCGAAGGCCACATGGTCGGTGCCGAGGCGCTGATCCGCTGGCGCGATGCGCGTGGCACACTGGTGCCGCCGGGCCTGTTCATTCCGGTGGCCGAGGACAGCGGGCTGATCGTGCCCATCGGCCAGTGGGTGCTCGACACCGCCTGTGCCCAGCTCGCCCGCTGGCAGGCCGAGCCGGCCACGCGTGCGTTGTCGATGTCGGTCAATGTCAGCGCACGTCAGTTCCATCGCCCGGATTTCCCGCAGGTGGTGCGCGCCTGCTTCGAGCGCCACGCCATCGATCCGGCCGGGCTCGAGCTGGAACTCACCGAGAGCGTCGTGCTCGGCAACCTCGACGAGGCGGTGGAGCGCATGCGCGCGCTGCGCGCGCTGGGCGTGCGTTTCTCGCTCGATGACTTCGGTACCGGCTACTCGTCCTTGTCCTACCTGCGCACCTTGCCCTTCGACCAGATCAAGATCGACCAGTCCTTCGTGCGGGCGATGGACGAGGACGTTTCCAGCCGGGCGATCGTGCGCGCCATCCTGGCGATCAGCGCATCGCTGTCTCTCGAGGTGGTGGCCGAGGGCGTCGAAACCGAGGCCCAGCGCGACGCGCTGCGCAGCGATGGCTGTGGCCTGATGCAGGGCTATCTGTTCAGTCCGCCGGTGCCGGTCGACGTGCTGCAGTCTCAGGCCTGGTTTCCGTCGACCTCGCCGTCGACGTAATACCAGCGTCCGTGCTCGCGCACGAAGCGGCTGACCTCGTGAAGCCGCTGGGCGCGACCTGCGACGCGATAGCGTGCGACGAATTCGACGGTGGCCGTGTCCGGTCCGGTCGTCTCGCAGCGGCGCACCTCCAGACCCAGCCATTTGGGGCGTGCGTCATCGTCCAGCGTTTCGGGGCGCGTGCTCGCATGCCAGGTCGCCAGCAGATAGGCCGTGTCGCCGAGCACGAAGGCGCTGTAGCGCGAGCGCATCAGCGCTTCGGCATCCGGCGCGGGAGTTCCGGCGTGATAGCGCCCGCAGCACGCCTGCACGGTGCCGCCGCGCCCGCAGGGACAGGGTTTCGGCGCGTTTGTCTTGCGTTTGGCCATGGGCGATGTCGACGATCAGCGCGGCGCCGCGACCGAACCCTGGTAGAACGGTTCGCAGGTGCCGCCGGAAAACAGCGCGGCACCGCGCGCGAACAGATCGCGCGTCGGGCCGGTGATCAGCCCCACCAGGCCGCCGCCCGCATCGCTGGCGCTCTCGAACGGGCCGTCGAGCGTCTGTTCGGCGCTCGCGCAGCCCTCGGCGTCGAGCAGTGCGACGGTGAGCTCGTCGAAACGCCGCCCGGCGATGTCGACGCGTCCGCGTGCCGCAATACGGTGGCGATCCGTCGCCAGTGCAACGTCGCGTGCCGTCGCGACACCGTTGTCGATGGTCCAGTCGGAGACCAGGGCGCGCACCTCGCTCTCCCCCTCGGGCGACATCGCCAGGCTACCGAAACGGTAGCCCTGCGTCGCCAGCATGCCGAACGGCCCGGCGATGAACACCGCGCCCAGGTCGACAAGCTGGAAGCTCTGGCTGGATTCGAAGCGCGCGATGGTTTCGTCCAGATCGACACCGTGCAGCACGAGGTCGCGCCCGCGCAGGGAGACCTGCCCGGAGGCGCTGCGGGCGAGCGCCGCGGTGTGCGTGCCGCGCATCGTCAGGTCGCCTTGGATGTCCACATTACCGTCCGCGGATACCTCGGCGTCGAGGCGATCGAAGACCTGTGCCAGTGCGAAACCGTCGAGCGCGAACTGCGCCTGGATCAGCGGCTGCTTGCCGTTCAGGTCGGCCTGCACCTGGCCGCGCAACTGCGAGCCGAACAGATCCAGCGTGATCGGGTCGAGGCGCAGCACGCCGTCGGCGGAGCGTCCCTCGGCTTGCAGCGCACCAAGCTCGATGCCGTCACGGTCGATGCTCTCGCACGTCGCGTCGACGGTGAAGAGGGGCAGCGCCAGGCCGGTTGTCTGCAGATCGTCGAGCGTCAGCGCGCAGCCGCGTGCCAGGATGCGGCGTCCGGAAGCCGCGTCGCGATACGTCAGGGTCGCGTCCGAAATGGCGAGACGCTCCAGGCCGAGTCGTTCGAGCGCGTCGAGCGCCGCCTCGGGGATCACCAGCTCCGCGGGCGCACCACCGCCACCCTCGATCGTCACTTCGGGCCCGTCCAGCGTCACCGCACGCACCTGAGCGCGCCCCGACAGCAGGGCGCCGAGAACGGGCTCGATCACGATGGCCCGGGCGGCGATCATGGAGCCGTCATCACGGCGTATGCTCACGTCCGCCAGGCGCAGCGTCGGCCGCGGCGACATGCGCAGCCCGACCGGACCGGCCAGTTGCAGCTCCAGCCCGGTACGCGTGGACGCCTCGCGCTCCACCCAGGCACGGATCGCGTCTGCGTTGGCGGCGACCAGCGCGGCGGCGGCCGCGCCGAGCACGATGATCGAGATCGCCGCCAGGATCGCGATCTTCTTCCAGCGTCTTGCATTCTTCATGTCTGGCATTCTGGCCCACTCGGCGCGTTGGCGACAGCGGCTTTGCGAATCAGCGCGGATGTGGCGTTGCGCCGCGCTGCGTGACAGGCCTCGCAGTGCGACGTGTGATCCAATTGTTGTCGCGCGCGGATCGGGCTAGGCTCGGCAGGTCCGATTGTTCGAGGTTGTGCCATGTCACCCCACCGCCGCGTCCGCACGGGTCGCCGCAGGTTCCTTCCGGCTAGCGCGACGCGCAGACGAGGGCATCGCAATGAGTGAGGTTTTCCCGGTGCCGCCCGACGAGGTCGAGATCACCGCCATTCGCGCCAGCGGGCCGGGCGGGCAGAACGTCAACAAGGTGTCGAGCGCCGTGCATCTGCGCTTCGACATCGGCGCATCGTCGCTGCCCGAGGATGTCAAGGCACGTCTGCTCGCGCGCGGTGACCGGCGCATCGGTCGCGACGGCGTGCTGGTGATCAAGGCGCAGAAGTTCCGCAGTCTGGAAAAGAACCGCGCCGAGGCCCTGCGCCGCCTCGAGGAACTGATCGCCGTCGCACGCAAGGTGCCGCGCCAGCGCGTGCCGACACGTCCCACGCGTGGTTCGGTCAAGCGGCGTCTCGCCGGCAAGACCCATCGCGCGCGCATCAAGGCCGGGCGACGCGCGCCCGGCGAGGATTGACGCGCGCTCACCGTCAGTCGAACAGCCCCCACCAGCGCAAGGTCTGGGCGTAATGCGCGCGCACCGCATCGGCGGCTGTGTTCGCGTCACCGGCGGCGATGCATTCGAGAATCGCCAGATGCTCGGCCATCGCCGGTCCGATGCGATCGGGCAGCAGGGGGCGCGCGTGCTGGAGGATCGAGATGCGATCGCGGTTGGCCGCGTACAGGTCGCGCGCGATCGGGTTGTCCAGCGCATCGGCGAGCGTCTGGTGCATGGACCAGTCCACCTCCTTGGCGCGTTGCTGCAAGGCCGGCGTGATCGTGCCGTGGGCCGCGTCGAAAACGTCCTGATGGGCCTGGCGCAAGGCGGAAACGCGCTGCGCGTCGTGGCGCAGCGCGAGCCGGCGCGCCCCTTCCTGATCGAGGATCGCGCGCAGGTCGAAGGTGTGACGGATGGTCTCGGGCGTGGCGTCCATGACGAAGGCACCGCGCTTGGGCACCACCGTGACCAGCGAAAGCGCCTCGGCGCGCTTGACCGCTTCGCGCACCGGCGCGATCGGCAGGCCGAGTTGACGGACCAGGTCCGGCATCGAAACGAACTGGCCCGGGCGCAGGCCACCGTCGACCAGCAACTGGCGCAACTTCACGAAGGCCTGCTCGCGCAGTTGCGGGACTTCGGGTGCGGTGTCGTCCATGATGAGAAGGCCGCATTGTCGACAATGCGGCGATGGTAGCCCAATTCGCCATTCGACATGTCTGCTTGACCGCGAGTTGGAATTCTTCGTAACATGTCAGAAAGAATGCGTGCGCCGAAACACTCGGACGCTCGGCGTGCGCAGACCTTTCGGAGGGTTTGCGCAATGCATCTGTCCCAGCACTATCCGCGCGACATGACCGGCTACGGTCGCGAGCGCCCGTCGGCCGACTGGCCGGGCGGCGCCCGCGTGGCCGTGCAGTTCGTGCTCAACTACGAGGAAGGTGGGGAGAACAGCGTGCTGCACGGCGACGCGGGCAGCGAGCAGTTCCTCACCGAAGTGTTCAACCCGCCGTCCTTTCCCGACCGCCATCTGTCGATCGAGTCGATCTACGAGTACGGTTCGCGCGCCGGCGTGTGGCGCGTGCTGCGCGAGTTCGAACGGCGCGGCCTGCCGCTCACGGTGTTCGGCGTGGGCATGGCGCTGGAGCGCAACCGCGAGGCCGCCGCCGCCTTCGTCGAGTTGGGGCACGAGATCGCCAGTCACGGCTGGCGCTGGATCAGCTACCAGGAGATGGACGAGGCGACCGAGCGCGAGCATCTGCAGCGCGCCATCGCCGTCATCGAACACCTCACCGGTGCGCCGCCGGCCGGCTGGTACACGGGGCGCGATTCGCCCAACACGCGGCGTCTGGTTGTCGAGGACGGTCGTTGCATCTACGACTCCGACCACTACGGCGACGACCTGCCGTTCTGGACGCCGGTGACGAAGTCCGACGGCACGACCGTGCAGCATCTGGTCGTGCCCTATACGCTCGACGCCAACGACATGCGCTTCGCGCTGCCGCAGGGCTATTCCGACGGCGAGCCGTTCTATCGCTATCTGCGCGATGCCTTCGACGTGCTCTACGCCGAGGGCGAAGAGCGCCCGGCGATGATGAACATCGGCCTGCACTGCCGCCTGGTCGGGCGCCCGGGACGTTTCCGTGCCCTGCAACGCTTTCTCGACCACATCGAACGCCACGAACGCGTGTGGGTCTGCCGCCGCGTCGACATCGCGCATCACTGGATCGCGCGCCATCCCGCCCCCACCCCTTGAAGGAGGACTCCGTGACTGCTCCCGACCGCATCCGCATTGCCGAACCCGCTGATTTGCCCGACTGGGCGAAGAGCGCAAGCAACCTCGCCGACCCGCGTCTGGGCGCGTCGCCGGTGAGCGCCAGCGACGAATTCTTCGCGCCGGTCACGCGCATGCTCGACCCCGCTCCGGCCGAGTTCCACCCCGGACGCTACGATGATCACGGCAAGTGGATGGATGGCTGGGAGACGCGCCGCCGGCGCGGGCCCGGGCACGACCACTGCATCGTCCGTCTGGCCGGACGCGGCACGATTCGCGGATTCGATATCGATACCAGCCACTTCACCGGAAACTACGCGCCGGCGGTATCCATCGAGGCGACCTGTACCGAGCGAGAAGAGCCCGGTGACGATGCGACGTGGACCGAAGTGCTGCCGCTGACCGCGCTGGCCGGAAACCGTCACCATCTGCTCGAGTGCCTCGCCGGCGGAGAATGGACGCATTTGCGCGTGCACATCTTCCCGGATGGCGGCATCGCGCGCTTGCGCGTGTACGGCGTGTTCTGCAGCGCCATCCGAGAAGCCGCGGCCGACGCGCTGGTCGATCTGGCCGCACTCACGAACGGCGCGCGGCCGGTCGCCTGGAACGACTCGCACTTCGGCTCGGTCGAGAATCTGCTCCTGCCCGGGCGCGGCGTGGACATGGGCGACGGCTGGGAGACGCGCCGGCGTCGCGAGCCGGGCCACGACTGGTGCATCGTCGCGCTGGCCGCGCCGGGCGAGATCGAGCGCATCGAGATCGATACCGCGCACTTCAAGGGCAACTTCCCGGACCGCTGTTCGGTGCAGGCTGCCTGCATAGCGGATGGCGGCACGCCCGCCTCGCTGGTCGCGCAAAGCATGTTCTGGCCGGTGCTGTTGCCCGAAAGCCCGCTGTCGGCCGACGCCGAGCACGCGTTCGCGTCGACGGTAGCGCGCATCGGCCCGGTCACGCATGTGCGCCTGAACATCATCCCCGACGGCGGCGTGTCGCGTCTGCGTGTGTGGGGGAGGGTCGCACGGTGAGCGCGCCTCGCACGCTGGTGGCCGAACCGCTCACACGCGAGGCCTTCGCGCCCTTCGGGGACGTCATCGAATGTTCGGATGCGGTGCGTCACTTCCCGATCAACGCCGGCAACACCGAGCGCTACCACGACCTGGCCCGCGTGGACGCGGGTGGGCGTGGTCGCGCGGCGATCAGCATCTTTCGCGGCCAGCCGCGTGAGCTGCCGTTCATGGCGAACATGATGGAGCGCCACCGCCTGGGCAGCCAGGCCTTCGTGCCGCTGTCGGGACGGCCGTATCTGGTGCTGGTTGCGCCGCCGTCCCCGCGCCCGCGTGCGGACCAGTTGCGACTGTTCCTGGCGCGCGCCGAGCAGGGCGTGAATTACGCCCGTGACGTGTGGCATCACCCGCTGCTCGCACTGGAGGCGGAGAGCGACTTTCTGATCGTGGATCGCATCGCGGCGGAGCCCGACTGCGAAGAGCACGTGCTCGACGAAGGCGTGGAACTGCTTTTGCCGTGAGCGGGGTTCAGCGCGCCATGAAGGCGCCGCGCAGGCTGTTGCGCCTGCTGTCCACGGCGGCCGGGTCGAGGCTGCGCGCGATGTCGCGCAGGTGCGACAGCGACACCTCGACGACGCGCTCCTCGTCGCGAGCGGCCAGTGCATCGACGATCTCGCTGTGGCCCTGCAGCGAGCAACTGCCGACGTTGGGCTGATACATCGCGATCGAGATCGCGTTGCGCGAGATCAGGTAGCGCAGCAGGTCGACCAGCACCGGATTGCCGGTCATCTCGGCCAGCGACATGTGAAACTGCCCCGACAGTCGGTGCGCGCGCGAGGATTCGCCGGCCAGCCGCGCGTCGCGCTCGGCGTCGATCAGGGCTCGCAGTTCGGCGATCTGTCCGCCGGTGACGTTGCGCGCGACCTGGCGCATGATGCCTTCCTCGACCACCAACCGCGCGGCCAGTACGTCGCGCACTTCCTCGAGCGAGGGCTTGGCGACGAAGGCGCCCCGGTTGGGCTCGAGGGTGACGATCTTCTGCTCGGCGAGCCGGAACAGGATCGGGCGCACGCGCGTCTTGCTGACCCCGAAGATTTCGCCCAACTCGTCTTGGCTGAGCTTGGCGCCGGGCGCGAGGCGGTGCTCGACGATCGCCTCGTAGATCGCCTGATAGATCATTTCGTCGGTGATCGGTTCGGCAGCGCCCTTGGCCATCGATGCTCGTCCTGCAGACATTGGGGGGAATGCGCACTCGACCTGGCCCGAAGGGCCGCGCGAATCGCGTCCATTTGGTGAGCGTGTACGATTCCGGCCCTGCATCATATCGGAGGCGCGGCGATCCTGCATGCGTTCGCTCAGTGCGGCGAGCGCGGTGAAACGAACTGCGCTCCGTACTCCTCCTCGACGAGCTCGGCGAGCGCCAGAACGGAAGTTTCCCCACCGCGGGGCCCGATTATCTGCAGTCCGACCGGCAGCCCGTCGTCGCCGAGCCCGCAGGGCACCGAGCAGGCCGGAACGTAAGTGTGGTTGAACAGCGGGGTGAACACCGCGTGGCCGCGGGGCGATACCGTCCGACCATCGATGGTCTCCGGGCCGAGCCGCTCGAGCGACCAGGCCGTTACCGGTGCCGTGGGTGCGATCAGCAGGTCGAAGTCGGCGAACAGTGCCGCAAGACTTCGGTACAGGCGATCGCGCAGCAGCAGTGCATCGGTCACCGCGGTGCCTGACAGGGCCAGCCCGCGCTCGATCTGCGTCGCGATGTCCGGATCGAAGGCCTCGGGCTCACGCGCGAAGGCCTCGCCGTGGATCGACGCCAGCCCGGCAAACTGCAAGGGCATCAACGCCGACTCGTCGGCGTCGGTCGGCCATTCGGGGTCGGCACGTACGATCCTGACGCCGCGCCCGGTGAGTGACGCAGCCGCCGCTTCCATCCGTGCAGCGACGTCCCGATCGACCGGATAACCGAGCCCGAGCTGCGGACTGAAGGCCACGCGCAGGCCGTTGGCGTGCGCCGGTTTGCGCAGCGCGTCGGGAAGATCCGTGCGCGGCAAGGACTGCGGGTCGCGTGCATCGAAGCCGGCCATCGCCGCCATCGCGGCTCGCGTGTCGGCCACGCTGCGTGCCATCACGCCGACGACGCTGTTGGCGAATACCGGCTCCTGGAATCCGATCGGATGGGCAATCACGCCCGTGCCGGGCTTGAAGCCCACCACGCCGGTGTGTGCGGCGGGCCGGCGTACCGAGCCGCCGGCGTCGGTGCCCAACGCGATCGCACACAGGCCGGCCGAGACTGCGGCGGCTGCACCGCCGGAGGAGCCGCCCGGCGTGCGCTCGGGATTCCACGGGTTGCGCGTCGTGCCGTAGACGCGGTTGGTCGTTACGCCCTTGCAGGCGAACTCGGAACAGTTGGTCACGCCAACGAAAAGTGCACCTGCCGCGCGCAGTCGCGAAACCGCGACCGCGTCGGCCGGTGCGACGAAGTCGCGGAACAGGCGTGAGCCCTGCGTGACGGTCACACCGCCGACCCACAGGTTGTCCTTGGTCGTGAAGGGCACGCCCGCCAATGGCAGATCGTCGCCGGCGTCGACCCGTCGGTCGATCTCGGCAGCTTCGCGTGCGATGGTCGCCGGATCGTGCTGGACGATCGCGTTGAGCGCCGGATTCAGTGCCGCGATGCGGGCGACGAAGGCTTTGGCTACGTCGGCCGCATGCAACCGTCGCGACCGCACCGCCTGAGCGATCGCGACGGCGCCAAGCGCGGTCGCGTCGGCGGTGCTCATGCCGGTTCGGCGATCGGGCTTTCGATGCCCTGCGCCTTCCACAGGCGGGCGCCCACGCGCTGCGCCTCGCGCACGATGTCGCGCCCGTCGAAACCCACCGGCTTGCGATCGCGCAGGCGCACGCGTCCGTCGATGATGACGGTGTCGACATTGAGCGACTGGCCGCTGTGTACGAGCATGCCCGGCCCCTCGACGAAAGGCACGAGATTGGGGCTGTCCAGATCGATCAGGATCAGGTCGGCCTTGTCGCCCTCGCGCAGCATGCCGGACACGCCGGGCAGACGCAGTGCGGCGGCCGGCTCCGACAGCACCCACGACAGCGCCTTGCGCGACTTAGGCTCGAGTTCCTTGCGGCGGATGCGTGCCGAGGCCACGGCCAGGCGCATGGCTTCGAACATGTCGGCCGAGCGCGTGTCGGTGCACAGCGTGATGCGCGCGCCGGCGTCGGCCAGATCGCGCACCGGCGCGATGTTGCCCACACGGGCGTTCTGGTGCGGCGCATGGGCCACGGCCATGCCCGAGGCGCCGACTTCGGCGATGGCCTCGCCCTCGAGGAAGACGCAGTGAGCGGCGATCATGCGCTCGTCGAGCAGGCCGACTTCGGCGAACAGGCGATGCGGGAGCATGCCGTCGCGCGCAAGGACGTGATCGACCTCCTTCTGGCTCTGAGCGAGATGGGTATGGATGTTGCATTCGCGCCCGACCGCCAGCGCGGCCACTTCGGCGAGCAGGGCGCGCGAGCAGGTGTCGGCCGCGTGCGGGCCGAAGTCGAAACGGATGCGGTCGTTGTCGCGGCGCTCGCCGTCGGCGATCAGGTCCAGCGTCTCGCGCAGCGTGGCCTCCCCGATCTCGCGCTTGTGTACATAGTGCCCCTGGGCCAGTTCGGCGGTGTCGGCGTCGTGGATGCGCCCGCTGATGACCGCACGCAGCCCGACCTCGTCGGCGGCGGCGACCAGCGCGCGCGGATGGCGATAGAAGTCGACCGCTGTCGTGATGCCGCCGCGCAGCAGCTCGTAGGCACCGGCGCGCGACAGTGCGTGGGTCTCTTCCTCGGACAGCGCGTGCACGTTGGGCAGCGAGCGAGTGTACGCCGGCGCGAAATTGCGGTCCTCGATCATGCCGCGCACGATCATCAACGGCGTGTGGTTGTGCGAGTTGATGAAGCCGGGCATCACGAGCTGGTTGCCGGCATCGATGGTTTCGGCGGCTTCGAAGCGTGCGGCCAGTTCGCCTTGGGTACCGATGGCGACGATGCGGTTGCCGCGGATCGCGACCGCGCCGTGAGCGATGGTGCGATCATCCTCGTCGCAGGTCATCACCAGGGAGCCGCATACGAGCAGGTCGCAGTGTTCGCGGGCGTTGGTCTGTCCGGGGGGTGCATTGCGGGTGGTCACGGTGCTCATGTCTTCATCCTTCACGTCGTGATCGGCCCGGTGGCCGAGGTCGTTTCAGGCGAGCGCGCGCGCCACGTCGGCAGGCCGCTGACGCGGCGCCAGTGGTGAGCGATCTCGTCGCGGCGGGCGATCCATACGTCGCCCTTGCTGCGGACATGTTCGAGAAACTGCCTCAGTCCGCCGATGCGGGCGGGACGCCCGATGATGCGCAGATGCAGGCCCACCGACATCATTTTCGGTGTGTCTGCGCCTTCCTCCCACAGCTGGTCGAAGGCTGCGATGCAGTAGCGCGCGAAATCCTCCGCGTGCACGAATCCGCCGCCCGGCTGGAAGCGCATGTCGTTGGTGTCGAAGCTGTAGGGCAGTACGACATGAGCGTCGCCGTCGCTGCGGTGATGCAGCCACGGCAGGTCGTCGTTGTACGCGTCGGAGTCGTAGAGAAAGCCGCCGTGCTCGAGCAGCAGCGCACGCGTGGATGTGGAGGCCGCCGAACGCGTGTGCCAACCCACGGGCGCGCGTCCGGCGATGTCGGTAAGCGACGCGTGGGTGCTCGCGATGATCTCGCGTTCGCGCTCGCGCGCCATGTGCGCATGGCTCTCCCAGCGTTCGCCGTGACATGAGACCTCGTGACCACGCGCCAGCGCATCGCGCACCAGAAGAGGCGACCGACGCGCGGCGCGCGCGCAGCAACTGAGTGTGCCGTGTGCGTCGAATGCGGCCAGCGTGTCCATCAGACGCCAGTAGCCCGCACGCGTGCCATATTCGTAATGTGATTCCATGCACGGGTCGGCCGCGCCGACGACTTCCTCCACCGCTTCATAGACACTCTCGTTGCGTTCGTCGCCATCGCTTACCGACAGCTCCGCGCCTTCCTCCAGATTGATGACGAAGGAAAGTGCGACGCGCGCGCCGCCGGGGAAGTCGGCGGCCGGGGGGCGGTTGCCGTAGCCGTGGAAGTCTCTGCGCGACGTACTCATGAAGGGTCTCCGATTCGTTCTCGGTGGTCGGTGATACGCCGAATTGCGTATGGCAAACCAACTTTAGTATCGGATACGATTTTGGTCAAGAAAAGACACGAAATAGCTACAAACAAAGATATGAACGTAATTCGATAAAAGATTCCTACTTGTTAGTCGAAAAGATACGGACTAGAGTCGAAACACATCTGCAACAGAGATCGATGCGGATACGCCGTTGCCCGGCAGTGGGTTTCGGCTCATGGCTTGATTCACCTGACCGGCCCTGAGAGGGGCGAATACTTGTTCAAGGAGAGTGACCGATGAGCAGCAAACTGACCAAAATGCTGGCATGCGGCGCAGCCGCACTGACGTTGTCGATGTCGGCCCAGGCCACCGAGTGGGTGATGGCCAGCGGCTACGCCGACGACAACTTTCATACGCGCAATCTGCGTGCCCTGATCGCCGATGTCGAGGAACTCAGCGGCGGCGAGTTCAAGATCCAGTTGCATTCGAACGGTACGCTGATCAAGCTCGACGGCATCCGTCGTGCGGTCCAGTCCAATCAGGTGCAGATCGGCGAGATCCGGCTGGGTGTCTATGGCAACGAGGATCCGATGTACATCCTCGACAGTATTCCTTTCCTCGCCAACGGCTACGATCGTGCGTGGGCGCTGAAGGAAGCGCAGATGCCGTACTTCGAGAAGATGTTCGCGCGTCTCGGGTTGATGCCTTTGTCGTTCTCGCCGTGGACCGGACAGGGCTTCTACACCAAGAACGAGATCAACTCGCTCGAGGACTTCAAGGGACAGCGTGCGCGCGTGTACTCCAAGACCACGGCGAAGATGGGCGAGATGCTCGGCTTCGAGACCACGACGCTGCCGTTCTCGGAAATTCCGCAGGCCTTTGCCACCGGCCTGATCGACGCGCTGTTCACCAGCCCGCAGACCGGCATCGACATTCAGGCGTGGGACAACACCAACCACTACACCGTGGTCGGAGCGCTCAATACCAAGAATGCCGTGATCGTGAACCAGCGTGCTTTCAATCGTCTGCCTGACGCGCACAAGCAGGCGCTGCTCGAAGCCGGCAAGCGCGCCAGCAAGCGTGGCTGGGAGTACAGTGAGCAGGCCTTCAAGGATCAGCTTCAGGTGCTGCGCGACAAGGGCATGAAGGTCAAGGATGCCCCCGAGGAGGTCATGACCCGGTTGCACGAGATCAGCAAGGTGCTGATCGAAGACTGGCGTGTTGCGGCCAGTCCCGAGGCGATCGAAGTGCTCGACGCCTATCTGGCCAGCCAGTAACGCCCTCGCGGCTTGAACGGGCCCGGACATGCGTGTCCGGGCCGGGAGGGTTCCGTCATGCGTCGATTCCTCGACACCCTGTATCTGCTCAGCGGCTATCTTGCGGCTTTCTTCCTGATGATGATCGCCGTGCTGGTCGTCGCCCAGGTCGCTGCCCGCTTTTTCGGTGTGATCTTCGAGTCCACCGAGACCGGTGGTTTCTGTCTGGCCGCAAGCACATTCCTGGGGCTCGCGCACACGCTCAAGCGTGGCTGCCACATCCGCGTCTCGCTGTTCATCCACAAGGCCCGGGGGGCGACACGCAAGGCCATCGAACTGTGGTCGACCGGTGTCGCCACGGTGGTGATGGGCTACGTCACCTGGGCCGCGACACACATGGTCTACGAGTCATGGTTCTACGAGGAACTGAGCCCGGGCATGATGGCCGTGCCCATCTGGATTCCGCAGCTCGGCATGCTGCTCGGCTGTGCGATCGTCACCATCGCCTTCGCCGACGAGTTCTGTCGCATCGCATGCGGTGCCGAAGCCGCCTATCAGGAACAGAGCGAAACGGCCTTGTCCGACGATGACTCCACGTCGGCCAGGGTAGCTCCGCAGCGCGCGGACGGCATCGCTTCGCACAACCGGCTCGAACGCGGGAGAGCGTCATGAACGAAATGATCATCATCGTGCTGGTCCTGTTCGGCGCCCTGCTCGCGCTGCTCGCCAGCGGTGTGTGGGTCGCGGTCACGCTGATCGTCGTGGGCTTCATCGCGATCGCCGCGTTCACCCCGTCGCCGCCCGATTCGCTGCTCGCGATCACGGTGTGGGACCACAGCTGGAACTGGGCGCTCACCGCCTTGCCACTATTCGTGTGGATGGGCGAAATCCTGACCCGCTCGCGCCTGTCGCAGGACATGTTCTCGGGGCTCGCGCCGTGGCTGTCGTGGCTGCCGGGACGCCTGCTCCACGTCAACATCATCGGCTGCAGCGTGATGGCGGCCGTGGCCGGCTCGTCGGCGGTCACCGCGGCGACCATCGGTCGCATGAGTCTGCCCGAACTGAAGAAGCGCGGCTATTCGGAGAGCATGTCGCTGGGCACCTTGGCAGGCGCGGGCACTTTGGGCCTGCTGATCCCGCCGTCGATCATGATGATCGTCTACGGCATCGTCACGCAGCAGTCGATCGCGCGACTGTTCATCGCCGGCCTCATCCCCGGTCTGGTGATCATCAGCCTGTTCATGGGCTACGTGATCATCTGGTCGCTGATCAACCGCGACAAGATGCCGCCCAACGACATCCGCATGAGTTTCATGGAAAAGCTCTGGAACTCACGCCGGCTGATTCCGGTAATCGTATTGATCGTGCTCGTCATCGGTTCGATCTATACCGGTTTCGCCACGCCGACCGAGGCCGCCACCATCGGTGTGCTCGGCGCACTGGGCCTGGCCTGGGTGTCGCGTACGCTGACGCTGCGCTCCTTCCTCGACGGCCTGATGGGCGCCATGCGCACCAGTTGCATGATCACCTTCATCATCGCCGGTGCGAGCTTCCTCGCGATCGGCATGGCCTTCACCGGCATTCCGGCCGCGCTCGCTGCGTGGGTCGAGGGCCTGGGCCTGTCGACGTGGATGCTGTTGGTGATGCTGACGCTGATCTACATCGTGCTGGGCTGTTTCCTCGAAGGCGCGTCGATGATCGTGCTGACCGCGTCGATCGCATTGCCGATGATCCAGGCTGCGGGGCTGGATCCGATCTGGTTCGGCATCTATCTGATCATCGTCGTCGAGATGTCGCAGATTACGCCACCGGTGGGTTTCAACCTGTTCGTGCTGCAGGGCATGTCCGGGCGCGACCTGATGGTCATCGCACGCTCGGCCTTCCCGTTCTTCATGGTGATGATCCTCGGCATCGTGGTGCTCGCCACCTGGCCGGGCCTGGTCACCTTCCTGCCCGACCTGATGATGAACCGCTGACGTGCGCATCCTGATCGTCAATTCCAACACCACCGAGGCGGTCACCGCCGGGCTCCTCGATGCCGCCCGGCGCCTGTGCCCGCCCGGCGTCGAGGTGGTGGCGACGACGGCGCCCTGTGGCGTGGCCGCGATCGAGCGGCCGGAGCATCTGCCGCAGGCCGCGCTGGGTACGCTGCGTGGCTTCGAGGCGAACGCTACGGGTGCGGATGCCGGCATCGTCGCCTGCTTCAGCGATCCGGGCCTGGCTGAAGTGCGTGCCGCGATGCCGTTTCCGGTGGTGGGCCTGGCCGAGGCCGCCTGCCTGGTCGCCGCCGAGGGTGGCCGACGCTTTGCCGTGGTGCTGCTCGGCCATGCGATGCGCGACGTGCTGTGCGGCCTGATCGAGGAGTACGGCTGCGCCGACCGGCTGGCGGCGATCGAATGCCTGTCGGTCGGCGTACTCGAATTCGGCCGCAATCCGGACACCCATATGGGCGAACTGCATGAGGCCGTGCGGCGCTGCGTGGACGCCGGTGCCGAGGTGGTCGTGCTCGGCGGCGCCGTCACGGCCGGGCTGGGCGAGGCGTTGTCGAAGATCTCGCCGGTGCCCGTACTCGACGGGCTCGAGTGTGCGCTGCGTATGGCCATACGACGGGCCGGGGCCTGACGGCGGGTCTGGCCCGCAAGCCCGTGCGGGCTGATCAGTCCAGCAGCCGGATGAGGTCGGCGTGGAAACGCGCCGGATCCTGCACCTGCGGCGAATGCGCCAGGTCGGGATACAGGTGCAGCGTCACGTCGGGGATCCGCCCGGCCACGTCGCGCGCCATCGCGCGGTAGTCGCCCAGCGCCTTGCGCTGCTCTTCGGACACCAGATGCTTGCCGATGGCGGTGTTGTCATGCTCGCCGATGATCAGCAGCGTGGGCACCTGCAGGCGGTGGAATTCGTGGTACACGGGCTGCGTGACGATCATGTCGAAGGTCAGCGCCGAGTGCCAGGCCACGGTTTCCTTGCCGGGGCCGTTGAACATGCCGGCCGACATGTCCACCCAGCGGTCGAACTCCGGCCGCCACTCGCCGTTGTAGTAGGTGGTGAGCTGGTAGTTCTTGATGCCCTCGCGCGTGACCTTGAGCTGTCCGGCGTACCAGTCGCCCACGCTGATGTAGGGCACGCCCTTGGCGAGCCAGTCTTCCAGTCCGATGGGATTCACCATCACCAGGCGTTCGACCCGCTGCGGATAGAGCAGCGCATAGCGCGTGGCGAGCATGCCGCCCATCGAGTGCCCCATCACCACATGATCCTCCACCCCCAACTCGTCGAGCAGCGCGGCGGTGTTGGCGGCGAGCTGGTGGAAACTGTACTGGTAGCCGTCGGGCTTGGTGGACTTGCAGAATCCGATCTGGTCCGGCGCGACGACGCGGTAGCCGGCGCCGGTGAGCGCCGCGATGCTGTCCTCCCAGCTCGCGCCGCAGAAGTTCTTGCCGTGCAGCGCGACCACGGTGCGGCCGTTGGGCGTGCCGCGCGGCGCGACATCCATGTAGGCCATGCGCACGTCCTTGCCCTGCGAGCGGAACTCGAACGTGCCGACTTCGTGCGGGTATTCGAAGCCTTCCAGGTTGGGGCCGTAGGAAGGGGTCGCGGCCAGCGCCGCGAGGGGTGCGGCGAGCAGGGCGGACAACAGCGGGGGCAGCCAGCGATTCATGCAGGACTCCTTGTCGGTGAGAGGGGATGCGCATCGTACGCGTCGCCGTCTCAGGCAGTCGAGCGGGCCGATCGTTCCATTGCTGCACCCGCGCCGTCAGCGCGTGTCCATCGCCCATTCCGTCGCGCACTTGCGGCAGCGCACCCGCACGCGGCCGAGCCCGAAGTCCTCGCCGATCAGGATCAGTCGCCCGAAGGTCGCGCAATGCGGGCAGATGGCCTGCGCACTGGCACGCTGCGCGGCCACCAGATGCACGAAGAAGCGGTTGAGCAGATGCACCGTGAGCAGCGCCAGCAGCGTGAAGGCCAGCCCGCCGAAAATTCGCGCCAACGCCCCGCCGGCTGCGTCGAACGTCAGTTCCAGGGCGGTAAAGCACATCACCGCCACCAGCAGCGCGAGCGCCAGCCAGCCGTGGCCGAGCAGCAACTCGCGTTCGTGCCAGCGGATGAAACCGAGCTTGCGGATGCCGTCGGCCAGTTTCATGTCGGCCCTCGTGCCGAGCCCGCGCCGCTGTGTATGGGCGGGCCATCGACAGTAAGTATAAGCGGACCGCGCTGAGTGACGCCTCTGGCGCGCAATGCGAATCGTACTGCGGCTGCGTCCAGCGGAATTCAGCCGACAGTCGCATTTGCAGGCTAGCCTGTGGAGGCGTCGCCGAGCGCCAGCAGCTGGTCGAGAGTGCGGCGCGCGAGCGGCTTGAGCTGGCCGCGCGGGGTCAGTTCGACGGTGTAGTCGCCTGCTTCGAGCCGCCCCGGGTGCGCCGGGTGCAGCAGGCCGGCCTCGACGTAGGCGCGCGCCGCGATGGAGCCGACCAGCACCGGGCCTTCGCCGGCCAGGCAGGCCTCGACGGCGCTGACCGGGTCGTCGAAGCTGACCGCGTAGCGGGGTTCGATGGCCTCGCCGAAGGCGGCCTGCATCCATTGCGGCCAGCTCGCCGAGGTATGGCGCACGAGCGCGCGGGACGCGAGTTCGGCCAGCGTGAGGTCGCCGCTGCGCGCTTCGGAGGCGGGCACGTAGGCGCGCACCGAGCCGCGATGCAGCAGGTGCTGGCCGGGGGCGTCGCCGGCGGCCGTGCCGAAGTCGATGAACAGGTCGGCATCGGGGTTGGGCGCGACGCCGGGCACGCGATTGGTGCTCAGTTCGAAGCGCAGTCCGGGCACGCCCAGACGCTCGCGCAGGCGCGGCAGCAGTGGCGTGATCCAGGTCACGCCGATGACCGGTGGCACGTCCAGGTGCACGCGCTGCAGGCTCTGCGCGCGCAGCCGGGCGGTGGTGTCGCGGAAGTCGGCGATCAGCCGCGCCAGTTCGGCATGACAGTCGTGTCCGGTCGCGGTGGGCGCGATGCCGCGACCGCGCCGTTCGACCAGCGCCACGCCCAGCGCTCGCTCGATCTGGCGCAGACGGTGGCTGATCGCCGACGGTGTCACCGACAACTCCTCGGCGGCCGCCGCGACGCTGCCCAGGCGGATCACCGCTTCGACCGCGACCAGTTCCAGCAGCGGGAGATCGCGCAATAATGAGTGCTTCATCGGACACAGGCCTCCGGATGACGAATGTACCTCTTCCGCCGCTGCATGCGCTGGTCGCCTTCGAGGCGCTGGTGCGCCACGGTGCCATCGCGCCGGCACTGGCCGAGTTGGGTGTGACGCGCGCGGCGCTGACCGGCTCGCTCGCCCAGCTCGAGGAGCGCACCGGCCTGCGCCTGCTGGTGCGTCACACACCGGGCGTGGAGCTGACCGCCGAAGGCGCGGATTACTACCAGGCCGTTTCGGTGTTCGCGCGTGGCGCGGCCGACGCGCTGCACGCGCTCGACTGCGGGCGCGAGACCGAAATCCGGTTGGCGGCCAGCCCCGGGGTGTCGCGCCTGTGGCTCGCGCCCCAACTGGCGCGGCTGCGTGCAGCCTGCCCCGGCGTGAGCTTGTCGGTGAGCGTCAGCGAGACGCTGTCCGATCTGGAGCGCAACCAGTGCGACATCGCCGTGCGCTACTGCCGACCCGACGACTACGACAGCGACGCGCGCGTGCTGTGGCATGAGGAGCTGGCCGTGATCGCACGTGCAGCCGATGCCACGGCGCTGGCGCTGGCCTCGCCGGCCGAACTGCTCACCGCCCATGCATTGCTCGAGCATCCGGCCTTCTCCTGGCAGCGTCTGGCCGAGCGCAGCGGCGTGGTCGCGCGCATGCGCGAACCCGATTTGGTGTGCCACGACATGTACGCGGTGCTGATGGCCTGCGCGCGCGGCGAGGGGCTGGCGCTGCTGCCGCAACGCCTGACCGCCGGACTGCGCCGTCGCCTCGGACTGGTCGTCGCGCATCCGCTGCGGGTGCCGGCCAAGAGCTACGTGCTGCTGTATTCCGCGGCCGGGCGCGAGCGGGCCGTGGTGCGCGCCTGCGCCGACGTGCTCGCCGCGATGGCCGGGATGCCTGAGGCCTGAGCAGCGTCGCGTGCTGGCAGTTGAAGGATCTTGCGCGCATCGCGGCAATGCGGCCTGAATCGTGGCGGCTTCGATGCCACCGGAATTCAGTCGTCGAGCGGATGCGGGCGGCACACTGCAGGCTGGTCTCCTGCATGCCCGCGTTCGCCCATGACCGTCGCTTCTCTTTTGGCGCTCTTCGTCACCCTCGCTCTGCTCGCCGCCGTGCCTTCACTGAGCGTGCTCACCGTGGTCTCGCGCGCACTGGCGCTGGGCCCGCGCCACGGCGTGTTCGTCGCGGCCGGCATCGTCGCGGGCGACGTGTTCTACATCGTGCTTGCGCTGTTCGGCGGCGCGGCGCTGTTCGCCGCCGGCGCCGTCCTGGCAGATGTCTTGCGTGTGGCGGGGGCCGGTCTGCTCGCCGCGCTGGCGTGGCGGCAATGGCAGGTGGCCGGGCAACGCGCGGCGATCACGTCCGGCGCATCGGGCGCGAGCTTCGCCGCGGGGCTCGCCGTAACGCTGGCCGATGCCAAGGCGGTGCTGTTCTATCTGGTGCTGCTGCCGGCCTTCGTCGATGTTGGCTCGCTTCGCGCCGGTGAGGTCGCGCTGGTGATTGCGGTGGCCGTGTTTGCGGTCGGGGGCGTGAAGCTCGCCTACGCCGTTGCGGCCGCGCGGGCGGCCGTGTGGATCGGAGCGGGCCGTGCCCGGCGCGTCGAACGCGGCGCCGCGTGCGCGCTGGTGGTCGCGGCCCTGCTCTTGCTGGTCGGTGCATCCGTGTGGTCGTGAAAGCTGCTGCCGCGACGCATAGCGCGTTTCAGCGCCCGGTGCCTTGCGCTGCCTAGCATGCATGCACGGACCCGCTTCCGGGCCGATCACGAAGGAGACCTGCGATGAGCCACGCTTCCCCCGTCCTGTGCGAGACCAATGCGCGTGGCATCGCGCTGGTGACGCTCAATCGCCCCGCCGTGCGCAATGCGCTCGATCCGTACACGCTCGAGCGCCTGTCGGCCGTGATTGCCGCGCTGCGCGAGGACGACGCGGTGCGCGCCGTGGTGCTGACCGGAACGGGCGAGACGACATTCTCGGCTGGCGCCGAAATCCGTTTTCTGAGCACGGCGGCACCGCTCGACGTGCGTGCCTTCGCGCTGCAGGCGGTCGAAGTCACGACACGTATCGAGACGCTCGGCAAGCCGGTGGTGGCCGCGCTCAACGGCGACACGCTGGGTGGCGGGCTGGAAATCGCCGAAGCGTGCACCTTCCGCGTTGCAGTCGAGGGCGCGCGCCTGGGTCATCCCGAGGTGCGCATCGGCGCGGTTGCCGGCTTCGGCGGCACGACGCGGCTGGCGCGGCTGATCGGCAAGGGCCGTGCCACGGAACTGCTGCTGACCGGACGCACGATCGACGCGACCGAAGCTGTTGAGATTGGCCTGGTGCATCGCGCCGTGCCGCGCGTGCGTCTGATGGATGAGGTCATGAGCCTGCTCGACGAGGTGCTGGCTTGCTCGCCCGACGCGGTGCGCCTGAGCTGGGACGCGCTGCATCGCGGGCAGGACCTGTCGGTGGCCGAATCGGCCGCACTCGGCGCCGACGCCTTCGGCCTGGTCGCCACGACACCGGCTTTCCGTCAGGGGATGCGACGCTTTCTGCAGCGTAGCGATCGGGTGGTGGCCGGGTGATCGGTGCCGGGAACCGTCCGGATGATCCAGATCCCGCCACAATGAGCCCCATGAATCAGGATCCGGATCGCAAGGCCGTGACTGCGGCGCTGGCCGGCATGGCGGCGCTGGTCGTCGCAATGGGCATTGGTCGCTTTGCGTTCACGCCGCTGCTGCCATTGATGCAGGCCGAGACGGGGTTGAGTCTGGCCGGTGGTGGCTGGTTGGCGGGTGCCAACTATCTGGGCTATCTGGTTGGCGCGCTGGCGGCTACGCGCATCCGTGCCGCGCCGGCCGGCATGCTGGCGAGCGGATTGGTGGCGGTGGTGTTGACGACCGCGGCGATGGCGCCGACTCAGGGCTTCGCGGTGTGGATGACGGTGCGCTTCGCCGCTGGCGTTGCGAGCGCCTGGGCGCTGGTCGGCGCGGCCTCGCTGTGCCTGGGGCGACTGCGCGAGGCCGGCCGGCCGCGTCTGGCCGGCGTGATGTTTTCCGGTGTCGGCCTGGGCATCGTGCTGGCGGGGCTGGCCTGTCAGGCGGTGGTGTTCGCAGGCGGTGGCGCAGTGGCCGGCTGGTGGGTGTTGGCGGCGTTGGCTGCGGTGCTGGCCGTGCCCGCGGTGCGCGGGCTCTCGCGCGGTTCCGGCTCGCCCGCGACGCAGGACATGAGGCCGGCCGCGCAGGGCTTCGACGCGCGCGATGCGCGACGCCTGGTGTGGAGCTACGGTCTGCTCGGATTCGGCTACATCCTGCCGGCGACCTTTCTGCCGGCACAGGCGCGCGTGCTGGTCAGCGACCCGGCGGTGTTCGGCTGGGTGTGGCCGGTGTTCGGCGCGGCGGCCGCGGCGTCGATGTGGATCGCGGTCGGGCCGCGCCGCGGCGGCGTGTCGCGGCGCATGCGCTGGGCCGTGTCGCAGGCGGTGATGGCAGTCGGGGTGGCGCTGCCGGTGGTGCACGATTCGCTCGCCGCGCTGGTCGTATCGGCGCTGTGCGTGGGCGGGACTTTTCTTGTCGTGACCATGCTCGCGCTGCAGGAAGGCGCGGCCGTCGGTGGAGAGCGGGCACAGCGGCTGATCGCGGCGATGACCGCAGCATTCGCGAGCGGGCAATTGCTCGGTCCGCTGGTCGCGGCCGGACTGGAACTGGGCGGGCAGGGCATGGCGCCTGCCCTGATGCTGGCCTCGGCGGCGCTCGCCGTCGGGGCCGTGTTGCCGGTGATGGGCCGGCGCGATGCGATGCATGCAACGGAGGAATCACGATGACGAAGATTGCCCAGGGTTTCGGCCGCGACACCGCGGAGCGGCTGCCGCTGCCGCCGATGGACTCGCTCGACGCAGCGCAGCGCGCCGCCGCGCAGGCGCTCATCGACGGCCCGCGCAAGGGAGTCAAGGGACCGTTCATCCCGCTGCTGCGCAGCCCCGCGCTGCTCGACGCGTTGTCGCGGGCCGGGGAGACGCTGCGTTTTGGCTCGGTGCTGCCCAAACGCGTGACCGAGTTCGTCACGCTCGTCGTCGCGCGCCACACTTCGAACCAGTTCGAGTGGGCGATCCACCATCCGCTGGCGCTGGAGGCCGGCAGCGCCCGTGAGATGCTCGACGATCTTGCCGCCGGGCGCTGGCCGTGCGCGATGTCGGCGGATGAGTCGGCGGCCTGGGATTTCGCGCGCGAGGTTCTCGACCGACACGGCGTGTCGGATGCGACCTACGCCAACGCCCTCGAACGCTGGGGCGAGCAGGGCGTGGTCGAACTCGCCGCGCTGGTCGGCTACTTCGTGTGCGTGTGCTGGATCATGAACATGGCGCGCACGCCGGCGCCGGGCGCACCCGAGGGCGGGGCCTTGCGACCATTGCCGGCTTGATCGCGCAGCCGCCCGGGTCTCAGACGTGGGCGCGCAGTTCCCACACCCCGGCCGGAGGCGTGTTGGCCCATACCGATGCGAGCCGGCGCCAGCGCAAACCGGGCGGGGCGCGAAACGGTGCGCGCGGCTGATAGGTGAACTGCACCAGTCTGCGTTGCGGGTCGGCGAGCAGGAAGCGGCAGATGCTGGCGATGGTTTCGTTGCGCACGGGGCGCGGCAGCGAGCGGAAGGGCAGGCTGGAGACGAGTACCACGTTGCCGTCCGGTTCGCCGAGCGCGTCGACCACCTGATCGGCCGGCGCGAGACGCACGTCGGCTTCCGGAAAGCGGCCTTGCAGCATGCGCGCCAGATCCGGCTGCAGTTCCACCGCGATCAAGGGCACGCCGGGCATCTGCTCGAGCAGCGCGCGCGTGACCGGGCCGGTGCCCGCCCCCAGTTCGACGATCAGTTCGGCGCCGGTTGCGGCGCGCGCCATTGCGTTGGCCAGTGCGCGTGACGATGGCACGACTGCACCGGTCGAGGCGGGGGCACGCAACATCGAGAGCAGCAACTGGACGGGCATGCGGGTGGGCGCGCCGGGGATGCCGGGGCACCGAAGGTGACCTACGAGGTTCGGAGCATACGCGTTCCAGGCCGGTCGGTGCCAATCCGAACCGGGGAAAATTGCCCATCTGGCAATCTCACAGGCCCAGCTCGCGGGACAACCGGTCGAGGCGAAGGGTGGCGTCGATGCGATCGTCGCGCAGTCGGTCACGCTTGCGTTCGAGGGCGCGGATGTCGATCCACAGCCGCGCGCGGTCGCGCTCGTCGAGCTTCGTCGAGGTGGCGAGCTGGCGCTCGCGCCAGGCGAGGTCGCGATCGACCGACTCGATCTCGCGGCGCGTGTCGGCGAGCTGGCGGGCCGCGTCGTGCAGGCGCGCGAAATCGGCGTCGTCGCACACGCCGGCGTAGCGCTTGCCCGCCAGGCCGTGCTCGATGGCGTTGGGCAGTCGGCAGTATTCCGGCAGGCCGAGCCGACGCCCGGCCTCCCACGCGGCTTCGTCAGGCGCGATGCCGACCTGTGCGCAGGCCTCGGCGTGACGTTCGATGCGTGACGGCGGGTGACCGTCGCGTCCGTCCGCCATGCCCAGCGCGTGCCAGTCGGTGCGTGCGCACTCTTCGGCCGGGATGGTCGCGCATCCGGCGATCAGGGCAGCGATCAGGGCGGCGGGCAGTGCGGTCCTCATGGGGTGGTCTCCGTCGTCGGTGTCGCCGCAGCGTCGTACTTGGCGCGGTGCGCCAGCGTCTCGGCGTAGAAGCCACGGATGCGCGTGGCGAAGGCCTCGATAGAATGATCTGCGGCAAACGCCTGTGCATTGTCCGCCATCGTGCGGCGCAGCGCGTCGTCGGTGAGCAGTTCGCTCACCCGCTCGCACCAGCGTGCGTGCTTCTCCGGTGTCTTGAAGCCGTTGTGGCCGTCGCGCACGACGTCGTCGATGCCGCTCGATCGCACCGCCACCACCGGCAGGCCGGCGGCCATCGCCTCGAGGATCACCATGCCCTGGGTTTCGGACTTCGAGGCGAACACGAACACGTCGCCCAGCGCGTACCAGTTCGGCATGTCCTCGGGCGGCACGGCGCCGACCAGGGTGAAGTGCTGGCGCAGCCCGAGGCCGTCGATGCGCGCACGCAGGCGACGGCGCTGATGGCCGTCGCCGATCATCAGCACGCGAAACGGTACGTCGCAGACGCGGCGCAGGCGATCGACCGCGTCGATCAGGAAGTCGATGTTCTTCTCGTTCGACAGGCGTGACACGCTGATCAGCACGCGCTCGTCGCCAATGCCCAGCTCGCCTCGCAGCCGTGCGACCGTATCGTGGTCGGCCTCGCGCAAGCGCTCGTACTCGATGCCGGTCGGCTGCACCAGCGTGGGGGTGGTCACGCCGATCATGCGCAGGTATTCCTCGGTCGAGTAGGTGGGCACGACGACGCCGTCGCAGCGGTTGGCGAAGCGCCGGATCAGCGAGTGCGAGATCAGGTTGCGAAACAGCGCGCCGGGCAACGGCACGAAGTGGGCGTAGTGCTCGAGCCGCGTGTGGTAGGTGTAGATCACCGGCACGCCCAGGCGGCGCGCGACGAACACGCCCAGCGAACCGAGCCAGAACGGGTGGTGCACGTGGATGATGTCCGGCGCGAAGGCGCGCACGCGGCGCCGGATCGATGGCAGGAACAGGTTGGCGATGCGAAATTCGCGCTTCTCGCCGACGCTCAGCAGCGAGCGTACGCGCAGCACGTCCGGCTCGCGCCCCGGCTGTTTGCGGTAGCGCGGCGCGACCACCAGCACCGCGTCGCCGAGCGCGGCGAGACCCGCCTTGAGGCGCGCGATCGAGATCGGCACGCCGCCGATGAAGGGCAGATAGTTGTTGGTGAACATCGCCACACGCAGTGGCCGCTCCAGCCACGGTGTCGGATCCACGTCGTAGTCCGGGTAGTAGTCGCGTCCGACGAAGATCACGCGATGCAGCTTGAGCGCGACCAGCGCCAGCGCGGCGACGATCAGGAAGAAATTGACGTAGCCGACGTAGAACAACGAATAGACGAAGAACCACAGGCTTTCGAGCCGCTTGAGCAGCGGATGCTGGCCGACTTCGAGACGCTCCACCGCGTGAGCGATGCTGCCATCGGCATGCTTGTCCACGCGCACGTAGTGGTAGAAGCTGTCGTCGTCGTTGAGCACCAGCCCGCCCGCGCCGCCGGTGGTGACGAACAGCGTGTCGCCGCGCCGCTGTTCGTCGTAGAGCGCGAGATTGGCCGAGAACACGATGTCGATGCGGTGACGCTCGAGCGCGTCGAGCAGCGCGTCGCGCGTCGCATCCGGCAGATAGTCGCTCGCGGTGGCGAGCATCGGCTCCCTGGCCGGGCGCAGTGGCGGCTTGCCGACGAACACGAAGCGTGCGTGGCTGGCGTCGTGTTCCAGCAGGTCGTCCATCCAGCGCAACTGCCAGCGCCACGGCGTCTTGCCGGTGGCGTCGAGGAAGATCAGGCGGGCGCCACCGACGCGCAGGCTGTAGAAATGCGGGCCGAAGTGCTCGTAGAAGCGGAAGCTGCCGAAGTTCTCGTATTCGTTCTCGCCAAACGTCAGCAGCCACGGCATGTCCAGCCGGCTCAGGGTGCCCTCGAGTGCGCGGTACTTGTCCTCGCCGCCCCCGCTCACCGCGTTGCCCGCCGACACGACGAAGTCCACGCCGGCATCGTTGAGCATGGGCACGAAGCGCCGCTCGAAGATGCCCACCGAGTTCTCGATGTTGCCAACCACCGCGAAACTGAACGCCTCGCGTGCGTCGACGACGGCGTGAATGCGTTCGACCTGGCGCGTGTGCAGCGCCTCGAGATCGGGCAGCATGAAGTTCAGATAGGCCTTGTAGCCGAGCATCAGCGCGATTACCAGCAGGCAGGCGTAATACGGCACGCGGTGGCGCAGCAGGCGGTTCATGCATGCCCCCCGGCGTTCGCGGCGAGGCGGCGGCCGAGCAGCGCGAGGCCGATCAGCATGCCCAGGTGAATGGTCAGGAAGCGCCAGGCCAGCGTCACCAGCACCAGTTGCTCGGGGCCCAGCACATCGGCGAAGAAGGCGCCGAACACCCCCTCCGAGATGCCCGCCGCACCCGGCGTCGGCGCGAAGTACATGGCGAAGGTCGTCACCAGTGCCAGTCCCGCCGTGGTCAGCCACGCCGTGTCGTGGCCCAGCGCGCCGACCAGTAGCGCCGGAAAGCTGAACAGACAGGCCAGGAACAGCAGCGTGCAGACCACCGACAGGGCGACCAGATGCGGCGGGCCGGAAAGATAGTCGCCGAAGCTGCGTGCAAAGCGCAGCACCTCGCGCCGCAGCGCGAACTGCAGTCGCCGGTGACGCCGCGCGCCCACCAGCCCGGCGCGGCGCAGCGCCGCCAGCGAACCGCCCAGCGGCGCGATCAGCCAGCGCGTGCGCAGCACCACGACGGCGAAGAACAGCACGTACAGCGTGACCAGTACTGCCAGCACCGGCGCCACTCGCCCGAGCAGGGCGTGCCCGTCGGAGGGCGTGCCGAACATCAGGAACAGTGGCGTCGCGACGAAGATCGCCGCGGTGGCGAGCACGGTGCGCAGGGTCGTGGCGGCCGTGGCGCGGCCGATGGGCACGCCATGCTCGCGCAGCAACCACACCTGCGCAATGCCACCGCCCGTGGCCATGGGCGTGACATTCGAGAAGAAGATGTTCACGAATACCAGGCGCGCCATCGCCGCGGTCGGGATGCGATGCCCCAGCGCGCGCAACGTGTAGTGCAGGCGCAGCCCGTCGGTCAGAAAATACAGCGCGAGCAGCACCGCGGCCGCGGCCAGTACCGAAGGGGCCAGCAGGCGGCGGTCGAAAGCCACGCTGCGCCCGGCGAAGTGGTCGAAGACCGCCCATGCGCCGGCCGCGGTGAGCACGACGAAGAACAGCCCGAAATAGGCCAGGCGGCGTCGTGGCGAGGAAGGGGGTGCTTGCCCCGTCGGCATGTCCATCGCCTCCATGATACCGGCGCCGGCATCGCCGCATCCGGGTTACAGTGCGCAGCTTCCAGCCGGACTTTGCGCATGAGGCAACCGATGAGTCCCTTGTTCACCCCGCTGGCCCTGGACGGGCTGCAACTGGCCAACCGCATCGTCGTGGCGCCGATGTGTCAGTACTCGGCCGAGGACGGTTGCGCCACCGACTGGCATCTGATGCATCTCGGACAGATGGCGATGTCCGGTGCCGGCCTGCTGATTCTGGAGGCGACCGCGGTGCGCCCCGAAGGGCGCATCTCGCCGCATGATCTGGGGCTGTATTCGGACGCCAACGAGGCGGCGCTCGCGCGCGTGATCGGCGCCATCCGCAAGTACGCCGACCTGCCGCTGTGCGTGCAGCTCGCGCATGCCGGGCGCAAGGCGTCGAGCCGCGCGCCGTGGCTGGGTGGCGCGCTGGTGCCGGCCGACGAGGGCGGCTGGCAGCCGCTGGCGCCGTCACCGCTGGCGCACGGACGCGACGAGCCGCCACCGGCCGAGCTGAACGAGACGGCCTTGCGCGAGATTCGCGAGGCCTTCGTCGCCGCCGCGCAACGCGCCGCACGGCTCGGGCTGGACGCCATCGAGCTGCACGCCGCCCACGGCTATCTGCTGCACCAGTTCCTGTCGCCGCTGTCCAACCGGCGCATGGACAGCTATGGCGGTTCGCTGGAGAACCGCATGCGCTTTCCGCTGGAAGTGTTCGATGCGGTGCGCGCGGTGTTCCCGGCCGGAAAGCCGGTGGGCGTGCGCATCTCGGCCAGCGACTGGGTGGGTGGCGGCTGGGATGTGGCGCAGAGCCTCGAATTCGCTACCGCCCTCGAAGCGCGTGGCTGTGCCTTCATTCACGTATCCAGCGGGGGCCTGTCGGTAGAACAGAAGATTCCGCTGGCGCCGGGCTATCAGGTGGCGTTCGCCAAGCAGGTGCGCCACCGCGTGAACATGCCGGTGATCGCGGTCGGCCTGCTCACCGAGCCCGAGCAGGCCGAGGCCATCGTCGCCAACGGCGAGGCCGACCTGGTGGCGCTCGCGCGCGGCATGCTGTGGAACCCGCGCTGGCCGTGGCACGCGGCGGCCAGGCTGGGCGGCACGGTGGCCGCGCCGCCGCAGTACTGGCGCTGCGAACCGAGGGAATACAAGGGTGTGTTCGGCGACACCACGACCGGCCAGCGATAGAAGCGAAACGCCCCGGAATTCCGGGGCTTTTGCATTGGAGTCGACGCTGCTTCAGCCGCGCAGGCTGGATGTGATCTGCGCCAGATCGACGGTGCGTGCGCGCTCGGCGATCTGGCCGGCGTATTGCTGCTGCAGGCCTTTTGCCTGGCCGAACCACTCGGTGAATTCGGCCTTGAGCGCGGCGGTGTCGAGCTTGCGGCCGCCGCCGTAGTAGCTGATCGCGACCTTGCCGATGGCCCAGGTGGTGGCGAACGAGAAGGCCGCGCCGGTGGCGGTGCCGCCGACGCCACGACCCAGCCCGCCAAAGACCTTGCCGAGCAGGCCGCCGACCAGCTTGCGGCCGATCTGCTCGACGTACTGGCCGGTCATGCCGACACCGGCGGCGGCGAGGAAGTCCGTGATGTGGCCGCGGTCCAGCTCGTAGCCATAGCTCTTGCCGATGCGATACACCAGCCGCAACTGCAGCGGGATGATGGCCATCGAGGCCATGGACTGCGGCAGCAGTTCGAGCGCGCCGTTGAGGATGGCGGCGTTGAGAATCATGCGGTCGAGTTCGGCGCGATCCGGCAGCGGCGCGGCGCTTGCGGCGGCAACCACGGCTGCCGGAGCGACTTCCGCCGGCAGGCCGCCGGCAACCGGCGCCTCGGCCACTTCCTCGGCGCGGTGCACGGTGGTTTCGGCCTGGTCGTGGTCGAGTTTCAGCGCGGCTTCCAGTTTCTGCAGGAAGGCGGTTTCGGCGGGGTCGTGACGACCGTCGGCCTCGACCACGCCGACCGCCATCTCGAAGGCCAGCTGGCGCAGTTCCAGCGTGTCCAGTGCGGCGGCCGCCGCGCCGAGGTCGGCGCGGCCGAGCAGCACGTCCTGATACAGGCGCATGAAGTCGAGGTCGGCGGCGTCACCGAGCGATTCGGCGACGCGGCGCACGTGTTCGCGCTCGGCGCTGTCCTTGCGCCCGTCGGCGAAGGCGGCGAGCAGGCTGATGGTAACGATGGCGCGGGTCTGTTGCGGATTCATCGGAGTTCCTCTTGCAGTCGATAACGGAGCATTGTGGATCGGCCGGTGTCAGTTTTTTGTCCGTTCAGCTCGCGCGCAGCAGACTCGCCGGCGACATGCGCAACTGGCGCATCAGCCAGTGTGCGCCGAGCGCCAGCGCACCGGTGGCGACGATGACGGCGACGAGCGCGCCCGGCCACCAGGCGATGTCGCCTTCCAGGCCGATGCGCAGGCGCAGCAGCGCCGTGGCCAGCACGCCGCCGGCGAGCGACGCGAAACTCGAGGTGAGCAGCGCGAGCAGCAGATACTCCAGATGCAGGCTGGCGCGGATTGCCGACAGGCGTGCCCCCAGCGTGTGCAGCAGCGTGGCCAGATAGACCTGGCGCAGGCGGTTGGCGGTGACCACGCTGACCAGCACCAGCAGGCTGGCGGCCAGCGTGACGGCGCCGATCGCGGCCAGTCCGGCCGCGGCGCTGCCAAGCAGGGTGCGTGCCTCGGTCAGCAGCGCGGCCGTGCGCACCGTCACCACGTTGGGCTGTGCCGCGGCGATGCGGTTCTGCGTGGCGAGCGCGTCGTCGGGGCTCATCCACGCCATGCCGACGTAACGTGTGACGAAGGGGTCGAGCACGCCGTCCGGAAAGATCGCCTCCAGCCACAGACGGGACTGGAAGCGGCGCTGGCCATAGATCGCGACCAGCTCGGCCTGGAGGTTCCGACCGCCGATATCGAAGGTGAGCCGATCGCCTACCGCGAGTCCCAACTGCTCGGCTTCGCGGTCCTCCATTGCGACCACCGGCGGGCCATCGTAGTCCTGCGGCCACCACGCGCCCTCGCGCAGCACGACGTCGTCGAAGTTGTCCTGCAGGTGGCTCATCTTGTGCTCGTCGCGCGCTTCCATGCGCCGGCGCGCATCCTCACTGTCGGCCAGCACCGCGTCGCCGACGCGTGCCAGCCGCCCCAGCACCAGCGGCGCCAGCGCATGTCGTTGGAGGCTGGGCGCTTCGCGCAGCAGGGTCTCGAAGCCCTCGCGCTGTGTCGGGGCGATGTCGTAGAAGACCAGGGCCGAGGCATTCTCCGGCACGGTCTCGTCGATGGTCTGCAGCAGTGCCAGCACGACCAGGGTCGAGGCCACCAGCAGCGTCATCGCCGAGCCCAGCGAGAGCAGGGTCGGGCGCAGCGGCGAGTCGCGCCGGTACAGGCCGGACAGTGCGAGCCGCGCGGCGAAGCGTCCGGCCAGCGCAGGGTGGTCGGCCAGTCGGCGCGCGAGCGCGCGCAGGCCGCGCACCAGCGCCTCCAGCAGTGCCAGCATGACGAGCAGCGCGAGGATGAAGCCGGCGCCGAAGCGCGCATCGGGCATCGCGACCACGACCAGTGCGGTGAGCGCGAGGCCGGATGCGGCGGTGAGCGTGCGCCAGCGCGCCGGCAGGTGCGTGCGCGTTCCCGCGAGGCCGCGAAACAGCGCGGCCGGGCTGACCGACAAGGCGCGTCCCAGTGCCGGCAGCGCGAACGTCAGTGCGGTGAGCACGCCGAAGCACCAGGCCAGTGCCAGCGGCGCGATCAGGGCCGCCGCGCTGGCGGAGAGCGGCAGACGTTCGCCGATCACGCCGGTGCCGACGAGGGCCAGTGCGCCGCCGACAATCACGCCGGCGAGGCTCGCTGCGCCGGCCAGCATGCCGACCTGCAGCAGCACCATGGCGGCCAGCTGGCCGTCGCGCAGGCCGACTGCGCGCAGTGTGGCGAGGGTGCCGAGCTTGCCCTGCAGCCAGGCCTGAACGCTGTTGAACACCCCCAGGCCGCCGATGAACAGGGCCGAGAAGCCGATCAGCAGCACGCCCGAGCCGAGCTGACCGAGTACTTCGCCCAGGCGTGCGTTGCGTTCGGTGAAGGTGCGCAGTTCGGCTTCCGAATCGGGGTGCGCGGCGACGAAGGCCTCGCGCCATGCGTCGGGCGGCCGGTCGGTGACGACGCGGTAGTGATACTCGGGGCGCGCTCCGGGGGCGAGCAGTCCGGTATCGGACAGGGCGGCATCCAGAATCAGCACCGGCGGGCCGCGCCAGTCGGCGCGCAGGCTGCGGTCGGGCTGGCGCAGCGTGATCGCGCGCACCTGCATCGCGGTGAAGCCGACTTCGATGGAATCACCCACGGTCAGCCCGAGGCGACTGGCGACGAGCGGATCGATGGCGATGCCGTGCACGCCCGCGCGCGGCGCCAGTACCGTGGTCAGTCGCCCGGTCGGTTCGAGTTCGACGCGGCCGACCAGCGGATAGACCGCGTCGACCGCCTGCAACTCGACGAGCTGGGCGTCGCCGCCATCGCCCATCAGCATGGTGCGCATTTCGACCATGCGCGATACCGTGCCGTGCGCATTCATCCAGGCGCGCGTGTCCTCGGACAGCGGGGCGCGCGTGCGCACCTCGACGTCGCCGCCGAACAGTGCGCGCGTGTCGGCCAGAAGCGCGTCGCCCACTTGTCGATATACCCCGCCGCTGGCCGCGATCAGCGCCACGCCCAGCGCCAGGCAGGCACACAGGACCCACAGCGTGCGCCCCGCCCCGCGCAGGTCGCGCCAGGCCAGCTCAAGCAGCATGCGCACGGGTCACGGCTCCGGTGTCGTCATGCAGGTGCCCGTCGCCAAGACGCAGCACGCGGTCGCAGCGGCGCGCCAGCGCCATGTCGTGGGTCACCAGCACCAGCGTGGTGTCGGTCTCGCGGTGCAGGTCGAGCAACAGCTCGGCCACGGCCGCGCCGGTGCGGTCGTCCAGATTGCCGGTGGGTTCGTCGGCGAGCAGCAGCTTCGGTCGGTGCACCAGTGCGCGGGCGATGGCCACGCGCTGCTGTTCGCCGCCGGACAACTCGGCCGGGTGGTGATGCAGGCGCGCGCCCAGACCGACGGTGTCGAGCATCGCGCGGGCGCGCTCGCGCGCATCGCGCCGACCGGCGATCTCGAGCGGCAGCGCGGCGTTGTCGAGGGCGGTGAGGCTGGGCACCAGGTGGAAGGACTGGAACACGATGCCCATGCGGTCGCGGCGCAGGTCGGCGAGTGCGTCGGCGTCGAGCGCGTCGAGTGCGACCCCGTCGAAGAGCACGCGGCCCGAGGCGGGCCGTTCCAGCCCGGCGAGCAGCAGCAACAGCGAAGTCTTGCCCGAGCCGGACGGCCCGGCGATGGCGATGCGCTGGCCCGCGGCGATGTCGAGATCGACCGCGCGCAGGATGTCGATGCGCGTGGTCTCCATCGTGTAGTGCATGGACAGGTTTTGCAGGCGGATCATCATGGGTTCCCGTATGGCACGCGTGAGGGACTATTTCACGCCTGGATGGTTCTCGGTACGGCCTCGCCGGATTGGCCGCGCACGGTTTTCGGCGGATACTGATTGACATGTCAGAGTGCGCGAATTCATGAGTATCGAACCGCCGCCCGATGCCTTCGACCGGGCTGGCCCGGCCGCGGCTCGCCGGCTTGGCCCGGTGCTGCGTCGCGTCGCGATCGCCGTGCTGGCGCTTTTCGTGGCGCTGGGTGTGCACTGGAGCCTGTTGCTGCGCGGTCACGCGGAGCAACAGGCCAACGCCGAGGCCAGGGTGCATCAACGCAGTGCCCAGCTCGCGCATGCGCTGGCGCTGCAGGTGGGCACACTGGTGACCGACATCGACTACATGGTGCGGACCCTCGCCGATACGCGCGCAGCAGGCAGCGAGCGCGAATTCCTGCGTACCCAGCGCCTCGTAGAGGCGGGCTTGCCGCTCGGTGCGCTGGTGCAGGTGGCGGTGGCCGACGCGCGCGGGCTCGTCGTCCATTCCAATCTGCGCGACGATGTCGGCGATCCGGTGTCGATCGGCGATCGCGCGCATTTCGTGTTCCATGCCGACGCGGGCGAGGACCGCCTGTTCATCAGCGAGCCGGTGCTCGGCCGTGTCTCAGGACGCTGGTCGGTGCAATTCACCCGCCGCATCGAGCGCGACGGCGTGTTCGATGGCGTGGTCGTACTGTCGATCGCGCCCGAATACCTGTCGAGTTCGTTCCGCGACATCTTCCCGGACCCGGGCGATACCGTACTGCTCGCACGCGAGGACGGGGTATATCTGGCGCGCTCGCATCGTTTTGACGAGATCGTCGGTGATCGAGCCGGCCTGACCCACGCGTTCATGCGCGCGCCCAATGCGCGCGAGGGGCTGTCGCGCGCGGCCAGCGTGGTCGACGGCACCGACCGCTTCTACGCCTTTCATCGTGTCGACGGCTATCCGCTGGTGGTCAGCGTCGGGCTTGATGCCAGCGCAGAGCTCGACACGGTGCGCGATGCCATCGCCGCGTCGCGCGTCGAGAACGCGGTGGCCACCGGCGTGGTGCTGCTCGCCGGGGTTTTGCTGGCGTGGATGTTCCTGCTGCGCGAGCGCAATAGCGCGGCGCTGGCCGACAGCCGCGAGCGCTTGGAACTCGCGCTGGCCGGCGGCGAGCTGGGCACCTGGGACTTGGACGTGCCCAGCGGCAACACGCGCTTCGACGAGCGCTGGGCCGCAATGCTGGGCTATCGCCTCGCCGAGCTCGAAGAGAGCGTCGCCACCTGGGAGAATCTCGTGCACCCGGACGACTGGCCGGCCGTCGACGCGGCGCTTGCGCGGCATCTGTCCGGCCGGGCGGCGCACTACGAGTCCGAACATCGCATGCGTCATCGCGACGGCCGCTGGATCTGGGTACTCGATCGCGGGCGCGTGGTCGAGCGCGCCGCCGACGGTTCCGCGATACGCATGACCGGCACGCATGCGGACATCACCTCGCGCAAGCTCGCCGAGGCGGCCATCGCCGAGTCGCGCGAGCGGCTCGAGAAGCTGGTCGCGGAGGTGCCCGGCGTGGTCTACCAGTTCCTGATGCGACCGGATGGCAGCACCTGTTTTCCGTATGCGAGTCCGGGCATACGCGCGGTATACGGCGTGGATGCGGCCCAGGCCGCCGCTTCGGCCGAGAAGGTGTTCGAGATCATCCATCCGGACGACTTCGAGCGCGTGACGGCGTCGATCCGCGAGTCGGCCGAGCGGCTTGCGCCCTGGCGTTGCGAGTATCGCGTGCGCGATGCCGACGGCAGTGTGCGCTGGCTGCTCGGACATTCCAACCCGCAGCGTCTGGCCAGCGGCGCGACGCTGTGGCATGGCTACATCTACGACGTCACCGAACAGCATCTGGCCGCGGCGGAACTGGAGGTCGGCCGTCAGCGCCTGATGACCCTGCTCGAGCGCTTCCCCGGCGGCGTGCTGATGGAGGACGCGCGCGACGTGGTGGTCATTGCCAACGACACCTTGTGCGAATTGTTCGGCCTGTCGCTGGTCGGGGCCGACCTGATCGGTCTGGGCCATGCCGAGCTGGTCGTGCGGCTCGGGCCCGAGCGCAGCGGCTGGCTGCACGAGCCGGAGAGCGCAGCGCGCGGCGAGCAGCGGCGCACGATCGAGATCGCGGCTGGCGCGGGGCATGCGCTCGAGGTCGACTGGGTGCCGATCTTGCGCGAAGGCGAGCGGCTGGGGCGCGTGTGGCTGGTGCGTGACATCAGCGAACGCAAGCAGCGCGAAGTCGCGCTCGAGAAGCTGGCCGCGACCGATACCCTGACGGGCCTGCCCAACCGGCGCAGCTTCCTGTCCCGCCTGAGCGAGGCGGCGCGCGACGCGCGGCACCGCGCCGGTGCTGCCGGTGTCGTGATGATGCTCGACATCGATCACTTCAAGCGCGTCAACGACACCTGGGGCCACGCGGTGGGCGACGAGGTGTTGCAGCACTTCGCCGAGGTGGTGCGCCAGAGTCTGCGTCGCGGCGACGCGGCCGGTCGCCTCGGCGGCGAGGAGTTCGCGGTGCTGCTGCCCGGCACCGGCGCCGAGGATGGCCGGGTGCTGGCCGAGCGCCTGCGCGAACGTATCGAGACGCAACCTGCGGTCACTTCCGTTGGGGAGATCGCGATTACCGTGAGCATCGGCGTGGCGGCGCTTGGCAAGCGTGCCGAGCAGGCGCTCGAACTTGCCGACGGCGCGCTCTACCGCGCCAAGTCGTCGGGACGCAATCGGGTGTGCGTGGCCGATGCGACAGCGGTCGCTCAGTAGATGCGCCCGCCCGTGTCGCGGTAACGCAGCAGCAGCGCGCGCGCCTCGTCGGCGAGGCAGTCGCGGCGCACTTCGATGCCGCGCTCGACGAGAGACGCGACCCAATCGGGAGGCTTGGCGCCTTCGTCGAAGCCGATCGCCTCGGCGTCCGCACCGTCGGCGCCACACACCAGGGTACGCACGCCGGAGAACGGAATCGCGCCCAGGCACATGGCGCACGGGGCACATGTGGACACCAGCGTGTGCGGCCCGCAGGTGGCCAGGTCGTGTGTTCCCAAACGCTGCTGCGCACGCAGCAGCGCCACCATTTCGGCGTGCAGGCAGGAGGCGTGCGCGGCGATTACGCGGTTGACCCCGATGGCGACCAGCCGGTTGCGGGCGTCGAGCACCAACGCGCCGAACGGTCCGCCGCCGTCGTCGATGTTGCGCGCGGCCGCGTCGATGGCGAATCGCATCGCGTCCTCGTCGCTGGCGAAGCCTTGCGGCGGCGCATCGAGCGCATCGAGCCACTCGGGGAGGGTCAGCGCGAACCGCATTGCTTCGTTCCCGCCCCGGTCAGAAACGACGCATCAGGCCGAGGTGCCAGCTGCGCACCTCCGGGCGGTCGCGCACCCGCTCGACCGGGCTGCCGTCGGCCAGCCGCGAGGTATAGCGCAGCGCGCCGTAGCGGATCTCGCGCAGGCCCAGGCGCGCCGACCACGCCTCGCCCAGGCGCAGGTTCACGCCGAGGCCGAGCAGCGCGCCGCCGCGCCAGCCGGCCTCGTCGTAGGTGCTGCTCGAGGGCGAGGACTTTCTCTCGCGCAGACGACCGTAGGACCAGCCGCCCTCGACGTAGAGCGAGAAGGCGTCGTTTACGTGCAGCGTCGGCTGGACGCTGATCGCGAAGGCATAGGGAATGTCGTAGCGGAAGCGGGCGGGCTCCTCGGGGATGGACAGCGCGAATTCGGTGTTGCTCGCGCCCGCGCGCCCTTCGACGGCGATCGAGAGGCGATCCGCGGCCTGCCAGCGATGACCGAGTACGAGGCTGCCGGCCTGGCCGCGCGCGCGATCGGTGTAGCTGTTGTCGGGCGGGCCTTCGAGCGTGAAGTAATGGGGTTCGAATGTGATACGCTCGTGCGCCCCCTCGAGACCCCAGTAGAAGCCGTCTGCCAAGGCCTGGCCGGCGAGCGGGAACGTCGCGGCCAGCGCCAGGAGGCATGCGCGGATGCGGATCATGTCGGTTTCCCCGTGATGCGGTGCCTCGCCGATGATAGGGGCGAGCGCCACGCGGTGTCCATCGCGCACCGCATCCGCGCCCGTGCGCAGGGCAGTCGTGGGCGCTGCGCTGCCCAGTGCGGGACGCGAGCGGACATCGGTCGATACCTGTGCTATCGAATCAAGCGATCACGAGAGTCCTTATCAAACGGGGTCTTTGCCTTTAACATCTGCGCGGAGCGATTTCTTCGCGCATGTTCCGGCCGAGGGTCGGAGTCAGTACGCGCGACGGGTGCGACCGACGACACGGTTCCGGTTCGCATCCGCTCGGCAGGCGGTCCGCGTTACGCCCCAGGTCGATGCCGTCGTCCGCAGGTCTTGCGGATGCGATGTCGCAACCGGGGCGCGAGACATCGCGCGCTGCCGTCGGGTCGGCGGAACGATTCCGCTGCCCGTTTCTTGGTTTTGAACCGTATATGGAGATAGACATGGCGAAAATTGGATTCATTGGTCTGGGCATCATGGGCGCGCCGATGGCGGGTCACCTGCAGGCGGGCGGTCACGAGCTGTTCGTGCACGACGTCAAGGAGCCGCCCGCAGACCTCGTCAGCGGCGGTGCCAAGGCCTGCGCCAGCGGCGCGGAAGTGGCCAAGAACGCCGACGTCATCATCACGATGGTGCCGGACACCCCGCACGTCGAGGCCGTGCTGTTCGGCGAAAATGGCGTCGCGGCCGGCCTGTCCAAGGGCAAGATCGTGGTCGACATGAGCTCGATCTCGCCGATCGCGACCAAGCAGTTCGCCAAGCGCATCAACGAGCTGGGCTGCGAATACGTCGATGCGCCGGTCTCCGGCGGTGAGGTGGGTGCCAAGGCCGCCTCGCTGACGATCATGGTCGGCGGTTCCGAGGCGACCTTCGAGAAGGTCAAGCCGCTGTTCGACCTGATGGGCAAGAACATCACCCTGGTCGGCGGCAACGGCGACGGTCAGACCACCAAGGTGGCCAACCAGATCATCGTCGCGCTCAACATCCAGGCGGTGTCCGAGGCGCTGCTGTTCGCCTCCAAGGCCGGTGCCGACCCCGCGAAGGTGCGTCAGGCGCTGATGGGTGGCTTCGCTTCGTCGAAGATCCTCGAAGTGCATGGCGAGCGCATGGTCAAGCGCACCTTCAACCCGGGTTTCCGCATCGAGCTGCACCAGAAGGACCTGAACCTTGCCCTGCAGGGTGCCAAGTCGCTGGGCGTGTCGCTGCCGAATACCGCGATGGCCCAGGAGCTGATGAACGCCTGCGCCGCCAACGGCATGTCGGGCCTGGATCACTCGGCGCTGTGCCGTGCGGTCGAGATGATGGCCAACCATCAGATCGCCGAAGGCTGATCTTCGCGATCCGCTCCGCGCGGGCGGATTGCGAAACAACGGGGTGCCGCCGCGTGCGGCGGGATTCCGGATGCCGGTCGCCAGCGTGCGACCGGCATCGGATTTTATGGAAGTGGAAGACCGGGCCGCAGGGTGCCGGTCGGGCCAATCCGGCGCGTTACGGATGCCGAGCGCAGCCGTAAGCGTACATCAGGGCGTAACGATCGCCGCGTAGCCTGTACGAGTAGCCACCGGATTTTGAGTAGTCATCGTTTCATTCAGGACAATAAAATGCGACGCGAACGTAATGCCCGCATCATCGCCACGCTCGGCCCCGCAAGCTCGAGCCCCGAAACCATTCTCGCGCTGTTCGAAGCCGGGGCGGACGTGTTCCGCTTCAACTTCAGCCACGGCACGCACGAGGACCACAAGGCGCGCTACGACATCGTGCGCGAGATCGAGCGCAAGGTCGGTCGTCCGATCGGCATCCTCGCCGACCTGCAGGGGCCGAAGCTGCGTATCGGTACCTTCGCTGCGGGGCGCATCGTGTTGCAGGCCGGCGCCGAGTTCACGCTCGAGCGCGACACCGCGCCGGGCGACGAGACCCGCGTGTGCCTGCCGCACCCGGAACTGTTCGAAGTGGTCGAGGCCGGCCAGTCGCTGCTGCTCGACGACGGCAAGCTGCGCCTGCAGGTGCTCGACAGCAATGGCACGCAGATCCGCACGCGCGTGGTCACCGGCGGTCCGCTGTCCGACCGCAAGGGCGTCAACGTGCCGGACGCGGTGCTGCCCATCCCGGTACTCACCGAGAAGGACCGCCGTGACCTGGACTTCGCGCTGTCGCTGGGCGTGGAATTCGTCGCGCTGTCCTTCGTGCAGCGCCCCGAGGATCTGCACGAGGCGCGCGACATCATCGGCGATCGTGCCTTGCTGATGACCAAGCTCGAGAAGCCGCAGGCGCTCGACCATCTGGACGAGATCGTGCGTCTGTCCGACTCGGTGATGGTCGCGCGTGGCGACCTCGGCGTGGAACTGCCGCCCGAGCGCGTGCCAAGCGCATCCAAGCGCATCCTGCGTGCCTGCCGCGAGCACGGCAAGCCGAGCATCGTTGCCACGCAGATGCTCGAGTCGATGATTTCGGCGCCGACGCCGACCCGCGCCGAGGCTTCGGACGTGGCCGGTGCGGTGTACGACGGCTCCGACGCGGTGATGCTGTCAGCCGAATCGGCCAGCGGCGCATTCCCGGTGCAGGCGGTGGCGATGATGGACCGCATCATCCGTGAGGTCGAAGGCGACCCGGCCTATCGCACGCTCATCGACGCGCAGCATCCGGAACCGCTGGCCTCGCCGGCCGACGCGATCTGCGCCGCGCTGCGCGGCGTGACCAAGATCGTCGGGGCGACCGCCACCGTGACCTACACCTCCTCGGGTACGACCTCGATGCGTGCCGCACGAGAGCGTCCGACCGCTCCCATCGTGAGCATTACGCCGCGGATCGACACGGCGCGTCGCATGGCCTTCGTGTGGGGCGTGCATGCCAAGGTGGTCGAGGACGTGCATTCGGTCACCGACATGGTCACCGTCGCGTGCAAGGTCGCCCACGAAGAGGGCTTCGCCCAGCCGGGTGACATGATCGCGATCACCGCGGGCATGCCCTTCGGCATGCCGGGCAGCACCAATTTGCTGCGCATCGCCACCGTCGAGGGCTGAGCGCCCGCGAGGTCAACGACGAAGGGGCCGCAAGGCCCCTTCTTTTATTCGGTCGCTTGCCGCGAGGATCAGATCTTTCCCTGATGCTTGAGGCGGCTGAGCGTCTCGGACGAAATGTTCAGGTAGGAGGCCAGTTCCTTCTTCGGGATGCGGTCGAACAGGTCGGGCTGCTTGCGCAGGAAGCGGTGCACGCGTCCCGGTGCGTCGAGCAGGTGCAGCGTGATGGTGTGGGCCATGATCTCGCTCATCAGGCGCATTACTTCATGCTCGAAGTTCTGCTTGAGTGCAGGCATCTCGTCGATGAAGGCGGCCCACTGCTGCATCGGCAGTTTGGCAACGCGCGCCTTGGTGACGCATACGATGCTGTACGGGGTGGGTGTGCCCAGCTGCCAGGCGGCGTAGCTGGTCTCCATGTTGCGCTCCTCCGTGAAGCGGAGGATCATTCGCTTTCCCTGCTGGTTCGTGACGACGCGCTTGAGCACGCCGTCAAGCACGAAATACTGTTCCATCTCGTGCACGCCCTGGTGCAGCAGGAAGTCGCCCTTCTGGCAATCCATCACGGCCAGATGTGGTTCCAGCGCGGCCATCTCGGCCTCGCCGAGTTCCTTCAGGATCTGGTTCTGCCTGAGCTGGACGCGGATGATGTTCTTATCCGGATGCTTCTCGACTGGAGACATAAAGTGGCCGGTGTTCCGTCGCCCATACGACTAAGGGCGTATTCTCCCGTTAAAGTTGACCGGGGTCAATGATCGTGGCAGGGGGCGGTGGCTATGATGCGCTCGCTTCATAGGTACGGGTATCTCCCTGACAACATTCGTCGGAGAACGCTGGCGTCCGGCGCCTCCCGCCGACACGTGAAGACGTGCAGGCGACCCGCGGGCAGACTTGCGCAGCCCCGAACGGCATGCAACAAGCGCCCGCCCAGCCAGCCACGCTGCTCAACCTTTATCGACATACCAACGCGAGAGCATTCACCATGAACACGACTACCGACACTCAATCCGAGGGTTTTCACATGCAATCCCAGGAAATGACCGACGGCTTCAACCTGCTGATCGATGCGCTCAAGGCCAACGACCTGAACACCATCTACGGTCTGGTCGGCATTCCGGTGACCGACCTTGCGCGTCTGGCGCAGGCCCGTGGCATGAAGTTCATCGGCTTCCGTCATGAAGCCAACGCCGTCAACGCCGCCGCCATCGCCGGCTACATGACGCAGAAGCCCGGTGTCGCGCTGACCGTGTCCGCGCCCGGCTTCCTCAACGGCCTGGTCGCGCTGGCCAACGCCACCGTCAACTGCTTCCCGATGATCATGATCTCCGGCTCGTCCGAGCGCGAGATCGTCGACCTGCAGCAGGGCGACTACGAAGAGCTCGACCAGCTCAACGCCGCCAAGCCGTACGTCAAGGCCGCCTACCGCATCAACCACGCCGAGGACATCGGCATCGCCGTCGCCCGCTCCATCCGCGCTGCCGTTTCCGGTCGTCCGGGCGGTGTGTACCTCGACGTGCCGGCCCAGCTGCTCGGCCAGACCATCGACGCCGTGCGCGGTGCCGAGTCCATCGTCAAGGTCGTCGATCCTGCTCCGGCCCACATTCCCTCGCCGGAGTCGATCCAGCGCGCCGTCGACGTGCTCAAGTCCGCCAAGAAGCCGATCATCATGCTCGGCAAGGGTGCCGCCTACGCGCAGGCCGAGAAGCAGATCAAGGAACTGGTCGAGAAGACCGGCATCCCGTACCTGGCCATGTCGATGGCCAAGGGCATCCTGCCCGACAGCCACCCGCAGTCGGCCATGGCCGCGCGTTCGCTGGCGCTCAAGGAAGCCGACGCCGTGCTGCTCATCGGTGCGCGCCTGAACTGGCTGCTGGCCCACGGCAAGGGCAAGACCTGGGGTGGCTCGCCGGATCGCGAATTCCCGGCCAAGAAGTTCATCCAGATCGACATCTCGGCAATGGAGATGGACAGCAACGTGCCCATCGACGCGCCCATCGTCGGCGACATCGTGAGCTCGGTCGAAGCCCTCAACGCCGCCATCGGCAAGGACTTCCCGAAGGTCTCCAAGGAGTGGGTCGGTACGCTGATGTCCAAGCGTGAGCAGAACGTCGCCAAGATGGCCGCGATGCTGTCCAAGGACACCACGCCGATGAACTTCCACAACGCGCTGGGTACTATCGGCAGCGTGATCAAGGGTCGCGACATCCACCTGGTCAACGAAGGTGCGAACGCGCTCGACTACGCCCGCGCCATCATCGACATGGAGAAGCCGCGCCGCCGCCTCGATACCGGTACCTGGGGTGTCATGGGTGTGGGCATGGGCTACGCCATCGGTGCAGCAGTCGAGTCCAATGGCCCGGTCGTTGCGATCGAGGGCGATTCGGCCTTCGGCTTCAGCGGCATGGAGCTCGAGACCATCGCCCGCTACAACCTGCCGATCGTGTCCATCATCATGAACAACAGCGGCGTGTATCGTGGTTGCGACCCCAACCTCAACCCGAACAACGCGAATGACGTTCCGGTCACGGCCTTCGTCAAGAACGCCCGTTACGAGAAGCTGATGGAGGCCTTCGGTGGTGACGGCTACTACGCCACCACCACGGCCGAGCTCAAGGATGCTCTTGAGAAGGCGCTGGCCTCCGGTCGTCCGACCGTGATCAACGCCATCATCGACGAGACGGCGGGTACCGAGAGTGGTCGTCTGACCAGCCTCAATCCGCAGTCGGCCGTCAAGAAGTAAGCTTTTTCGCTCGATACGAGCCGGACGATGAGGCATTGATCGTCACGGAGACCGGGCGGGCGGGGCAACCCGTCCGCCCGGTTCTTGGCATCCGGAGCGCCCGGCTTGACTTGGGGTGCCGCCTGCCAGTAGTATGTAAGGTTGAAATGGGCTCTCCCGCATCGCGGAGCCACTCCATTGACTCCCGAACGAAAAAGCTTGACGCCCTGTCGAGGCGCAGTCCCTGTGCCTCACGGGGGCTAAACGTAACCCGTAAAAAAAGGAAGATTTCTGACATGAGCAAGCCGCTTGAAGGAATTAAGATCATCGACTTTACCCACGTTCAGGCCGGTCCCGCGTGCACGCAGCTGCTCGCCTGGTTCGGTGCCGACGTGATCAAGGTCGAGCGCCCGGGTTCCGGTGACGTGACCCGCAACCAGCTGCGCCACGTCGAAGACGCCGACGCCCTGTACTTCACGATGCTGAACAGCAACAAGCGCTCCCTCGAACTCAACACCAAGACCCCCGAGGGCAAGGAGATTCTCGAGAAGCTGATCAAGGAATCGGACGTCATGGTCGAGAACTTCGGTCCGGGAGCGCTCGATCGCATGGGCTTCTCCTGGGAGCGCATCCAGGAACTGAACCCGAAGATGATCCTGGCTTCGGTCAAGGGCTTCAGCGAAGGTCACCGTTACTCGGACCTGAAGGTCTACGAGAACGTCGCGCAGTGCGCCGGCGGTGCCGCTTCGACCTCGGGTTTCTGGGACGGCCCGCCGACCGTGTCGGGCGCCGCGCTGGGTGACTCGAACACCGGCATGCACCTGGCCATCGGCATCCTTACCGCCCTGATGGCGCGTGACAAGACCGGCAAGGGCCAGAAGGTCGCGTGCTCGATGACCGATGCCGTGCTGAACCTGACCCGCGTGAAGCTGCGCGACCAGCAGCGTCTGGACGCACTGGGCTTCCTCGAGGAGTATCCGCAGTATCCGCACGGCGAGTTCTCCGACACCGTGCCGCGTGGCGGCAACGCCGGTGGCGGTGGCCAGCCGGGCTGGGTGCTCAAGTGCAAGGGCTGGGAAACCGACCCCAACGCCTACATCTACTTCACCATTCAGGACCACGCCTGGGCGCCGATCTGCAAGGCGCTGGGCAGGGAAGAGTGGATTGATGATCCGGCCTACAACACGCCGCGCGGCCGTCAGGACAAGATCTTTGACGTGTTCGCGACCATCGAGGACTGGCTCAAGGACAAGACCAAGTACGAGGCCGTCGACTACCTGCGCAAGTTCGACATCCCGTGCGCCCCGGTGCTGTCCATGAAGGAAATCTCCGAGGATCCGGACCTGCGTGCCAGCGGCACCATCGTCGAAGTCGAGCACAAGAAGCTGGGCAAGTACCTCACCGTCGGCAGCCCGATCAAGTTCTCGGACCTGAAGGTGGAGATCACCGGTTCGCCGCTGCTGGGCGAGCACACCGACGAGATCCTGAGCGAGCTGGGCTACACGCCGGAGCAGATCAAGCAAATGCGCGAGAAGAAGGTTACCGCCGCCTGAGCGAGCATTTCTCGATGAAAAACGGCACCTTCGGGTGCCGTTTTTTTGCTTGGGGCGATGCAGGCGATCGCGGGCCGCCGATGTTATAGTGAAAAACTTCGCGGCCGAGGGAGGTGCGAATGAGTCTTGACCTGGATTTTCGGCAGCTGGCGGACACCGCCGGCGATGCCATCGTGGTCAGCGACGTCGATGGTGTGATCACGTACTGGAACGCCGCTGCCACGCGCATCTTCGGCTTTGCCCAAGACGATGCGATCGGCGCGTCGCTCGACATCATCATCCCGGAGCGCCTCAGGGCGCGGCACTGGGAGGGTTACCACAAGACGATGGCCACGGGACAGACGCGCTACGGTACGGACGTGTTGCGTGTGCCGGCGCTGAACGCGAGCGGCGAAACCCTGTCGATTGCGTTCACGGTGTCACTGTTGTCCGACCGTGAAGGTCGTCCGCAAGCGATCGTGGCCATCATACGCGACGAAAGCGAACGATTCCGCGAAGAGCGTGCGTTGCGGGCACGTCTTGCCGACCTCGAGCGCAGCGCAGCGGATGCCGCCGCTTCGTGAGGCCCGCGGCCATTTTCGAAGTCGTTGACTCGCGTCAATTTTCCCGCGCGAATCGATGTGTCACAATTTGATCGTTTAGCTCGTCCGTGATCGGTTCGCCCGAGCCTATGCACGGTAAGACTTATTGCACAACGTCGAATCCTGTGTTGCGTTAGCTGATTAGGAACAGAACATGAACCAGAAAGTCATCCCGATTACGGTGCAAGGGCCCACCAAGCAGCGTCGGCGCATGGCGCCCAAGGGACGCCGCGTCGACCCCAAGGCCCTGACCGAAGTCCAGGCGCTGCTCGGTCACGAGTCGCGTCAGCGTGATCTGCTGATCGAGCACCTGCACAAGATCCAGGATCACTTCGGTTACCTGTCGTCCGCCCACATGGCGGCACTGGCGCAGGAGATGAAGCTCTCGCAGACTGAGGTCTACGAGGTCGCGACCTTCTACCACCACTTCGATGTGGTGCGCGAGGGCGAGGCGCATCCGGCGTCGCTGACCATCCGCGTGTGCGACGGGCTGTCGTGCGAGATGGCCGGTGCGCAGGATCTGCTCGACAAGCTGCCGGCCATCCTCGGCAAGGACGTGCGCGTCATCCACGCGCCCTGTGTGGGGCGCTGCGAGCAGGCGCCGGTGGCCGTCGTGCACCAGAATCCGGTGCCCAACGCCACCGTCGACAAGGTCGCCGCGCTGGTCGAGGAAAAGGAAATCTGGCATCACCCGGAGCAGTACATCGACTTCGAGGCCTACAAGGAGCGCGACGGCTACAAGCTGGTGCAGGAGTGCTACGGCGGTCTGCGCGATGTCGAGTCCGTGCTCAAGATCATGGAAGACTCGGGCCTGCGCGGTCTCGGTGGCGCGGGCTTCCCGGCCGGGCGCAAGTGGCGCATCGTCAAGGGCTTCGACGGCCCGCGCCTGATGGCGATCAACATCGACGAGGGCGAGCCCGGCACCTTCAAGGACCGCTACTACCTCGAGCGTGATCCGCACCGTTTCCTCGAGGGCGCGCTGATCGCGGCCTGGGCGGTCGGCATCGAGGAAATCTACATTTACCTGCGCGACGAGTACCATGGCTGCCGCGCCCTGCTCACGGCCGAGATCGAGAAGCTCGAAGCCGAGCCGCCGGTATCGAACATGCCCAAGATCCACCTGCGTCGCGGCGCGGGTGCCTACATCTGCGGCGAAGAGTCGGCGATGATCGAGTCGATCGAAGGCAAGCGCGGCATGCCGCGCCTGCGCCCGCCGTACGTCGCCCAGGTCGGCCTGTTCGGGCGTCCGACGCTCGAGCACAACATGGAAACCCTGCACTGGGTGCGCGACATCGTCGTCAAGGGTGCCGACTGGTTCGCCTCGCACGGCGCGCATGGCCGCAAGGGCCTGCGCTCGTACTCGGTCTCCGGTCGCGTGAAGAACCCCGGCGTGCATCTTGCGCCGGCCGGCACCACGCTGCGCGAACTGGTGGAGAACTACTGCGGCGGCATGCTCGACGGCCACAAGCTCTACGGCTACCTGCCGGGCGGCGCGTCCGGCGGCATCCTGCCCGAATCGCTGGCCGACGTGCCGCTGGACTTCGATACGCTGCAGGAATACGACTGCTTCATCGGTTCGGCCGCGGTCATCGTGCTCTCCGACAAGGACACCGCAGTCGATGCCGCGCGCAACATGATGCGCTTCTTCGAGGACGAGTCCTGCGGCCAGTGCACGCCGTGTCGTGTGGGCACCGCGAAGGCCGTGCAGCTGATCCAGAAGGACACCAAGTGGGACGTCGACGCGCTCGCCGACCTGTCGCAGGTGATGCGTGACGCGTCGATCTGCGGTCTGGGTCAGGCCGCGCCGAACCCGGTCGATTGCGTGATCAAGTATTTCCCGCAGGAACTGGCCTGAAGCGCCACGCTCCCGAACAGACGCTGAGGAACAGAGTATGAACGCGATTACCAAGAACGAAGTGGCCCAGTCGGAAGCGCCGATGGTCACCTTCACGCTCAACGGCCGTGAAGTCAGCGGCCGCGAGGACGAGACCATTCTCGACATCGCCAAGCGCGAGGGCATCCCCGTCCCGCACCTGTGCTACATGGACGGGCTCGAAGCGGTCGGCAACTGCCGCTCCTGCATGGTGGAAATCGAGGGCGAGCGTGTGCTCGCGCCCTCGTGCTGCCGTCACCCGTCGAACAACATGAAGGTCGTGACCGACAGCGAGCGTGCCGTCAAGTCGCAGAAGCTGGTGCTCGAGCTGCTGCAGTCGGACATGCCCGAGACCGAGTACACGCGACACAACGAGGTCGACTACTGGGCGGGCAAGCTCGAAGTGGGCAAGCCGCGCTTTGCGCCGCGCAGCCAGCCTGTACAGGACCTGTCGCACCCGGCCATCGCTGTGAACCTGGACGCCTGCATCCAGTGCACGCGCTGCCTGCGCGCCTGCCGCGACGAGCAGGTCAACGACGTCATCGGCCTGGCCTTCCGTGGCAATCACGCCAAGATCGTGTTCGACATGGACGACCCCATGGGCGCGTCCACCTGCGTGGCCTGTGGCGAGTGTGTACAGGCCTGCCCGACCGGCGCGCTGATGCCGGCGCGCGACGTTGCGCTGAGCGTGCCCGACAAGCAGGTCGAGTCGGTGTGCCCGTTCTGCGGCGTGGGCTGCCAGCTCACGTACAACGTCAAGGACAACAAGATCATGTACGTCGAGGGTCGCGACGGCCCGGCCAACGAGAAGCGCCTGTGCGTCAAGGGTCGCTACGGCTTCGACTACGTCCACCACCCGCAGCGCCTGACCAAGCCGCTGATCCGTCGCGAGGACGCCCCCAAGAGCGGGGACTTCCTGATGGATCCGGACAACGTCATGGAGATCTTCCGCGAGGCGAGCTGGGAAGAGGCGCTGGAGATGGCCGGCGGCGGTCTGCGCAAGATCCGCGACGAGCACGGCAAGAAGGCGCTCGCCGGTTTCGGTTCGGCCAAGGGCTCGAACGAAGAGGCCTACCTGTTCCAGAAGCTGGTGCGTACCGGTTTCGGCTGCAACAACGTCGACCACTGCACGCGCCTGTGTCACGCCTCGTCGGTTGTGGCCCTGCTCGAGGGCATTGGTTCGGGCGCGGTGTCCAACCCGGTGATGGACGTGGCCAAGGCCGAGGTCGTGATCCTGATCGGCGCCAACCCGATCGTGAACCACCCGGTCGCCGCGAGCTGGATCAAGAACGCCACCAAGGCCGGTACCAAGCTGATCGTGATGGACCCGCGCCGCACCGACATCGCGCGCTATGCGCATCGCGTGCTGCAGTTCAAGCCGGACATGGACGTGCCGCTGCTCAACGCGATGATGAACGTCATCGTCACCGAGGGCCTGGTCGACAAGGACTTCATCGCCAGCCGCACCAGCGGCTACGAGGAGATCGAGAAGAACGTCGCCGAGTACACGCCGGAGAAGATGGCGCCGATCTGCGGCATCGATGCCGAAACCATCCGCTACGTCGCGCGTCTGTACGCCACCTCCAAGGCTTCGATGATCCTGTGGGGCATGGGCATTTCGCAGCACGTGCATGGCACCGACAACGCCCGCTGCCTGATCGCGCTGTCGCTGATGACCGGCCAGATCGGCAAGCCCGGTTCCGGCCTGCACCCGCTGCGCGGCCAGAACAACGTGCAGGGTGCGTCCGACGCCGGCCTGATCCCGATGGTCTATCCGGACTACCAGAGCGTGGCCGACGCCGAGATCCGCTCCAAGTTCGCCAAGGCGTGGAACGTGCCGGAAGACTCGCTGGATCCGAATCCGGGACTGACCGTGGTCGAGATCATGCACGCCATCGACCGTGGCGAGATCCGCGGCATGTACGTGGAGGGCGAGAATCCGGCGATGTCGGACCCGGACGCCAACCATGCGCGCCACAGCCTGGCGTCGCTGGATCTGCTGGTGGTGCAGGACATCTTCCTGACCGAGACCGCGTATCTGGCCGACGTGATCCTGCCGGCCTCGGCCTTCCCCGAGAAGGACGGCACCTTCACCAATACCGACCGTCTGGTGCAGATGGGCCGTGCCGCCATCGACACCCCGGGTGAAGCGCGTCAGGATTTGTGGATCATCCAGGACATCGCCAACAAGCTCGGCTGCGGCTGGGATTACAAGCATGTCTCCGAGGTGTTCGACGAGATGCGCAAGACCATGCCGAGCATCGCCGGCATCACCTGGGACCGCCTCGAGCGCGAACACGCCGTCGTGTATCCGTGCGAGAAGGAAGGCGATCCGGGCGATCCGGTGGTCTTCGTCGACGACTTCCCGACCAAGACCGGGCGTGCGCGCTTCGTGCCGGCGGACATCATCCCGGCCGCCGAGCAGCCTGACGGCGAGTACCCGATGGTGCTGATCACCGGCCGTCAGCTGGAGCACTGGCACACGGGTTCGATGACGCGTCGCGCATCCATGCTCGATGCCCTCGAACCGGATCCCACCGCGCAGATCCACCCGCTGGACATGGCGGAAATGGGCATCGCGCCGGGCGACCTGGTCACGATCGAGTCGCGTCGCGGCAAGGTCGCGATGTGGGCGCGTGCCGACGAGGGCACGCCGCGCGGCGCCGTGTTCGTCGCCTTCGCCTACTACGAGGCGGCGATCAACACGCTGACCAATGCCGCACTCGACCCGGCGGCCAAGATCCCCGAGTTCAAGTACTGCGCGGTGCGCGTCACCCCGGGTGGCACGGAGCCGGTGCAGTCGAGCTACGGTGGCGGCAAGCTGCTCGAGACCGCGCTCAACTGATCGCGCTGTGCCGATCGACGGGGCCGGGGCAACCCGGCCCGTCGGGCAAGAAAAAGCCCGGACCACGGTCCGGGCTTTTTTTCGTGTGCGCCCAGCATGGGCGCACTCCTGCGGGTGCGAGTCCCGCCGTAAGTTGATCACAGCGAACGAAGTGAAGCGCAACTGCATGAGGGTGACCGAGTGTGGGGAGGAAGCGTGGAGCATAAGCTGCGAGCCGATGAACAAGAATCGGATAGAAGGCGCTGCCGAGCAGGGCGAGCGGGCATGAAACCGCGAAGCTCTCGTGATCAAGGCGAAGCGGCGTAGATCCGGCGGTTGTGCAGCGAAGGAGTGCGTTCTTACCTGGGGAGATCTCGCTTTGTGTCTGAAAGGGCGACGGCGCCGAGCCGGAGCGAGAAGTCAGCAGAGGCCGTAGTAGCTGCCGTGCTGGGGCGAAGGGCCGAACGAGTAGGAGGGCCGAAGGCCATGTCGCTCGAACGTGCAGTGCATCAGAAGCCCGGTCATGCGGGGCGCAACGCGGGAGGGCGGGGTGAAGCCGCGCTTGAGGCGATGCGTGATGAAGCACGGACGGCGCGGCATGCAACTGGAAGCCCGGGGCGAGAGGGCCTGCTTGCGCAGGTGCTCGCGAGCGCGAACATGGAGGCGGCGTGGAAGCGCGTCAAATCCAATCGCGGCAGTGCAGGGGTGGATGGTCGGTCGATTGCCGAGACGGCGGACTACCTGAGAGCGCACTGGCCCCGGATTCGGGAAACGTTACTGGACGGCAGCTACCGGCCCGCGCCGGTGCGCCGTGTCCAGATTCCGAAACCCGACGGGGGCGTGCGTGAATTGGGGATGCCGACGGTGACGGATCGGCTGATCCAGCAAGCCCTGCTGCAAGTCTTGCAGCGCAAGATTGATCCGACGTTCTCCGAACATAGCTATGGCTTTCGACCGGGACGCCGTGCGCATGACGCGGTGCTCGATGCACAGCGCTACGTGCAGGACGGCTACCGGGTGGTGGTCGATGTGGATCTGGAGAAATTCTTCGACCGGGTCAATCACGACATCCTGATGGAACGGTTATCGAGGCGCATCAACGACAAAGCCGTGCTACGGCTGATTCGTCGCTACCTCGTGGCCGGGATCATGGAGGGTGGAGTGGTCATGGAACGCTACGAGGGCACGCCGCAAGGCGGGCCATTGTCGCCGCTGCTGGCCAACGTGCTGCTCGACGAGGTGGATCGGGAGTTGGAACAGCGCGGTCACCGCTTCGTGCGTTACGCCGACGACTGCAACGTATATGTACGCAGCCGTCGTGCGGGCGAACGCGTGTTGGACGGGCTGCGCAAGCTCTACGACCGACTCCATCTGAAGGTCAATGAGGCCAAGACGGCCGTCGCGCCCGCATCTGGCCGGAAGTTTCTCGGTTATGCCTTCTGGTATGGCCGAGGCGGTCAGGTCAAATGCAAGGTGGCGGACAAGGCCAAAGAGACCTTCAAGCAACGCATCCGACAAATGACGCGTCGCTCGGGTGGGCGTAGCCTGCCGGAGATCGCCGAACAACTCCGGACTTACATGCCGGGCTGGAAGGCCTACTTCCAGCTCGCGCAGACGCCGCAAGTGCTCCGCGGACTCGACGAGTGGATTCGACACCGGCTGCGTGCCGTGCAGCTCAAGCACTGGCGCCGGAGTACGACGATGTATCGGGAGTTGAAAGCGCTGGGCGCTTCGGAGGCGGACGCTCGCAAGGTGGCCGCGAACAGTCGGTGCTGGTGGCGCAACAGCCGCATGGCGCTGAACCGGGCAATGCCTATCGCCTACTTCGACCGGATCGGAGTGCCCCGGCTCTCATGACCTCAACTGCTCGAACCGCCCGGTGCGGACCCGCATGCCGGGTGGTGTGGGAGGGGAACGGTCAGGTAAGCTGACCGCCCCTATCCCGATCCTTGCGCTGGCTGCGTCAGGCGTCGGCGACGGTCAGCACGATCTTGCCGATATGCTGGCTCGACTCCATCAGTTCGTGTGCCTTGGCCGCATCTTCCAGCGGGAAGGTCTTGTACACCACCGGCTTGATCTTGCCGGCGTCGATCAGTGGCCACACGCGTTCCTTGAGCTTTGCGGCGATGGCGGCCTTGAACTCGTCCGAGCGCGGACGCAGCGTGGAGCCGGTGACGGTCAGGCGCCGGATCAGGATGGGGCCGAGCGGCACTTCTGCCTTGCCGCCGCCGAGCAGGGCGATGAACACCAGTCTGCCGTCGTTGGCCAGGCACTTGATCTCGCGCGGGACGTAGTCGCCGCCCACCATGTCGAGAATGACGTCCACGCCCTTGCCGCCGGTCGCCTGCTTGACCACGTCGACGAAGTCTTCGGTCTTGTAGTTGATGCCGATCTCCGCACCGAGCGCGACGCAGGCCTTGACCTTCTCGTCGCTGCCGGCCGTGGCGAACACGCGATGACCCAGCGCGTGGGCGATCTGGATGGCGGTGACGCCGATGCCCGAGCTGCCGCCCTGAACGAGCAGGCTCTCGCCCTGCGCGAGTGCGCCGCGATCGAACACGTTGCTCCACACCGTGAAGCAGGTCTCGGGCAGTGACGCGGCCTCCACCGGGGAGTAGCCCTGCGGAATCGGCAGACACTGGCCCGCATGCGCGAGGCAGTACTCGGCGTAGCCGCCGCCATGCACCAGGGCGCACACCATGTCGCCCTTCTTCAGTCCGGTCCCGGCCAGTTCGCCGTCGACGATCTCGCCGGCCACTTCGAGGCCGGGCAGATCGGAGGCGCCGGGCGGAACAGGATAGCTGCCGGTGCGCTGCAACACATCGGGGCGGTTGACGCCGGCCGCATGCACGCGGATCAGCACTTCGCCCGCACGCGGCTGGGGTACGGGGCGTTCGCAAAGCTGCAATACATCCGGCGGACCGGGCTGGGTAATCTCGATGGCACGCATGAAGTGTCGTCCTCCTGCTGTGGATTCGGTGCCGCCGTTCGGACAGCACGGGATGCGCTCTTGTAGCGCCGAATGTGCGATTATACCGCCCCGGCCCGCGCGGCCCCGCTGTGCGCGGGCGAACGGAGTTGACGATGCGGCCGCGCCGCAACTATGTTGAATCTTTGAATTTGCGGGATTTGTCAGGCAAATCAGCCGGCTGCGGGGCAGCGGCGCCATGCCTTCGGCATGGGTTGTGTCCGCCATAGGTATAATCCGGGCTTGTCAGATTCCCCCTGCTGCGAGCGGCGGTTTGTTGACCGGCGTCATTGAACGAATTTTGTGCGCGTCGCTACCATGCGACCCTTTGCGCCCGCGTGTCGCGCGCCGCGCGGCTTCGACAGGATTTCAGGCAACAAGCTACGGGTAAGAGGAGAGTTCCATGAGTAAAGCGCTTGAAGGCGTTCGCGTCCTAGATTTCACCCATGTTCAGTCCGGCCCGAGCTGCACGCAGCTGCTGGCGTGGTTCGGCGCCGACGTGATCAAGGTCGAGCGTCCCGGAGTCGGCGACGCGACCCGCGCGCAGTTGCGCGACATTCCGGGTGTGGACAGCCTCTATTTCACGATGCTCAACCACAACAAGCGCTCGGTGACGCTCGACACCAAGAACCAGAAGGGCAAGGAAGTCCTCGAGCGTCTGATCAAGCAGTGCGACGTGATGGTCGAGAACTTCGCGCCGGGCGCGCTCGATCGCATGGGGTTCACCTGGGAGCGCATCCAGGAGCTCAACCCCAAGATGGTGCTCGCCTCGGTCAAGGGTTTCGGCCCCGGCCCCTACGAAGACTGCAAGGTCTACGAGAACGTCGCCCAATGTACCGGCGGTTCGGCTTCCACCACCGGCTTTGACGACGGCCCCCCGATGGTGACCGGTGCGCAGATCGGCGATAGCGGCACCGGCCTGCACCTCGCGCTGGGCGTGGTCACCGCGCTGTACCAGGCCAAGGTCACCGGCAAGGGCCAGAAAGTCCTCGCCCCGATGCAGGATGCGGTCCTCAACCTGTGCCGCGTCAAGCTGCGCGACCAGCAGCGCCTCGAGCGCACCGGCACCATGAAGGAGTACCCGCAGTACTCGAACGGAAAGTTCGGCGACACCGTGCCGCGCGCGGGCAACGCCTCGGGCGGCGGTCAGCCGGGCTGGATCCTCAAGTGCAAGGGCTGGGAGGCCGACAGCAACGCCTACATCTACTTCATCACCCAGGCCGCGGTGTGGGCGCCGATCTGCAAGATCATCGGCAAGGACGAGTGGATCGACGATCCGGAGTATGCGACCCCGGAGGCGCGTCTTCCCAAGCTCGAGTCGATCTTCGCGACCATCGAGGAATGGACCAAGACCAAGACCAAGTTCGAGGCGATGGACATCCTCAACAAGTTCGACATCCCCTGCGGGCCCATCCTGTCGATGAAGGAGATCGCCTACGAGCCGTCGCTGCGTGCCACCGGCACCATCGTCGAGGTCGATCATCCCGAGCGCGGCAAGTACCTGACGGTGGGCAACCCGATCAAGCTCTCGGGCAGCCCGACCGAAGTGACGCGTTCGCCGCTGCTCGGGGAACACACCGACGAGGTGCTCGCGCAACTGGGCTACAGCGCCGAGGATATCGCAGCCATGCGCGCCGAGAAGGCCATCTGAGGGCGTCCTGCCAGTCGTTTCGCGTCCGGCCCGGTGCGCCCAGCGGCATGCCGGGCCGACGCATGTCCAGGTGCGCCGAGCATGCGTGCGGCATCCTCGGTGCCTGCTGACCAGGCACACAAGATTGACTGAACCGTAACCGGACCGACCATGGACCATCACGAATTCGTCGAAGCTTACAAGAACGACACGCTCAACGCCTTCGTGTCGCAGAAGGTCGCCGCGGACTATATCTCCCGCCGGCTGTGGCTCCCGTTGATCAGACTCCCGATGGTCGGTGGTGCCGTCGCGCTGGCCCTGATCGGCTGGCTGATCACCGGCATCATCCTCTTCGTGCTGGCCTTTGCCATCCCTCACCTGATCAAGAAGAATTCCGTCGCCATCGTGATGTATCAGGCGCTGCACGACGCCGAGACCTATTACGACCTGCGCGAAGCGGGCGTGCTCGAAGTATACGAATGAGCGTCGGGAGCGTGCCCCACTGCTGCGGGGTCTGCCCATGAGCGTCGCCCGGGGCGGCTTTGCGAGCTGTCCGCCGGGGGGCGAGGATGCCGGCCCGTGGAACCCCGGGCTCGGCCCGGAACTGCCCCGCCACCTGCTGCCGCTGTCGACCATCTTCCGCCCCGAGAATGTCTTCACCAGCGTCGAGCATGCCCACGAGGCGCGCGAGTTCACCGGACTCGAACTGCAGGAGCTGGTCGTCTTTCGCCCGCAGCGTCTGGTTCTGCATGAACTCCTGATCCGCATCACGGCCGATCTGTCGGTGCCGGCCGGCAGCCTGTACGAGGAACTCGGCATCAACTTCCGCGAGATGGCCGATCGCATCGATCAGGGCTGGATCGCGCCGCGCATGGATCAGATCGTCGACGAGTACGAGCGCATGCGCGAGGCGCTCGAAGCCTTCGTCGACGAAGAACTGGGTGCGACCATCTTCCGTGCCGCGCCTGCGCAACCGGCGCCGGGCGGTGTGTGGGCGGGTGTCGCCCGCCTGTTCGGGCGCGGGGCGGCCGCCCGCGCCGATGACGAGGGCGGCCCCGAGCACGAGGAGCGGGTGCGGCGCGACTGGGCGCGCAAGGCCTGCGCGGAAGACGATCCGCTGCGTCGCGCCGCCTATCGCGCGCTGTCGCGCGCGGTCTCGGCGATGCACATCAAGCACGGGCGCATGTGGGCCGACCGCGAAGTGCTCACCGCGCTGGCGTTGGGCATGGCGGCCAACGACTATTGCAGCGAGGCGATCGGGCGTCTAATCGAGCCATGGATCGAGGACGCCGCGACGCAGCTCGGCTATGTGCGCCTGCCCGCGCAGGCGCGCCCGATCGTGCTCAACACCAAGGGCGCATCGGCCTCGGGCAAGAGCACGCTGCGTCCCATGCAGGAACGCCTGGTCGAGCGCATCGGTGAGCGCTGGGTGGATTTCGCGCTGATCAGCCCCGACATCTGGCGCAAGTACCTGCTCGACTACGCCTCGCTGGGCGAAGCCTACATGTATGCCGGAGCGCTCACCGGCATCGAACTCGAGATCATCGATCACAAGCTCGACCGCTACATGGCGTGCAAGGCCGAGGGCGGCGAAATGTCGCACCTGCTGATCGATCGCTTCCGCTTCGACAGTTTCGCGCTCGATTCCGATCAGGCCGGCAGCAATCTGCTTACCCGCTTCGGACACCTGATCTACATCTTCTTCATGATCACGCCGCCCCACGAAACGGTCGAGCGTGCCTGGTTGCGCGGTCTGCAGTTCGGACGCTTCAAGTCGGTCGAGGACCTGCTCGCGCACAACATCGAGGCCTATTCGGGCATGCCCGAGATCTTCTTCACGTGGGCCTTGCGCACGAACAAATCGGTTCACTTCGAATTCCTCGACAACAGCGTGCCAAAGGGCGAGACCCCGCTGACCGTGGCCTTCGGCTGGAATGGCGACATGAACGTGCTCGACGTCAAGGGCCTGGTCGACGTCGAGCGCTATCGCAAGATCAACGTGCACGCGAACTGCCCGCAGGCGGTCTATCCGCCGCCCGAGCAGATGGCGGTCGAGCACAATACCTTGTTCCTGTTGCAGTGCATCCGACGCATCCCCAACGTAAACTTCGTGCATCGCGACAGCGGCAGGACCTACGCGCGGTTCGAGGCCGCCAAGCTTGCCTGGGTCGACGCTTCCCTGCTCGAGCGCGCCTTCGCGCAGCCCGAAGTGCGCGCCGCCCTCACGGCGGTCGCGCCCGAGATCGTCACGCGTCCGCGCGACGATCCCGAAGCGGCACGAGCGCACAGCGCGGCCCTGCAGGCGGCGCGCTTTCACACGCTGGGGCGCTGGGGCGACTGATCGAACTCTTTCGCCGGCGCCGGTCTTATGAGGCTTTCACGCGGCGTCACGCCCTGGTGTGCGACGACGTTCCACACAATGCGGAGAAGCAATGAAGCAGTTCTCGATCGAAATCTATTCCGACATCGTTTGTCCCTGGTGTTACGTCGGCAAGCGCTACATCGACAAGGCGCTTGAACATTACGGTCGGCTCTACGCCAAGGAGCGTCAGCCCGAGATCTCGTGGTTGCCGTTCCAGTTGCATGCCGCGCTGCCGCGAGAGGGGGTGGACCGCAAGGAATATCTCAAGCGTCGCTATCCGGGCAAGGCCAACGATCCGACGATGTTCGCCGATGTCGAACGGGCCGGGCGGCAGATGGGCATCGAATATCGCTTCGACCGTATCGAGGTGCAGCCGAATACGCTCGACGCCCATCGTCTGCTGCGTTTCGCAGAGCGGGCCGGTGTGCGCGAGACGGTCGCCGAGCCGCTATACCGCGCCTACTTCATCGAAGGGCGCAACCTGTCCAGCATCGATGAGCTGGTCGCCATCGGCGGCGAGTGCGGGCTCGACGTTGCCGCCTTGCGCGCCTATCTCGACAGCGATGTCGACGTCGAGTGGGTACAGCAGGTCGACACCCGCGCCAAGCGCCTCGGCATCAGCACCGTCCCGTTCATCGTGCTCAACGGCCGGCGCGGCCTGTCGGGCAACACGCCGCCGGCGCGCATCCTCGAAGCCTTCGAATGGGCGCGGCGTGACTATGCGCGTCCGAAGTGGTTGCCGTCGTTCTTCTAGCCAGCTGGCGGGCGACATTCGCCGCTCGCCAATTGCTTTCTTTATCTCAAACGTAAGCACCCCGTAAGCCCGGACGTCGCGGAGATCCGCGACTGTCCTGCCGATCCGGCTCGATCGAGCCCTTCCGATCCCCAGCGCATAAGCACAACGGCATTTTGTGAGTCGATCGTCATCCTCGCGCTCGATGTCCACATCGCGCTAGCGTTTACCCGAATTCCCTTGCGTGCCAATGCATGCGAACTTGCGAACCGTGTCGCGGCAAGCTTGCGACGAGGTTCAGAGAATGTTGACCAAGGTCAAGATTTGCCGGACCGAGGGCTTGTCAGCTACGCAACATCCTTTATCCTTGGATCAACGAGGTTTATAGAAGCCTCGATAAAAAATTTTATTGAGACAAGCCGGTCTCCCATCCTGTTCCACGGGATTCCGGCGATCGAATCGGAAGTGCCGGGAGTCTTTCCGGAATGTCCGGTAATCACCTAAGGAGGATCATCGAATGAAGTCTCGCAACAAGACCATCCCCGTCCTGACCACGCTCGCCGCCGCCGTCGCGCTCGGCGCCCCGCTGACCGCCAGCGCCTGGGAACCGACCAAGCCGGTCGAGTGGATCGTCCCCGCCGGTAGTGGCGGCGGTGCCGACCAGATGGCGCGCTTCATCCAGGGTGTCATCGTCAAGAATGACCTGATGGAGCAGCCCATCGTCGTCGTCAACAAGTCGGGTGGTGCCGGCGCCGAGGGCTTCCTGTACGTCAAGAACGCCAAGAACGATGCTCACAAGCTGATCATCACGCTGTCGAACGTGTTCACGACGCCGATGGCCACGGGCATTCCGTTCAACTGGAATGACCTGACCCCGATCAAGATGCTGGCCCTCGACCAGTTCATCCTGTGGGTGCACGCCGACACGCCGTACAAGACCGCTGCCGAGTACACGGGCGCCGTCAAGGAAGCCGGTCCGGGCAAGTTCCGCATGGGCGGTACGGGTTCCAAGCAGGAAGACCAGATCATCACGGTCGCGCTGCAGGAATCGACCGGCGCCAAGTGGACCTACGTCCCGTACAAGGGCGGTGGCGCGGTGGCGACCCAGGTGGTCGGCAAGCACATCGACTCCTCGGTCAACAACCCGCTGGAAGCCGTGTCGCACTGGCGTAGTGGTTCGCTGCGTCCGCTGTGCATCTTTGATTCGCAGCGTTCGGAGTACACGACCAAGGTCACCGACACCATGGCGTGGTCCGACATCCCGACCTGCAAGGAAGCCGGCGTGGATGTGACCTACCAGATGCTGCGTGGCGTGATGGGTGCGCCGGGTATCTCGCAGGAAGTCGTCGACTACTACATCGACCTCTTCAAGAAGGTCTCCGAAACGGAAGACTGGAAGAAGTTCATGGCGACGGGCGCGTTCAACCAGACCCAGATGACCGGCGACGAGTTCAACGCCTGGCTGAAGGACGCTGAAGAGACGCACCGCAAGCTGATGGACGCTGCGGGCTTCCTCGCGAAGTAAAGGCGCTGAAAGGCCCCGGCCCAACGGGTCGGGGCCGTTTTCGTTCTACGCCAGAACTACAAGAACAAGCGTGCGCGTCGCCGGCAACAAGGGCGGCGCGTTGTTATGTACGGCCATCACGGCCGATGTTTGAGTCAAAACGAGGGTAGTTATGGAGCAAGATAAAGCACCGCCGGGCGAAGACAAGGCTCTCGTCTCGGTCCGCACCATGGAAGTGGCTTTCGGCCTTTTGATCGTCGCCGTCGGTATCGTCGTAGTCTGGGATTCGATCAAGGTCGGCGCCGGCTGGGAACCGGGGCTCGGTCCGGGCTCGGGTTATTTCCCGTTCTACATTGGCCTGTTCATCATCGGTTCCGGTGCGGTGAGCACCATCGCGGCTCTCCTGCCAGGTTCGAAGGCGTACGGCGATGCTCCGTTCGTCACGCGCAGCAAGTTCAAGTCGGTGCTGCAGGTCTTCATCCCGACTGCGATCTATGTGTTGCTGATGGAATACATCGGTCTGTATGCGGCAGCGGCCCTCTACATCGCGGGCTTCATGATCGTCAACGGCAAGTATCCGGTCGTGAAGACCCTGCCGTACGTGATCATCCTGCCGGTGCTGCTTTTCGTGCTGTTCGAACGGTGGTTCCTGATCTCCCTGCCCAAGGGCCCGATCGAGGCCATGCTCGGCTTATAAGAATTCAGGCCCGAACGGCCGCGCGACGTACCGGCGTCGCGGGATAAGATCAACAGGAGAAAAAAGTGGAAGAACTCAATTCATTGATGGGGGGTATGGCGGTTGCGCTGACCCCCATGAACGTCCTCCTGATGTTCGTCGGGGTGTTCCTCGGCGTGCTGATGGGGGTGCTGCCGGGTCTCGGCGGCGCAAACGGCATCGCCATTCTGTTGCCGCTGACCTTCAACATGGACCCGGTCTCCGCGGTCATCATGTTGTCGTGCATCTACTGGGGCTCGCTCTTCGGCGGTGCCATTACCGCGATCGTGTTCAACATCCCTGGATGTTCGTACTCGGTCGCAACCACCTTCGACGGCTATCCGATGGCCAAGAAGGGCATGGCCGGCGAGGCGCTGACGACCTCGTTCACGGCTTCGTTCTTTGGCGCGCTGTTCGCGATCATGCTGATCACGTTCATCGCTCCGACGATTGCTGACTTTGCTCTGAGCTTCGGCCCGCCCGAGTTCTTCGGCATCATGGTGCTGACCTTCTGCGCCTTCCTGTCGATCGGCAAGGAAGCGGCGTACAAGACGCTGGCGGCGATGATGCTCGGTTTCGCCCTGGCGTCCGTCGGTATCGACATCATGACCGGCGCGATGCGCCTGACCTTCGGCACCGTCGAGCTGATGCGTGGCTTCGAGTTCCTGATCGTCGTCATCGGTCTGTTCGGTCTGGGCGAAATCCTGGTCGCGATGGAAGACGGCCTGAAGTTCCAGGGCGTCACTGCCAAGATCGACCCCAAGATCGTGCTCAAGACCTGGGGCATGCTGGGCAAGCACTGGGCCAACTTCGCCCGCTCGATGTTCTTCGGTGCCTGCCTCGGCGTGGTTCCGGGCGGCGCGACGCCGGCTTCCTTCCTGGGCTACGGCATCGCCAAGCGCTTCTCGAAGGATGGTGACAACTTCGGTACGGGTTCGATCGACGGCCTGATTGGTCCGGAAACGGCCAACAACGCTGCCGGTACGGCCGCTCTGCTGCCGATGCTCACGCTGGGCATTCCGGGTTCGCCGACCGCCGCGGTGCTGCTGGGTGGCCTGATGATCTGGGGCCTGCAGCCGGGTCCGTTGCTCTTCGCCGAACAGCCCGACTTCGTCTGGGGCCTGATCGCCTCGATGTACCTGGGCAACCTGGCCGCGCTGATCCTGTGCCTGACCACGGTTCCGCTGTTCGCGGCGATCCTCAAGGTGCCGTTTACCATCATCGCCCCGATCATCCTGACCGCGTGCTCGATCGGTGCCTTTACCGTCGCGAACGCGATGGGCGACGTGTGGTACATGCTGATCTTCGGCATCGTTGGCTACATCATGAAGAAGCTCAAGTATCCGCTGGCCCCGATGGTCCTCGCGGTGGTCCTTGGCGGTGGTGCGGAGAACGGCTTCCGCCAGGCCATGCTGATGTCGAACGGCAACCTTGGCATCTTCTACTCGAACCCGATCGTCGGTACGATCATCACGCTGGCGCTGATCCTCGCATTCCTGCCGCTGGTGATGCTGATCTATCGCAAGGTCTTCGTTGCGCGGAAGCTCGCGGCCGAGTCCTGATCGACTTCCGCACTTGCAGTGAATCAAACGGCCCGCCTGCGCGGGCCGTTTTTTTTGTGTCATGCTCCCGTGACGCGACTTCAAGGGGAGAGGTCATGCCCGTCATCGCAATGAATCAGGAAATGGCGTCGCTGGGCAAGGATGTCGCCCAGGCGCTGGCCGAGGAACTCGGGCTCGCGCAGGTCACCCATGAAGTGGTCGATCACGTCGCGCAGAAAATGCACGCGCGCAAGAGCCTGATCCGGCGCGTGATGGACGGCAAGGCTGGCATGCTCGATCGCATGCGCACCGATACCCGTAGCGTGTCGACCTATGTCGCCGAGGAAGTCTTCGAACTGGCTTCGCGCGGCAACATCATCATCCGTGGCTGGGGTGCGACCTACCTGCTGCGTTCAATCCCGCACGTGGCGTGCATTCGCGTTTGCGCCTCGATGGAGCGCCGCGTCGAGTGGATGAAGAAACGCCTGGATACCGATGACGACGAACTGGTGCGTCATGAACTGCGCCGTAGCGATGCCGCCCACACGCTCAATATGCAGCAGCGATTCGGTGTGAGTTGGGGCGATCCGTTGCTCCACGACCTGGTGCTCAACACCGATCGCGTATCAGTCGTCGGGTGTGTGCAGCAGATCAAGTCGCTGCTGGATCTGCCCGAGTTCCAGGAAACCGAGGCTTCGCGCGCATGCCTTGCGAACGTGACGCTGGAGGCACGTGTGCGCGCCGCGCTGCGTGCATCAGCGCACACCGAGCACGTGAGCATCACCATTGCCGTGGACGGCGATCATGTGCTTGTCGACGGAATGGCGGCCACCGAGGCCGAATGCCGGGCGGCCGAGCGCATCGTGCGCGGTGTCAGCGGGGTGGAAGAGGTGGATAACCGCCTGAGATTGATCCACCGACCGTAAGCGGCAGCAAACGAGCGGCCGGTTTGGCGCTCGGCCGCATGGCAATCAGGTGCGACGATAAGGTGTGGGGTCGGAAACCCCGCTGCCCTGAAAACCCTCGCTGCGTAGCCGGCAGGCGTCGCACACGCCGCAGGCCGTGCCGTCGTCGCTGGCCTGATAGCAGGAGACGGTCAGCGCATAATCGACCCCCAGCGCTGTTCCCTTGCGGATGATCTGCGCCTTGGACAGATTCATCAGCGGGGCGTGAATGCGCAGACGTGCGCCTTCGGTGCCGGCGCGGGTGGCCAGATTCGCCATGGTTTCGAAGGCGGCGATGAACTCCGGGCGACAGTCCGGATACCCGGAAAAGTCCACCGCATTCACGCCGATGAAGATGTCCGTCGCACCCAGCACCTCCGCCCAGGCCAGTGCCATAGAGAGCATGACGGTATTGCGCGCCGGCACGTAGGTCGAGGGCACGCCAGCAGACGGCCCCGTGACGGGAATCTGCAGTGCTGCATCGGTGAGCGATGAGCCGCCGAACTGACCGAGATCGACGGTCGCGACGCGGTGTTGGCGCACGCCGAACTCCTGTGCGATGCGCTGCGATGCGTTGAGTTCAGCCGCATGACGTTGTCCGTACGCAACGGAAAGGGTATGGCATTCGTAGCCGGCGTCACGCGCGATGGCCAGACAGGTGGTCGAATCGAGTCCGCCCGAGAGCAGGATGACGGCGCGCGGCGTGGATGAGGGAGTTGATTCCGGCACGGCTCAGCGTCCCCGGGCGTCGAGCCACAGAATCTTGTGGATCTGGGTCTGGAAGCGTACCGGCAGGCGGTCGCGCACGATCCATTCGGCAAGTGCAGTGGGATCGAGACGCCCGTGCACGGGCGAGAGCAGCACCGGGCAGCGTTCGGCCAGACGGTGTTCGACAATGCACGCCCGCGCCCAGGCGTAGTCGGCTTCGTCGGCGAGCACGATCTTGAGTTCGTCGTCGCTGCGCAGGTGGGCAAGATTGGCCCACAGGTTGCGGTCGGCCTCGCCCGAGCCCGGTGCCTTGAGATCGACGATGCGTGAAACCCGCGCATCGACGCCGGAAATGTCGAGCGCTCCGCTGGTTTCCAGCGAGACGGAGAAGCCCCGATCACACAGCGCGGCGAGCAGTTGCAGGCAGGACTTCTGCGCGAGCGGCTCACCACCGGTGACGCACACGTGTCGCAGGCCGTGCGCAGCAACTTCTGCGATCAGCTCGTCAAGGTCGCGTGACCGTCCGCCGTGGAACGCGTACTCGGTGTCGCACCAGACGCAGCGCAAGGGGCAGCCGGTCAGCCGGACGAAGACCGTCGGCAAGCCAGTGCGCGAGGTTTCACCCTGAATGGAAGCGAAGACCTCGGTGACGCGCACCGAGGTCTTCGTTCTTTCCTGCAACTCCTGCACGGGTGCCACTACTGCTGGACGCGCTGGCGGGCGACCTGGGCAGCCGAACTGTCCGGATGCTGGGCAATGATGCGTCCGAGGGTGTCCTGCGCCGCACGCCGCTCGCCGAGCAGCAATTGGCTGTTGGCCAGACCGAGCAGTGCATCGGGCACGATGTCGTTGTCAGGCCAGGTCGTCACGATGGTGTCGAACATGGCCCGGGCCGCCGCGACTTCCTTGGCCTGCAGCGCGGCATTGCCCGCCCAGAAATGGGCGTTGGGCAAAAAACCGCTGGCCGGATAGTCGGTGATGAAGGCGCGGAAGGCCGACAGGGCCTCGGCGTGCTTGCCATCCTTGAGCAATTGCAGTGCAGCCTCGTAGCTACTCGCCTCGACCGCAGGATCGGGCCCGCTGCGCTGCTGCGCCGCGGCCGACTCCTTGGAAGCGGTTTCGAGCTTGAGTACACGGCCGTCCAGATCGACGTAGAAGTCGTGCTGGCGCGTGCGCAAGGACTCCATTTCGTGGGTGAGCACCTCGAGCTGGCCGCGCAGGCGAGCGACTTCCTCTTTCAGCGCGGCGTTCTGGTTGAGCAGATCGAAGTGCGCCCGACTGATGGTGTTGAAGCGCGCGTTCATCTCTTCGCGCAGGCTGTTCACCTGGCGCGAATCCGACCCGAACACCTGCGCCTGGGCCGAAGACACGCTCAGGATGGTGAACAACAGCGCTGTCGACAGACCACGCAGCATCAGAACTCGCCGGTGTAGAGCATGTCTGAGCGACGATTCTCGGCCCAGCAGCTCTCCGTCGACTCGGTGCAGCGCGGCTTCTCTTCGCCGAGGCTGACCGATTCGATCTGGGTTTCGTCGACGCCGAGCAGCACCAGTGCGCGCTTGACCGCCTCGGCACGCTTCTGGCCCAGGGCGAGGTTGTACTCGCGACTGCCGCGCTCGTCGGTGTTGCCCTGGATCATCATCTTGATCTGCCCGTGGCCCTTCAGGAAGGCGGCATGGGCATCGATCAGGTCAGCGAACTCGGGACGGATCACGAAGCTGTCGAAGTCGAAGTAGATCGTGCGCTGAGACAGGATGTGGTTGGGATCGGTCAGGGATGCGATGCTGCCGCTCGCCGAGCCGTCGGTCGCCGAGCTGCCGGAGGCGTCGCCGCCGGCCAGTGCGCCCATGTCGTTGCGCGAGATGCTCGAGTCCGAAACCGCCGCCGTGGTGGTGTCCGATCCGGACGCGCCGGCCGAACCGGCCGTACCGTCGGCAGCCTGGTCCCCGGTCCCACTGCAAGCGATCAGCAGCGAGGCGAGAAGTGCTGGCAGGAGAACTTTCTTCATATCGATTCCCTTGAAAGTGGAAAAAACCGACAAATCTTCATTGCCGGGGGATTGGGCCCCAGGCTGGCTCGCGGATCTCCGCCGCCTGGCTTGTAAGGCGCTGCCGCACGCGGCCGTCCGTAGATACGGCCGAGAGCACGCCGCGACTCGCGCTACCGGAAGCATAGAGGATCATGCGTCCGTTGGGGGAAAAGCTGGGTGATTCTACACCCGGTTCGCTGGTCAGAATGACGCTTCTACGCGACGAAAGATCGAGCAGCGCCACCTGGAAACGTCCCTCCCTGCGGGTGACATACGCCAGGCTGCGGCCGTCTGGGGACGGACGGGGGGTGACGTTGTAGCTGCCCTCGAAGGTGACGCGTTCGGCATCGCCGCCATCGGCAGCGACGCGATAGATCTGCGGGCTGCCACCGCGGTCGGATGTGAAATAGATCCAGCGACCGTCATGCGACCAGGCCGGTTCGGTGTCGATGCTCTCCGAGAAGCTGATGCGCTTCAGGCCCGAGCCGTCGGCGTTGATGATGTACATCTGCGACGGTCCATCCTTGGTCAGCACCACCGCGAGGCGCTTGCCGTCCGGCGCCCAGGCCGGGGCCGAATTCGAACCGAGGAAGGCCGCCACCTGCTGACGCTGCCCGGTCGGCAGGTCATGGATGTAGATGATGGGCTTCTTCTTCTCGAACGAGACGTAGGCCAGACGCTTGCCGTCCGGCGACCATGACGGCGAGATGATGGGCTCGCGCGAGATCAGTGCGGGCTGCGGGTTCATGCCGTCGGCGTCGGCGATCTGCAGCTCGTGGCGTGCACCCTTGACGACCACATAGGCGATGCGCGTCGAGAAATAACCGGGCTGGCCGGTCAGCTTCTCGTAGACGAAGTCGGCGATGCGGTGGCCGGTGACGCGGTTCTGCTTGGCGCTCATGTGCAGTGAAAGGGCGCCCAGCTCGATGCGCCGGATGGTGTCGAACAGGCGTACGCGGACGCTGAAGCGCCCGTCGGTGAGCGACACCACGGTCCCGGTCAGCACCGCGTCGGCGCCGCGCTTGCGCAGCGCCGGCAGGTCGGGAATCTGAGATTCGGGGTAGGTCTGCAGGCCGGTGTCGACCAGACCGAAGAGGCCACTGCGTTCGAGGTCCGCACGGATCACGTCGGTGACGCTGTCGGGGAGGCGGTTTTCGTTCTCGAGAACCGGGATTGCAAGCGGAAAACGGGTGGCGCTGGCACCCGTGATCTCGATCGACAGCTGTGCATGCGCGACGGTTGCGAAGAACACGACCCAGCAGGCGAGCAAAGCGCGCAATGGGAGCTTCATAGTCATATCGGGCAAAGGACTCCGCAAATTATAGCCGGCGCGACCCGTGCTGCGGGTCGCGCCGGTCGTTGGTGAAACCGCGATACCGTCAAGGTTTGCGTGACGGGAGCGGGCGCTGCGGCCGGATTGCCGTGCCGGATCATGGCGCCTCCAGCGGCCGGAAGGTGATGCTCAGTTCCCGCTGGAACAGCTTTCGATCCTCCGGCAAGGGTAACGGGCTTGCACGCTGGATGGCGCGTTCGATTGCGATATCGAGCTGTGCGTTCCCCGAAGACTGAAGCAATTCCACCTTGGATACGTCGCCATTGGGCAGTTGCGTGACCCTGAACAAGGCCTCCGGATTGCCTTGCAGACCGGGTGGAATGATCAGCCGGCTGCGCACGTGCAGCCGCAGCAGGTTCTCGTAGGCGGCTAGTGCGGCCGGGTCTGCTTGCGGCGAGGTGCGCGCACGCGCCATCTCCTGCGCGAGGCGCTCCGAAAGATAGTCCGGCACCTGTGGCGACGGTTCCGCGGCCGGTTTCGGCGGCGCCGGCGGAGGGCTCGGTTTGGGTTCCGGTAGCGGCGCGGGTTCGGGCGCGGCCTCGGGCTGCGGCGGCTCCGGCTCGGGCGCCGGGGGCGAGGGGGCCGGTTCCGGGCGCGGTGGCTGCGGTGGCTGCGGTTTTGGCTCGGGCTTGGGCGGCGGCGGCTCCGGCGTCGGCGCGGGCTTGGGCGGCGGCGGAGGTGGCTCTGGCCGCGGCTCGGGCTTGGGTGGCGCAGGTTTGGGCGCCGGCTCCGGCTTGGGCGGAGGCGGCGGAGCGGGTTTGGGCTCCGGTTTCGGCGGCGGAGGCGTTGCTGGCTTGGGTGGCGGCGGAGGTGGCGGTTCCGGCTTCGGCTCCGGTTTGGGGGGCGCGGGCTTGGGCTCGGGTTCCGGCGCCGGCTTCGGGGCGGGCTTGGGTGCGGGCTTGGGTGCCGGCTTGGCGGCAGCGGGCTCCTCGGGGGCGCCCACCAGGGCGACCTCGAGCGTTGCGGGTGGACGCGTCTCCCAGCGCACGCCGATGAACAGGAACACGGCCAGGCCGACATGCACGAGCACGGCCAGCACCATTGACCAGAATTTGCCCGCCGCGTCGGGTGTCGCTGTACGCAGCCAATCGTGCTTCATCTGCCGGGACCGCTCTGCGTCTGCAAGCTGACACGTGAAAAGCCCGTGCGTCGAAGCTGGTCGAGGGTCGTCATGACGCGGTCGTAGCTGACGTTGCGATCCGCCGCGACGATGACGTTTTGCGCTGGGTTGGCTTCCAGCAGTTCCGTGAGGGCTGTGCGTAGCTGTGCGTTGCTCATCTCCTGCGGGCTGTCACTCACGGAACGTTGCAGGGCAAGGCTCTCAGTGCGCACGACCACATAGACCGCTTCCGAAGGCGGCGGCGGCAGGTCAGACACCTCGGGCAGATCCACCGAGCCGTGCTGGATCATCGGTGCGGTAACCATGAAGATCACGAGCAGCACCAGCATCACGTCGATGTAGGGCACTACGTTGATCTGGTTCATGAGCCTGCGCTGGCGCATCGGGGACCTCCTTGAAGCGGCTTAGCGCAGATGGCGTTGCAGGATGTTCGAGAATTCTTCCATGAAGCTCTCGAAGCGGATGCCGATGCGGTCGATGTCGTGCGTGAAGCGGTTGTACGCGACGACCGCCGGAATCGCGGCGAACAGGCCGATCGCCGTGGCCACCAGCGCCTCGGCGATGCCCGGTGCGACCAGCGCGAGCGAAGCGGTGCTGACGTTGGCCAGGCCGCGGAAGGCATTCATGATTCCCCACACCGTGCCGAGCAGGCCGATATAGGGCGCGACGGAACCGACCGTGGCGAGGAAGGCGGTATGCGATTCGAGGTCGTCCATCTCGCGCTGGTGGGTGGCGAGCATCGCCCGGCGCGAGCCGTCGATGATGGCCACGTGGTCGTGACTCTTGGCCCGCAACTTGGTGAATTCGCGGTAGCCGGCCTCGAAGATGCGTTCCATGCCGACGCAGGTGTGGCGGGATGAGGCCGCATTCTGGTAGAGCGTGTTCAGATCGCCACCACTCCAGAAGCTGCGTTCGAAGCGGCCGGTGCTCGAACGCATTGCGCGGATCTGGAACCATTTGCGGAAGATCCAGTACCAGGAGATCAGGGACAGGCCGGCGAGCAGCGCCATGACCAGCTGCACGAGCAGGCTTGCCTGGCTGATCAGGTAGAGGATGGATAGGTTCTCGTTAGCGATCATGTCGGGTCGGCTATGGCTGGCAACAGGGACCGCAGAGCGGTCGGGATCGGAGTGGGACGGCCGCTTGCGGCGTTGACGCAGGCGATCGTGATGCGCGAATCGAACAGGACTTGCTCGCCGCGCACCACGCTCTGCGCGAAGACCAGGCTGGCGCGGCCCAGACGGGTGAGTCGGGTGACGATGGACAGCGCGTCGTCGAGACGGGCCGGGGCGAGATAGTCGGCCTGCACCGCGCGTACGACGAAGACCGTGCGCAACTCGTCGCACATGGTCCGCTGCTCGAAGCCGAGCGCGCGCAGCCATTCCGTGCGGGCCCGTTCGCAGTAGCGCAGGTAGTTGGCGTAGTACACCACGCCGGCGGCATCGGTGTCCTCGTAATAGACCCGGGCGGGAATCGAGAAGGCAGCATCGTTCGGCGCGGGCATGGCGGTCGAGAGCATTGCGGCATTCTAGCCGAGCGCAGCCGGTGCTGCGTACCCGTGCGAAGGAGTGGCTGTATCGAATGGTAAAAAGTGCCGCGCATGGCTGGGAATTGGCCCGAACGTGCATCGATTGCGAGTGCAATGCTATTCTTTAGGACGTTTCGCCCGGCTCCGGGTACATCGGCAACAGGTTATCGAGCGTGGTCACTCCCCCCAAGCGCAATCGTGCGGTTCCCGCCTCAGCCGCGGCTTCCAGCTTGCCGCCGGATCATGACGAGCTGTCGCTGCACGAATGCGCCAGCCTGGTGGAAGTGCAGGAGGTGAGCACCGGCATCGGGTCGGCATGCGAGGAGGTCGCCGTGCTCTATGCCAACGGCAACGTGCGCGAGGCCGAGGCCCTGCTCGAGGCCCTGCTTGCAGATGCCGGTCACGCCGACGACGAATGGCCGTGGACCATGCTCCTCGACCTGTACCGTTTGACCGGTCAGCGTGAGCGTTTCGAAGCGAAGGTGATCGACTACGCAACGCGTTTCGAGCGTTCGCCACCGCCGTGGCAGGACCTGTCGGCGACGGCGCCGCGCGCGCGCGGCGGTGCCACACCGTCGCTGAAACTCGCCGGCCTGCTCTCCAGTGCGCTGGCCAAGCAGATCGAGCAGATCGTCGTGCTTGGCGAGCGCAACCGTGCGGTACGCATCGACATGGCCTCGTTGCGCGATGCCGACGACGAGGGCAGCGCGCTGCTGCTCGACGCGGTCGCGCGCCTGCGGCGCGCCCGCGTGCGCGTTTCACTGTCCGGCGTCGACAAACTGGTCACGACCCTGTCCGCGCGCATTGAGGTCGGCGTGGCCGAACAGCGTTCGCTGTGGCTGCTGCTGCTCGAGTTGCTGCAGAACGGGGGGGCGCAGGAGCGTTTCGACGACCTGGCGCTCGACTACGCGATCACCTTCGAAGAGTCGCCGCCGTCCTGGAATCCGGTCGAGCCCCTGACCGAGGATACGGCGCCGGATGCCGGTGTCGCGCTGCGCGCCGGCGGTCATCTGGCCTTCGACGGCGAGATCGCCGGCGGCGGCAGCGCGGTCTTCGGTCGCATCGTCGAACTGGCCGAGGAGCGCAGCGACATCGTCGTCGATTGCAGCCGGTTGCGGCGCATGGACTTCGTCAGTGCCGGCACGCTGTTCAACGTCTTGTCGACGCTGCGCGGCAAGGGGCGAAACGTCACGCTGCGCGGTGTCAATGCGATGGTGCTCGCGCTGTTGCACGTGATGGGTGTGGGCCAGGTCGCCAGGATCACGCCGCGCCCCTGAACGCATCAAAGGAATTTCGAATGGAGCAATACCACGGTACGACGATCCTGTCCGTGCGTCGCGGGCGTGAAGTCGCCCTCGGTGGCGACGGGCAGGTGACGCTCGGCAACATCGTCATCAAGGCCAGTGCGCGCAAGGTGCGCACCATCCACGACGGCAAGATCCTCGCCGGTTTCGCCGGCGGCACGGCCGACGCCTTCACGCTGTTCGAACGCTTCGAGGCCAAGCTCGACCAGCACCGGGGCAACCTCTTGCGCAGCGCGGTGGAACTGGCCAAGGACTGGCGCACCGACCGCATGCTGCGCCGTCTCGAGGCGATGCTGGCGGTGGCCGACGCCGAGCACTCACTGATCATCACCGGCAACGGCGATGTGCTCGAACCCGAGCAGGGCATCGTCGCGATCGGCAGCGGCGGGGCCTATGCGCAGGCCGCCGCGCGCGCGCTGTTCGAGAACACCGAACTGTCGCCCGAGGACATCGTGCGCCGCTCGCTGAGCATTGCCGGCGACCTGTGCATCTACACCAACAACAACCACGTCGTCGAGGTGCTGCCCGCATGACCTGGATGACCCCCCCCGAAATCGTCTCCGAACTCGACAAGCACATCGTCGGCCAGGACCGTGCCAAGCGCGCGGTCGCGATCGCGCTGCGCAATCGCTGGCGCCGCGCCCAGGTGGCCGAACCGCTGCGCAGCGAGATCACCCCCAAGAACATCCTGATGATCGGCCCCACCGGCGTGGGCAAGACCGAGATCGCGCGGCGGCTGGCGCGGCTGGCCAACGCGCCCTTCGTCAAGGTCGAGGCGACCAAGTTCACCGAGGTCGGCTATGTCGGTCGCGACGTGGAGACCATCATTCGCGATCTGGTGGAAATCGCCGTCAAGGATGCGCGCGAGGCGGCCATGCGTTCGGTGCGCACGCGCGCCGAGGATGCCGCCGAGGATCGCGTACTCGATGCGCTGCTGCCGGCGGCACGCCCCACCGGCCACGGCGACTCGGAGCCGGCGGATTCGGCGACGCGCCAGAAGTTTCGCAAGAAGCTGCGCGAGGGCGAACTCGACGACAAGGACATCGAGATCGAAGTCGCGCAATCGCCGATGAGTACCGAGATCTTCGCCCCGCCCGGGATGGAGGAGCTGACCCAGCAGATCCAGGGCATGTTCCAGAATCTGGGCCAGGTGCAGCGCAAGCAGCGTCGCATGAAGATTTCCGAGGCGCTCAAGGCGCTCGCCGACGAAGAGGCCGCGCGCCTGATCAACGATGAAGAGGTCAAGATCGCCGCGGTGCGCGCGGTCGAGCAGGACGGCATCGTCTTCCTCGACGAGGTCGACAAGATCGCCGCACGCTCCGACACCCAGGGGGCGGACGTCTCGCGCCAGGGCGTGCAGCGCGATCTGTTGCCGCTGGTCGAGGGCACGACGGTGTCGACCAAGTACGGCATGATCCGTACCGACCACATCCTGTTCATCGCCAGCGGTGCCTTCCACCTGTCCAAACCGTCGGACCTGATCCCTGAACTGCAGGGTCGTTTTCCGATTCGCGTCGAGCTCGAGAACCTCTCGGTCGAGGATTTCGAGCGCATCCTGACCCAGACCGATGCCTGCCTGACGCGCCAGTACGAAGCGTTGCTGGACACGGACGGCGTGAAAGTGTCGTTTTCGCGCGACGGAATCCGCCGTTTGGCCGAAATTGCCTATCAGGTCAACGAGAAGACCGAGAATATCGGTGCGCGTCGTCTATACACTGTGATGGAAAAGCTGCTCGAAGAGGTCTCGTTCGAGGCCGGCAAGCCGGGCTTCACCGAAGTGCTCGTCGACGCTGCCTGTGTCGACGCACGGCTGGACATGTTCGCGCAGCGCGAGGATCTTGCACGTTACGTGCTCTGACGGGAGAGCGACCATGCGTACGGTCATCGTCGCGGCGATCGCCGCGACGTACATGCTGGCGGTGCCGGCCTCGGCGGACGACAACGCCCTGGAGTTGCGCTACGGTGAGCGCGGCGACATCACCTTCCATGGTGCGAGCCTGCGTTTTGGCGAACTGTGGTCGCGCGATGCCGGCAACTGGAAGATGCGGCTGCAGCCGGTCGTCGAGGGCGGGCGTTTCCGCTACAGCGGCAGCCGTGCAGAGCGCGATCAGGTCAGCTATGGCGGTCTCGGTGTGGGCTTTCGCATCGCCCACGCCTCGGCCACGATCCGGCCGTATTTCGAGCTCGGCCTGGGTGCGACCTACTTCGACCAGACCACGCTGGGCCCGCGCGGGCTGTCGACACGCTTCCAGTTCACCGAGTGGATCGGCGTCGGACTGGAGTTCGCCGAGCACTTCTCGCTGGGCGTGCGCTTCTCGCACTACTCGAACGCCAACATCAAGAGGCCCAACGATGGCGTCGACATGCAGCAGATCGTCGTCGGTGCCCGCTTCTGAGCGGAACTGACGCACTCGTGCAACGGGCCGGCCGAGTGCCGGCCCCTTTCGTTTGAACATGCAGGGCGCGCGCTGCGCCGTGGAGTCGCCGGTTCATGGACATCGCCGTTCGCATCATCGAAATCCTCTTTCCGCTGTTCTCGATCGCAACCCTGGGCTACTTCGTCGGCCGGCGCATGAAGCCGGACCTGTCGCATGCGAACAAGCTCAACATGGATGTCTTCGTGCCGGCGCTGGTGTTTGCGGCGCTGGCCAACCAGCAATTCGAGATCGGTGGTTTCATCCCGCTCGGCGTGGCGACGCTGATTCTCGTGTTCGGTTCGGGCCTGGCCGCCTGGCTGCTCGCGCGCGTGTTGAAGATCGACCTGCGCACGCTGGTGCCGCCGATCATGTTCAACAACTGCGGCAACCTCGGCCTGCCGCTGGCGGTGCTGGCCTTCGGCGATGTCGCGTTGGCGCCGGCGGTGGTGATGTTCATGCTCTCCAACCTGCTGCATTTTTCCTACGGCGCCTGGCTGCTCGACCACCGCGTGCGCATCTGGAACGTGTGGCGCGTGCCCTCGGTGATGGCGACCTTTGCCGGCCTGGCCGTGGCGATCGCCGGCCTCGAGGTGTGGTCGCCGCTGCTCACCTCGATCCGCATGCTTGGCGAGATTTCGATCCCGCTGATGCTGTTCGCGCTCGGCGCCCGATTGGCCGACTCCACCATCGCCGCGGTCGGTCGCGGCGTGCTCGTCGCGGTGGCGCGGCCGGCCATCGGCGTGGCGCTGGCCTTCGCCGTGATGCTGTTCATCGACCTGCCGCCGCAGGAGCGCGCGCTGCTGATCGTATTCGGCGCGCTGCCGCCGGCGGTGCTCAACTACATCTTCGCCGAGCGCTACGGTCAGGAGCCGGCGACCGTCGCATCGATGGTGCTGGTGGGCAATGTGGCTGCGCTGGTGACACTGCCGATCGCGCTGGCGATCGCGCTGCCGTGAGCCTTCGATGGCGATGAAACTGTTCCTGCGCTGCCTCGACGCGATCGATGCGCACCATCGCGCCAACCTGCTGCGCTCGGCCGGCATCCGTGCCGAGGTGCGCAACACGCATCTGGCCGGCGCCCTCGGCGACATCCCCTTCATCGAGGCCGGGCCGCAGATATGGATCGATGCGACCGAAAGCATCGAGCGCGCGCAGGAAGTCCTGAAACTGGCCGAGGCGGCGCCGCCGCAGCCCGACTGGCGCTGCGAATGCGGCGAGAACATCGAAGGGCAGTTCGCGCAGTGCTGGAACTGCGGACGCATCCGCCCCCTCGACTCGTGAGCGGCTATTTCCCGGCTTCGGGCTTGGCGCTCTTGCCGCCCATCAACGAGCTGAGCAGATCGACCGGGACCGGGAAGACCAGGGTCGAGCTCTTGTCGCCCGCCACCTGGGTGAGCGTCTGCAGGTAGCGCAACTGCATCGCCGCCGGTTCGCGCGAGAGCATCTCGGCCGCTTCCATCAGGGCCTGGGCGGCCTGCTTCTCGCCGTCGGCGTGGATCACCTTGGCGCGTCGTTCGCGCTCGGCCTCGGCCTGACGTGCGATGGCCCGCACCATGGTGTCGTTGAGGTCGATGTGCTTGATCTCGACGTTGGCCACCTTGATGCCCCAGGCGTCGGTCTGCGAATCGAGAATTTCCTGAACGTCGTTGTTGAGCTTCTCGCGCTCCGAGAGCATCTCGTCGAGTTCGTGCTTGCCCAGCACCGCGCGCAGCGTGGTCTGCGCGAGCTGGCTGGTCGCCTCGAAGTAGTGCTCGACCTGGATGATGGCCTTCTCCGGATCGATGACGCGAAAGTACAGCACCGCGTTGACCTTGACCGAGACGTTGTCGCGCGAGATCACGTCCTGGCTGGGCACGTCCATGGTCACCACGCGCAGGTCCACCTTGACCATCTGCTGGATGCCGGGAATGACGATGATCAGGCCCGGTCCCTTGACCTTCCAGAAGCGGCCGAGCATGAAGATCACGCCGCGCTCGTACTCGCGCAGGATGCGGAAGGTACTGATGATCAGCGCGATGACGACGATCGCGACGATGCCCAGACCGAAGTCGAAATCGAACATCATGTATTGCTCCTGTGTGGGTCGGTGTTCGGGGCGACGGGCTCGACCTCGAGCGTGAGTCCGTCGATGGCGGTGACGCGCACGGACTGACCGGGCGCGAGAGTGGAATTGGAGCGTACCCGCCAGCGCTCGCCATGGATGCGCGCATGCCAGCCGTTTTCCTCGTCGAGCACGTTGCCGCACGCGCCGACCAGTTGCTCTGCGCCGCTGACCACGCGGCGTGCGCGCGCTTTCACGGCGAAGGTTCCGATCGCGAACAGCAGCGCCGCACTGAGCACGGCCATGCCGAGGATGAAACTCAGCGGCACGCCGAAATCTGGCGCTTCGGTGTCGATCAGGAACAGGCCGCCGACGACGAAGGCGATCACCCCGCCGACCCCGAGCACGCCGAAGCTCGGCATGAAGGCCTCGGCCAGCATCAGCATCGCGCCGAAGGCGATCAGCGCCACGCCGGCCCAGTTGACCGGCAGCAGCTGGAAGGCGTACATCGCGACCACGATGCAGATCGCCCCGGCCACGCCGGGCACGCCGAAACCGGGGCTGGTGAACTCGAAAAAGAGGCCGTAGATGCCGATCATCATCAGCACCACCGCGATCTGCGGATTCGACAGCACGGCCAGCACGCGGTGCTTCCAGTCCGGCTGCTGACGCTCGACGCTGGCGCCGGCGGTGGCCAGCGTGACGACGTTGCCCGAGTCGAGCTCGATCTGGCGACCGTCGATGGCCTCGAGCAGTTCATCGACGTTGCGCGCGATCAGGTCGATGGCGCCGGCCTCGAGCGCCTCGCTGGCCGACAGGCTGGCCGCCTCGCGCACCGCGCGCTCGGCGAAGTCGGCGTCACGCCCGCGCAGTTCCGCCAGGCTGCGGATGTAGGCCGCCGCGTCGTTGGTGGCCTTGTCCTTGAGCGTGTCTCCGCTGGGCTTGCCGCTACCGCGCTGGGGCGCCTCCTGATCTTCTTCGTTCTTGGCAGGGTCGTCCTGCGGCGCAGGGGCGCTGCCCGGGCCGGGCGCGCCGATGGCCACCGGGGAGGCCGCACCCAGGTTGGTCGCCGGCGCCATTGCGGCGATATGCGATGCGTACAGGATGAAGGTGCCGGCACTGGCCGCGCGCGCCCCGTCCGGACCGACCCAGGTCACCACCGGCACGGGCGAGGCGAGAATGGCGCGGATCATCGCGCGCATCGAGGTATCCAGCCCGCCCGGCGTGTCCATGCGGAGGATCACGAGGCCCGCGCCGGATGCGGCCGCACGCTCGAGACGGTCGACCACGAAATCCGCGCTCGCCGGCCCGATCGCCCCTTCGACCGGAATTTCGAGCACGCGGCTCGCCTGCCCGCGCTCCTGCGCCATGGTGGCGCCGAACATCGCGAGGGCGAGAAGGATCAGCAGGCAGGCGCCGCAGCGCTGCAATGCATTCGGCATGATGGCTCCGCGCCGAAAAGGCGCATGGCGAATAGTCATTCGTACTGACTCTGAGTGTAGCCGGCCCGCGATGTTCCTGCCCGATTGCGCTTCCACGTTGCATCGCGGCGCCGGCAATGCTCTACTGGAGCGTCATCGTGGCTGCGCGGCAGCGCAAAAAAATCTGGAGGCCCGCATGAAAACCGCTTTTCGCATCGTCGCGATCGTGCTCGCCGTGGTGGTCGTGCTCTTCGGCGTCGTCGCGGCTTATCTTGCGTTCGTGTTCGACCCCAACGATTATCGTGACCGCATCGAGAGCGAGGTTGAGAAGCGCACCGGGCGCAGCCTGGCGATCGAAGGCGAGCTCTCGCTGTCCGTTTTTCCATGGATTGGTGTCGAGATCGGACCCACGCAACTGGGCAATGCAACCGGCTTCGGCGATGCGCCGTTCGCGCGTGTCGAACAGGTCGAGGTGCGCGCACGCCTGATGCCGCTGCTGCGCCAGGAAGTGGAAGTCGACCGCGTGGTGTTGCGCGGGCTTGACCTGAACCTCGTGCGCAATGCCGACGGCAGCACCAACTGGGACGATCTGGCCGCGCGTGGCAAGGGTGAGTCGCCCGAAGAGGCGCCGCCATCCTCGCCTGGCGAAGCCATGGGTGGGCTCGGCGCGATCGTCGTGGCCGGAGTCGAGATCGCCGACGCGCGCGTGCGCTTCGACGATCGCCAGGCCGGTGCCGAGTACGCGATCGACGGTTTCATGCTCAAGACCGGCGAAGTGCGTCCGCGTGAGCGTTTCCCGCTGGAGATGGGTTTCGATGTCGCGGTCAGCGAGCCCGAGGTCGCCGGCCGTGTGGATCTGAGCGGCGCGGTACTGTTCGATCCGGTCGGACCGAAACTCGACGTCGACGGCCTGGAACTGCGCTTCAAGGGCGAGGGCGCCGGCTTGCCGGGGGGCGAGGCCGAGTTTGCGGCGGACGCGGACGCCTCGGTCGACATGGCCGCCGGCACGGCGGCGCTCGACGGTCTGGTGCTGCGCAGCTACGGCGTCGAGGCGCGGGGTGATCTGGCGGGCAACGGGCTGAACGAGAGCCCGAGTTTTGCCGGACGCTTCGAGGTGCCCGAGTTCGATCCGCGCAAGCTCCTCGCGGCGATGGACGTCGCGCTGCCTGAAGGTGTGGGGGGCGACGTGCTGAAGAAGGCAAGCCTGTCGACCAACATCAACGCTACGGCGTCCTCGGCGCGGTTGGGCGATCTCGTCGCTGTGCTCGATGACAGTCGTCTCAGCGGAGAGATGTCGGTCGCGGACTTTGCCAAGCAGGCCCTGCGCTTCGAACTCGCGCTCGACGCCATCGACGTCGACCGCTATCTGCCACCGCCTGAAGACGGCGAGGCGACGCCGCGCGAGGTGAGCGGGCCGCGCGAAGGCGCGCCCGCCGATGCGGGCGCCGAAGCCGCAGTTGCCATCCTCGACCCGGCCGTGTTGCGCGGCCTCGATGTGGTCGGCAAGTTCACCGCCGGGCGCATCAAGGCGCGCGGGCTGACGATCAACGACATCTCGGTGGAAGTGAAGGCGCAAGGCGGCGTGCTGCGCCTCGAGCCGCTCGCGGCGAAGATGTACGAGGGCAGCTACGCCGGCAGCGCGAGCTTCGACGGCCGTGCGCAGACCTTGTCGATGGTGCTCGCCAATCGGTTGTCGGGTGTGCAGGCCGGGCCGCTGCTGGCCGATCTGTCCGGCGCGGAGCAGCGTCTGACGGGCAACGCCAACGTCGAGTCGCGCTTGCAGGCGCGCGGCAACGACACCGATGCCATCAAGCGCACACTGGCCGGGAACGTGGATTTCCGCTTTCTCGACGGCGCCATCAAGGGCATCAACGTCGCGCAGTTCCTGCGTCAGGCGCAGGCCAAGCTCACCGGCAAGCCGGCGCCGGCCGGGGATGGGCCCAACCAGACCGACTTCACCGAGCTTTCCGGTACCGTGCGCATTTCCGACGGCGTCGCGCGCAACGATGATCTCGATCTGCGCTCACCGCTGCTGCGCGTGGTCGGCGAAGGCAGCGCAAACCTGCCCGATGAAACCGTGGACTATCTGGTGCGGGCGAGCGTGGTGGCGTCGCTGTCCGGGCAGGGCGGCGAAGGGCTGGAACAGCTCAAGGGCGTGACCGTGCCGATCCGCATCTCCGGCAATCTCGACGACCCGTCGATCCGGCCCGACCTCGAAAGCCTGGTCACGGATCGGGTCAAGCAGGAAGCGCAGAAGAAGCTCGAGGAGGCCGTGCAGGACAAGGTGGCGCCCGAACTGCAGGAAGGGCTGAAGAAGGGCCTCGGAGACTTCCTGCAGCGACGTTGATTTACGTCCGCACCCGTCCAGTAGGTCACAGCGAGCGTAGCGAGCGCGACAGCCGGCGCTGAAAATGGGGCGTGCGCGTCGGACTCGCCTGCGGCTCGACCCGACCTACGGCCCATCGCCGTTCCGCACGCGTCCAGTAGGTCGCAGCGAGCGTAGCGAGTGCGACACCCCGCGCGAGATTTGGTCGTGCGTGTCGGACTCGCCTGCGGCTGGTTCCGACGACCTACGCGGATTCGCCGGTCGGCAGCGCGATACGCCCGTCGGTGCTGAACTGGTAGTCGCGGAACACGTGCTCGGCGTCGAGCAAGCGGTAGTTGCCGTCGGGCTCGCGCACGCTGGTGTCCTTGAGCCGGTAGGTGTACTGGCCACAGGTCCAGCAGTCGAAGTTGCGCATGTGGGTGCATAGACAGGTCTTGTCCATGACCTTCAGTTTCTTCTCGTCCGGGTGCAGTGCGACTTCGCGGTTGTAGGCGTCGATGTAGGCACAGCCGCCGTTGGCATCGAGCAGATAGCCGTAGGCCTCGCAGTTCGGGCGGATGCCCGAGCCGATCGAAGGGCTGCTCTTGAGCATGCGCATCGGATAGCCGGTGGGCGAGATCTGGTTGACCTCGATTTCCTCCTCCTCGGCCGTGAAGTAGTGCTGCTTGACGTCATCGGGCAGGCCGCATTCGCGCGTCACGGTGAAGCGCGTGGCCACCTGCACGGCGGCCGCGCCGTTGTCGATGTGGGCGACCGCGTCCGAGCCGGTGAATACGCCGCCGGCGGCGATCAGCGGGATGTCGAGTTCCTGCTCGCGCAGCCAGTCGCGGATTTCGGCGACGATGGTGGCCAGATCATACTGCGCCCAGTCCATGCCGAAACCCAGGTGGCCGCCGGCCAGCGGGCCTTCGACCACGACGTAGTCGGGCAGGCGATTGGTGCGCGCGGACTTGCGCAGGAACAGCTGCAGCGCGCGCAGCGAGGACACGATGATGCCCAGCTTGGCGTCGCGAAAGCGCGGATGGTCCTCGATCAGCGCGAAGGATCCCAGATGCAGGCCGGCCGCCAGCGTGATGCCGTCGATGCCGGCATCCAGCGCCGAGCGCAGGCGCACGCGCAGCGTGTCCTTGGGCCCGTTCATCGTCAGCTTTTCCATGCAGTTGATGAAGATCAGACCGTCGCCCTGCTTGCGCTCCATGGTGCGGCGCACGTGGGTCTCGGTGGCTTCGGCCAGCACCGCGAGGTCGAACTGCACGGCCGACTTGTCCATGTTCGCGACATTGAATTTGTACAGCTTCTGCTTGTCGCGCACGTACTTGGTGTCGTAGCGGCGGTCGCTGACGGTCGGAACCATGGCGTCCGAAATGTGGCCGATGCCGCCCAGCCGGGCGGCGACCAGCGACAGGTCGGCGGTCGAGATGTCCACGCCCATGCCGCCGATCATGATCGGCACGTATTCGCGGGCTCCAAACTTGAGGCGGAAATCGTCCAGGCGCTTCATGTAATCTGCTTTCGTCGTGATGTGTCGGCCGTTGCGGCGACCCGGTTTCCGGGGCGCGCATGGGTGCGGACGCTCGCGTTCTCGATGCCGGCGTGTCGCGGCCCGAAACGCAAACGGGGGCCGAAGCCCCCGCGATTATCGCACCCCGAGTGCCGAATCAGCGAATCATTCCGGCGCCCACGGTGTTGTTGGTGCTCTCGTCGATCAGGATGAATGCGCCGGTAGCGCGGTTGTCGCCGTACGCATCGGCGAACACGGGCTGCGCCAGCTTGAGGGTCAGACGCGCGATGTCGTTGGTGTCGAGTACATCCGTGTCGACCTCGTCGAGCGTGTTCAGATCCAGCCGGTAGTCGATCTTCACGACCTTGGCCTTGACCTCGCGCGTGGTGTGGCGCACCAGATAGGTGCGCGCGCTCGACAGCGGCGTCTCGGACAGCCAGCACACGTTGGCGTCGATCTCGCGCACGGCCTGCGGCTGCTCACTGCTCTTGACGATCATGTCGCCGCGCGAGACGTCGATGTCGTCCTCGAGCAGCAGCGTCACCGACTGTTCGTGGATCGCGAGCGGCTGGCGCACGCCGCCGATCTCGATGGCGCGGATCGTGCTCGTGCGTCCCGAAGGCAGCACCGTGACCGCGTCGCCCACGGCGATCTCGCCGGACTCGACGCGCCCCATGAAACCGCGGTAGTCGTGCAGTTCCGGATTGGCCGAATCCTGCGGGCGGCACACGTACTGCACCGGGAAGCGGAAATCCTCGGGCTCTTCGGTGTGCGCGTTGGGCGTGGATTCGAGTACCTGCAGCAGCGTCGGCCCTTCGTACCATGACAGGTTCGTGCCGCGCTCGACGACCATGTCGCCGTTGAGTGCAGACATCGGGATGAAGCGCACGTCGGGGATACCGAGTCGGCGCGCGAAGGCCAGATAGTCGGCGCGGATCTGCTCGAAGGTCTCGCGGTCGTAGCCGATGAGGTCCATCTTGTTCACGGCGACGACCAGATGCGGGATGCCCACCAGATGCGCCAGATAGGAGTGGCGCCGTGTCTGTGTCTGCACGCCCTTGCGGGCATCGACCAGGATGATCGCCAGGTTGGCGGTCGAGGCCGCCGTGAACATGTTGCGCGTGTACTGCTCGTGGCCGGGGGCGTCGGCGATGATGTACTTGCGCGTGCCGGTCGTGAAGTAGCGGTAGGCCACGTCGATGGTGATGCCCTGCTCGCGCTCGGCCTGCAGGCCGTCGGTGATCAGCGACAGGTCGACGGCGGTGAGGCCGCGGCGCTGCGAGGTCTTCTCGATCGAGCTGAGCGTGTCGGCGAGAATGGTCTTGGTATCGAACAGCAGGCGACCGATCAGCGTGCTCTTGCCGTCGTCTACGCTGCCGCAGGTGAGAAAGCGCAGCAGGCCGGTGTCGATGCCGGGGATGTTTTCGTGGGCGGACATGTTCATGATTCCTTGTGGATTCCTTGTAGGTCGGGATGAGCGCAGCGAATTCCGACGTTCGGCGCCAATCCGCGGGAGCGTCGCATTTCGCCTTTGGCTCAACGCGTATATGGACTCCTCCCGTTTGCAAGCCTTTTGTCGTCTTTGGCTGTTGGGTACGACTGCGCACGTATATCCGACCTCAGTAGTTGAGCGCATTTGCTCGGGTCTCGATGGGCTATTCGCACGCCGGCGCCTGATCGACCTATCGTGCTTGGGAGCACTTCGCGTTAAGCAGGCTGTGCCGACGTCGGTTCGACCTGTGAGCCATCCACGACTTGGGCTTCGCAATCGACGGTAGGGGCTTACTCCTTCTCGTTACTTCGATTCACTTCAATCACTGCGCAGCGCTCACGCCACACCCACAGGCTCTTCGGTCCGTGTTCGTGCATGCTCCGGATCGTACTCACCGCCTCGCACCAACAACGCCCAGGCCATGCGTAGCGTCTTGTTGGCCAGCGCCACCGCGGCCACGTTCTTGTTGCGTCGCGCGCACAGCGCCTGCACCCAACAGCTCAACGCATCGTCCTTGTGCGCGCAGTTCTTGATCACCGAGCGCGCGCCGTGGATAAGCAAGGTGCGCACATACGCGTCACCGCGCTTGCTGATGCCCAGCAGGCGCTGCTTGCCCCCGCTCGCGTGCTGCGCTGGCACGATCCCCGCCCAGGCACTGGCCTGGCGCGCCCGGGCGAACTGACGGCCATCGCCCAAGCTGGCCACCAGCGCGGTGGCGGTGATCGGGCCCACTCCGCGCAAACTCATCAGCCGTCGCGCGGCCCCATCCTCGCGCGCGATGCGCTCGATCTGTGCGTCGAGCCGGGCGATGCGCTCATCGAGCGCGACCAGATCGTCGTACTGTTCCGACAGAATCTGCACGAACGCCTCGCTGAGCCGCTCGTCTGCGTTCTCGATCAGCACGGGCAGCGCCACCCGTACCTGCCTGACCCCTTGTGCGATCGCAATCCCGTACTCGCCCACCAGGCCGCGAATCTGATTGACCAGCGCCGTGCGTGAGGTCACCCGCTCGCTGCGCACCCGGTGCAGCGCCTGAATGTCCTGCTGCGCCACCGTCTTGATGCGCACAAAGCGCATGTCCGGACGACCCACCGCTTCGCAGATCGCCTCCGCGTCGTTGGCATCGTTCTTGTTGCCACGCACGTACGGCTTCACAAATTGCGGCGCAATGAGCCGCACATCATGGCCCAGCTCGCGCAGGCGCCGCGCCCAGTGGTGCGCACCGGCGCACGCCTCCATCCCGATCAGGCACGGCTCAAGACGCGCCAGATACTCCAGCAGCTGCGCCCGCCGTACCTGACGGCGCAACACCCGATGACCCCGCTCATCCACCCCATGCAACTGAAACACCTGCTTTGCCAGATCAATGCCAAGGCGCGTAATCTTCATCTCGGACTCCTCCTCAACCTGTGACTGGGAATGCAATTCTCAGTCTGGCACCTCGATGCCGTAAGGGGGAGGAGTCCATCCCATTGACCTACGGAACTGCATGTTCAGAAATAGCCTTCGCGCTTGCGCTGCTCCATCGAAGCTTCCGAGGTCTGGTCGTCCATGCGCGTGGCGCCGCGCTCGGTGATCGTCGTGGTGGCGGTCTCGAGAAGGATCTTGGCCACGGTGTCGGCGTCGGACTCGACCGGTGCCGTGCAGGTGATGTCGCCGACTGTGCGGAACCGCACCTGCACGTCCTCGACCTGGTCGCCGGGCAGCGCCGGCGTGACCTCGGTGATCGGTTGCAGCAGGCTGCCGCGGCGCACCACCGGGCGCACGTGGGCGAAATAGATCGACGGCAGTTCCAGGCCCTCGCGCTCGATGTACTGCCATACGTCGAGTTCGGTCCAGTTGCTGATCGGAAAGGCGCGGATGTTCTCGCCCTTGTGCGTGCGGGCGTTGAACAGATTCCACAGTTCCGGCCGCTGGTTCTTCGGGTCCCACTGACCGAACTCGTCGCGGAAACTCATGATGCGCTCCTTGGCGCGCGCCTTTTCCTCGTCGCGGCGCGCACCGCCGATGCACGCATCGAAGCCGAATTCCTCGATGGCCTCGAGCAGCGTCACCGACTGGTGCTTGTTGCGCGATTCGGTCGGGCTCTTGAGCACCACCGTGCCGCGCGCCATCGAATCCTCCACCGAGCGCACGATCAGGCGCTCGCCCAGCTCGGCTGCGCGGCGGTCGCGGAATTCGATCACTTCCGGATAGTTGTGGCCGGTGTCGATGTGCATCAGCGGGAACGGGAAGCGGCCCGGACGGAAGGCCTTTTCGGCCAGGCGCAGCAGGCAGATCGAATCCTTGCCGCCGGAGAACAGCAGCACCGGATTGGCGCACTGGCCGGCGACCTCGCGCAGGATGTGGATGGCTTCGGCTTCCAGCCAGTCGAGGTGGGTAAGCGTCTGTTTGGTCAGCGTGGACATCGTGTGGTCTCGTTTCAGCGTTTCGGGTGGCCGCGCAGCGCACGCAGGGCGGCGCGCAGACCGGCTTTGAGCGCGGCGAATCGGCTGCGCGGGCGTTCGTTGCAGATCGTGTTCGTTGTCATCTCATGCCTTGCGGAGCACATGCAGTCCGCACTCCTTGCTATCCGGATCCTCCCACCACCAGCGGCCGGCGCGGATGTCCTCGCCGATCGCCACCGGGCGGGTACAGGGGGCGCAGCCGATGCTCGGGTAGAAGCGGTCGTGCAGCTTGTTGTAGGGCACCTCATGCAGGCGAATGTAGGCCCACACTTCCTTCTCGCTCCAGTCGGCGAGCGGGTTGAACTTTTCCAGCCCGTTGTCGGCATCGAACAGCTGCAGCGGCAGCTCGGCGCGCGTGGCCGATTGCTCGGCGCGCATGCCGGTGATCCAGGCGGCCTTGCCTTCGAGCGCGCGGCGCAACGGCTCGACCTTGCGCGCGTGGCAGCAGGCCTTGCGTGCTTCGATGGAGTCGTAGAAGCCGTTGATGCCGTTCTCGCGGGTGAAGGCCTCGACGGCCTCGTGGCGCGGGTAGAACAGCTTGAGCTTGAGCCCGTAGTGGCGGTCGACCTCGGCCATCAGCTCGTAGGTCTCGGCGGGCAGGCGACCGGTATCGAGCGAGAAGATCTCGATGCCGGGCGCGTGCTTGATGATCAGGTCGGTGAGCACCATGTCCTCGGCGCCGAGGCTGTTGGCCAGGGTCGCGGGCGAGTGCTCGCGCGCGATGCGCTCGAGCAGCGCGGCGGCCGCGGCGCTCTTGTCGGCGACCGACTGACGCAGCGTGGCATTGGCCAGGTCGGGGTTCATGTTCGGATGCATGGCGGACCTCCTTACGCGGCGCGCTGCGCACGACGGAACAGCGGGTTGGAGACCGCGACCGAGGCCTGATAGGGCTCGGCGAAGTCGTCGAAGCTTGCGATCGCCGCTTCGAGCTGCGCCTCGCTGTAGCGCCCCTCGGCCGGCTGCAGGGCGTCGAAGCCGCAGCGCGAGAGATAGTTGAACTGGTCGCGCAGCACGTCGCCGATGGCGCGCAGCTCACCCGTATAGCCGTAGCGGCTACGCAGCAGCGTGGCGATGGAGTAGCCGCGGCCGTCGGCGAACTTGGGGAAGTTCACGCCGATGACCGGCAGGGCGGTCAGATTGTCGGCGATGTCGGCCGGGTCTTCGTCGCCGGCCAGCCACACGCCGCTGCCCTCGGGCAGTTCATCGTGGCGAGATTTCCAGATCGCGAGCGGCACCAGAGCCGGTCCGGCGGGCAGCGAGACGGTTTCGGGCGCATCGCCCTCGGACAGCGTCACGATGGTGTAGACATCGTCCTCGACGCGGCGGTTGCGAATCAGCTTAGCCATTGGCCACCTTCCTTTGCGGTTCGCGCTCGGCATACACACGCGCCTTGAAGGGCGCGATGCCGAGGCGGCTCACGGTGTCGATGAAGCGCTCGTCCTCGAAGCGCTCGTCGATGTAGGTCTCGATGATGCGTTCGACCACGTCGGGCATGTCCTCCGCCGAGAACGACGGGCCGATGACCTTGCCCAGCGCGGTGTCATTGCCCTGGCGGCCGCCGAGCGAGACCTGGTACCACTCGGCCCCGTTCTTGTCGACGCCGAGCACGCCGATGTGGCCGACGTGGTGATGGCCGCAGGCGTTCATGCAGCCCGAGATGTTGATCTCGATGTCGCCGATGTCGTGCAGGTAGTCCAGGTCGTCGAAACGCGCCTGGATGGCGTTGGCGATGGGGATGGACTTGGCGTTGGCAAGGTTGCAGAAGTCTCCGCCCGGGCAGGCGATGATGTCGGTCAGCAGGCCGATGTTGGGGCTCGCCAGCCCGGCGTCGCGCGCCTCCGCCCACAGCGAGAACAGGTCCGACTGTTTGACGTCGGCCAGCACCAGGTTTTGCTCGTGCGTCACGCGCAGTTCGCCGAAGCTGTAGCGGTCGGCCCAGTCGGCGACATGATCCATCTGCTCGGCCGTGGCATCCCCCGGAGCGACATCCTTGTGCTTGGTCGACAGCGTCACGATGGCGTAGCCGGGACGCTTGTGCGCTCGCACGTTGCGCTTCGCCCAGGCGGCGAAGGCCTTGTTCTCGCGCAGCAGTGCCTTGTAGCCGACGTCCTCGGCGGGCAGGTCCTCGTAGTTCGGGTCGACGAAGTGCGCAGCGACGCGCGCCACTTCGGCCTCGGTCAGCGTGGAGGGGCCGTCCTTCAGGTGTGCCCATTCGGCCTCGACCTGCTCGGCGAAGGCGGCCGGACCCATCGACTTGACGAGGATCTTGATGCGCGCCTTGTACATGTTGTCGCGCCGCCCGAAGCGGTTGTAGACGCGCAGGATGGCCTCGCAATAGGTCAGGATGTGGCGCCACGGCACGAAGGTGGCGATCTCTTCGCCGATGATCGGCGTGCGCCCCAGGCCACCGCCGACGAGCACGCGAAAACCCGTCTCGCCGGTCTCGTTGCGCACCAGGTCCAGCCCGATGTCGTGCGCCTGGATCACCGCGCGGTCGTGCTCGGCGCCGTTGACGGCGATCTTGAACTTGCGCGGCAGGAAGGCGAACTCGGGGTGGAAGGTGCTCCATTGGCGCAGCACTTCGGCCCACGGGCGCGGATCGATCGACTCGTCGCCCGCCACGCCGGCGAACGGATCGGAGGTGATATTGCGGATGCAGTTGCCCGAGGTCTGGATGGCGTGCATCTCGACCGTGGCCAGCTCCGCGAGGATCTCCGGCACATTCTTCAGCGCCGGCCAGTTGAACTGGATGTTCTGGCGCGTCGTGAAGTGGCCGTAGCCGCGGTCATAGGTGCGCGCGATGTGCGCGAGCTTGCGCAACTGCGCGCTCGACAGAAGCCCGTAGGGCACGGCCACGCGCAGCATCGGCGCGTGGCGCTGGATGTAGAGCCCGTTCTGCAGGCGCAGCGGGCGGTATTCGTCCTCGGACAGCTCGCCGGCCAGGTAGCGGCGCGTCTGGTCGCGGAACTGCGCGACGCGCTCGTCCACCAGCCGCTGGTCGTATTCGTCGTATTGGTACATCCGTTCTCTCCGTTGGCGACCGCCTTGATGCCGCGGGCGGTTCTGCTCGATGGGAACGGATGCTAACGCCGCGCCATAGTGACAAGAAGGGTGCGTGCGTTAAACTGAAATAACCTTTAGTTATTTGGTGCAAGGCGAAACCGCGATGAACCTGCAGCAACTGCGCTATGTCTTCGAGGTCGCCCGGCGCGGCCTCAATGTCTCGGAAGCGGCCGAGGCGCTGTTTACTTCCCAGCCCGGCGTGTCCAAGCAGATCCGCCAGCTCGAGGCGGAACTGGGCACCGACATCTTCGTGCGTCACGGCAAGCGCCTGGTCGAGGTGACCGAGCCGGGTCGCCACATCCTCGCCATTGCCGAACGCATGCTGCGTGACGTGGACAACCTGCGCCAGGTCGGCGACGAGTTCTCCAACGAGTCCGAAGGGGCGCTGTCGGTGGCGACCACCCACACGCAGGCGCGCTACGCGCTGCCGACGGTCATCCGTGCATTCCTCGAGCGCTATCCGCGCGTCAAGCTGTCGCTGCATCAGGGCAGCCCGCGTCAGGTCTCGCAGATGGTGCTCGACGGCGAAGCTGACGTGGCGATCGCCACCGAGCTGATTCCCGACGAGCCGGAGCTGGTCACGCTGCCCTGCCACCAGTGGAACCGTTGCATCGTCGCCGTGCCGCGCCACCCCATCCTGCAGGAAAAGCCGCTCACGCTCGAGGCCATCGCGCGCCATCCGCTGATCACCTACGACGACGCCTTCACCGGGCGCAGCAAGGTCAACAAGGCCTTCCTCGGGCGCGGCCTCAAGCCCAACGTGGTGCTCACCGCGCTCGACTCGGACGTGATCAAGACCTATGTCGCGATGGACCTGGGCGTCGGCATCCTCGCGCGCATGGCCTTCGATGCGGCCGAAGACAAGCGGCTCGGCATGGTTGACGCCTCGCACCTGTTCGAATCCAGCACCACGCGCCTGGGTCTGCGTCGCAACGCCTTCCTGCGCGGCTACGTGTATGCCTTCATCGAACTGTTCGCGCCGCATCTCACGAGGCGCATGGTCGACGCGGCGCTTACGGGCCGCGGGGAAGACGACTACGAACTCTGATGGGGGCGCCCGTCGGTCAGCGCGATCGGCGCAAAGGCCGACGCGTCCGCGCCGGCGATGGCCAGCGACAGTGCGACCCGCGCCTGTGCCGGCGACAGCCGCCCGGCGGCGACCGTGCCGAGTTCCACATCGACGCGCCGATGGCCGACGAAGCCCGCGCCGCAGCGGCTCGCGCGCACCACCGGAACACCGGCCAGCGTGACGCGGCGGATCGCCTCGCGCCAGGCGTCGGGCACGCTGCCGTTGCCGGTCAGTGCCAGCACGATGCCGCGCGCGCCCATGTCGCAGGCCGCCTCCAGCCATTGCGGCGAGGTGCCGGCAGCGACGAACACAACCTCCACCCGCGGCAGGCGTGCGTCCGGCCACGGCAAGGCCTCCGGGCGCGGCGCGGGCGGGCGGAAGAAGCGCACCTCGGGGCGTGTTGCACCCACCGCACCGTCGGCTGCGGTGAAGGCGTCGAGACGCGCCGAGTGGGCCTTGCGCACGCCGCGTGCGGGCAGCACCTGTTCGGCGAACACCACCAGCGCGCCGCGCCCGCGCGCGGCCGGGTCGATCGCCACGCGCACGGCGTCGAGCAGATTCGCCGGGCCGTCCGACGACACCGCGTCGGCCGGGCGCATCGCGCCGGTGATCACCACCGGTTTGGCCGCCGGCAACAGCAGTTCCAGCGCCAGCGCGGTCTCTTCCAGCGTGTCCGTGCCGTGCGTGACGACCACCCCGGTGACGTCCTCGCGGGCGATCAGTTCGCGCGCGGCGCGCGCCACCGTGAGCCAGTCTTCCGGGCCCATGTCGCGACTGTCGAGTGCCAGACATGGCTCGACGAGGATGTCGGCGCGCTCGCGCAAGCCCGGCACGCTGGCCAGCAACGCCTCACCGGCGATCGCCCCGGCGGTGTATTCGTCGGGGCCGGAGGCGGCGTCGGACGCACCGGCGATGGTGCCGCCCGTGGTCAGCAGAACGATTCTCGGTAGTGTCATGGCGGTTTACTCCTCCTCGGCTTCCTGTTGCTGCAACGCCCACATGCGCGCGTAGTCGCCGCCTGCCGCGAGCAATTCGTCGTGGCGACCGCGCTCGACGATGCGGCCCTGGTCGAGCACGATGATTTCATCTGCGTCCATCACCGTGGACAGCCGATGCGCGATGACGATCGCGGTGCGTCCCGCGGCGGCACGTTCGAGCTGCGTCTGGATGGCCTTCTCGGTGCGCGAATCCAGCGCCGAGGTGGCTTCGTCGAAGATCAGGATGGCGGGGTTCTTGAGCAGCGCGCGCGCGATCGCCACGCGCTGCTTCTCGCCGCCGGAGAGTTTCAGGCCGCGTTCGCCCACGCGCGTGTCGAAGCCGGCCGGCAGGCGTGCGACGAAGTCGGTCAGTTGCGCCGCGCGCGCGGCCGCCTCGACTTCCTCGCGGCTCGCATCGGGGCGTCCGTACTGGATGTTGTAGAACAGCGTGTCGTTGAACAGCACGGTGTCCTGCGGAACGATGCCGATGGCGCTGCGCAGGCTCAATTGCGTGAGGCTGCGCAGGTCGTGGCCGTTGATGCGGATGGCGCCGGCGCCGACGTCGTAGAAGCGGTAGAGCAGGCGCGCCAGCGTCGACTTGCCCGAACCCGAATGCCCCACGACGGCCACGGTGTGACCGGCCGGCACCTCGAAATCGACGTCCTCGAGGATCTGCCTCTCGGGATCGTAGGAGAAGCCCACGTGCTCGAAACGCACCGCCGCCGGGCCCGGCTGCAGCGTCAGCGCGTCCGGTGCGTCGGCGATCTCGCGGTTCTCGTGCATCAGGCCGAACATGCGCTCGATGTCGGTCAGCGACTGGCGCAGTTCGCGATAGATCACGCCGAGGAAGTTGAGCGGGATGTAGAGCTGGATCAGGAAGGCGTTGACCAGCACGATGTCGCCGATGGTCATCTCGCCGGTGGCCACGCGGTCTGCGGCCTGCCACATCATCAGCGTCACGCCCACCGACACGATCGCCGCCTGGCCGATGTTGAGCCCGGACAGCGAGAACTGGTTCTTCATCTGCGCGCGCGTCCATTTGTCCACCTGCTCGTCGTAGCGGCGCGCCTCGAACTCCTCGTTGTTGAAGTACTTGACCGTCTCGAAGTTGAGCAGGGAGTCGATGGCGCGCGCATTGGCCGCCGAGTCGAGCTCGTTGGCGTGACGCCGCAACGCCGTGCGCCAGTTCGTCACCTGCACCGTGAACACGATGTACAGACTCAGGGTGACCAGAGTAATGATGGCGAAGATCGCATCGTAGGTGACCAGCAGGATGCCGATCACCAGCGAGATCTCCACCAGCGTGGGCAGGATGGAATACAGCGTGTAGCTGATCAGCGAGTTGATCGAACGCGTGCCGCGTTCGATGTCGCGGGTGAGCCCGCCGGTCTGGCGCTCCAGATGAAAGCGCAGGGACAGTGCGTGCAGATGGCGGAAGACCTGCAGCGAGATGCGCCTCACCGCCTGTTGCGTGACCCGCGCGAAGATGATCTCGCGCAGCTCGGTGAGCAGCGAATTGGAGAATCGCAGCACACCGTAGGCCAGCAGCAGCGCCGCCGGCACGACGATGAACGCCTGTTCAGGGGTGATCGTCAGCGCGTCGATGACGCCCTTGAACACCACCGGCACCGCGACGTTGGCCCCCTTGGCGGCGATCAGACAGGCCAGCGCGAAGATCACGCGACCCTTGTAGGCCCACAGATAGGGCAACAGGCTCTTCAGGGTCTGCCAGTCGCGGCGCTCCGTGGGTTCGGGGCCGGGCAGGGCGGTGGCGGCGGATCGTCTCATGTGGCGATTCTATCCGCTCCCTGCCTGCGGGTTGGTGCGGTCGGCATGGTCCTATGCGGCGAGTGACGGTACGCACTTGAGTTGTCGCTCGAAGAGCACCTCGTGACGCGCCTGCCTGCTGCCGCCGTGGCAGTATGGGAAGCGTGACCCCTTCGTCCTGGCCGTGGCAGTATGGAGGTCCGGGTGCCCCGCTGCGGCCTGGAACAGAGGAGGTGCCAAGATGGGCTGGATACTGTTGATTGCGGCGATTGCGGCAATCGCGTTCGTCTTCCGACATGGCCCGACGCGTCGCCGCCTGATCGTCACGCCCGCATACCGGGCGTTCGCCCGGGCCACGCCGAGCATGTCGCAGACCGAGCGCGACGCGCTCGAGGCCGGCACCGTGTGGTGGGAAGGGCAGCTGTTTTCCGGGCGGCCCGACTGGGACCAGCTGCTCGACATCCCCTGGCCGCGGCTCACCGACGAGGAGCAGGCCTTTCTCGACGGCGAGACCGAGCAGTTGTGCCGCATGATCGACGACTGGAACTTCACGCGCCGGCTCGACATGTCGCCCGAAGTGTGGGAATTCATTCGCCGCCGCGGCTTCTTTTCACTGATCATTCCTAAGGAATACGGCGGCAAGGGCTTTTCGGCCTACGCGCACTCGCAGGTCGTGACCAAGCTCGCGGCGTGCTCGTCGGCGCCGGCCGTGTCGGTGATGGTGCCCAATTCGCTGGGACCGGCCGAACTGCTGCTGGCCTATGGCACCGACGCGCAGAAGGACCACTGGCTGCCGCGCCTGGCAGCCGGTGACGAGGTTCCGGCCTTCGCCCTGACCAGCCCGTGGGCCGGTTCGGACGCGGCCTCGATTCCCGATGCGGGGGTGATCTGTCACGGTCGTTGGAAGGGGCGCAAGGTGCTCGGCATGCGCGTCACCTTCGACAAGCGCTATATCACGCTCGCGCCGGTGTGCACGGTGTTCGGCCTGGCTTTCCGCCTGTACGACCCCGATCATCTGCTGGGCGAGACCGAGGATCTGGGCATCACCGTGGCGCTGGTGCCGCGCGCGCATCCCGGCGTGGAAATCGGCCGCCGTCATCTGCCGCTGGACGCCATCTGGATGAACGGCCCGATCCGCGGCAGGGACGTGTTCATGCCGCTGGAGTTCATCATCGGCGGGCCGGAGCGCGCCGGACAGGGCTGGCGCATGCTGATGGAGTGCCTCGCCGCCGGGCGCAGCATCTCGTTGCCGGCGGCCAACACCGGCACGCAGAAGCTCACCGCGCGTGCGGTCGGCGCCTATGCACGCGTGCGCCGCCAGTTCCGCACGCCGATCGGGCGCTTCGAAGGCGTCGAGGAGGCGCTCGGCCGCATCGCCGCCAACACCTGGCTGTGCGATGCCGCCCGTGTATTCACGGCCGGCGCGCTGGACCTGGGCGAGCGTCCCTCGGTGGTCTCGGCCATCGTCAAGTACCACGTCACCGAACGCGCACGCCAGACCGTCAACGACGGCATGGACGTGATCGGCGGCAAGGGCATCTGCCTGGGGCCGCAGAACTTCCTCGGGCGAACCTACCAGCAACTGCCGATCGGCATCACCGTCGAGGGTGCCAACATCCTCACACGCAGCCTGATCCTCTTCGGCCAGGGTGCGGTCCGCTGCCATCCGTATCTGCGACAGGAAATGCAGGCGATCGTCGACGGCGACGAGGCCGGCTTCGAACGGGCTTTCCTCGCGCATGTGAAGACCTTCTCGCGCAACCTCATGCGTACCTTCGCCACCGGCGTGTTCGGCTCGCGGCTGCTCGGCACACCGAGTCGCGCGGGCGAGCACACGCGCCGCTACTGTCAGCAGCTCACGCGTCAGTCGGCCGCATTCGCGGTCCTCTCCGACGTGTGCATGTTCACGCTCGGCGCCACGCTCAAGCGTCGCGAACGGCTGTCGGCGCGGCTCGGCGACGTCCTGTCGCTGCTGTACCTGATGAGCGCTGGCCTGCGTCGCTTCGAGGCCGAGGGTCGACCCGAGGAAGATGCCCCGCTGCTGCATGCGGCGATGTGGGATGCGATGTTCCGCGTGCAGATCGCCTTCGAGGGGGTGCTCGCGAACCTTCCGAACCGCAAGCTCGCGTGGCTGCTCGCGCGCTTCCTCTTTCCGCTGGGGCGGCCCTATGTCGTGCCGCCGGACCGCTTCGGTGCTGCGGCCGCGGCCACGCTGCTCGCGCCGTCGAGTACGCGCGAGCGCCTGACGCAGCCGATCTCGGTGTCCGGCGACGAGGACGCCCCGCTGGTCGCGCTCGATGCCGCACTCGAGGCGACGATAGACGCCGAGCCGCTGGAGGCGCGCGTGAGCGCGGCGCTGCGTGACGGCCGCTTCGCGCCGGGGGCGCTGGCCAGCGGTGACGTCGACGAGATCTGGCAGCGCGCGCACGCGGCCGGCCTGATCGACGCGGCCGAACTCGCGCGAATCGAGCGGCGCAATCGCTTGCGCGACAAGGTCATCCGCGTCGACGACTTTCCGGTCGACTTCGACCTGCGTGCGAATCTGTGCACCACCGATCTGGCCATGACGGACGAAAACACCGCGGTCGCCCCTAAAATGAAGACCCGAACGAGACGCCAACGCAAAGGTCCATCCACCGGTGAGTGAAGCCATCTACATCGTCGACGGCGCGCGCACGCCCTTCCTCAAGGCACGCGGCCGGCCCGGCCCGTTTTCGGCAGCCGATCTGGCCACCGCCTGCGGCACGCAACTGCTCGCGCGACAGCCCTTCGCGCCGGACGCGCTCGACCAGGTCATTCTCGGCTGCGCCAGTCCGGCGCCAGACGAGGCCAACATCGCGCGCGTGGTCGCGCTGCGCATGGGCTGCGGCCACCGCATGCCGGCGTGGACCACGCAGCGCAACTGCGCCTCCGGCCTGCAGGCCATCGATTCGGCCTGCGCCGAGATCCGGCTGGGGCGCGCCGAACTGATGCTCGCCGGTGGCGTCGACGCGCTTTCACGCACGCCGTTGATGTTCTCGGACGCCTTCGTGCGCTGGCTCGCCGACTGGCGCGGCGCGCCCGGACTGCGTGCGCGCCTGCGTCTGATGCGTCGTCTGCGCCTGCGCGATCTGGCGCCGGAGCCGGCGCTGGTGCGCGGGTTGACCGACCCGGTGATCGGCCAGATGATGGGTCAGACGGCCGAGAATCTGGCTGCGCGCTTCGGCATTTCGCGCGACGAGATGGACACCTGGGCGCTGCGCAGCCACGCCCGCGCCGTGGCTGCGCGCGAGGCCGGACTGTTCGACGAGATCGTGCCGCTGATCGGCCCCGACGGCGCGCTCTATGCGAGCGACGACGGCGTGCGCCCGGATTCCGGTCCGGCCGACCTGGCGCGCTTGAAACCCTTGTTCGACCGCAAGTACGGCAATGTCACGGCCGGCAACAGCTCGCAGGTCACCGACGGCGCGGCCTGGCTGGTGCTGGCGAGCGAACGCGCCGTCGAACGCCACGGCCTGCGACCGCAGGCGCGCATCGTCGATTGCGCCTGGGCCGCGCTCGATCCGGCCGAGATGGGTCTGGGGCCGGTGCACGCATGCGCACCGCTGCTCGCGCGCAATGACCTGAGCGGGTCCGACATCGGCCTGTGGGAGATCAACGAGGCCTTCGCCGCGCAGGTCATCGCCTGTTTGCGCGCGTGGGAAGACGAAGACTATTGCCGCGATGAATTCGGCATGGACTGCGGCACCGGCGCGCCGCCGATCGGGCGCATCAACATCGATGGCGGCGCGATCGCGCTGGGGCACCCGGTCGGCGCCACCGGGCCGCGCATCGTCCTGCACCTGGTCGCGGCGATGCGCCGCGAGGCCGTCGCGCGCGGCATCGCCACGCTGTGCGTGGGCGGCGGGCAGGGGGGCGCTATGCTGCTGGAGGCGGTCGAATGAGCAGCCCCTGGGGTGCGCACATGCGTGTCGAACGCGACTGGGAGGGCGTGGCCTGGCTGATGCTCGATCGCGCCGGCGAGCGCGTCAACAGCCTGTCGGGTGCCATGCTCGACGAGCTCGACCGCATCGTCGACGAGCTCGAGGACGATGCCCCCAATGGGCTGGTGATCGCCTCGGCCAAGGAGGCCGGTTTCGTGGCCGGCGCCGACATCGATGAACTCGAGGCCATCGATTCCCCCGCAGCCGCACGCGCGCTGGCCGAGCGCGGGGTGAAGCTCTTCGATCGCATCGCCCGCCTGCCGTTTCCGACCGTCGCCCTGATCCGCGGCCACTGCCTGGGCGGTGGGCTGGAACTGGCGCTGGCGTGCACCTACCGCGTCGTCGTCGACGACCCCGGAACGCGACTGGGTCTGCCGGAAGTGCAACTGGGCATCGTGCCGGCCTGGGGCGGCATCCGGCGCCTGCCGGCGCTGGTCGGTCCGCCGGTGGCGCTCGACATGCTGCTCACCGGGCGTCGCGTGTCGGCGCGGCGCGCGCGCAAGCTCGGGCTGGCCGACGTGTGCGTGGCGCCGCGCGTGATGGAAAACGCCGCGCGTCGCGTCGTCATGTCCGGCCGTCAGTGCCGTCATCTGCCGATGCGCGAACTGCTCATGGCCACGCTGCTGCGCCGACTGGTCGCGAGCCGCGCACGCACGCGCCTGGCCACGCGTGTGCGCCGCGAACATTACCCGGCGCCGTACGCGATCCTCGACATCTGGGGGCGTCACGCTGGCGACGCGCTCGCCGTGCCCGACGCCCATCCGGCCTCGCTGGCCACGCTGGCGTGTTCCGACACCGCGCACAATCTGCTGCGCGTGTTCCGTTTGCGCGAGCGCCTGCAGCGACTCGGGCGAGAAGCCGGAGGCGAACCGTTGCGGCGTGTGCATGTGGTCGGCGCCGGGACCATGGGGGGCGACATCGCCGCCCTGTGCGCCGACCGTGGCTTCGACGTGACGCTGCAGGACGAGCGCGTCGAAGCCATCGCCGCGGCCATCGGCCGGGCCGTGACGGGCTGGCGGCGGCGCCACCAGGACGACGAGGCGGCGGTGCGTGCCGCGCGCGACCGCCTGGTGCCGGATCCACATGGCTACGGCATCGCGCATGCCGATCTCGTGATCGAGGCCATCGCCGAGAATGTGGACGCAAAACGCGCGCTGTTCACCCGCATCGAGGGTGAGGCGCGTGCCGATGCGGTGCTCGCGACCAATACCTCCAGCCTGGCCATCGAAGCCATTGCGCGCGGCATGGCAAAGCCGCGCCGCCTGATCGGCCTGCATTTCTTCAACCCGGTCGCACGCATGCCGCTGGTGGAGGTCGTCGCGCAGCGTGGCGCCGGGCGCGCAGCGCACTCGCGCGCGCTGGGTTTCGTGCATGCGCTGGGCAAGCTGCCGCTGCCGGTGGCGAGTGCCCCGGGCTTTCTCGTCAACGCCGCGCTCGCGCCGTATCTGTTCGAGGCCCTGCGCTGTGTCGAGGACGGTATCCCGCCGGCCACCATCGACGAGGCCATGTGTGCCTGGGGCATGGCGATCGGGCCGGTCGAACTGGTCGACCGCATCGGCCTCGACGTGGCCCTGGCCGCCGGGCGCGGACTGGGCCTCGATCCGGTGCCGGCGCAGCTGGCCGAGCATGTCGAGGCCGGCCGGCTCGGCGCGAAGTCCGGACAGGGCTACTATCGCTGGAAGGATGGCCGACCGCAGGCGGGCGCGGCGCCCGGTGCGGCGCCGGGTCTGGCCGGGCGTCTGGTCGCACCGCTGGTCGCCGCCGCGCGCGATGCGCTCGCGCGCGGCGTGGTCGCCGACGCGGATCTGGCCGACGCCGGCATGATCTTCGGCGCCGGTTTTCCGCCCTTCACCGGCGGGCCGTTGCACGCCGAGGCGCGCTGGCCGCTTGCCGAACCCGAAACCGACGATCAGGAAGAAGTCTTCCCATGAGCCACATGCATCACCCTCCGAAGCCGTCGCACGAGACCCTGCCCGCGACCCTGCCCGCCGGGCGCATGCCTGAACTGCGCATGATGACCATGCCGGCCGACGCCAACCCGGCCGGCGACGTGTTCGGCGGCTGGATCATGGCGCAGGTCGACATCGCCGGCTCGATTCCCGCGCATCGTCTGGCGCGCGGGCGCGTGGTCACCGTGGCGGTCAATGCGTTCACCTTCCGCGAGCCGGTCTCCATCGGCGATCTGGTGAGCTTCTACGCCGAGGTCGTGCGCGTCGGCCACTCGTCGATCACGGTCGATGTAGAGGTCTTCGCCGAGCGCGACCCGAGCGCGCCCAAGGTGGTCAAGGTGACCGAGGCGACGCTGACCTATGTCGCGCTCGACGAGGAAGGCAACAAGCGGGCGGTCCATCCGCCGGGCGAGCCCCGCTAAGCCGCGACAGGAGGCAGTCATGAGCCATTTCATCGTGCGCAGGGTGGCGGTGCTCGGCGCCGGCGTGATGGGTGCGCAGATCGCCGCGTATTGCGCCAACGCCGGCCTCGAGGCGGTGCTGTTCGATCTGCCCGGCGAACACGGTGGCAGCGTCGCGGCCGAGCAGGCGATCGAGCGTCTGGACGCGCTGCGTCCGCCGCCGCTGGCCACGCCGCGCCACGCGCGTGCGATTCGTGCGGCCAACTACGACGACGACCTGGCGCTGCTGGGCGAGTGCGAGCTGGTCATCGAGGCCATCGCCGAACGCATCGACCTCAAACGTGCGCTGTTCGGCCGCATCGCTCCCTTCCTGCGCCACGACGCGGTGATCGCCACCAACACCTCGGGTCTGTCCGTGCACGAGCTCTCCGACGCGCTGCCGGCGCCGTTGCGCGCGCGCTTCTGTGGTGTGCACTTCTTCAACCCGCCGCGCTACATGGCGCTGATCGAGTTGATCGCCGGGCCCGATACCGAGCCCGCGCTGCTCGACCGGCTCGAGTCGTGGCTGACCACGCGGCTGGGCAAGAGCGTGGTGCGCGCGCGCGACACACCGAACTTCATCGCCAACCGCATCGGCATGTTCGCGATGCTCGCAGTGATGCATCACACGACGCGTCTCGGCCTGGGATTCGACGAGGCCGACGCGCTCACCGGGCCGGCCATCGGCCGGCCGCGCAGCGCCACCTTCCGCACCGCCGACGTGGTGGGCCTGGACACGCTGGCGCATGTCGTCGCCACCTTGCGCGATCGTCTGCCCGACGATCCCTGGCATCCCTGGTTCGGCGAGCCCGAGTGGCTCACGCGGCTGCTCGCACGCGGTGCGCTCGGCGCCAAGAGCGGCGAGGGCGTGTATCGCAGGGACGGCCAGCGCATCCTCGTACTCGATGGCGACGACTATCGTGAAAGCGCCGCGCGCATCGCCCCCGAGGTCGCCGACATTCTCGCCGAACGTGACCCGGCAAAACGCCTCGAGCGCTTGCGTGCGTGCCCGCATCCGCAGGCCGAACTGCTGTGGGCGAGCTTCCGTGACCTGTTCCACTACGCCGCGCATCATCTGGCCGCCATCGCCGACAATGCACGCGAGGTCGATCTGGCCATGCGCTGGGGCTTCGGCTGGGCACACGGGCCGTTCGAGACCTGGCAGGCGGCCGGCTGGCGTGCGGTGGCCGAGGCCATCGCCGCCGACATCGAGGCGGCTCGCGCGATGGCCGACGTTGCGCTGCCGGACTGGGTGACCGCGCGCGACGGAGTGCACGAGACGGCGGGTTCGTGGAGCGCGTCCGACCGGCGACTGCATCCGCGCACCGCGCTCACCGTCTATGTGCGCCAGTCGACGCTCGAACGGGTGTACGGCGAGCACGCGCCGGAACACGGCGATGAACTGTGGCGCAATGCCGGCGTGCGCCTGTGGCGCCGGCCGGATCTGGACCCGCGCGTGGGCATCGTGTCGTTTACGACCCGCGCCCACGTGATTGGCGAAGAGGTGCTCGACGGGCTCGCCGAGGCGCTCGCGCGCGCCGCGCGCGATCTGGACGCGCTGGTGATCTGGCACGAGCCGCCGTTCACGCTGGGTGCCGATCTCGCGCAGGTACTCGAACTTTGCGACGCCGGTGAGCATGCGCGACTCGAACGCATGCTCGAGCGCTTCCAGCACACCTCGCTGGCAATGCGCTCGTGCGCGGTGCCGGTGGTGGCCGCAGTGCACGGCATGGCGCTGGGCGGCGGCTGCGAATTCCTGATGCATGCGGCGCATCGCGTATTCGCGTTCGAATCCCAGGTCGGTCTGGTCGAGACCGGCGTGGGTCTGATTCCCGCTGGGGGCGGCTCGACCGCGCTGGCTGTCAGGGCCGATCGGTTGGCGCGCCTGACGCGCTCGGGCGATCCGTTCGCCTTCGTCGAGCACGCCTTCGCGCATGTCGTGGGCGCGAGCGTGTCGACCAGCGCACCCCACGCGCTGGAACTCGGCTATGCGCGCGAGGCCGACGACATCGTGATGCATCCGCGCGAACTGCTGTACGTGGCACTTGTGCGTGCGCGCAGCCTGGCCGATGCGGGCTGGCATGCGCCATTGAAGCCGCGCGACATCGTGGTGGCAGGGCGTGAGGGTATCGCCCGGCTGGAGGCGGGGCTCGATGATGCCGGCGCGGGCGGACGGATGTCCGCGCACGACCGGCGGGTGGCGCGCGCCGCGGCGGTGGCGCTGTGCGGCGGCGACGTCGCGGCCGGCACGGCGGTGTCCGAGGACTGGCTGCTGGCAGTCGAGCGCGAGCAGTTCATGGCGTTGCTCGGCACACCCGCGACACAGGCGCGCATGCGCCACACGCTCGACACCGGCAAGCCGCTACGCAACTGAGCGGCGCGCCGGAGGCGAAGGTTCCGGTCCGACCGTAGGTCGTGACGAGCGCAGCGAGTGCGACATCCCCGCCTCCAGCGGCGGCGTCGGAATTCGCCTGCGGCTCATCCCGACCTTGTATGTTGAAGGTGACTGCCTGAGCAACTCGTAGGTCGCGACGAGCGCAGCGAGTGCGACGCACCAAGCTGACACATGCCACTGCGTCGGCCCTCGCTGCGCTCGCCCCGACCTTGTATGTTGAAGGTGACTGCCTGAGCAGTCGATGTAGCCGATCACCGGGGAGGCCGTACCGACCCTGAGGCAGCGCGATGCTGACCTCGTATGTAGAGCGGCCCCCCGCCTCATTGCCGACTTCGAGGAGTATCCGAAAGCCAGCGCTGAGCTGGACTTTGCATCACAAGGTCGAAGTGGCAAAAAGTACGAGGTCGGGGAAGCCGGTGTTCACAGGTACCAAATCTTGCGCTGGAGGGAAAGCCCATGTGTGTGGTGGGAATCGATATTGCCGCCAAGAGTTTCGATCTGGTCGTACGCCGCAACGGCACCAATGCCAAGGTGCGCCGCTTTGAGCAAACCCCTGCGGGCCACGCCCAGGCTGCGGCGCATCTGAAGAAGCTCGCGCCCGAGCGGGTGGTCATGGAGGCGACCGGAGTGTATTTCGTGGATTTGGCTGTGGCCCTGCACGCGGCCGGCCTGCCGGTGAGCGTGATCAACCCGCGCAGCTTCAAGCACTTTGCCCAGATCAAACTCAAAGGCAGCAAGACCGATGCGATCGACGCGGCCTTGCTGGCCGAATACGCCCAGCGCATGGCGCCCGCGCTGTGGGTGCCGCCGGCGCCCGATCGGCTGGCCTTGCGCGATCTGGGCCGTCAAATCAACCGCCTGATCCACGCCCGCACCCAGGCCAAGAACCGCCTGCATGCGCTCCAGGCACGTCGAGACGTCTCCGCGCTACTGATCGACGATGAGCGCGAAGGCATCGAACAACTCGATGCGCGCATCGAGCGGCCCAAAGGCGCTGCGCAGCAACGCATCGAACAGTGCGCGCAACTGTCGGTGATGGCCCAGCACCTGCGTTGTGCCAAAGGGCTCGGTGCGGCCAGCACGCTGGCGATCCTGGCTGAGTTGTGCGTGTTGCCCACGCAGATGAACAGCGCGCAGGTCAGCTGCTTTGCCGGACTGGACGTGCGCCTGAACCAGTCGGGTAGCAGCGTGCACAGGCCCGGGCGCCTGTCCAAGGCCGGGAACGCCTATCTGCGCGCAGCCCTGTTCATGCCGGCCATGGTCGCCGTGCAATCGGACCCCAACGCCAAGGCCTTCTACGAAGCCTTGCTCGCCCGCGGCAAAAAACGCATCCAGGCCTTGTGTGCGCTCATGCGAAAAATGCTCACCGGAATCTGGGCGTGCATCCGCAATGGAACCCCGTTCGATTCGAGCCGACTGTTCAGCTGCGCTCAGACTCTTTTAAAGGCTTGACCGTCAACGGAGTATCTACGACTGCATTGCCTGCCAGGTCGGATGCATCAGCCGGCCGGCGGCACCGTGTCCTTGAAGCTGTCGCGCTCGAACATGCGCTCGACCAGGGTGGTCAGCGCGGGGCGGCCGGCGCGCCAGTCCACGTGCGGCACGCGCAGCTCGATGAAGCCGGCGGTGACCGCCGCGGCGATGTCGCCGATGCTCATGTGATCGCCATGCAGCCAGGTGCGGCCGCTGGCCAGTTGCTCGAGGCGGTCGAGCCCGCGTTCGATCTTCTGCAACTGGCGGCCGATCACGTCTTCGCTGCGCTTGTCTTCCGGGCGGCGACCTTCGAGCACGATCGCGACGGTGGCATCGGTGATGCCGTCGGCCAGCCCCTCGAGCTGACGTACGCGCACCGCCTCGCGTGCGTCCGCAGGGATCAGGCGCGGATCCGCGCCCAGGGTCTCGAGCCAGGCGACGATCACCGGCGAGTCGAAGAAGGTCTCGCCGTCGTCGGTGATCAGCACCGGCACCTTGCCCAGCGGATTGACCTCGGGCACGGTGCTGGTCGGCTCCCAGGGGGAGTCGACGACGAGTTCGAAGGGGATGTTCTTCTCGGCCAGCGCGACGCGCACCTTGCGCGCGTACGGGCTGGTCGGTGTGGCGACGAGTTTCATGGACGCTCTCCGTTGACGTTGCTTGCGGCTTGGTCCGTTCAGCCTACCCGATGCCGGGCCGAAAGCCGAGGGCGTGCTTTTACGGACGCTTCGACGCACATCACAACGGCGCCCAGCTGCCTTCGATGATGCGCCGCAGTACGTGCAGCTTGCCGCCGAAGAAGTGGTCGGCACCGGGTACGACCGACACCGGCAGGTCCTGTTCGCCGGCCCAGTCGAACAGATTCTGCAGCGAGCAGGTGTTGTCCTTCTCGCCGTGGATCAGCAGCGTCTGTGCGGCCTCGGGCAGGTGTTCGGTATCGTAGTAGCGGTCGGCGCCGATCATCTCGCCGCAGGGCGTGCCGACCAGCGCGATGCGTCCCGGCGGCGTGGGCGAGGCGCCCAGACGCCTGGCCACGCAGCTCGCCACGTAGGCGCCGAACGAGAAGCCGGTCAGCGCCAGCGGAAGCGCGCCCCAGCGCGACTGCGCCCAGGCGATCACGGCGAGCATGTCCTCGGTCTCGCCGTGGCCTTCGTCGTGCGTGCCTTCGCTGGCGCCGACGCCGCGGAAGTTGGGGCGGATCGTCGCGTAGTTGAGGTCACGCATGGTGCGCGACAAGGTGTGCGCAACCTTGTTGGTGTTGGTGCCGGAAAACAGCGGATGCGGGTGACACACCAGCGCGATGCCGCGCACTTCGTGTGGCAGGTCGAGCAGCGCGTCGATCGCGCCGGCCGGGCCGCGCAGTTCGATCTGCTCGGTCGGGATGGGGCGGGCCATCAGGAATCTCCAAGTTTCAGTCGTTTCACGATGCGGCCATGGACGAGATGTTCGTCGATGATCTCGTCGATGTCCTCGCGATCCACAAAGGTGTACCAGACGTCGTCCGGATAGACGACCAGTACCGGGCCGTCGTCGCAGCGGTCGAGGCAGCCGGCCTTGTTGATGCGCACCTTGCCGCGGCCCTTGAGGCCCAGCGCGCGGATGCGATCCTTGGCGTAGGCCTGCATGTCGGCCGAGTGATGGTCGTTGCAGCAGCTCTCGCCCTCGGCGCGCTGGTTGCAGCAGAAGAAGACGTGGTGGCGAAAATAGCTCATCGGGTGCTCCGTCCGGACGGCGCGTAGGCCTGGACAAAGGCCCGATTATACCGGCCGGGGCGCGCTCAGCCCTCGTGCAGGTGCTCGCCGCGCCACAGTCCGAGCGCCGACAGGTAGGCCAGCGCGACGAACGGCCAGGCACCGGAGACCACGCGCACCAGGCCGTGGAAATTCTCGAAGTTGCCCGTGATCAGGCGCTGCGTGCCGGTCAGGTAGGGGTTCTCGGGGATCAGGTTGGCGAGCGTCGCCGCGCCCAGCAGCGCCATGCCGGCGATCGCGTGCTGATGCACGCGCGGCAGCCACAGCGTCAGCACGAGCAGCACGGTGCCGATCAGGATGCCGTTGCGCGTGCCCGGCGTGAGCCACAGCATCGGGTCACCCGGTACGTAGAAGATCGACGACGCCCCGGCCTTGGCCGCGATGCCCATGACGAGGATCAGCAGGATCGGCCAGGCGCGCGTGCGCTGCATCATGCAGCGCGCGAACAGCCCGATGGCGAGCAGGCCGCAGGCGACCATGGCCGCTTCGAGCGCGATGAACGGGCGCGGCTGGAAGGACATCGGTGTGGGCAGTCCGAGCAGGCGACGCAGATCGCCGGCGCCGAACAACGAGGTGTCGGGCATGAACTGGGCGAGCAGCCACAGCGCCAGCAGCACCAGGCCCAGATCGCCGGTGCGCCCGGGCACGACGGTGGCCGCGCGCCAACCCAGCAGACCGCCGCCGCGCTCGAACAGCCTGCGTCCGCACAAAGCGCCGGCCACCGCGCCGATGAGCGCGCCGAGTGCATTGCAGCCCAGGTCGACGTTGCTGGAAATGCGGCTGGGGAGGAAGTTCTGCGTGGTCTCGACCGACAGGCTGAGCAGCGTGCCCAGCAGTGTCGCCAGCACGATGGCGGCGACGGCCGACAGCCGGCGCGGCAGTGCCGGCACCAATACGAAGCCCAGCGGCATGTAGCCGAGCACGTTGACCGCCAGATCCTCGGCGCGCACGTACTTCGGCCATGGCGCGAACAGGTAGTCGAACAGCGGCAGGCCGCTGTAATGCCAGCCGGAGAACGGGTACAGGCAGGCCCAGGCGATGAGCAACGCACAGCACGCCGCGAGATACTTCGGCAGCGGGCTCATGCGTCCCCCATGTCAGCGCGCCGTGTGATGCGTGGCGGCGGCTGCGTGGTGGTGGCCGGCGTGCGGGCGATGGTGACTGGGACGACCGACGTAGCCGCCCACGATCATGCCGAAGGCGCTGACCACCAGACCGTAGAGCTGCGGCTCGACGTCACCTTCGGGCACGAACAGTTCCAGCACGAGCCAGGTGCCGATGCCCAGTACGATGGCAAGCGTCGCGCCCAGGTTGTTGGCGCGCTTCCAGAACAGGCCGAAGGCCAGCGGCACGAAGGCGCCGGCCAGCGTCACGCGGTAGGCGCTCTCGACCATGTGATGGATGGTCGCCGTCGTCGACACCGCATACAGGGCGACCATCACGCAGAACGCGCACACCGCCAGGCGCGTGACCAGCAGCAGCTGGCGGTCGCTCATCGCGGGCCAGAAGCCGCGCACGATGTTCTCCGAGAAGGTCACCGACGGGGCCAGCAGCGTGCCCGAGGCGGTGCTCATGATCACCGAGATGAGCGCGCCGAAGAACACCACCTGTGCGGCGAAGGGCATGTAACCGACGATCAGGCTGGGCAGGATGAGCTGCGAATCCTCGGCCATGAAGCGCTCCACCATCGCCGGGTCGATGAGTGTGGCCGAGTAAGCCAGGAACAGCGGCACGGCGGCGAAGAAGAAGTAGGAGATGCCGCCGATGGTGGTGCCCCACACCGCGATGGTCTCGTTCTTCGACGAATTGACGCGCTGGAACACGTCCTGCTGAGGGATCGACCCCAGTGCCATGGTCAGCAGCGCGGCGATCCAGGCGAGCATGTCGAGCGCGTCGAGCGTGGGCAGGAACTCGAACTTGCCCTCGGCCGCCGCCTTTGTGATGACGGTGTCGAAGCCGCCGGCCATGTCGCCGGCCAGCCAGGTCACGTAGAGCAGGCCGAGGATGATCACGATCATCTGCACGAAGGTGGTCATCGCCACCGACCACATGCCGCCGAACAGCGTGTAGACCAGCACCACGCCGGCGCCGATGAACACGCCCTGATTGATCGTCACCAGCCCGTCGGAGAGCACGTTGAACACCAGCCCCAGCGCGGCCATCTGCGCGCCGACCCAGCCCAGGTAGGAGACGATGATGGCCAGCGACAGCGCCACCTCGGTGCCGCGGTTGTAGCGCACGCGGAAGAAGTCGCCGAGCGTGAGCAGATTCATGCGGTAGAGCGGGCGCGCGAAGACCAGGCCGAACAGCACCAGGCAGATCGACGCGCCCAGCGGGTCCGAGATCAGCCCGCGAAAGCCCTCGTCGATGAAGGTCGCCGAGATGCCCAGCACCGTCTCGGCCCCGAACCAGGTCGCGAACACCATCGCCAGCACGAACACGAAGGGCAGGTTGCGCCCGGCGACGATGTAGTCGCGCGCGTTGTGCACGCGGGTGGCCGCATACAGGCCGATGGCGACCGAGACGGCGATGTAGGCGATCACGAGCCAGAGCAGCATGGTCGGTCCTTCCGGGCGGGTTGGGGGCGGCGTTGCGTGGGCGCAAGTTTAGCAACGAATCGGCGCAGGCGAGTGCGCCGCATCGCGTGCGATCGCGGACTATTTCAGCACGTCGAGCGCAAGCCCGTGGGCCGCCGCTGCAAGTCGATCGTCATTGGTCCACAGCGCCTCGCAGCCATGATCGAGGGCGCACGCCAGATGCAGCGCATCGGGCGTGCGCAGTCCGAAGCGGGCGCGCAGCTCGGCCGCCTGGATGAAGCTCTCGACTCCCAGCGGCAACTGCACGAAGCGCGTCAACGCCGACTCGAAGCGGGCGCGTAGCGCCAGGTCACCGGTTCGCATTGGCTTGACCAGGCATTCGAGGTGCACCAGCGGCGAGATCGCGAACTGCGCGTCGGCGCGCCCGGCGATGGCTCGTCGCACGCGCGGGGCGAACAATGGGTCGTCCTCGATTGCGTAGATCAGCAGGCAGCTGTCGAGGTAGATCATTCCCACGCCGCGCGTTCGGCCGCGATGCCGGCCTCGATGGCTTCGTGGTCGCGCCTCATGTGGGCGGGCAGCGGGTGTTCGTCGAGCCAGCGCAGGAAATCGGCGCCGAGGCCGGGTGCGGTGGCGGCATGCTCGGCGACCAGTCGTGCGACCGGCTGGCCGCGATTGGCGATCACGACCTCCTCGCCCGCCTGCGCGTACTTGACGAGTTGGGAGAGGCGATTCTTAGCGTCGAGGATGTTGATCTGCATGCTGCGCCCCTGTTCATGCGTTAAAGGCTAGCAGATCTGGCCAGGTTGGCCAAGTTCAGCCGAAGCGCGTGTACAACTCCAGCGCGAGCAGCGCGGCGAGCGCCACGCCGATCAGTGCCAGCCACCGCCCCTGGCGCCGTTGCGCGGCGACGAGGCGTTCGAGTTCGTCACCGCGGCCGCGGCGTTGACGTTCGTGCTCGACCAGTGCCGCATGCACCAGGCGCGGCAGCTGCGGCAGCGTCGTCGCCCAGTTCGGCGCTTCCGTCTGCAGCGACTGGACGAAACCGCGCACGCCCAGCTGTTCTCCCATCCAGCGCTCGAGGAAAGGCTTGGCGGTCTTCCACAGGTCCAGATCGGGGTCGAGCTGACGGCCCAGCCCCTCGATGTTGAGCAGCGTCTTCTGCAGCAGCACCAGCTGCGGCTGCACCCCCATCTCGAAGCGGCGCGCGGTCTGGAACAGGCGCAGCAGCGTCTTGCCGAAGGAGATGTCCTTGAGCGGCTTGTCGAAGATCGGCTCGCACACCGTGCGGATGGCCGCCTCGAAGTCCTCGACGCGGGTCTTGGCCGGCACCCAGCCGGCCTCGATGTGGGCCAGCGCCACGCGCCGGTAGTCGCGCTTGAAGAAGGCCAGGAAATTCTGCGCGAGGTAGTTCTTGTCCTCTTCGTTGAGCGTGCCCATGATGCCGAAGTCGAGCGCGATGTAGCGCCCGTCGCGATGCACCAGGATGTTGCCCGGATGCATGTCGGCGTGGAAGAAGCCGTCGCGGAAGACCTGAGTGAAGAAGATCTCGACGCCCGCGCGCGACAGCGCGGACAGGTCCGTGCCCTGTGCGAGCAGCGCATCGTTCTGCGAGATCGGCACGCCGTGCATGCGCTCCATCACCATCACCTCGCGCCCGCACCAGTCCCAATACACCTCGGGCACCAGCAGCAGGCGCGAATCGGCGAAGTTGCGCCGCAACTGCGAGCAGTTGGCCGCCTCGCGCATCAGGTCGAGTTCGTCGTTCAGATGCTTGGAGAATTCCGCCACGACCTCGCGCGGCTTCAGACGCCGCCCCTCCGCCCACAGCTTCTCGAGCAGCATCGCGGCCGTCTCGAGCAGTGCGATGTCGTGCGAGATGACACGCTCGATGCCGGGGCGCAGGATCTTGATCGCCACCTCGGTACCATCGGGCAGCTCGGCGAAATGCACCTGCGCGACCGAGGCCGAAGCCACCGGCTCGCGCGCGAAGCGGCGAAACACCTCGTCGACCGGCTGGCCGTAGAAGGCCTCGAGCACGGCCACCGCCTGCTCGGCGGGAAACGGCGGCACGCGATCCTGCAACAGCGCCAGTTCGTCGGCCACGTCGGGTGGCAGCAGGTCGCGCCGCGTGGAGAGCATCTGGCCGAACTTGACGAAGATCGGCCCGAGCGACTCGAGCGCACGGCGCAGACGCACTCCGCGCGGTTGCGAGAAGCGGCGCCAGAAGAAGAAGAACTTCCACACGCGTGCGAGCCGCCCGCTGGCGTCGACGTCGAGCACCACGCGATCCAGGCCGAAGCGCAGGCTCACGAAGACGATTCGGGCAAGACGGAAGAGACGCACGTGGGCTCGCGGCAGGGTGGCAAAACAGCGACTTTAGCCCGAAAGCCGGTGGCGAGAAACCGCAGGCCTTCAGTCCAGGGCCATCACACTCTCCAGCGCGGCACGCAATGGTGCGGCGCTGGCCCGAACGAAACGGTCGGTCAGATGCTGGTTGTCCCGGAACACCGGCACACCATGCGCGGTGATCGCCGAGCAGCGGCCGTCGGGGCACACCAGCGGGGCCGGATCGAATACGACGACGTTGGGCAGCCCGCGAGCCGCCTCGCGCAGGTGCCCGGCGATGCGCGCGGCCTTCTCGGAGGACGGCTTGCCGCGACAGGCTTCGATCAGCGGGAAGTGTTCCTGCTCGCGCGCGCGGGCCAGGCATCCTGGCCCGTCCATGCCCAGGTGCGGCGTACCGGCCAGCACGAGAATCTGCCCCACGTGCGGCGACAGCCGGGCGAGGATGCGCCGGCTGCCCTCGATCCATTGCCTGGCGTCGAGTGCGGAACCGTTGCCGCTGCCGATGATCACCGCCTCCGGCTGTTGCGCGACGATGGCATCGATGGCGTCCGCCCGCCACCGGCTGCAGATCTCGAAGATGCCGCCGATGCGCTTGTAGAAGATATCCTCGTCGACGATCGGACACGCCGACTTGGTGAGTACTACGACGCGCCACTGCGGCGGCGGGAACAGTGCCGGAAAGGCGGAAAACCATTGCGCGCCGATGCTGTCCCCGATGAACACCACCGTGCGGGAGGCCTCCCTCTCGCCGAACACGCAAGGGGACAGTTCGGCGCTGCTGATCCAGCTGTCGCAGCCCATGCGATAGATCACCGGCATGTCGAGACGGATGTCGAGTTCCGGGTCACGCTTGGATCGTTCGCCCGAAGAAGGTGCCCACAAGGCATGCAGGGATCCTGCGAACGCGATCGTGATCGCCAGCAGGCCGGTAAGCATGACCGGTCTTGGCGCGAAATGGCTGAGGTGGCCTTTCCAGAATGGCAGCTCGATCAGACGGTAGGTGAGCATCGCCAGCAGCAGGGTGAGAAGAAGCAATGCGGCCGTTTCCGCCGCGCTGTGATCGAAACCGAGTGCTGCGCCAAAGGTGAGTACCGGCCAGTGCCATAGATAGATCGAGTAGGAGCGGTCGCCGATCCACACCAGCCGGACGTCCGCCAGCGGATTTCGCGTTGCCGTGATGCCGCCGGCGATGATCGCTGCCGCGCCCAGGCTGGGCGCGAGCGCGTGGATGCCGGGATAGGGCGTTGCGGTGTCGAGCGAGATGGCGCTGACGAGGACAAGGGTCAGCCCGCAACCCAGTGCGAGCAAGGAGGCAGTGCGGTTGAGACGCACAGTGCCGCGATCGATCGCCAAGCAGATGGTGGCGCCGAGCGAGAATTGCCAGATGCGCGCGGGCATCTGGTAGAAGGCTTGAATCGGCGCCAGATGCGTCCACAAGACGCAGGCGAGCATCCCGACCAGCGTCAGCGCAGCCAGTGCGGTGAGCGCCCGCACGCCGCGCGTCGACAGCCACAGGACGCCGGCGAGCAGTGGTGGCCAGATCAGATAGAACTGCTCCTCGACGCCCAGTGACCAGGTGTGCAGGAACAGGTCGCGTGCGCCCAGTTCGTCGAAGTAGTCGAGTGTGCGCAAGGCGAAGAACAGATTGCTCGTCCAGCTTGCTGCGAACGGGGTCGATGCGAGCATTGTCCGCGCTTCTTCGCGCGACAGCAGCCAGGCAGCGGCTGCCGTCGTCAGCGTCATCATCGCAAGCAGCGCGGGCAGCAGACGGCGCAGGCGGCGCGCATAGAAGCGGGCCATGGCAATGCGGCCGTTGCGAGCGTGCTCCGCGACCAGCAGGGCGCTGATCAGATAGCCGGAAAGCACAAAGAACACGTCCACGCCGACGAAACCGCCCGCGATGCCAGGCACTCCGGCATGAGCGAGGACGACGAGAATGACCGCCAGTGCGCGCAGTCCCTGCAGATCGGGTCGGAATGTCATGCGGGAATTGAGTTGCCGATGTCATGTATGCGAATGGCAACTCTAGCGGAGTTCTTCGCAGCGCACGTCGGCGCGAATGTGCATTACTTCACGCCGGTGATGGATAACGCATGGCGATCATGCGGACCGTGTTGCCATGGGTCGGCCGCGATGAAACCAACGCTTACCCGGCCGGGCGGGCGCGATCCGCTATAATTGCGCCCTTTTCCGAGCACATCGTTTCATGAGCGCCGAACCCAGGATTCACCTCGCCGAACTGCTGCAGGCTGCGCTGACCAGCGTTGCGCCCGATCATGCCGACACGCCGGTGCATATCGAGCGACCCAAGCAGGCCGGGCACGGCGACTTCGCGAGCAATCTGGCATTGCAGCTGGCCAAGCCCTTGCGGCGCAATCCGCGCGAGCTGGCGGCGATGCTGGTGCGAGAGCTGCCCGCCTCCGATCTGGTCGTGGCCGCCGAAGTGGCGGGCGCCGGTTTCATCAACTTCACGCTGGCTGATGCGGCCAAGACGGCGGTGGTGCACGACGTGCTCGCCCGGGGCGAGACCTTCGGTCGCGGGGCGCGCTCGGGTGTGAAGGTGCTGGTGGAGTTCGTCTCGGCCAATCCGACCGGGCCGCTGCACGTCGGTCACGGGCGCGGCGCGGCCTATGGCGCCTCGCTCGCGGCGGTGCTCGACTTCGCCGGTTGCGACGTGAGCCGCGAGTACTACATCAACGATGCCGGCCGGCAGATGGACATCCTCGCGCTGTCGACCTGGCTGCGCTATCTGGCACTGGTTGGCGTCGAGGTGCCGTTCCCGCCCAACGGCTATCAGGGCGAATACGTCGTGGCGATGGCGCGCGAGCTGTTCGCGGCACATGGCGATCGTTTCGGCCGGGTCTGCGCCGCCGACGTGCTCGTCGGCACGCCCGGGCTGCCGGCGCCCGAACGCAAGGATGACGAGGCCGCACGACAGCGCGAGGCGCATCTGGATGCGCTGATCGCCAGCGCCCGCCGCCTGCTCGGTGAGGATTACGCCTGGGTGCACGGCTTCGCGCTCAACGCACAGCTGGGCGATTGTCGCGAGGATCTGGGCGAGTTCGGCGTGCATTTCGACCACTGGTTCTCCGAGCGCAGCCTGTTCGATACCGGTCTGGTCGAGCGCGCCGTGGGACAGCTCGAACGCGCTGGTCACGTGTATGCGCAGGACGGCGCGAAGTGGTTCCGTTCGACCGATTTCGGCGACGAGAAAGACCGCGTGGTGCAGCGCGAGAACGGTCAATACACCTACTTCGCTTCCGACATCGCCTACCACCTGAACAAGTACGAACGCGGTTTCGACCGCATCATCGATGTGTGGGGGGCGGATCACCACGGCTACATCGCGCGTGTCCGGGGCGCCATCGCCGCGCTGGGGCTGGCGCCGGAGAAGCTCGAGGTGTCGCTGGTGCAGTTCGCGGTGCTCTATCGCAACGGGCAGAAGGCCTCGATGTCTACCCGCTCGGGGGATTTCGTCACGCTGCGCGAGTTGCGCGGCGAGGTCGGCAACGATGCCTGCCGCTTCTTCTACGTGCTGCGCAAGAGCGACCAGCACCTGGACTTCGACCTGGATCTGGCCAAGAGCCAGAGCAACGAAAACCCGGTCTACTACATCCAGTACGCGCATGCGCGCGTGTGCTCGGTGCTCGCGCAGTGGGACGGTGCGGTATCCGACCTGGCCGAGGCGGATCTGGCCCCGTTGGCCGGCGAGCGCGAACTCGCCCTGTGCGCGCGGCTGGGCGCCTTCGCCGAAGTCGTGCAAAGTGCCGCTGCCGACTATGCGCCGCATCAGATCGCCTTCTACCTGAAGGATCTGGCCGGCGACTTCCACGCCTGGTACAACGCCGAGCGCATGCTCGTCGACGACGAGGCGGTACGATTCGCGCGGCTCGCGCTGGCCGCCGCAGTGCGTCGCGTCCTGGCCAACGGACTGGCCCTGCTCGGCGTCTCGGCGCCGGAGTCGATGTAAGTGTGCACCGGAGGGAGTGAATGACGCGACAGACCAAGCCACGCCGGACGCCGCGCCGCCTGACCGTCAAGCAGACGCCGCGGCGCAGCGGCATCGTCGGCGGCCTGTTCGTCGGTCTGGTGCTGGGCGCCTCGCTGGCGGCCGGATCCGCGTGGTATTTCACGCGCAACTCGCCGTTCCAGTCGCCGCACCGCGTGGTCGCGCCGATCGGCGCGGAGCCGCTCGCCCTGCCGGGCAAGCCGGGCGACGAGCCGGTGGTCAATCGCGATTTCGATTTCTACACCATCCTGCCGCGCGGCGGCGAGGATCCGGCCGCCGTCGCGCCGCCCGCAGCCGAGCAGGCCGCGACTGGCGCGCCGCCGCCGTCGGTCGAGCGCCTGTACCTGCAGGTCGGCGCTTTCGAGGATCCGTCCGAGGCCGACAACATGAAGGCGCTGCTCGCCCTCAACGGGGTCGAGGCGGTGGCGCAGCGCACGCGTCTGGACGATGGCCGTGTCGTGCACCGCGTGCGCGTGGGTCCGTTCGCGCGGCCCGAGGACATGGCCTCGGTACGCACGCGGCTGAACACCGCCGGTGTCAGCGGCGTCGTCGTGCAGGGCAATTGAGCGGGCCGAAAGGGAACGTCGCCGGCCGCGCAGCGTCTGACCTGCGTCTGCAAACCGAACCGAAGGGAATCCCAAGCACATGAACCGTCGTCGAATCTTTCTCCAGGGCACTGCCGCTGCGTTCGCGCTGTCTGCCGTGCCTCCGTCGCTGATGGCCGCCGAGCGCTACCAGAGGCTCAAGGTGCCGGTCCCGCAGGAGGCCGAGGGCCGCATCGAGGTCATCGAGTTCTTCCACTACGGCTGCCCGCATTGCCGCAACTTCCATCCGTTGCTGCAGGCGTGGAAGAAGAAACTGCCCGAAGATGTAGCCTTTCGTGCCGTGCCCGCGATCTGGGGTAACGAGCAACTGCGCGGCCTGGCGCGCCTGTATTACGCGCTGGAGCGTTCCGGCACGCTCGAGGGCCTCGAGAACGACATCTTCAAGGCGGTGCAGGACGACAAGCGCCCGATCTTCGACGCCGACGGCGTGCGCGCCTGGCTCGAGGGCCGCGACGTCGATGTCGACCTGGTGATGGAAACCTACGAATCCTTCGCCGTGCAGGGGCTGGTTCAGCGCGCCGACCAGATCGCGCGCGCCTATCGCATCCAGGGCGTGCCGACGATGGCCGTTGGCGGCCGCTACACCACCTCGGCCACGCTCACCGGCAGCCATGCCGCCACCCTCGAAGTCGTCGACGAGCTGATCGCGCGCGTGCGCGGCAAAGCCTGACCGTCGCGCCGCGGGCTTGCCTCGCCGGCGGCGAGCGCTTAACGTGGCGTCATGGGCCGGCTGCGCCGCTTGCGATGACATCGACAAGGCGTTCCGGCCACCCGACACAACGAGGAGGGCCCGCATGGCCGACGCTCCGCAAGCCCTTCAGGAGGGCGATCGCAGGGGGCGACAGCGCTTCGTCGCGAAACGTCGTGGCACGCACTGTTTCTGGGTGCAGTGCAACGGACAACGCGAACCGCTCGCCGATCTCTCCCTGGAAGGTTTCGCCGTCGCCGCTCGCATCGAGTGCGAAGGCGTGTTCGCGGTGATCCTGCATCGGGCCGGCGTGCCCGACGAGATCGCCGCCACGGCGCGGGTCGCGAACTGCTTCGACGGGGCGGACGGACCACAGTGCGGTTGCCTCTTCGAGCAGTTCGAGGGCGACGGTCGCGAGCGCCTGCACGACTGGCTCGTCGCCCATGTCATCGCCACGGCCTCGGTGCCGATCACCGAGGCCGACGCCGAACGCATCGTCTCCGGGCCCTCGCTGATCTGAGCCCGGCCACAACAGTCCCGGCCTGTCTGCCGGAAAGGACGCCATGACCCGCAGTAACCCGGTCGACCGCGTTGTCGACGCCGTCGCAGCCGATATCCCGCAACGTCTTCCCGCCGCCGAGGCGAGCCGCGTCGCCCCCTTCGTGCGTCACTGGTTCGATGGTGTGGACCCGGCCGACCTGGCCGCCGTCGCCGTGCCCGATCTGTGCACCGCACTGCTCAGCCACTGGGACCTGATGCAGCGCCGCACACCCGGGCGCACGCTGGTGCGCGTGCTCGACCCGTCCACCGATGCGCAAGGCTGGGGCTCACCGCATACCGTGGTGCAGATCGTCACCGACGACATGCCCTTCCTCGTCGACTCGGTCACGATGGAACTCAACCGCCGCGGGCTGACGCTGCATCTGCTCGTGCATCCGGTGCTGTGCGTCGAGCGCGATCAAGATGGCGTGTTGCGCGGAATCGGGGCCGGACACGGTTGCGAGGTGCCCGCCCGCCTCGAATCGGCGATGCACATCGAGGTCGACCGTCTCTCCGACGCCGCCGCGCGCGACGCCCTGCGTGACGACCTGCTGCGTGTGTTCGACGACGTGCGCGCGGTCGTCGAAGACTGGCCGGGCATGCGCCAGCGGCTGATCGACATCGCCACCGCAATCGACCCGTCGCGCCTGCCCGTGCCGGTCGAGGAGACAGTCGAGGCCGGCGCGCTGATCGACTGGCTGCTGGCCGACAACTTCGTGATCCTGGGATGTCGCGACTACCTGCTGGCCGGCGACGGCGAGCGTCTCGACATCGTCGCCGGCAGCGGTCTGGGCCTGCTGCGCGAGCGCCCGGGGGAGACGGTGTCGTCGGCCTTCGCCGCGCTCTCGCCCGAGGTGCGCGAGCAGGCGCGCGCGCCGGAACTGCTGACCCTGACCAAGGCCGGTTCGCGCTCCAGCGTGCACCGGCCGGGCCGCCTGGACTACGTCGGCGTGCGCACCTTCGACTCCGACGGTCGCGTCGCCGGTGAGCGGCGCGTACTCGGCTTGTTCGCATCCACCGCCTACAGCGCGAGCCCGTGGAAGATTCCGATGCTGCGCCGCAAGGTCGAGCGCGTAATCACGCGTGCCGGCCTGCTCGCCGGCAGTCATGCCGACAAGGCCCTGCGCGTGATCCTCGAGCGTTATCCGCGCGACGAACTGTTCCAGATCGACACCGATACGCTGTTCGAGCATGCGATGAGCATCCTGCGTCTGGGCGAGCGTCAGCGCACGCGGCTGCTCACGCGGCGCGATCCGTTCGGACGCTTCGTCAGCTGCCTGGTCTTCGTGCCGCGCGAGCACTATGACACCGCGCAGCGCAGGCGTATCGAGGCCGTACTGCTCGACGCCTTCGAAGGCGAGAGCGCCGAGTTCGACGTGCAACTGTCCGAATCCCCGCTGGCGCGCATCCTGTTTACGGTGCGTTCGGGCAGCACCATTCCCGAGGTCGATGCGGCCGCGGTCGAGGCGCGCATCGTCGAGGCCGCGCGCCCGTGGAGCGATGCCTTGCGCCAGGCGCTGGTCGTCGCGCGCGGCGAGGCGCGCGGCCTGGCGCTGTTCGAACGCTGGGGAAACGCTTTCCCGGCCGGCTATCGGGAGAGTGTCGCGGCCAGCGACGCGCTCGACGACATCGCACGCCTGGACGCCCTGGCTGCGCCCGACGATCTGGGCATGTGGCTGTTCCGTTCGTCGCAGGCCACCGGCGGGGGCATGCGCTTCAAGCTCTATCGGCTCGACGCGCCGATGCCGCTGTCGCAGTGTCTGCGCCAGCTCGAACGCATGGGCGTGCTGGTCATCGACGAGCAGCCCACCGCGCTGCGCCGTGCGGACGGCCGGCGCGCGTGGATTCATGATTTCGGCCTGCAGTGCGAATGCGGCGACGGACCCGACATCGACGCCGTGGGCGCGCTGTTCCAGGAGGTCTTCGAGCGCACCTGGCGTGCACAGGCCGACAACGACGGCTTCAACCGGCTCGTGCTGGTCGCCGGCCTGAACTGGCGAGAGATCGCGGTGTTGCGCGCCTGCGCGCGCTACCTGCGTCAGGCTGCTTTCCCGTTCAGCCAGGACTACATGGAGCAGGCCCTGGCCGCACATCCGGACATCGTGCGCCTGCTCGTCGACCTGTTCGTGTGCCGTTTCGATCCGGCGCGGGACGAAGGCCGCGAGGCCGAGTGCGCGCGGCTTGCAGAGGCCATTGCTCAGGCCCTGGAACAGGTCGCCAACCTCGACGAGGACCGCATCCTGCGCCAGTTCCTCGCGCTCATCGAAGCGACGCTGCGTACCAACTGGTTCCGCATCGGCGAAGATGGCGCGCCGCGTCCGGTGCTCGCGTTGAAGCTCGACCCGCTGGCCGTGCCGGGATTGCCCGAGCCGCGTCCGATGTTCGAGATCTTCGTCTCGTCGCCGCGCGTCGAAGGCGTGCACCTGCGCGGCGGCAAGGTCGCGCGCGGCGGCATCCGCTGGTCCGACCGCATGGAGGATTTCCGCACCGAGGTCCTCGGCCTGGTCAAGGCGCAGATCGTCAAGAACGCGGTGATCGTGCCGGTCGGTTCCAAGGGCGGCTTCGTCGTGCGCCGCCCGCCCGTCGAGGGCGGACGCGAGGCGGCGCAGGCCGAGGGCCTGGCCTGCTACCGCCTGTTCCTGTCGGGCCTGCTCGACGTCACCGACAACCTCGAACGCGGCCGCGTCGTGCCGCCGCCGGGCGTGGTGCGCCACGATGGCGACGATCCGTATCTGGTGGTGGCCGCCGACAAGGGTACGGCGACCTTCTCGGATCACGCCAACGCGGTCTCCGCCGAATACGGTTTCTGGCTCGACGATGCCTTCGCCTCGGGCGGCTCGGCCGGCTACGACCACAAGAAGATGGGCATTACCGCGCGCGGCGCGTGGGAGTCCGTCAAGCGCCACTTCCGTGCCGTGGGGCGCGACATCCAGAACGAGGATTTCACCGTGGTGGGCATCGGCGACATGTCGGGCGACGTGTTCGGCAATGGCATGTTGCTGTCGAAGCACATTCGTCTGGTCGCGGCCTTCGACCATCGTCACGTCTTTCTCGATCCCGACCCGGATGCGGCCAAATCGTGGGACGAGCGCGCGCGCCTGTTCGCGCTGCCGCGATCGACCTGGGACGACTACGACAAGTCGCTGATCTCTGCCGGCGGCGGCGTGTGGCCGCGCAGCGCCAAGTCGGTGCCGCTCTCGCCCGAAGTGCGCGCGGTGCTCGACGTCGAGGCCGAGCGGCTGACGCCGGCCGAACTCATTCGCGCCATCCTGCGCGCGCCGGTGGATCTGGTCTACAACGGCGGCATCGGCACCTACGTGAAGTCCGCGGCCGAGAGCGACGCCGAGGTCGGTGACCGCGCCAACGACGCGGTGCGCGTCAACGGTGGCGAGCTGCGTTCGCAGGTGGTCGGCGAAGGCGGCAACCTCGGCTTCACGCAGCGCGGACGCATCGAGTACGCGCTGGCCGGCGGACGCATCTTCACCGACGCCATCGACAACTCCGGCGGGGTGGATTGCTCGGACCACGAGGTCAACATCAAGATCCTGCTCGGCGAGATCGTCGCCGATGGCGAACTCGAGCGGGCCGCGCGTGACCACCTGCTCGCCGACATGACCGACGAAGTCGCGGGCATGGTGCTGGCCGATAACTACGCCCAGGGCGAGGTGCTGGAGATGAGCGCCGCAGGCGGGGTTACGCTGCTCGACGAGCAGGCCGACTTCATGCTGCGCCTGGCGCGCGCCGGGCGGCTCAACCGCAAGCTGGAGGCCTTGCCGCTGGACGAGGATCTGGCCGAGCGGCGCGCCGCCGGGAACGGCCTGGTCATGCCCGAACTGGCCGTCCTGCTGGCCTATTCCAAGATCGAACTCTACGACGAGGTGCTGGCCTCCGACGTGCCCGACGATGCCTTCGTCGCGCGCGCCTTGCCGGCCTATTTCCCCGCTCCGATCCGCGAGCGCTGGGGCGAACGCATCGCCACCCACGCGCTGCGTCGCGAGATCGTCGCCACGGTGGTGGTCAACGAAGTGGTCAACCGTTGTGGCGCCACCTTCGTCGACCGCATCCGTGCCGAGACTGGCGCACCCGCGCCCGATATCGTGCGCGCCTTCGTCGCCACCTCGGAAGTGTTCGCGCTGGACGCTTGCTGGCGCGACATCGCGGCGCTCGACAATCGCGCCCCGGCGGCGCTGCAGGTGGCGATGCGCGTGGAGGCGCTGCGCCTGGTGCGCGGCGCCACGCTGTGGTGGTTGCGTCATCCGCAATGGCTCGCCGATCTGGGCGCGACGGCACGGCATTTCGCGGCGGACGTCGCCATGCTGGCGGAAACTCTGGGCGAGCGCATCGCGCCCGAACACCGTGCCGCGCTCGCCGAACGTGCGGCCGCGATGACAGCCGAAGGCGTCCCCGAGGCGCTCGCGCTGCACGTGGCCGGGCTGCGCGCGCGGCTGGCTTCGCTCGACATCGTCGATCTGGCCAGCGAGCACGGTCTCGAGGCCGGCCACGTCGCCGAGGTGTATTTCGCGCTCGCCGCCGAGCTGGACCTGCGCTGGGTCACGCTGCAGATCGATGCGCTGTCAGCCGATTCGCGCTGGCCGTCGCTGGCACGCAGCGCGCTGCGTGCCGACCTCTCGGCCGAGGCACGGCGTCTGGTCGGCGAGGCATTGGCGTGCGACGAGACACGTGACGCCGCGGCCCGCGTCGCGGCCTTCGTGCAGGCATGCGGCGATCGTCTGGAGCGCTATCGCGCGCTGGTCACCGAGATGCGCGGCGGCAGCGCCGACATGGCGATGCTCTCGGTACTGATGCGCGCGCTGCGTGGGCTTGGGTAGGTCGCCACGAGCGCAGCGAGTGCGACGCCCCGCGCAACAGCCGAGGTGGCGCGCAATAACTGAAAGGCATTGCGCCGTATGGGCCAAACATACGGCGGATTACGCTGCGCTAATCCGCCCTACGACTAGCAGCCTTGGCTGGTGCCGCGCCGCGTCGGCGCCGTTGCGTCCACCACACCAGCGCGAGCAGCGCGAAGGCGGGAATGTAGATCCAGTCCTTGGAGGGTCGGTCTGCTACCGGAAGTTCGATCGCGCTGATCGTCAGCCCCTGTTCGAGCCCGAGGCGTGCGGCGCGACTGCCGAAACGCACGGTCGAAACCTGCACCTGACCGCCGAATGCCATCACGCCTACGCCGGCCTGAGCCAGCCGCTCGGTTGCGCTCGGTGCCGGTTCGCCCAGCGGCAGCAGCACGCCCTTGGAGATCTCGCGACCCTCGATCGAGATGCCCTCGACCCAGATGCGCAGATTGGCGTTGGGCGGTGCGGTCTCGACCAGCCGCGTCAGCTCGCTCGGCGGCACCTGCTCGAAGGGCGGATGCAACTGATCCATCCAGAAGCCGGGGCGGAACAGACTGAAGGTGATGAGCAGCAGCAGCGCCGCCTCGTACCAGCGGTTGCGCGTGACGAACCAGCCCTGGGTGGCCGCGGCGAAGCACATGCTCGCGATCGTCGCGACGAAGATCGTCAGGCACAGATGCGCGATGCTGTCGATGCCGATGAGCAGCAACTCGGTGTTGAAGATGAACATGAACGGCAGGATGGCCGTGCGCGCGCTGTAGCCGAAGGCGGTGAAGCCGGTGCGGATCGGGTCGCTGTTGGCGATACCCGCGGCGGCGTAGGAGGCCAGACCCACCGGTGGAGTGACGTCGGCCATCAGGCCGAAATAGAACACGAACAGGTGCACCGCGATGAGTGGCACCAGCAGGCCGTTCTGCGCGCCCAGTTCGACGATGACCGGTGCCATCAGCGTGGACACCACGATGTAATTGGCTGTCGTTGGCAAGCCCATGCCGAGGATCAGGCAGATCAGCGCGACCAGCACCAGCATCACCATCAGGTTGCCGCCCGAGAGCACCTCGACCAGTTCGGTCATGACCAGGCCGATGCCGGTCAGCGTGACCGTGCCGACGATGATGCCTGCGGTGGCGGTGGCGATCGCGATGGCGATCATGTTGCGCGCACCGGTGACCAGCCCGCCGAACAGGTCGTCGAATCCTTCGCGCAACCAGTGCGCGTATTCGCCCGAGCCGCGGAAGAAGGCGAACAGCGGACGTTGCGTGACGAGGATGAAGATCAGGAACATCGTGGCCCAGAAGGCCGAGAGTGCTGGCGAGAGTTGCTCGACCATCAGGTTCCAGATCAGCGCGGCCACCGGCAGCAGGAAATGCAGGCCGGACTTGAGCGTGGGACCGATCTCCGGCAGGTATTCGATGGGCGCGTTGGGGTCCTCCATGTGCAGTTCGGGAAAGCGCGCCGAATAGCGCACGACGGCCACATAGCCGGCGAGCAGCAGCGGTCCGACGATCAGCATCGAGGCGTCGCCGGCCACGTCCTTGATCCAGCCGAAACCCCAGTAGACGATCGCAGCGAGGATGACCAGGCCGGAGATCGTCAGCGTGGTGGACACGACGACGTTCCTGAGCAGCAGTTCCTCGCGCCGCGGCAGGCCCTGCAGGTCGGCCTTCATCGCCTCCAGATGCACGATGTAAAACAGCGCGATGTAGGAGATCAGTGCCGGCACGATGGCATGCTTGAGCACCTGGGTGTAGGGGATGCCGACGTATTCCACCATCAGGAAGGCCGCCGCGCCCATCACCGGTGGCATCAGCTGGCCGTTGACCGACGAGGCCACTTCAACCGCCGCGGCCTTGTCGGGCCGGTAGCCGACCTTCTTGATCAGCGGGATGGTGAAGGTGCCGGTGGTCACCACGTTGGCGATCGACGAGCCCGAGATCAGGCCGGTCGATGCCGAGGCCACCACCGCCGCCTTGGCCGGGCCGCCGCGCAGGTGGCCGAGCAGGGCGATGGCGGACTTGATGAAGTAGTTGCCCGCACCCGCGGTCTCGAGCAGCGCGCCGAACAGCACGAAGAGGAAGATGAAGCCGGCCGACACGCCCACCGCGACGCCGAACACGCCTTCGGTGCCCAGCCACATGTGGCTCATGCCCTTGTTCAGCGAGGCGCCGCGGTGCGCGATCATGTCGGGCATGTAGGGGCCGAAGAACACGTAGACCAGGAACACCACGGCGAGGATCACCATCGGCATTCCGAGCGCGCGGCGTGCGGCCTCGAGCAGCAGCACGATGCCCAGCGCGGCGGCGACCAGATCCGGCGTGGTCGGCAGACCCGGGCGGGTGGACAGCGAGTCGTAGAACAGGAACAAATAGCCGGCGCAGAAGGATGCGGCGAGTGCCAGCAGCCAGTCGTGCACGGGCACGTAGTCGCGCGGCGAGCGCTTCGATGCCGGGTAGGCGGCAAACGCCAGGAAGGTCGCGAAAGCCAGATGGATGGAGCGCGCCTCGGTGTCGTTGAACACGCCGAAGCCCAGCGAGAAGGCCAGCGGCGAGGCGATCCACAGCTGGAACAGCGACCAGCACAGCGCGACGGCGATGAGCAGCTTCGCGGCGAAACCGGTTGGACGCCGTCCGCCGGTGTCGGCCTCGGCGACGATGTGGCGCAGCTCTTCCTCGCTCAGTTCGTGGTCGGTGATCTTGCTTGGATCGGCCATGTTCGCGTCTCTGTGCTGGCGGCGACGCGGGGCCGCGCGGGTCCGCGACGCATGGTCGGGGCACGGCCCGGCGACTGCCGGGCCGGCGTCGGGCCCGCGCCGGGGCGCGGGCCCGCGGGCTTACATCCAGCCCTTCTCCTTGTAGTAGCGCACGGCACCGTCGTGCAGCGGCGCGGACAGACCGTTCTTGATCATGTCCTCGGGTTTGAGATGAGCCAGCGCCGGGTGCAGTTTCTTGAAGTCCTCGAAGTTCTCGAACACCGCCTTGACCATGGTGTAGACGACATCGGCCGAGGTGTTGGTCGAGGTGACGAAGGTTGCCAGCACGCCGTAGGTCGGGGTCGGATCGGGGTTGTTGGCGTACAGCCCGCCCGGGATCGCGACATTGGCATAGTAGGGGCGCTCGGTCACGAGCTTGTCGACGGCCGGCCCGGTCAGCGGCACCAGCTTGGCGCCGCAGGTCGTGGTCGGATCCTGGATGTTGGCCGACGGGTGGCCGACGCCATAGAAGAAACCGTCGATGCGGTTGTCGCACAGCGCCGCGCCGTGTTCGTCGGCACGCAGTTCCGAGGCCAGCGAGAAGTCGGCCGTGGTCCAGCCCATTGCCGAGAGCAGTTCCTCCATCGATGCGCGCGTGCCCGAACCCGGGTTGCCGACGTTGAAGCGCTTGCCCTTCAGATCCGCGAAGCTCTTGACGCCCGCATCCGGTCGTACGGCGACCGTGAACGGTTCCGGATGCAGCGAGAACACGGCGCGCAGGTCCTTGTTCGCACCGGCGTCCTTGAAGCTGCTCGAGCCGTTGTAGGCGTGATACTGCCAGTCCGACTGCGCCACGCCGAAGTCGAGTTCGCCGGCGCGGATGGTGTTGAGGTTGTAGACCGAGCCGCCGGTACTCTCGACCGAACAGCGGATACCGTGCTCCTTGCGGCCCATGTTGATCAGGCGGCAGATCGCGCCGCCGGCTGCGTAATAGACGCCAGTGACGCCGCCGGTGCCGATGGTGACGAATTGCTGCTGGGCTGCGACGGGTGTCGCGGAAAGGCTGCCAAGCAGTGCGAGGCCGGCGGCCAGTGCGGTGAGTCGTTTCATGAACGAATCCTCCTGTCTCTGTGGGGCAGTGTTCCAGCGCCAGGGGTCACGCGAACATCGCGTGTGCCCGCAGCGCTGAATTTCACTACCGGTGAAGATAACGCCGTTTGCGCGGGACCGCCAGCACGGCCGTTCGCGGACCTCAGGCGAGCGCCTGGTGCGCCATGCCGAGGGCATCGGCGACTTCGGCGTGCGCGATGCCGCCCGCGTGTACGTTGAGCCCTTCGGCCAGATGCGCGTCATCGGTCAGCGCCTGCCGCCAGCCCTTGTCGGCGAGCGCCAGCACATGGGGCAGGGTCGCGGCGTTGAGCGCCTGGGTCGCGCTGCGTGCCACCGCGCCGGGCATGTTCGCCACGCAATAGTGCACGACGTCCTGCTCGACGTAGGTCGGCGCCTCGTGGGTGGTGGCGCGCGAACTCTCGCAGCAGCCGCCCTGATCGATCGCCACGTCGACGATGACGCTGCCCGCGCGCATCGCGACGAGCATCTCGCGCGTGACCAGTTTCGGTGCGTTACCGCCCGGAACCAGCACCGCGCCGATCACCAGATCGGCATCGGCGAGGCTGCGTGCAATGGCCTCGCGACTCGCGTGCAGCGTCGCCGCGCGCGTGCCGAAACGATTCACGCTGCGGCGCAGCGCGTCGAGCGAGCGGTCGATCACGGTCACGCGTGCGCCCACGCCCAAGGCGATCATCGCCGCGTTGCTGCCGACCGTGCCGGCACCCAGTACGACGACGTGTCCCGGTTCCACGCCGGGCACGCCGCCGAGCAACACGCCGCGCCCGCCGGCGGCCTTCTCCAGACAATGCGCGCCGGCCTGCACGCTCATGCGCCCGGCGACTTCCGACATCGGCGCGAGCAGCGGCAGGCCACCGTGGGCATCGGTGACGGTTTCGTAGGCGATCGCGGTGAGGCCGGCATCCATCAGCGCGCGCGCCTGCTGCGGATCGGGTGCCAGATGCAGATAGGTGAACAGCACATGCTCGGCGCGCAGGTGGGCGAACTCTTCGGGCTGCGGCTCCTTGACCTTGACGATCAGCTCGGCCGCGTCGAAGACCTCGCGCGCGGAGTCCGTCAGCGTTGCGCCGGCCGCGCGATAGTCGGCGTCGCGCGCACCGGCCCCGAGTCCGGCGCCGCGCTCGACGAAGACTTCGTGCCCGCGCGCGACGAGTTCGCCGACGCCGGCCGGCAGCAGGCCGACGCGGTACTCGTGGTTCTTGATTTCACGGGGGATGCCTACGCGCATCGCGTTCCTCCGACTCGATTCCGATGCGCGCAGTGTAGCCGCTCAGTGCGCTTCGAGTTCGGCACACACCGCTTCGGGCGTGCGGATGCGGTACAGCGAGCGCACCAGACGGTGGCGGTCGAGTCGCAGCAGGGCCTTGTCGCGGCTGATCAGCAGCGCAGCGTTGGCGTCGCGCGCCAGCTCCAGGAACTTCTGGTCGTCGGCGTCGCGGCACATGGGCAGGGGCGCAGATTCGGGCGAGGATGGGGTCGGGAGCGCGCACCGCGCGCGATAGGTCGCGGCGATGTGCGTCTGCCGCTCGGCCGGGATCGCGAACTGGCGGTAGGCGAGCACGCGGGTCAGTTCCTCGAGCGTGTCCTCGCGCGCGGCCAGCAAGAACGCACCGGTGTCGATCGCTCGCGCCAGCGGCGCGAGCTTCGCATCCTGCCACCACCACAGCGCCATCACCGTGTTGGTGTCGAGCACCGCCCGCGCGGGCACGTTCATGCCGGCGTGTCGGCTTCCGCCTTGCGGTCGAGGCGGAACTTCACATAGCTGCCGGGCGCTTCCTCGATGGCTTCGAGCGGACCGGCGGCCGGGTCGCGTGCGGCCACGCGGGCGCTGTTGCCGTCCTGCGCCTCGAGCCAGGCGTTCCAGTCGTCCCACCACGAGCCGGCCTGCTGCTGCGCGTTGGCCAGCCAGTCGTCCGCGCTCTCCGGCAACTCGTCGCTGCCCGGCGTCCAGTAGCAGTACTTGTTGGCCACCGGCGGATTGACGATGCCGGCGATGTGGCCCGAGCCGCCGAGCACGAAGCGCACCGGCCCGCCCAGATGGCGCGCGCCGATGTAGGTGCTCTTCCACGGCGCGATGTGATCCTCGACCGTGGAGATGAAGTAGGCCGGCGTCCTGACCTTGCCCAGATCGATCTTGACGCCGTCGATCTCGATGCCTCCGGGCTCGACCAGGCGGTTCTCCAGATACATGTTGCGCAGGTAGAAGCTGTGCATCTTCGCCGGCAGGCGCGTCGAATCCGAGTTCCAGTAGAGCAGGTCGAACGGGAACGGGTCCTTGCCGAGCAGGTAGTTGTTCACGACGAAGGACCAGATGAGGTCGTTCGAGCGCAGCATGTTGAAGGTGGTGGCCATCTCCGAGCCTTCGAGATAGCCGCGTTCGCTCATCTTCCTCTCGAGGCTGGCGACCTGCTGCTCGTCGATGAACACACCCAGCTCGCCCGGCTCGGAGAAGTCGGTGAGCGTGGTCAGGAAGGTGGTCGAGGCGATGCGCTTCTGGCGTTTGGCGGTGAGCCAGGCCTGCGCCGTGGCCAGCAGCGTGCCGCCCAGGCAATAGCCCACGGCGTTGACCTGGCGTTCGCCGGTCTGCTGTTCGACGGCGTCGAGCGCAGCCAGCACGCCATCGCGCAGATAGGCGTCGAAGCCCAGTTGCGCCAGGCGCTCGTCCGGATTGACCCAGGAGATCACGAACACCGTATTGCCCTGGTCCACGCACCACTTGATCAGCGAGTTCTTCTCGCGCAGGTCGAGGATGTAGAACTTGTTGATCCACGGCGGCACGATCAGCAGCGGACGCTTGCGCACCTTGTCGGTGGACGGCGAGTACTGCACGAGCTGCATCAGCTCGTTCTGGAAGACGACCTTGCCGGGGCTGGTGGCGACGTTCCTGCCCAGTTCGAAGGCCTCGAGGTCGGTCATGCGGATGCGCAGCTCGCCGTCGCCGTGTTCGATGTCGCGCAGCAGGTTGTCCAGCCCGCGCACCAGATTCGCGCCGTTGCTGGCGACGGTCTCGCGCAGCACCTCGGGGTTGGTCATCGCGAAGTTCGACGGGCTGAGCGCGTCGACATACTGACGCGTGAAGAAATCGACCTTCTTCTGCGTCTGTTCGTCCAGCCCCTCGACACCGGAGACCGTGTCGTGGATGTGGCGCGCGGTGATCAGATAGGACTGCTTGATGAAATCGAACAGGAAGTGATCTTCCCACTCGTCGTCGCGGAAGCGTCGGTCGCCCTTCTCTGGCGTGGCCACCGGCTCGACGGGGATGCCCATCATGCGCTGCATGGCGTTGTGCCACAGGCTCATGTAATCCATCGAGAGCTTGAACTGCGCCTGTGCCAGCCGCATCGGGTCGGCGAACAGCTTGGCCGACATGTCCATGAAGGCCTGGGCAACGCCGAGTTCGTCCGTCGGCGCCTTCACGCCTTCGCGCATCTGCCGGTGCATGTGTTCCTGCAACATCTTCGACGCGCGCTGCGCGACTTCGGCATAGGTCGCGGCGACTTCCTGCGGATCGGGCGGGGTGGGCTTGTCCTGCGTCGTGGCGGCCATCGGCAAAGCTCCTTCAGTTGCGGTGTCTTCGTGCGAAACGTACCGTGCCATCGTCACCACTCACGCGCTCGACCAGACCGCGTTGCGCGAGGTGGTTCAGGTGGGCGACGGCTTCGCCCATCGCGAACATCACCTGATGGTTGTCGAGTTCGCGAGGGAACAGCACGGGCAGCAGTTCGCCCGCGCTCATGGGTCGATCCAACGCCTGCAATACTGCGCTGCAGCGTTCCGCGTGGTGGGCTTCGAGTTGTTCGATACGAGCCCGGATTCCGCGGAACGGCTTGCCATGTGATGGTAGCACGAGCGTGTTGCCGGGCAAGTCGATGATGCGCTGCAGCGAAAGCAGGAAGCATCCCAGCGCATCGTCGAGCGGGGCCGCGGCCTGGACGCTGACGTTGGTCGAGATGCGCGGCAGCAGCATGTCCCCGGAGATCAGTATGCCGTCCTCGGCGCAATACAGGCTGGCGTGCTCGGGCGCATGGCCGTGGCCGACGACGACGCGCCAGTGGCGACCGCCGATGGTCAGGCGGTCACCGTGAAAGATGCGCCGGTGCGTGCGTGGCAGTTCCGGTACGCCGCGCCGGTAGGTGTTGCCACGCGCCTCGAGTGCCGCCAGGCGCGGCTCGGGCAGGCCATGGCTGCGGAAGAAGGCGACCATGTCGGCCACGCAATGTCCGGGCAACTGGTGCCACAGGGCCAGCGCTTCGAGGTATTCCGCCTCGGTCATGTACACCGTTGCGTCGTCGCGCGCGGCGATCCATGCGGCCAGGCCGAGATGGTCGGGGTGAAAGTGCGTGACCACCACGCCCGAGATGCGTCGGCCGTCGGCCTCCAGAATGCGCCTCCAGTGCGCGCGCGTCTCGTCGGTGCCGAAGCCGGTGTCGACCAGCACCATGTCGTCGCCGTCGTCGAGCATCCACAGGTTGATGTGATCGAGGGCGAAGGGCAGCGGCATGCGCACCCAGGACACGCCGGGCGCCACGCGGGTCGGTGTGGTGGGTGCGGGGACTTCGCCGAAGGGGTAGTCGAGCGGGTCGGAACGGCTCACGTCGTGGACTCTCCGTGGGAATCTGTGCGCATGGTAGCCGCGATGGCCCGGCTCGGCACGAGATGGCAAACTGTCGGGATCGCCAACCGCTTTGCCCAAGGAGTTTTGCGTCATGGCCGACCCCATCGATTTCTGGTTCGACTTCTCGTCCCCCTACGGCTACATGATGGCCGAGCGCATCGACACGCTCGCCGCCAAGCATGGGCGCGAGGTCAAGTGGCGCCCCTTCCTGCTGGGTGCGGTGTTCAAGCACACCGGTGGTCAGCCCTTGCCTTCCCAGCCGATGAAGGGGCCGTACAGCAAGCACGACCTGGCGCGCAGCGCGCGCTTTCTCGGTCTGCCGTTCACGATGCCCGAGGCCTTTCCGGTGTCCACGCACCAGGCCTGCCGCGTTTTCTACTGGTTGGAGTCGCGTAATCCACGCCTCGCCCACGAATTCGCGATCGGCGTGTTTCATGCCTATTTCGTAGACGGGCGCGACATCTCGCAGATGGACGTGCTCGAGGGTGTCGCCGGCAAGCTCGACATCGCCCCCGAGGCAGTGGCCGGCGCGACCGCCGACGATGCGGTCAAGGCCCATCTCCGCGAGGTGTGCGAAGTGGCGATCGCCAGCGGCGTGTTCGGCTCGCCCTTCGTCGTCATCGACGGCGAGCCCTTCTGGGGTGTGGACCGCCTGCCGCAGATCGAGCGCTGGCTCGAACAGGGCGGCTTCTGAGAGACGGTGCGATGACTCTGCCTTCACGTGTGCGCATCGTCGAGGTTGGCCCGCGCGACGGCCTGCAGAACGAGCCGCTACCGGTCTCGGTCGAGACCAAGGCGGAACTGGTTGCACGCCTGGCCGATGCCGGGCTGACGACGATCGAAACCACCGCCTTCGTCTCGCCCCGGTGGGTGCCGCAGATGGCCGATGCCGCCAAGGTGATGGCGCGCGTCAATGCCTCGCGTCGCCCCGGCGTGCGCCACACCGTGCTGACGCCCAACCTGAAGGGCTTCGAGGCGGCGCGCGCGGCCGGTGTGGACGAGGTCGCGGTGTTCGCCGCGGCGTCCGAATCGTTCAGCCAGCGCAACATCAACTGCAGCATCGACGAGTCGCTGACGCGTTTCGAGCCGGTGTTGGCGGCCGCGCGCGAGGCGAGCCTGCCGGTGCGCGGCTACATCTCCTGCGTGGCCGGCTGCCCGTACGAAGGCGCGGTCGCGCCGCGTGCGGTGGCCGATATCGCGGCGCGGCTCATCGCCATGGGTTGCTTCGAGGTATCCCTGGGCGACACCATCGGTAGCGGCAACCCGGCCACCATCCGCGCCATGCTCGACGCCGTGCTCGCACGCGTTCCCGCTGCGCAGCTGGCCGGGCACTATCACGACACCTGGGGCATGGCGATCGCCAACATCCTGGTCTCGCTCGAGGCCGGCATCGCGGTGTTCGACGCCTCGGTCGGCGGGCTGGGCGGCTGTCCGTACGCGCCGGGCGCCTCGGGCAACGTCGCCACCGAAGACGTGCAGTGGCTGATGCAGGGGCTGGGCATAGACACCGGCGTCGATCTGGACGCGCTCGTCGATACCGCCGCGTGGATCAGCAATGAACTGGGCCGCAGGCCGGCTTCGCGCGTCGCGCCCGCACGTCTGGCGCAGCGCGGCAAGGCCTGCGAGAACCGATGAGCACGGGCGCGGACAAAGCAGGATCGTCGACACTGGAGTCCGGGATGGAATCTGCCTCGCCGTGCATCGGCACCTGCCGCATCGACGCCAACGGCCTGTGCGCCGGTTGCGCGCGCACGCTCGACGAGATCGCGCGCTGGGGTGGCATGGACATCGACGCCCGGCGTCGGGTGCTGGCGCGGTTGCGCGAGCGCCGCGCCGCAATCGACTGCGGGGGTTCGGCGCGATGAACGACGAATGCCTCGGCTTGTGCGACATCGACTGGGAGGCCGGGGTGTGCCAGGGCTGTGGCCGCGCCACCGACGAGATCTTCGGGAGCGGGAGCGGTGCGGAAGCGGAACCTGCACCGGCGGCGAGCGATGACGAATGACGCGGAGAACGCCATGCAGATCGTGCTGATCAGCGGCCTGTCCGGTTCCGGCAAGAGCGTGGTGCTCAAGGCGCTCGAGGACTACGGCTATTTCGCCGTCGACAACCTGCCGGCGATGCTGCTGCCGCAACTGGTGGAATACCTGCGCGACGCCGGTCACCGGCGCGTCGCGGTGGCCGTGGACGTGCGCTCGGGCGCGAGCATCGCGGCCCTGCCCGAGCGCATTGCCGACACCCGCAAGTTGGTCGACGACCTGCGCCTGATCTTTCTCAACGCGCGCGACGACACGCTGATCGCGCGCTTTTCGGAAACGCGTCGCCGCCACCCGCTGGCGAGCGACGAGATATCGCTGGCCGAGGCCATTCACCACGAGCGCGCGGCCCTCGAGGCGATCGCCGAGATGGGTCACAACTTCGATACCAGCGACATGGCGCCCAACACGCTGCGCGCCTGGGTCAAGGATTTCGTCGGCGCCGACCCCACCGCCGGGCTGACGCTGATGTTCCAGTCCTTCGGTTTCAAGCTTGGCATTCCGCTCGACGCCGATCTGGTCTTCGACGTGCGCTGCCTGCCCAACCCGCACTACGACCCGGTGCTGCGCCCGCTCACCGGCTGCGATGCGCCGGTGGCCGAATTCCTGTCGCAGATCCCGGACGTCGGGCGCATGGCCGAGGATATCCGACGCTTCGTCGCCGACTGGCTGCCCAGTTTCGTGCGCGACAACCGCAGCTACCTGACGGTGGCCATCGGCTGTACCGGTGGCCAGCACCGATCGGTGTATCTGGCCGAGCGCCTGGCACGCGAATTCCGTGGCCAGGTGCGCGTGCTGGTGCGCCACCGCTCGATCGAGCAGCGCAAGGGCGGCGCATGAAGGGCTTCGCGCTGGGGCCGGAGTGGCGCACGCTGCTGCGTCCGGGGGATTTCGTCACGCTGGCGCTGGCGGTGACGGTGTGCATCGGCTCGGTGCTGATGCTGTGGCGTGGCGGCGCACCCGACAAGGTCGTGGTTCGTGCCGGTGGCCAGGTCTTCGCCGAAGCCAGCCTCGCACGCGAACAGTTCATCGAAGTGCCCGGCCCGCTCGGCACCACGCGCATCGAGATCCAGCCCGGCCGCGCGCGCGTCGCCGAGGACCCCGGCCCGCGCCAATACTGCGTGCGCCAGGGCTGGCTCACGCGCGCCGGCTCCACCGCGATCTGCGCACCCAATCAGGTCAGCCTGTCGCTGGCGGGTGGTTCGGCGGACTTCGATTCGTTGAATTACTGAACGGTGAGGGGGAGACCGGGGAGGGCGAGAGGGCTTTGCTCTCCACAGACATCAGCTTTCGACGACCCGGGCGACATCGCCACGGCATTCGGCACAGCGACCGACAAGCAGGAGGTCGCCATCCTTGATGGCTGCGCTGAAATCGGTAATCGTCACTTCGTGGCGACAACGACTGCACCAGACGTTCGACAGCAGCAATCGACGCCTCGCCTCGGACATCGATTGCCAGCGCATCAGAGCCGGTTTCGTGAACGAAGTACGGGGTGCGCTGTGTTGGCCTGCCGGTCCGGCCGAAACGGACTGATCGAATCTGTGCGTTGTTTGCACGCCACTTTCGGTTCCCATGAGCCGATGGGCGGAGCGAACGATGCTCTCAATTGCAAAGTCCGGTACCGACATGCCTGCGGCTGTGGCCGCTTGGAGCAGCAACTCATGTTGCTCGCGAGTCATGCGTAATGCCAGTCGGATGGTCGAGTCGGGGGCTGTTTGTGTCATCGCGTCGTCGACTTGTGCAAGATTGTCGCAGGTTGACGTTTACGCAGCGCGAATCCGGCCAGCAACATGGCCAGCGCGACCATCGCCAGCTTTGACAGCGTTGGTATCGCGGTGATGGCGGTTGCGGCGGCGACCGTCAGTTCGGCCGTGGCGGGATCGGCGTTGTTGCCACCATCGCTTCGCAGCGCGCCTGCCGCGATGGTGTTGGTGTAGCTGCCCGCAACACTGGAAGTGACATCGACGGTAATAGTGCAGCCATCCTGCGGAATGCTCGCGCCACTGGCGTAGCTCAGTGTGGCGCCGCCGGGGCTGGCGTCGGCGGTGCCCGGGCAGGTGCCTCCCAGGTTGGGTGTGTCGGCCACGACGACTTCGTCGGGCAGCGTGTCGACCAGTGCGGAAGTCAGCGTCAGCGCCGCGGCATTGGTGTTGCCAAGCGTTAGCGTGAGTGTCGACACACCGTTTTCGACGATGGATTCTGGCGCGAAGCTCTTGGCAACGGAGGGCGGCACCGGAGCGCTGGATACGCCGGTGAGTCCGCTATCCGAGTTGTTGGCGGTGAGACTTTCGGACGGATCCACGGATATCGTCGAGGACACGGGTACCTGGCCGTTCGCGGGGGCCTCGTAGTTGAACAGCACGGTGAACTGGTCTCCGCCCCCTAGCGTCGGCGGCAGACCCGTGAAACTGACCGTGCCGCCGCTGCAGGAGCCACTGGCGCCCGCATTGCCCGGGAAGCTGAAGACCAGCGCTTCGGGGCAGCCACCGGGGAAGTTCATGCCGTATTCGATCACCTCGTCCGCGTTTGAATCCACAGAGCCGGTATTCTGGAACAGCACATCGCCGAACACCGTGCCACCCGGTGTGGCAACGGCTGGTACGGCGATGTTGGTGGCGAGATCCACCTCGACCGCGGCAGCGATGATGGTCAGCGTGTTCTGTTGGGCAGCCGTGGTCTGGAAGGTCCACAGATCCAGCGCCTTGTTGTCGCCGAAATGATCGATTTCGGACGAACTGCGGCGCTCCCACTGGCGGTAATACTTCGGGCTGAAAGATGTCGTGATGTTCGAAAGGTTGGGGTCCGAGGAATCCACGCCGAGCAGGGAGAAGTAGGGCGAGGGCGCGTCCGTGGCGTCGCCCTCGATCAGCCAGGGCTCACCAATCGTGCCGACCGAATCGCCGCTGCGGGTGAGGTAGCCCCGGTCGTCGAAGTACACGGTGTTGCGCCCGTCCGGGCCGCCATTCAGGCGAGTGAGCACCGGTCCCCCGAAGTCGTTGCGCTCCGCATCGAGTAGTGGAAAATGCGTTTCGCCACTGCGACCGATCAGCTCAAAGGCGTAAGGGCCGCCGACGGGGAAGTCGTTGCCGAGGTTGTCCTTGCCGTTCCAGGTCACGCGATGGCTGCCGGTCCCGGCCAGGCCCGTGAGCGTCCTGTTGCCAGAATTGGCCGGGTCGAAATCGACCCCGTCGCGGCTGACGACGATCTGATAGGAAATGGTGTCAGTGGAACTGAACGTAAACGTCCCACCGGCACCCAGCGAGGAGGTCGAGCCGGAAACATTGCCTTCAAACACGAGGTTGCCGATCGTGGGCGGGACTGGGTCGATAGGGATGCCCAGCGCTGGGAGCACCTTGTTCACTTCCGCTCCGTTCGGCCCATCGGGGTCGATATCGCTGAAGAAGATCGGGAACTGCGGCGCTTGGGCAGTGACTCCTGCAGGCAACGTGTTGATCGGCACATTCTTGTACAGCGGCTCACCCTGATCCAGGAAACCCGAGGTGTTGCCGTAGAAGATGTGGTTCGCCGGCGACATGCCCTTGAACTCCTGCCGGTAGCGATAACCGTCGGTCGTGACGTAGTACAGGGTGATGTAGAGACGCTCGCCGGTGCCGTACGAATTGTTGGCACCCGTCCACTTGTAGGTGAATACGCGCCCGTCGATGTCCGTCGTGGTGGTCGCGTCCGCGCGCACCGTGATGTCCCAGACCGACACGACCTCGTCTCCCTGGCTGGGGTCCGTTGGGTCGGGATTGGTCACACTGGTCGACGACGTGATGTCTGTGCCGGTCCAGTCCTCGAACCAGACGCCGTAGATACCGGTGAGCGGTGCGCGATAGGCGCAGGGCTTCCAGCCATCCATGACAGTGACGCTGTTGTCGGCGCTGTTCGGGCCTGTCAGCTCCGATGTTCTTGCATTGCCGCCCGAGCTTTCGCCGTCGGGGCCGATCAGTCCTTCGATGCCGTTTGTGCCAACACTGTCGTCGAAGTAGTGGGGGCCGGAGCCGGTTTCGGCTACAGCGCCATCGGGATCCAGCCCCTCCTCGCAGGAAAACGCTACGTCGAACCCCGGCTCCTTGTCTGGCCAGGAAATTTCCATGCCTGGTGTACCGAAGTCCTGCGGGTTGTAGATGCGGATGTCCCGGTCGCCTCGTCCGTCTTCGTCGGCATCGATGCGGTTGCGCGAACCCACCAGAATGTACTCGCCCGCTTCGGCGTAGACATACAGGAAATGGGTGTCGGGTATCGAGTCAAAGTAGTGGTCGTCGGGATCGACGCGCAGCGCAGCGCGCGTTCGTCCGGAATTGCTCTCGTAGTCTGCCGGATACAGGCTTCGGCTGCCCTCCGCGTGCGCCATGTCTGGGCCAAGGGCGAGGCTCGCAATGGAGAGCGCCGCGAGCGTACCGGTCAGGGAGAGTGAGGAAAGGGTGTAGCAGTTGGGATGAGGCATGGCGAAACATTAACTCTACGTTGCCGATGTCCGGCCAAGGCGTACGTGGCCGGATGCGTACGAATAGTCCAAGCGGTTATGGCCTTGGCGACGAGTTTCTCCGGCCCAAAGTCAGGTCACCCCCTGCGCCAGCATGGCGTCGGCGACCTTGACGAAGCCGGCGATGTTGGCGCCGTCGACGTAGCTGACGCTGCCGTCTTCCTGTTGGCCGTGGCGCAGGCAGGCGGTGTGGATGCCGCACATGATTTCGCGCAGGCGGGCGTCGACTTCCTCGCGCGTCCAGGAAAGGCGCATGGCGTTCTGGCTCATTTCCAGGCCGGAGGTGGCCACACCGCCGGCGTTGCTGGCCTTGCCGGGGGCGTATAGAACCTTGGCGTGCTCGAACACGCGCACGGCGTCGGCGGTGCACGGCATGTTGGCGCCTTCGGCGACGCAGACCACGCCGTTGTCGACCAGGCGGCGGGCTTCTTTCTCGTCCAGCTCGTTCTGCGTGGCGCAGGGCAGCGCGACGTCGGCCTTGACGCTCCAGGGGCGCTGACCGGGCTCGAAGCGGGCGTCGGAGACGCGCTCGGCGTAGTCGCTGACGCGGCCGTAGAGGTGGTTCTTCACCTCCATCATGACGGCGAGCTTTTCGGTCGTGAAGCCGGATTCGTCGATCACGGTGCCGCTGGAATCCGACATGGTCATGACTTTCGCGCCCAGTTCCATGGCCTTTTCGGCGGCGTACTGGGCGACGTTGCCGGAGCCGGAGATGGACACGCGCAGGCCGTCGAAACTGCGATCGGCATGGCGCAGCATTTGCTCTGCGAAGTACACGGTGCCGTAGCCGGTGGCCTCGGGGCGCATCAGTGAGCCGCCGAAGGACAGGCCCTTGCCGGTGAACACGCAGTCGGCGCGGTTGCTGAGTTTCTTGACCATGCCGGCCATGAAGCCGACCTCGCGCGCACCCACGCCGATGTCGCCGGCCGGGATGTCGGTGTCGGGGCCGAGGTGGCGGTGCAGTTCGGTCATGAAGGCCTGGCAGAAACGCATCACTTCGCCGGGGCTGCGCCCCTTGGGGTTGAAGTCGGAACCGCCCTTGCCGCCGCCCATGGGCAGCGTGGTCAGCGCGTTCTTGAAGGTCTGCTCGAAGGCCAGGAACTTGAGAATGGACAGATTCACCGAAGGGTGGAAGCGAATGCCACCCTTGTAAGGCCCGATGGACGAATTGTGCTGGACGCGGTAGCCGCGGTTGACGTGCACCTCACCCGAATCGTCCACCCACGACACACGGAACAGGATCGCGCGCTCGGGCTCGACGATGCGGTCGAGCAGGCCGTGCTCGGCGTAGCGCGGATGTTTCTGGATGAACGGCCACAGGCTATCCATCACGTCGGCGACCGCCTGCAGGAATTCGGTCTGTCCGGCGTCGCGTTGCGCGACGTGATCGAGGAAGGATTCGAGGGTGGTGTACTTCATTACGTCTCCCGATGGAAAAACGCCGCAGCAAGCGCTGCGGCGCAATTGCGGCGCATGAGGCCGCGCGGGCATTGTCGGCCAGACGGCAAAAAAATGCACCTCGTTGGTGCGTTTTTGCGACACCGAACGGGTGTCGCTCGTGCGCGCGGATTCTGGAAGCGTCAGATTTCCGGGTGTCGACTGCCGAATCTGCCGGCTTAGCGCACCGGCTGCATCTCCAGCCCCAGCATGCCGTAGTCGACCGCCATGTAGCCGTCCGCGCGCATCCGCACCGCCGCGGGCGTGTGCTGCAGCACGTCCTGCGCCATCACGCCGCGATAGCGCGTGGCGCCGTCGAGATAGCGGAATTCGTACAGGGGCAAGCCGTTGGCGGCGACGCCGACCTGGACGATGTCGGTCTTGAGGCGGAGGTCGCTGGCATTGCCCGCGTTGCCAGCCTTCGCGCCGCATCCCTGACCGGGTTCGATGACCAGTCCTGCGGAGCACTCGGGTAGCTCAGGTGCAGAGGCACCTTGCGCTACGATGGCATCCGGACCTGCGGAGGTCGGATTCACCAGAAGGCAGCGATCATCACCCACTGCCTCTTGCATTACGTCGATGCGTACGGGGACGCCGCTGGTATTTCTCACGCAGAAGTAAAACTCGGGTGGAATCCCACCCCAGTCAAATTCCTCATCCTGGTTAAGGACCAAAGGGACGAATCCGCCTGTAGGATCGTCGAACTCCCTGTCCCAAAATGGAGAATGTGAGTCTGCGACGGCGTCTGACACCAGCTTCGCCCCGCCCATTCCGCTCGCGATGGCGCCGCTGACAAGCGCGATCGCCATGAAGCGTCCGCCGGGGAAATTGCCGTTGCGGTGCATGCGCCAGAAGACGAACAGCATGAAGGCGCCGAGCAGCATCATGGCGACGCCGCCCAGCGACGGGATGGCGGCGACCCCCGCGCCCGCGCCGGCCGGGCCGTAGACAATGCCGGGGCCGTTGGCGGCGAGTGCGCTGCCGGCCGCGAGGGTGCCGGCCAGCGCGAGGCAGGCCTGCAAGGTCAGTCGTGAAGATTTGCGGCAACGCGGGCCGCGTGCGTGTGTGTGCATCGGAGACTCCTGTCGGGTTTGGGTGAAGGGACTGGGCGTGTTCATGGCGACGCCGTGGTTTGCGGATGCGCCGCGCCACCCTGCGCGGCGCGCGGCACAGGCGGTTGATGGGGTGCAACGTCGGGGCGGGTCGGGTGAGGCCAGCGCAGGGGCAGGAGCAGCAGCCGGTCGACGCGTGAATCGGCCGGCCGGCGCAGGAACTGCAGGCCCAGTTCGCAGCGCTCGTGTTCGCGGTAGGGCGCGTCGCTGGCGGTGCCGAACAGGCGGTCGAAGAGCGTAAACATGGCGCCGAAGTTGCTGTCGGTATGGCGCGCGTCGCTGCGGTGATGCAGGCGATGGAAATCCGGCGTGACGACGACGCGGCGCAGCCAGCGGTCGGCGCGTTCGGGCAGGCGCAGATTGGCGTGGGTGACCAGCGCGAAGCCCAGGCGCAGCGAGATCGCCGCGAACAGGACCGCGGGAAATGGGCCGAGCACCGCCACCACCGGCGCCAGCACGGCGGCGCTCAATACCGCATCCAGGACGTGGTGACGGTGCGAGGTGGTGGCGTCGACTTCGATGTCGAGGTGATGCACGGCGTGCACTCGCCACAGCTGCGGCACGGCGTGACAGAGGCGGTGCAGCGCGTAGCTCGCGCCATCGAGCGCGAGCAGCAGGGCGGCGAGCGAGAGCAGCGGATGCACCCCATGCAGCAGGCCGCCCGACGGCATCGCCGGGGCCATCCACGCCGACCCCGCGATCAGCCCGGACAGCGCGAGGATGGCGGCGAAGTTGATGCCCGCCAGCGCCAGATTGTTGATCAGCCGTGCGGGCGCGAAAACCGCGTTCGGGCGTCGGGGCCACACGGTTTCGGCGACCAGCAGCACGAGCATGCCGCCGAAGGTGGCGATCAGCAGCACGAGGGCCTGGTGGTGCAGCAGCCAGTCGAGCATCTATGCCCCCTTCTGTCGGTCGATGCCAGATGTGACGTTTTTCACGCGCGCCTAAAAAAGCGTGGCCAGCATTCATGCTATTGAAGCGGCTGACGGGGCGAGTGCGTCATGTGCGCTCATGTGCGCCGATTTGCGCTCATGCGCCGGATGACGCGTGCCGCGAAGGGCGTCGGCCACGCGCTTTGCGGGCTGCTCGGGGGGGCGACGGCTTTTCGGCTAACACGCTGCCATGCTAATTTGCGTGCGTGTCCGAATCGATCGATGGATGGTGACGGTGCATGCACATGGCAAGGGCGATCCCCGCAACACGAGGTTGTTGACGGGCTGGAAGGCGATTGCACAGCATTTCGGGCGCACGCAGAGCACGGTGCGCCGATGGGCGGATACGGCCGATCTGCCGGTGTATCGGGCGGCCGGTGAAAAGGGTCTGTCGGTCTATGCCTATGCGGACGATCTCGACGCCTGGCTGACGCGGCGCAGCGTGAGCGAGACCCGGGCCGAGGCGTATCCGGAGCCGGGTGCGGGGCACCCCACGACGTCTGCGCCACATCTGGTGCCGGCGCACAAGCGCGGAACGCTCGCCCGGATGGTCCTCATCGCCGGGCTGTCGCTGATCGCCGTTGGCGGCGCGGTCACCTGGACCCAGTTGCAAAGCGCCACGTCGCCGGCATCAACAAACGTAGAACCAATACCGGAAGAAGCGCGCGAACTGTATCTGCGCGGTACCTATCTATGGAACCGGCGCACGCCGGAGGGCATTGCCGGCGCCATCGAGGCACTCACGCGGGCCATCGAGATCCATCCCGACTACGCCGAGGCGCATGCCGGCCTGGCCATGACCTACAACCTGGCGCGGCAGTATTCGGGCATGCCCGGATGGAAGGCCTACGCCCTTGCCGAGGCGGCGGCGCGGCGCGCCATCGAGCTCGATCCCGGGCTCGATCTGGCGCAGGCCGCGCTGGCCTTCATCGAGTTTCATTGGCACTGGCGTGTGGAGGCCGGGCTGGCGCGTTTCGAGGAGGCGATCCGGCTCAACCCGGATTCGGCGAACGCCCACATGTGGTACGCCAGCTCGCTGCTTCTGGCGGGGCGGCCAGAGCGGGCGCTGCCTGTTGCCGATCGTGCGCGGGTGCTCGATCCGAACAACAGCGCCGTGGTCACCATCAAGGCGCAGGCGCTGTTCTACAGCGGCCGCGAGGACGAGGCGCGCGAACTGGTCGAGGCCATGATCCGCGAGGACCCCAACTTCGCATGGTCCTATTACACGCGCTACATGATGGCACTGGCGCAGGGCGAGTACGCCGCCTATCTGGACAACTACGCACGCTTGGGCGACGTGATCTCGGTACCGCGCCATCGCGCTGCCGCCGAAGCTGGCGCGGTTGCCCTCGCGACAGGCGGACCCGAGGCGATGGCCATGGCCATGTTCGAGGTCGAGCGCGAGTTCTACGAGCGCGGCGAGGCGCTGGCCTGGGACCTGGCGCGCCACCACGCCCTGATCGGCGATGCGGACGAGGCGCTGCGCTGGCTGCGCATCAGCCTCAACCGCCGCGAGGAGCGGCTCATCGGCATTCAGGCGGACCCCGCGTTCCGGCTGCTCCACGATCATCCCGAGTACGCTGCACTGCTCATCGAGATCGGCTTTCCGGCGGAAGCGGGGCCGGCGGGATAGGTCAGGCCGCACGATTCGCGCGGTGCGGCGGCGGCCGTGTCAGAAGCGCGAATCTCCCGGCAGCGTGGTGTGCTCGACGACGCGGTTGCGACCGCCGCGTTTGGCGCCGTAACAGGCAAGATCGGCGGCGACCAGCGCATCGCCGGGGGATTCCAGGCGGCCGTCGAGCGGCACCAGGCCGATCGACAGGCCGACCGTGAAGCGTGCGCCTTCCCACATGAACTCGAATTCGCTCACCGCCCGGCGCAGGTTTTCGGCGATCTGGTGTGCCTCGGCCACGCCGCAGCCGTGCAGGATCAGCGCGAACTCGTCGCCGCCGATGCGTGCGACCAGGTCGCCGGCGCGCACGCGCTCGCGGATCAGCGCGGCGAGGCGCACCAGCAATGCATCCCCGGCGGCATGACCGGCCGTGTCGTTGACGATCTTGAAATTGTCGAGATCGATGAAGCACAGCACCGAGGCATCGCTGGCGCGACGTGAGGCGCCCACCGCGGCTTCCAGTGCCTGTTCGAAGGCGCGGCGATTGGGCAGGCCGGTGAGCGGATCGTGCGTGGCCTGATGCGCGAGCTGCGCCGTGGCCTCGTCGATGCGGATCTGCATGGTGTTCTGCGCCTCGGCGATGGCCTGCGCCATGTGGTTGAAGCCGCGCTGCAGCGCGCGCAGCTCGCCGATGCCCGAGTGCTCGCCCACCTTGCTGTTCAGGCGGCCTTCGGAAATGCGTCGCACCGCGCGCACCAGTTCGGCCACCGGGCGGGAGACCGCTCGTGACATGCCCCAGGCCAGCGCCAGCGTGAGCAGCAGGACGAGTGCCGCGATGGCCAGGGTACTGACGATCATCTCGCGCTTGTGGGCCGCCAGCGAAGCGGTGTCGAGTTCGACATGCACCCAGCCGATGACGCCGGGGTCGTCGGCCATCGGTGCGGCATGGTCGTCGATGCCCAGCGGCGAGATCGCCACCGGGGCGATCGCGGCGAGCCGGCCGTCGGCGGTCGCGACGATGCGCGCCGCGCCGTTGCTGGCATAGTCGAGCACCGTCTCGGCGGGCAGGGAGCGACGCCCGCTGCTGGCGAGCACGCCGCCCTCGGCGTCGATGATCGAGGCGGCGGCCACGTCGCGCTGCTCGAGCACGGCGCCGAGCAAGGCGGAGAGTGCGCGGCGGTTGCCGGCGAATACGCCGTATTCGGCCGCCGGCGCGAGGAAGCTGACGATGGCCTGAGCGCGGTCACGCAGGGCGGCATCGGCGGTCGCGGCGCTGCGCTGCAGCAGAAAGCCCGAAAGTGCGCCGGCGAGCAGCGCGACGGGCAACAGCACGATCAGGACGAGGCGTTGGCTGAGGGTGAGTCGGTGCATCAGGGGTGCCTCCCGGCGGTCACGGCCGCGCGCAAGGTGTCTTCGTCCGGAACCTGCAGGCCGAGTGCGCGTGCCACGCGCGTGTTCATGGCGAGTTCGAAGTGGCTTGCGTGTGCAGGCTCGGGCAGTCGCTGGGGGGATTCGAGGGCGTCGATCCAGTCGAGCAGATCGCGCGTGACGGTCGCCGGTGTCGAGAACAGCGCGGCGAGCGCGCCGGCCTCGACCCAGGAGCGCGAATACGCGAACAGCGGGCGTTGCATGCGGTAGCTGGTGAGCAGCGCCGCGCGCGCGACGTGCGGGTGGGAAACCACCGCATCGGGCAGGGTCAGGGCCGACGCGCAGCGCGCCAGATGGCGTTCCAGCGCGGGCACGACATCGCCGGCCGAGGCGGCGAAGCTGTGCTCGATGGCCAGCCCGGCGGATTCGGTCGCCGGGGCGAGGTCGGCTTCGAAAGTGCGGCTTTGGGGGCCGAGTACCAGGCCGGTGCATTCGGCCTCGGGCAACACGGCACGGATCAGGCGCAGGTGACGTTCGACGGGGTGGTCTATGAACAGGCCGGTCATGCGAGGGATGGGCCAGTGTCCACGCAGGTGTTCGAAGTCGGCGCGCGAGACCAGCGCCACGAGCATCGGTGGGGCGTCCTCATGGGCGGCCACGGCCAGCGCCGCATCCTGGCCGAGCGCGATCACCAGGGCGGCTCGCCGGATGCGCTCGGTTTCGAGCGCGCCGTCGGCGTGGCCGCCGTGCGTGAGCACATGCGGGGTCGAGGCCTGCAGCACGGCGTCGGCGACGACGCGCGAACGGCCTTCGGCGCTGGACGCGACGACGACGATGTCGATGGCCGCCAGCGGGCCGGCCACCATGGCGAGCACGAATGCGCAGCCCAGGCGGCGCGCACGGGACGTGAGGCCTCTTACCATGTGGCGCGCACGCTCAGGAAGATGCGTGGCTCGTGGCGGAACTTCTCGGCGTCGAAGTCCGGATAGCGTCCGCCCAGACTCTGCACGGTCAGCGCGACCTCGTTGTCCGAGCCGTAGGCACCGAAGGCGCGGGCGATCTTGAGGTCGACGCGGTCCTGATTGCCCATCTCGCCACCGTCGTTGAGCCAGTGCACCGGATGCGTATGGTAATAGCCCAGGCTCGCGCGCCAGCGATGCGGCAGGTCCTTGATCAGCAGCAGCGAGGTGGCCGAACTCGGCGCGCTGCGATCGACGTTCTCTTCCTCGAGTTGCGAGCCGGTGTGCACCCGCGTGAAGGATTGCGTGAGGATCGCCCGTCCCCAGCCGGGACGCTTCCAGTCCAGCGTGAATTCGGCCCCGCGCACCGTCGCGCGGCCCAGGTTGAGGAAGTAGTAGGTCGAGGTCGACAGCGGATCGGCGCTGAAGCCGGGCGGCGTGGCGAAGCCCAGGTCAGCGCAGTTCGAGCGCGGCGGCGGGCGGTAGCGACACACCTCGTCGTCCAGATAGCCGTCGTAGCGATCCTGGAACACGCGCGCGTCGACCGACAGGCCGTATTGCGGGATGCGCGCCACGTAGCCGAGTTCGAGGTGTACGACCTCCTCGGGGTCGACCTTCTGCAGGCTGTTGTAGAGCCGGCGCACGATGGTGTCTTCATAACGGATGGTCTCGCGCGCGTGAGACTCCATCAGCGACGGCGCACGATACGACTTGCCGGCCGACATGCGCAGCGCCGACAGCGGGGAGAGCGCCCAGTTGATCGCCAGGCGCGGCGAGAACAGCTTGCCGCTGTACGCGTGGTCTTCGAAGGTGCCGCCGAGATTGACCGAGAGCGCGTCGCTGGCCTGCCAGTTGAGGCTGCCGAAGCCCTGCCAGTAGGTCGCGCGCAGCGTGCGTCCGCTGTCGAAAAAGCGGCGCGAGCGCACCGAATCCTGGCGCACGCCGGCGCCGACCAGAAAATGCCAGCGTGGCGCGAGGTTTCCCGAATACTGCAGTTCGAGATCGTTGCGCGCGGTGTCGGTGTCCAGGTCGGTGGGGATGGAGCGTCCGCCGTCCTCGATCACCCAGGCGACGCGACGGCGATGAGCCTGGTGGTAGAACTGCACCGTCAGCTCGCTGTCGGCCGCGAAGCTGCGAGTCCAGGCGCCGTGCAGGTAATGGGTGCGCACGTCCTCGTCGCGGATCGGCCACTCGGGCGATTCGTCGGAGGTGGCCGGATAGCCGCGATCGTCCACGCCGTCGACGATGCCCAGCTGCAGGCGCAACTCGTCGCGCGCGGTGAGCTGCGTCGAGGCCTGCAGGTTGACCACCGTGCGGCGCACCGATTCCTGCGAGAACACGTCGCCTTCGTCGTTGGTGATCGACTTGAAGTTGCGCGCGCCGCGGCGCGAGGCGGTCAGCCGCCAGTCGATGGCCGAGCCGGGGCCGCCGTTGATGCGCACGCCGTGGTCGTGGAAACCGTCGCGGCCCAGGCGCGAGATCACCGTGGTGCCGCTCTCGGTCGCCGGGTGGCGGGTGATGATGTTGATCACGCCCTGGAACGCATTCGCGCCGTAGGCCGCGCCATGCGGGCCACGCACCACCTCGATGCGGTCGATGTCGTCGACGCGCACCGGCAGGTCCTGCCACAAGGTGTTGCCCCACAGCGGGTCGTTGACTGCGCGGCCGTCGACGAGCACCTTGATGCGCCGGTCGAAGGCGTCGCCCAGGCCATGGTTTGCCACGGTGGGCGAGCCGTTGGGCCAGTCGGCGACGAGAAAGCCCGGCACCAGGCGCATCAGGTCGTGGATCTCGGTGAAGCCGGAGGCCGCGATCATCTCGCGGTCGATGATGGTCACCGGCGCGGGTGCGTCGAGCGGCGACTGCGCCAGGCGCGAGCCGGTCAGTACCACGGGCATGTCCTGCGCGAAGGGGTCGACGTGCAGTTCGTCCGCCAGGGCCGACAGTGCGCTCATCATCGCCAGGGTGACGGCCAGCGGCCGGAGAAGCGGGTGAAGCATCGGAAACCGCCTGAAACAGGATGTTTCGCGGATTATGCCCGAGCCGTCGCGCCGCATCGGGCGCCGTTTCGGGCAATTGGCGGCACTGTTGCACATGTGTTGCGCCGGATCCACGTTGGCGGGGCGGCGTGCCGAGCGGGTACACTGCGCCGGTTCGCCCTGACGGTTCCCGCATGCAGCCCTCCTCGATCACGATTCAGCCCACCGCCGACGACGGCCGCATCGCGCGGCTGGCGGCGGCGGCGATCGTGCTGTCGGTGGCCGAGGCGGCGATTCCGCTGCCGCTGCCCGGCGTCAAGCCGGGGCTGGCCAACATCGTGATCCTCATCGTGCTGCTGCAATGGGGCTGGCGCGATGCGGTGTGGGTGGCGCTGCTGCGCGTGTTCGCCGGCAGCCTGCTGCTCGGGCAGTTCCTCGCGCCGGGCTTCTTTCTGAGCCTGGCGGGATCGCTCACCAGTCTGGTGATGCTGGGGCTGGCCGTGCATCTGCCGCGGCGCTGGTTCGGCACGGTCACGCTGTCGCTGCTGGCAGCCTTCGCCCACATCGGCGGGCAGCTTGTGCTGGCGCGGGTGTGGCTGGTGCCGCACGATGGCATCTTCTACCTGGTGCCGGTGTTCGCGCTGGCGGCGACGGTGTTCGGCCTGGTCAACGGGCTGGTGGCCGGGCGGCTGCTGCGCGAACTCGGGTCGGCCGGGCGCTGAAGCGGCGGGGAACGCTTTGCGCGGCGCGCGCGTCTATCCGCCATTGCGCGCCGACGCCGGCTTCGGCGCATCCTCTGCGGAGTCGCCCCATGCCTGTTCGTGCCCTGCTGATCGCACTGTCCATCTTGCTGCTTGCGCCCGTCGGCGCGCTTGCCGAATCCGATCCGGACGACCTCGCGCTGGAGGCGATGCGCGCCGGTGGCGTGGTGGTGCTGATCCGCCACGAGGTGACCGAGTCGGGCATCGGCGATCCACCCGAATTCACCCTGGGCAAGTGCGAGACGCAGCGCAACCTGTCCGCGAGCGGGCGCGAGCGCGCCCGCCGTCTCGGCGCGCGCCTGGCCGAACTCGGCGTGCGCGTCGACGAAGTGCGTTCCAGCCGCTGGTGCCGCTGTGTGGATACGGCCGAACTGGCCTTCGGCGAGCGCCTCGAGGTGCAAGCCTGGCCACCGCTCGATTCCTTCTTCGGCGGGCAGGGCGACCGCGCCACACAGACGCGCGCGGCGCTGGCGAACCTGTCGGATCTGCCGCGCGACGGCGTGTGGGTGTGGGTCACCCATCAGGTCAACATCTCGGCCTTGAGCGGCGAGTTCACGGCCATGGGCGAAGCCATCGTCGCGCGTCCGCGCGACGATGGCTCGCTGCAAGTCGTCGGACGCTGGCAGCCGTAAACGCGACAACGGGGCGATCGAACTCACCCCGTTGTCGCCTTGCTGCTTCGGCCTCTTACACGCCGTGGCGCTTGAACCAGGCCTGCATGCGGCGCCAGCCGTCCTCGGCCGGCTCCTTGCGGTAGGTCGGGCGGTAGTCGGCGTGGAATGCGTGCGGCGCGTCCGCATAGACGTGGATCTCGGCGCTGGCCTCGTTGCGCTTGAGTTCGTCGCGCATGAAGTCGACGTCGTGCATCGGAATGCCCTGGTCGGCGCCGCCGTACAGGCCCAGCACCGGCGCCTTGAGTTCGCCGGCCACGTCGATCGGGTAGCGCGGCTGCAACTCGGTGGGTGCGCCGTCGAGGCGGCCGTACCAGGCCACGCCGGCGGCGAGCCTGGGGTTGTGCGCGGCGTACAGCCACACGATGCGTCCGCCCCAGCAAAAGCCCGTGATCGCCAGCCGCCCGGGGTCGCCGCCGTGATTTGCGGCCCAGGCTGCGCATGCGTCCAGGTCGGACATCACCGTGGCGTCGGGCACCTTCGACACGATGCCCTGGATCAGTGCGGCGACGTTATCGATACTGCGCGGATCGCCGTGCCGGAAGTACAACTCCGGTGCGATCGCCAGATAGCCGAGCTTGCCAAGGCGGCGGCACACATCCTTGATGTGCTCGTGGACGCCGAAGATCTCCTGCACCACGAGCACCGTAGGCCGGTCCTTGCCGTCGGCCGGTCGCGCGAAATATGCGGGCAGCTCGCCGCCTTCGACGGGAATCTTGATGTCGCCGGTGTCCAGCCCCTCGGCGTCGGTCTTGATCACCGTCTGCGCGTGCACGGGCTGCACGGCCAGCGCGAAGCCGGCGGCGGCGACGGTGGTGACGAAACCGCGACGATCCATGCGCACGGCCGGCATCAGGCTGTCGAACTCCGGGTTGGGTTTGTTCATGTTGCCATCCTCCTGAATTTGTCGTTGTTGTCCTCGGTGCGTGGGCTCTGGAGCCCGCGTGACCTGATGCAGACAGTTCAATGGCCTGCGGTGTTCCCGTCCAGGACGGCCCCGGTTTCTGCCTCGCCCAGCGGCCGGTCGTGCTCGGAGGCGGGTTCGACCGGGCCGGCGACGAAGATCACGCGGGCCATCGCCAGCAGGCTGTCGACGATGTCGGCAGCGTAGCCGGCATCGTTCATCAGCGAGGCCGCCTGCTCGGGGGCGATGCGACGCTCGCGCATCAGCGCGTCGATGGTGCCGCCGGCGACCAGATCGGCGGCGACCACGCGTTCGCGCAGGATATCGAAATCTGCCGCAGTCGTCTCCGGCGCTTCGGCCAGGCGCTGGATATCCGACAGCAGACGCGCCAGATCCCGGCGCAGCACCACGTATTCGGCCCTGGGGTGGAGCGCGTTGGCGTCGAGATAGCGCAACAGATTCTTCTGCATGTGCTTGAGATCCTTGAGCGCCTCGATCATCTGCTGGGCGGCCGAACGCAGCGCATAGGCGCGCGCGACCTGCGGCCCCGTGGTCTGCAGGCCGGCGAGGAAGTCGAGAATGTCGCCGTACAGCGGCTTGACGCGGCGCACGTAGTAGTCGTCGATGTCGATCGCGCGCACGCGCTCGGGTGCCCGGTCGAGGGCCTCGAGCTGTTCGCCGCGGCGCAGCCGTCCTGGGTCAGCGTGCAGCGCCAGCGCCATGATGTCGAAGACGTTGGCGTACAGGTGCTGCAGCTCCTTGCGCACCGCCTCCAGGCCGGCATCGGGCATTTCCAGCATGGGGCGCGCGAGAAAGCGCGGGGTCACGACGCTGGCGCGCCGCTCGGGCAGCAGCGCTTCCAGCCAGGTCACGAGGCGGCCGGTCAGCGGCAGCATCAGGGCCAGCCCGACGAGGTTGAACAGGGTGTGGAACAGCGCGAGCTTGAGCGTCCAGTCATCGGCAGCGATGCCCAGCCAGCCCGCGCCGATTTCCACCACGCGCGCGAAGCCGTCGATGAACATCAGCGCGATCAGCCCGGTGGTGACGTTGAACACCAGGTGGGCGGCGGCCAGCCGGCGTCCCTGCACGTTGGCGCCGAGCGCGCCGAGCAGGGCCGTGATGGTGGTGCCGACGTTGGCGCCGATGGACAGCGCCAGCGCGTTCTCGTAGGTCACCTGCCCGGCCGCCAGCGCGGTGATCACCAGCACCAGCGAGGCATGGCTGGACTGCATCACGACGGTGGCGATGGTGCCGAGCGCGGTGAACACCAGCAGGCCGCGCAGCCCGGGCATCGCGTAGTCGGCCAGATTGACCGCCGCGCCGAAGACCTCGAAGCCTTCCTTCATGAAGGCGATGCCGAGGAACAGGAAGCCCAGACCAGCGAGCACGTGGCCGACGCCCTTCATCAGCGGCGAGCGCAGGAAGGCGAAGATCACGCCGAAGGTCAGCATCGGCATGGCCCAGGCGGCGATGTCGACCTTCAGGCCGAAGCCGGCGACCAGCCAGGCACCGGTGGTCGAACCCAGATTGGCGCCGAAGACGATGCCGATGCCCTGCGCCAGCCCGAGCAGGCCGGCCGACAGGAAGGAAATCGAAATCACCGACACCAGCGAGCTCGACTGCATCAGCGTGGTCGTGATCATGCCGAAGAACACGCTCTTCCATAGCCGGTCGGTGGTGCGCGCCAGCAAGCGCTCCAGGGTGCCGCCGGTGAAGGCCTTGAAGCCCTGCTCGAGCGCCAGCATGCCGAACAGAAAGATCGCCACACCAGCGGCAATCTGCTTGAATTCGGGACTCGCCAACAGACCATAGCCGAGCAGCACGCACAGCAGGACGAAGGCGATCCGGCGAACCATCAGCGTCCGCCGCGCAGCGGCATCACGCGCCCGGCGCGGCGCCGCCCACCCAGCGCTCCCAGCACGCCAGCCGAGCCGTTGGCATGGCAGATCGCGCAGGCCAGCGCATCGGCTGCGTCCGCCCCGGGATCGCCGTCGAGCGCGAGCAGGCGTTGCACCATGTGCTGCACCTGGGTCTTGTCCGCCTTGCCGTAGCCGACCACTGCCTGCTTGACCTGCAGCGCGGTGTATTCGGCTACCGGCAGTTCGCACGAGACCGCGCCGCAGATCACCGCGCCACGCGCCTGACCGAGCAGCAGCGTGGATTGCGGATTGACGTTGACGAAGACCTTCTCGACCGCGACCTGGTCGGGGGTGTAAGTGGCGATGATTTCGCGCACGCCGTCGAGCAGCGTCTTGAGGCGACCGGGCAGTTCGCCATCGGCGGTGCGGATGCAGCCGCTGGCGACATAGCGCAGCTGGCTGCCGAGCTTGTCGACGACGCCGAAGCCGGTGATGCGCAAGCCTGGATCCAGGCCCAGGATGCGTGTCGGGGTGATTTGCGTAGCCGATGTCATGTGGCCGATTGTGCGGCGTTCAGCGCGCTCGCGCCAGCCACACGCCGGTCACCGCGACCGCCATGCCGGCCAGCGCGAGCGGCGCCAGGCGCTCGTCGAAGAGCAGCCAGGCCATCACCGCCGTGGTCGGCGGAGTGAGGTAGAACAGGCTCGCCACATTCACCGCTCCGCCAGAGCGAATCAGCAGGTTGAGCAGCGAGATCGCCCCCAGCGAGAGCACGACCACCAGCCAGCCCAGCGCGAAGATGAATTCGCCGCTCCAGTCCACCCTCATCGTTTCCGTCGCCCAGGCCGCCAGCGCAGTGACCAAGAGCGTCGGGATGAACTGAATGACTGCGCCGGTGCGCAGGTCGAAACTCGGGCAGAAGCGCTTCTGGTACAGCGTGCCGGCGGTGATGCCGGCGAGCGCGAACAGTGCGGGAATCAGCATCGCACCCAGCGGGGCGTCGAAGCCGCCCGCGCCGCCCTGGCCAATCACCACCAGCGCCACGCCGGCGAAACCCAGCGCGAGCCCGGCCCACTGCCGACCGACCACGCGCTCGCCCAGCAGCCAGCCCGCGCCCAGCGCCGTGAGCAGCGGCTGCATGCCGACCACCAGCGCGGTCACGCCTGCCGGCAGGCCCGCGCCGATGGCCGTGAACACGCCGCCCAGATACAGGCCGTGCACCAGCAGGCCGGATACGCCGATATGCACGAACTGACGCGCGTTGCGCGGCCACGGCGCGCGCATCAGCCATACCAGCGGGAGCATCAACGCCAGCACCGCAGCGTAGCGCAGCGTCAGGAAGGTCAGCGGCTCGGCATAGGGCAGGCCCAGCTTGCCGCCGATGAAGCCCGTGCTCCACAGCACGACGAACAGCAGGGGCATCGCGGCGTTGAGCATGGGGCCGGGCATTGGCTTGGGATTCTCCGTTCGAAGCGGGTTCGCGTAGGTCAAACATGCGCCGAAGGCGCACATCTGCTATTCGGCGATCCGGTCACCATGTACTGTGGCCGGGCAGCGCCCCATCGTAGGGCAGATTAGCGCCGCGTAATCCGCCGTATGTCCGGCCGATACGGCGAAATGCCCTTCGGTTATTGCGTCCCACGCAATGGCATCGGTCTCGATTGATGGCCTTTCGGCCCGTTCTTACTCGTCGAACACCGCCGAGGTGTAGACCTCCTGCACGTCGTCGAGCGACTCGAGCGCGTCAAGGAGCTTCTGCATCTTCTCGGCGTCCTCGCCGGCCAGTTCGGTCTCGTTGTCCGGCTTCATCGTGACTTCGCCGAACTCGGCGGTGAAGCCGACCTTCTCCAGGGCCTCCTTCACTTCCGAGTAGTCGTTGGGCGAGGTGAACACCTCGATCGAGCCGTCCTCGTTGGTTACCACGTCCTCGGCACCGGCCTCCAGCGCCGCTTCCAGCAGTGCCTCCTCGTCGGTGCCGGGGGCGAACATCAGCACGCCACAATGCGTGAACTGGAAGGCCACGCAGCCGTCCGTGCCCATGTTGCCGCCGAACTTGGAGAACGCGTGGCGCACGTCGGCCACGGTGCGCGTCTTGTTGTCCGTCAGGCAATCGACCATCACCGCCGCGCCGTTGATGCCGTAGCCCTCGTAGCGCGCTTCCTCGTAGTTCACGCCTTCGAGTTCACCGGTGCCGCGCTTGATGGCGCGATCGATGTTGTCGCCCGGCATGTTCTCGGCCTTGGCCTTGTCCACGGCCAGGCGCAGGCGTGGGTTGAAGTTCGGGTCGCCGCCGCCCATGCGTGCGGCAACCGTGACTTCCTTGATCAACTTGCTGAACACCTTGCCCCGCTTGGCGTCCTGACGACCCTTGCGATGCTGGATGTTGGCCCATTTGGAATGACCCGCCATGAAAACCTCTTGAATGATACGGCTGGACGAAATCCGGCAATTATACGGCGAGGCCATGTGCTCGCGCGACCAGGGGCGAGGTCTGCTAGATTATGCCCGTCGGGCCGAATGGTCCCCGGAGGATAAATGAGCGGACGCCTCGTCCTGCTGTGTTTCTTGCTGCTGGCCTGTCTGTCCGGTGGCGCGTCGGCGCAGGTGCGCACGGTGTTCGACGGTTGCGTCGATGCGCGTGGCGCGCCGGTGCGCTCGCTCGAGGACAACACTCTCGACACCGCGTTCTCGACCCGTATCGAGGATGGCCGGCCGGTGATCCGCTACAACGCCAGCCAGCCGCCCGGCGCGTCCGAGGCCGTGCGGCTGTTCTTCTACGCCCATGAATGTTCGCGCCTCGGTCTGGGCCTTGCGCCGGATGCACTACGCACGGTCGGTGACGCCTGGCGTGCCGACTGCCGCGCGCTCGACACGCTGCTGCGTTCGGAACTGATCGCGCGCGCCGAGGTAGCGCGCCTGCAGGCCGATCTCGATGCACTCGACGAGTCCGCGCGCGAACGCCTGCCAGGCCCGCCGCGCAACATCGATCTGCCCGCCTGCGCGCGAGCCGGCTCCGCGCGCCCGCTGGCGTTGCCGGCGTCGCGTGCGCCCGGTCAGGATCGCTGGAACAGCTGTGTGCATGCCTGCGCCGACCGCCTGCTTGCCTGTCAGCGCAAGACCTGCGGCGATCTCGATTGCCCGTCCTGCCTGCCCGCGCACGAGCGCTGCGTCGCGGCCTGCGACGTCGAACTTCGCTGAACGAGGAGTCTCCCATGCCCGACCCCATGCTCATCGCCCGCTCCGCCGGCGAGGACGTCGCCCTGCTGCCGCGTCTGGCCAACCGCCACGGCCTGATCACCGGCGCGACCGGCACCGGCAAGACGGTGACCCTGCAGAAGATGGCCGAGTCCTTCGCCGCCGTCGGCGTGCCGGTGTTCGTTGCCGACGTCAAGGGCGACCTGTCGGGCATCGGGGCGGCCGGCAAGTCCTCGCCCAAGCTGCTCGAGCGTCTCGCCGCGATCGGCATCACCGACTATCGCCCGCGCGCCAGCACCGCGGTGTTCTGGGACGTCTTCGGGGAACTCGGCCATCCGGTGCGCGCCACCGTGTCCGACATGGGCCCGCTGCTGCTCGGTCGGCTGCTCAACCTCAACGACACCCAGGCCGGCGTGCTGCAGATCGTCTTTCGCGTGGCCGACGACAATGGCCTGCTGCTGCTCGATCTCAAGGACCTGCGCTCGATGCTGCAGTACGTCGGCGAGAATGCACGCCAGTTCACCACCGAATACGGCAACATCTCGGCCGCCTCGGTGGGTGCGATCCAGCGCGGCCTGCTCAGTCTGGACGCGCAGGGTGGCGAGCGCTTCTTCGGTGAGCCCATGCTCGACCTGGCCGACCTGATCCAGGTCGACGCCGAGGGGCGTGGCGTGGTCAATGTGCTCGCCGCCGAGAAGCTCTATCACTCGCCGCAGCTGTACTCGACCTTTCTGCTGTGGGTCCTGGCCGAGCTGTTCGAGAATCTGCCCGAGATCGGCGACCCCGAAAAGCCCAAGCTGGTGTTCTTCTTCGACGAGGCCCACCTGCTGTTTCGCGACGCGCCGAAAGCCCTGGTCGACAAGGTCGAGCACGTCGTGCGCCTGATCCGCTCCAAGGGTGTCGGGGTGTACTTCGTGACGCAAAGCCCGCTCGACGTGCCCGATGCCGTGCTCGGCCAGCTCGGCAACCGCGTGCAGCATGCGCTGCGCGCCTTCACGCCACGCGACCAGAAGGCAGTGAAGAGCGCGGCCGAGACGATGCGTCCCAATCCGGGATTCGACGCGGTCGAGGCGATCACCGAGCTGGGCGTGGGCGAAGCGCTGATCTCCTTCCTCGACGAAAAGGGGCGACCGGGGGTCACGCAGCGCGCCTCGGTGATCGCGCCCGATTCGCGCATGGGCCCGTTGCTGCCCGACGAGCGTACCGCCGCGATCCGTGCCTCGCTGATTTACGGTCATTACGAGAAGGCGGTTGATCGCGAATCGGCCCACGAGATGCTGCGCGCCCAGTCCGAGGCCGCTGCCGCGCGCGCTGACGAGTCCAGCGCGGAGCGCGCGCGAGAGACCGCATCCGGCGGCGGTCTTTCCGACATGATCTTCGGTTCCAGGGGGCCGCGCGGTGGTCAGCGCGACGGTCTCATGCAGATCGCGGCGAAGACCGTTACGCGCACCATTGGCAGCGCCATCGGGCGACAACTCGCGCGCGGCGTGCTCGGTTCGCTGCTGGGCAAGCGCCGTTAAACGCGCGTCACTGACACTTCGTACGCTTTGCGCAGTCGAACCATCGTCACGCAACGAGGAGGACAGCCATGAATCCGCAAACGCTTGCCGAACTGATTGCCGACATCGACGCCGAGGATCCGGTAGAGATGGGCGAATTCTCGATTGATGAGCATGACGCGCGCACGCTCATGGCCAGCCATTTCTGCGAACTCGACCGGCGGCTCGCCAGGCACGGGTTGGCGACCGAGGAGCGTCTGGAGATGATGGCCGCGATCGCCGCCCACACCATGGTCGAGAACCTCGTCCTGCACATGCGCCGCCTGCGCGACGGTGAAGACGGCATCGACGCCTTCCGTGAGTGGATGGGGCGACACGGCATGCACTGAGCAGCAGGCGTGGGGCGGAGTAGCGCAGCGTAATCCGCCGGATGTTTGGCCCATACGGCGCAATGCCTTTCAGCGATTGCGCCCTACGACAGGCGATGCAGGTCCTGGGCGGCGTGTTTATCCCTTCGCCAGTCCCAGCCGGCGGCAGATCTCGATGGTGGCGTCGGCCTGGTTCATCGAATAGAAGTGCAGGCCCGGCGCGCCGGCGGCGAGCAGGCGTTCGCACAGTTCGGTGACCACATCCAGACCGAACGCGCGGATCGAGTCGGCGTCGTCGCCGAAGGCCTCGAACTTGCGGCGCATCCAGCGCGGGATTTCGGCCCCGCAGGCGTCCGAGAAGCGCGCGAGCTTGGAAAAGCTGGTGATCGGCATGATGCCCGGCACGATCGGGATCGTGACGCCGAGCGCACGCACCTCGTCGACGAAGTGGGTGTAGGCATCGAGGTTGTAGAAATACTGCGTGATCGCCGAAGTGGCGCCGGCGTCGACCTTGCGCTTGAAATTCGTCAGGTCGTCACGCGGGGTTCTAGCCTGCGGATGCCACTCCGGGTAGGCCGCGACCTCGATCAGGAAGCGATTCCCCGTCTCCGCGCGGATGAATTCCACCAGTTCGTTGGCGTAGCGCAACTCGCCCCCGGCGCCGGCGCCCGAGGGCAGGTCGCCGCGCAATGCGACGATGCGGCGGATGCCGGCCTCCATGTATTCGTCGAGGATGGCGCGCAACTCGGCGCGGCTCGATCCCACGCACGACAAATGCGGCGCGGCCTCGGCGCCGGTGGCGGCGATCTCGCGCACGGTGTTGAAGGTGCGCTCGCGCGTCGAGCCGCCGGCACCGTAGGTCACCGAAAAGAATGCGGGATCCAGCGCCTCGGCCAGTCGGGTCTGCACGACGCGCAGCTTTTCGGCGCCGACCGGGGTCTGCGGCGGGAAGAATTCAATCGAAAGTTCAGTGGTTTGCATGTTGCATCCAGAGGAAGAATTCGCGGTTGCCGTCGCCGCCGGCGATGGGGGAGTCGAACCAGTCGCGCACGGCCAGGCCGCAGTCGGTGGCGACGGCACGCAGCCGCGCCTCGACGTCGGCGTAGAGCGCGGCATCGCGCACGATGCCGCCCTTGCCGACGCCTTTCGGCCCCACTTCGAACTGCGGTTTGACCAGCGCCAGCACGTCGCCTTGCGGCGCGAGCAGCGCAGGCCATTGCGGCATGAGCAGTGCCAGCGAGATGAAGCTCGCGTCGCACACGATCAGATCGAAGCCGCCGGGCGGAGCGTGCTCGCCGAGGCGTGCGGCGTCGAGTTCGCGCGCGTTGAGGCCTTCGAGCGTCACGCAGCGGGCGTCGCCTGCGAGCCTCGCGTCGAGCTGGCCGTGACCGACCTCGACGCCGACCACCCGCGCTGCGCCGGCCTGCAGCAGGCAGTCGCTGAAGCCGCCGGTGGACTGGCCGACGTCCAGGCAGGTGCGGTCCGTTACGTCCATCCCGGTGTGTGCCAGCGCGCCGGCCAGCTTCAGCCCGCCGCGCGAGACGAAACGCTCGGCCTCATCCGCCGCGACGCACAGATCCGCATCCGGCGCCAGCAGGTGCGAAGGCTTTGTCACCGGACGACCGTCTGCGACCACGCGCCCGGCCGCGATCGCCGCCTGCGCGCGTGCGCGTGAAGCGGCCAGGCCGCGTTCGACCAGCAGTGCGTCGGCACGCGACAGGCCGCCGTGATCGGCCGGTTGGGGCACCGAACGCGTCACAGGTGCCGGCCGGCTCTTGCGGGCGTGGAAGGAGTTCATCGACACGGCGGCGGTTCTCGCGGGCGTTCAGCGGATCTCGACGACCTGCACCGGGTTCTCGTACACGTCGTGGCGCTTGTCGTAGAGCGGGATGGTCGTGCCGTTGACGCGATTGTGGGCGAGGTTGTCGACGTTGACGTCGGCAATGACGATCTGCTCGACGTTGGCCGTGCCCTCGGCGGCGATGCCGTCGCGTGCGAACGGAAAGTCCGACGGCGTGATGATGCTCGCCTGACCGTAATGCACGCCCAGCCCCTGCACCGGCAGGTTGCCCACGGTGCTGGTCATGGCCACATACACCTGGTTCTCGATCGCGCGCGCGTGGCAGCAATAGCGCACGCGCAAAAAGCCCTGACGGTCGTCGGTGCATGAGGGCACGAAGAGGATGTCGGCGCCGGCCTCGCTGACCATGCGCGCCAGCTCCGGGAATTCGATGTCGTAGCAGATCAGGATCGCGATCTTGCCGAAGGGCGTGTCGAACAGATGCAGCTGGTCGCCCGCGGCCGTGTCCCACATCTCGCGCTCCCAGCGCGTGCGGTGGATCTTGTCCTGCTCGTAGATATCGCCTTCGGGCGTGAACAGGTAAGCCGTGTTGTAGAGCTGGCCGTCGCGCAGCGTGGGGTGGCTGCCGCCGATCAGGAATACGCGCCACTCGGCTGCCAGTTCGCGCATCAGGTCGAGATAGCGCGGCGTGTAGTCGTGCATGTTGCGCACGGCCTCGGGCATGTCGCGTGTGTCCATGAACGACAGCAACTGCGTCGTGAAGATTTCCGGCAGCAGCACGAAGTGCGGACGGTAGTCGCCCGCGGCCTGCATGACGAAGCGCACCTGGTTCTCGAAGCCGGACCAGTCGTGGATCTGGCGCAGCAGATACTGCACCGCGGCGATGCGTACGATCATCGGTCGTCCTCCTCGGGGATCCGGGTCGCTGCGCCCGGATCATAGTCGGGGTTGAGCCACACGATCAGCGAGGCGTTGCCCAGCGATTCGGCGTCCTCCGGCAGATAGCCATGGACGATGCCGCAATAGCTGAAGCCCTCGTGCAGCTGAAAGCCCAGCACCGGGTCGCTGATGTCGCCCCAGATCACGCGCTTGGCGTATTCCTCGGCGGTCATGCGGTCGGCGAAGCGGTGGTAGCCGGGCATGCGTCCGCAGGCGATGATGCGCTTGAGGTTCATGCGTCGACAGATGTCGCGTCGCGCCTCGTAGAGTGCGTGGCCCACGCCGCTGCCGCGCAGTTCCGGGTTCACGAACACCTCCGCGCCGTAGAGCGTGCGACCCATCGGGTTGTGGCTCTCGAAGCTGCCGCTGGCGGTGATCTCGTCCCAGGTGTGGTGCTCGCCCCAGTCGTCCCAGGTGATCACCAGCGAGCTGGCGCAGCCGGCCAGCTGACCCTCGACCTCGGCGATGAGCTGGCCTTGCGGGAAGACCTCGAGCTGGTGGCGCATCTGCTCGGCCGACCACGACGGAATGTCGGGATAGACGCGTTGCTGCAGCGCGATCAGCGGTTCGATGTCGTCGAAACGGGTGTGGCGGACCGTGGCCTGGGGCATGAAATGAGTTCCGGGGCGGCGTGACGAGAGCAGCGTGTCATTGCGAGCGCAGCGACGCAATCTCCGCTTGTGTGCTGCGCCCGAGATTGCTTCGTCGCTGCGCGCCGCGCAATGACAATCAGTAGCGGTAGTGATCCGGCTTGTACGGCCCTTCCTGAGGAACGCCGATGTAGGCCGCCTGCTCTTCACTCAGCTCGGTCAGCTGGGCGTTGAGCGTACGCAACTGCAGCCGCGCAACCTTCTCGTCCAGATGCTTGGGCAGCGTGTAGACCCCGGTCGGATAGTCCTCCGGATGATTGAACAGCTCGATCTGCGCGATGGTCTGGTTGGCGAAGCTCGAACTCATCACGTAGCTGGGGTGGCCGGTGCCGCAGCCCAGGTTCACGAGACGGCCCTGGGCCAGCAGGATGATGCGGCGGCCAGACGGGAAGATCACGTGATCGACCTGCGGCTTGATCTCCTCCCACTCGTACTGCTCGAGCGCGGCGACGTCGATCTCGTTGTCGAAGTGGCCGATGTTGCACACGATGGCCTGATCCTTCATGCGCTTCATGTGCTCGTGCGTGATGACGTGGTAGTTGCCGGTGGCGGTGACGAAGATGTCGGCGTGCTCGCACGCGTAATCCATGGTGACCACGCGATAGCCTTCCATCGCCGCCTGCAGCGCGCAGATCGGGTCGATCTCGGTGACCCACACCTGGGCGGAGAGTGCGCGCAGCGCCTGCGCCGAGCCCTTGCCCACGTCGCCGTAGCCGGCGACCACGGCGATCTTGCCGGCGATCATCACGTCGGTGGCACGCTTGATGCCGTCGACCAGCGATTCGCGGCAGCCGTAGAGGTTGTCGAACTTGCTCTTGGTGACCGAATCGTTGACGTTGATCGCCGGAAAGCGCAGCTCGCCCTTGGCGTGCATCTGGTACAGGCGGTTGACGCCGGTGGTGGTTTCCTCGGTGACGCCGCGGATCTGGTCCAGGCGCGTCGAATACCACGCGCCGTCGCGTTCGAGCTGCGCCTTGATCGCCGCGAACAGCGCGCGCTCCTCCTCGGAGCCGGGGTTGGCGAGCACCGAGACGTCCTGCTCGGCACGCGCACCCAGATGCAGCAGCAGCGTGGCGTCGCCGCCGTCGTCCAGGATCATGTTCGAGAAGCCGCCGTCGGGCCAGTCGAAGATGCGGTGGGTGTAGTCCCAGTATTCGGCCAGCGTCTCGCCCTTGACGGCGAACACCGGCACGCCGGTGGCCGCGATGGCCGCCGCCGCGTGGTCCTGCGTCGAGAAGATGTTGCACGAGGCCCAGCGCACCTCGGCGCCGAGCGCGGTGAGCGTCTCGATCAGCACCGCGGTCTGGATGGTCATGTGCAGCGAACCGGTGATGCGCGCGCCCTTGAGGGGCTGCGATGCCGCGAATTCCTCGCGGATGGCCATCAGGCCCGGCATTTCGGTCTCGGCGATACGGATTTCCTTGCGACCCCAGCCGGCCAGCGACGGGTCGGCGATCACACAATCCTTGAAATCGGCCACAGCGTTCATGCGTTGCTCCATGCATTTGGCCGGGCGGGGAAGGGGGGCGCGATGCGGCTCACCCGTTTGACCCCAACCCGGCGGGTTGGACAGGCGAGCGCGGTTGTGGCGATGCCGCCGGACGGCGGCTTCCGAGCCTGGGGCCGGGCGAAAACCCGACGCCTTGCAGCGCTCCTCGGAAACAGAGGCGGATTATACAGCAGTCGATGTCCGTCGGATGCGCTACGCCGCCCGCCCGTTGTGGCGCATCATGCTGACGATCAGCGTCACCACGGTCAGCGGCAGCACGTAGCCGAGCATCACGCCGGAGTAGGCCGGCAGGATGGCGTGGTCCTGCGCGGCGAGGATCAGGTAGGCGGTGTAGGCGCCGTAGTAGCCGATGAAGATGCCACCCTCCCAGCGCGCGATCTCGCGCCCGGTGAGCATGATGGGCAGGGCCGCGAAGGCCACCGCCAGCATCACCCACAGGTCGAAGTTGCGCGCCGCCTCGGGCACCGGGATGCCGCCGGCCGACACCAGGCCGGTGACACCGATCACCGCGAAGATGTTGAATACGTTGCTGCCCACGACGTTGCCCACGGCGATGTCGCGTTCGCCGCGGATGGCGGCGACGATGGAGGTGGCGATCTCGGGCATCGAGGTGCCCACCGCCACCACCGTCAGGCCGATCACCAGGTCGCTCACGCCGAAGGCGCGCGCGAAGGCCACGGCCGAGTCGACCAGCCAGTCCGCGCCCAGGATGAGCCCGCCCAGGCCGACGACGATGAGGCCGAGCTGCACGCTCCAGTGGCGGTCCCAGTTGGAGTCGGCCGGCATCTCGGCCGCGTACTCGTCGGTCAACTCGCGCGATGCGCTGCGCGACTGACGAATGAGGAACACGGTATAGCCGATCACCAGCGCAAACAGCACGCCAGCCTCGATACGCGAGATGTCGCCGTCGAGCGCCATCGCGACGAAGATCACGCAGGCGCCGATCATGATCGGTACTTCCTGGCGAATGATCTGTTCATTCACCACCAGCGGCGCGACCAGTGCCGAGATGCCGAGGATCAGCAGGATGTTGGCGATGTTGCTGCCCACGACGTTGCCGATCGCCAGATCCGCGTTGCCGCCCAGCGAGGCGCCCACCGACACGGCCATTTCCGGCGCGCTGGTGCCGAAGGCGACCACCGTGAGGCCCACGACCAGCGGCGAGATGCCGGTCGACAGCGCGAGTCTGGATGCGCCGCGCACGAGCAGTTCGGCGCCGACGATCAGCGTGACGAGTCCGAGGACGAAGAAGATTGCGTGGGTGAGCATGATGCTGCCGGATGTGTGGAACGTTTGCGGGCCGCGACGGGTAGAAACCCGTCGCGGCCCGATTCGATGTTGCCGATTATAGCGACCGCAGGTTGACTGCGGGACGCCGGATCAGAGCCCCGCGTCGGCGCGCAGCGCGGCTGCCTTGGTCGTGGCCTCCCAGGTGAACTCCGGCTCGTCGCGGCCGAAGTGGCCGTGGGCGGCGGTCTTCGAGAAGATCGGACGCAGCAGGTCGAGCTCCTGGATGATGGCCTTGGGGCGCAGGTCGAAGTGGCGGCGGATCAGCTCCTCGATGCGCTCCTCGTCGATGACCGCGGTACCGAAGGTGTTGACCATCAGGCTCACCGGGCGGGCCACGCCGATGGCGTAGGCCACCTGCACCTCGCAGCGCGCGGCCAGTCCGGCCGCCACCACGTTCTTGGCGACCCAGCGCGCCGCATAGGCGGCCGAGCGGTCGACCTTGGACGGGTCCTTGCCCGAGAACGCGCCGCCGCCGTGATGGGCCGATCCGCCGTAGGTGTCGACGATGATCTTGCGTCCGGTCAGGCCGGCGTCGCCGTGCGGGCCGCCGATGACGAAGCGCCCGGTCGGGTTGATCAGGTACTTCACGTCGTCGCCGAGCAATTCACTGGGCAGCACCGGCTTGATGATCTCCTCGATCACCGCTTCCGACACCTGCGCGTGCGACACGTCGGGGTGATGCTGGGTGGAGACCACCACGGTGTCGATCGCCACCGGGCGGCCGTCGACGTATTTCACCGTGAGCTGGCTCTTGGCGTCCGGGCGCAGCCACGGCAGGCGGCCGTCCTTGCGCACCTCCGAATGCCTTTGCATGATGCGGTGGGCGTAGTGGATGGGCAGCGGCATCAGCGCCGCCGTCTCGTCGCAGGCGTAGCCGAACATCAGGCCCTGGTCGCCCGCGCCCTGGTCCCGGTCAAGGCCCTCGCCCTCGTTCACGCCCTGCGCGATGTCGGCCGACTGGCGGTTGATCGCGGTGAGGATGGCGCACGACTTGTAGTCGAAGCCGATGCTCGAATCGTCGTAGCCGATGCGGCGGATGACGTCCTGCACGACTTCGCGGTAATTGACGTGGGCACTGGTGGTGATCTCGCCCGAGACCACCGCGAGGCCTGTCGATACCAGCGTCTCGCAAGCCACGCGGGCGTGCGCATCCTCGGCGAGGATGGCGTCGAGAATGCCGTCGGAGACCTGGTCGGCGACCTTGTCGGGGTGGCCTTCGGAAACCGATTCGGACGTGAAGAGGAATTCCCTGCTCATCGAGCGACTCCTGATAAACAAAATCCCCGGTTGTTCCGGCGTGGCCGGCTCCGGGGATGTGTGAGCGGCGACGCTTTAGCAGTATTTCTGCGCCGACGTGGCGTGCGTCGGACGGGCCGCCCTGCAAGTTGTCGTGTTAACTCGGCGGCTGCGCAATAATAGTACGCTTTGAGTCGCGGTCAAAGCCGGCCGCCCGACTGCCGCGAGCCTTCGTGACCACGATCTTCCGCCTGCTCTCCCGTCTTCCGCTGTCATGGCTGCATGCGCTCGGCACCCTCGCTGGCTGGGCGGTGTGGTGGTCTTCTCCCAAGTATCGCCGGCGCCTGCGTGAAAACCTCTTCCAGGCCATCGGCCATGTTTCCGACGAGGTACTGCGCGCGGCCATCGTCGGCGCCGGGCGGCAGATGTTCGAACTGCCCTACGTCTGGCTGCGCCCGCTCGACCAGGTATTGGGACGCGTCGTGCGTGTCGAGGGCCGTGAGCTGCTCGAAGCCGCCTGTGCCGAGCGCGTGCCTGTGCTGCTGCTCACGCCGCACCTGGGCTGCTTCGAGATTTGTGCGCAGTATTGCGCCACCCACGGCCCCATCACCGTGCTCTACCGTCCGCCGCGCAAGGCCGCGCTGCGCCCGCTGATGGAGGCCGGGCGCACGCGCGGGCTGGTGCGCGTGGCGCCGGCCGACGTCTCCGGCGTGCGGCGCCTGGTCAAGGCGCTGCGCTCGGGCGAGATGGTGGGCATGCTGCCCGACCAGGCGCCGCAGCAGGGCGAGGGCGCGTGGGTGCCGTTCTTCGGCCGACCGGCATGGACCATGACCCTGGCCGCGCGCCTGTCCGAGGTGCGCGGCGTGCGCGTACTGATGATCTGGACCGAACGGCTGCCGCGCGGCGCGGGCTGGATCGTGCACCTGTCCGAGCCGGTCGAGGCCATCGACGGGTCGCTGGAACAGCGTTGCGCGGCGATCAACCGCGAGGTCGAGCGCCTCATCCTGCGCTGCCCCGGCCAGTACCTGTGGGGCTACAACCGCTACAAGGTGCCCAGGGGCGTCGAGCCGCCGCAGGAGGTCGCCCGGTGAGTCGCATCGTCATCGCCATCATGTGGTTGCTGCACTGGCTGCCGTTGCCGGTGCTGGCGGCGGTCGGGCGCGGCTTCGGCCGGCTGCTGTATGTATTCGTACGCCGTCGCCGTCACATCGTCGCGGTGAATCTGCGTCTGTGCTTTCCGGAACTCGATGACGCCGCGCGCCGACGCCTGGCGCGTGCCCACTTCGCCGCGCTGGGGCGCAGCCTGCTCGAGCGCGGCCTCGTGTGGTGGGCCAGCGAGGAACGTCTGCGCCGCCTGATCCGCGTCGACAACGAAGACGTGATCCGCCGCCTCAAGGACGCGGGCCGGCCCATCATCCTGCTCGCGCCGCACTTCGTCGGCCTGGATGCCGGCGGTGCGGGCATCGCGATGCGCTTCGATTCGCTGTCGATGTACGCGCGTCAGAGCGACGCGGTGATCGACCACTGGCTGCTGCACGGACGCGAGCGCTTCGGCGACCAGATGCTGCTCGCGCGCGACGACGGCCCGCGCAAGACGGTGCGCGCGATGAAGAGCGGGCGGCCGTTCTACTACCTGCCCGACATGAACTTCCGCACCAAGGACGTCGTTTTCGTACCCTTCTTCGGCGTGCCCACCGCGACCATCACCGGCCTGGCGCGGCTCGCACGCCTGGCCGGCGCAGCGGTCGTGCCGTGCCCCACGCGCATGCTGCCGGGTGGGCAGGGCTACGTGGTGGAGGTCGGCGAGCCGTGGGAGAACTTCCCTACCGACGATGTCGAGGCCGACATCGCGCGCATGAACCGCGAGATCGAGGCCGTGGTGCGCACCATGCCGGAGCAGTACTACTGGGTGCACCGCCGCTTCAAGACGCGCCCGGCGGGCGAGAAGAAGCCGTATTGACGTGCGGGCCGCTAACGGTTTTGTAGGTCGGGATGAGCCGCAGGCGAATTCCGACGCTGCCGCTGGATGCGGGGATGTCGCACTCGCTGCGCTCGTCGCGACCTACGACGGGTTTTCCTGCGGCTGGCCGTAGCCGGCGAAGCGGTCCATTACCTCGTCCATCTCCGCCTGCGACAGCAGCACCGGATCGCCCAGTTGCAGTGCCCGCCAGTACTGCTCGCACAGCGTCTCCAACTCGATCGCCATGTCCAGCGCATGCGCCGCATCGCGCCCGCTCACCAGCATGCCGTGGTTTGCCAGCAGGCAGGCCGAGCGATCGTGCATGGCCTCGCGCACCGCCGCCGACAGCGCCGCCGTGCCGAAGGTGGCGTAGCGCGCGCAGCGCACCGTGCTGCCGCCAAAGCGCGCGATCATGTAATGGAAGGGCGGGATCTCCAGCCGGTGGCAGGCCAGCGCGGTGGCGAAGGGCGGGTGTGCGTGCAGGATTGCGCCCGCATCGGCGCGGTCGGCATACACGCCCAGATGCATGGGCCATTCGGACGAGGGCGCCCGCTCGCCATGCGCCTGGCCGCTTGCGTCGACGAACACCATGTCGCCGGGGTCGCAATCCTCGGCCTTGAGCCCGGTCGGCGTGATCAGCATGCCATCCTGCCAGCGCACGCTGGCGTTGCCCGAGGTGCCGACATTGAGCCCGGCTTCGCTCATGCCGCGCGCGGCGGCGAGCAGGGCTTCGCGCAGCACGCGTTCGTCAGCCATGAGCAGGCTCCGGGCGCTGCGCGGCCAGCTCGCCGGGCGCGCAGACGCCGGCTTCGGTGATGATGGCGTCGATGAGTCGCGCCGGCGTGACGTCGAAGGCCGGGTTGGCGGCCGGCGCGGCGGCGGGTGCGAGCGCGATCGTGGCGATGCGCCCGTCCTCGCCCGGGCCGGCGATGCGGCGCACCTCGTCGGGGTCGCGGTCCTCGATCGGCAGGGTCGTGCCGTCGGCCGCGGCGAAATCCAAGGTCGAACTCGGCGCTGCCACCCAGAACGGCACGCCGTTGTCGTGCGCGGCCAGCGCCTTCAGGTAGGTGCCGACCTTGTTCGCGGTGTCGCCGTTTGCGGCAATGCGGTCAGCGCCGGTGATCACCACGTCCACCTCGCCGCGTGCGATCAGGATGCCGGCGGCGTTGTCGACCACCAGCGTGTGCGGCACGCCCGCCTCGCGCAGTTCCCATTCGGTGAGCAGGCCCTGGTTGCGCGGGCGTGTCTCGCTCACCCACACATGCACGGGCAGGCCTTGCGCGTGCGCCTCGAACACCGGCGCGAGCGCCGTGCCGGCACCGCAGGTCGCCACCCAGCCGGCGTTGCAGTGCGTCATCACGCGCACCGGCCCGTCGCGCCGCGCCGCGATGTCGGCCAGCCGCGCCGCGCCGTGGCGGCCAATGGCCGCACACATGGCGCGGTCCTCGCGGCGGATGGCCTCGGCCTCGGCCCAGGCCGCTTCGAGCCGCGCGGCCGGTGTCAGCGGCGTAAGACGCGCACGCATGCGTGCGAGCGCCCAGTGCAGGTTCACGGCCGTCGGGCGGGTGGCGGCCAGGCGTGCGCAGGCTGCATCCAGATGCACGTCGTCGCTCGCCTCACGCAGGGCCAGCGCAAGCCCGAAGGCGGCCGTCGCGCCGATCAGCGGCGCACCGCGCACCTGCATGTGGGCAATCGCGTGCGCTGCCTGCGCCAGCGTCTCGATGCGGACAAAAGTCAGTTCGTGCGGCAAGCGCGTCTGGTCGATGACGACGACAGCGTCGCCGTCGCGCACGATGGTGGGTACGGGTTGTTCGAAGGACATGGGCGTGATTGTAATCGCGCGCCAAGGGCAATGTTTGCACTGTGCGGCTTGATCGCGATCGCGTTCGGTTGCATGCTGGAGGCTTCGATTGCGTCGTGCGGGAGGCTGCGATGCACAGTATTCGTGTTCAGGCGGAATGGGACGAGGAAGCGGGCGTGTGGTATGTCGCCGACAGTTCGCTTGACGGCTTGGTTACCGAGGCGCCGACTACGGAAGCCTTGATGCAGAAAATCGCCGCGCGTGCGTGTGACCTGCTCGGCGCGGAGGCCGTGGGCAACGACGTTTCGGTCGAACTCACGGCGCGCCGCTCTTCGGTGGTGCATGTCGCGGCCTGATGGGCGGAAACCTGACGCCGGCTCTGCAGCGTGCACTGCGCGATGCCGGCTGCCGTTTCGTACGTCACGGCCGGGGTGATCACGACATCTGGTATTCGCCGATCACCAGGCGAAACTTCGTCGTCGATCAGCGCATCGTGTCCCGCCACACGGCGAACGCGGTGCTAGGGCCTGTTCACAATTGCGCTGGCGGATCGCGTGGGTCTGTATGGCTGTGCCGGCAAGACGCGCGAAGCAGGCAATGGCCATTCCCTTGACAATGAGCGCAACGCCGCCGGCGCGGCCATACAGACCCACCCGCAGGGCTTGGCCCAAATGGCCTGCATTTCGGCGTTGCGGCTCCTTGCAAGACACCCGGTATTGCGGCGTCGCCGCGCCTTGATCTGCGAGCCATTTGGGCCAAGCGCGACCGCCATGGCAAATGTGAACAGGCCCTAACAGGCTGGCTTGCCCAAGGGCTTCTGAGCCGTTTGCGCGCGCGCCGCATGCTAGACTCGATCCGCTTCCAGACCGGGCGATTCGGCCGTGCGTACCATCCTCATCCTGATCCTGGTGTTCATCCTGTACTGGTGGGCGCGGCGCGCGCTCGCGGATCGGCATCGGCGCAAGCCGGGCGCGCACAAGCGCAAGGGAAACAAGGCCGGCCCGGAGCGCATGCTCGCGTGCGCGCACTGCGGTGTGCACATTCCCGAGAGCGAGGGCGTGCAGGACGTCAGCGGCTTCTATTGTTCGGATGAGCACCGCCGGCTAGGCGTGCGCGATCGATGACGCTCGCGGGGCTCGCGCAGGCGGATGCCGAGCGCACGGTTCCGCGCCGCATCTTCAACATCTTCCGGCTGGTCGTCGCCGGCCTGTTCGTCGTCGCCGGCGAGGATCTGGGCCTGGGCGGGCAATGGCCCGAGGCCTATCTCGCACTCACCCTGGGCTACGTGGCCTTTGCCCTGGTCAGCGGCTTTCCGTTCGCGCTGGCGCTGGGCGACCGGCGTCTGGTGGCGCTGCAGTTCGCGGTCGATTTCGTCGTGCTCGTCGGGGTGATGGCGGTCAGTGGCGGGCATGGCAGCGGCATCGCCGGGCTGATGATGGTGTATGTCGCCGGCGCTGGCGTGCTGGTCGAGGGGCGGTTGCCGCTGTTCTTCGCGTCGATCGCCACGCTGCTGGTGCTCGCCGAGAACACCTGGCGCGCGCTGACGTTTGGCGGGGCGAGCGACACGGTACGCGTGGGCATCGTGTGCATCGCCTTCTTCGCGATCGCGCTGACCACACGCCTGTTGGCGGCGCGCGCACGTACCCACGAGACCATCGCCGAGGCGCGCGGCGAGGCGCTGGGACGCCAGCAGGCGATCAACGAACGCATCATCGAGGACATGCACGATGGCGTGCTGGTGTTCGGCCAGAATGGTCGCCTGCTGCAGGTCAACCCGCGCGCGCGCGAACTGCTCGGCCCCGGTCTGGAAGCGGGCGCACACATGCCCGCGCTGGACGCAGCCGTCGCCGCCTGTCGCGCCTCGGGCAGTTTCGACAGCATGCAGTTGCCGCTTGGCCCCGATGAGCGCCCGATGCGCTGTCGTGCACTGCTGGCGCACACCGCCGGCGAGGGCGAGGGCGACGTACTGGTCTACATCACCGATTACGCCGACGTGCAGAAGCAGATCCAGCAGCAAAAGCTCGCCGCGCTGGGGCGGCTGACCGCGAGCATGGCGCACGAGATCCGCAACCCGCTCTCGGCCGTGACGCAGGCGGCCGAACTGCTGGGCGAGGAAAAGCGCGTCGAGGTGCAGGAGCGGCTGGTGCGCATCATCGGCGACAATGCACGACGCATCGAGCGCATGGTGCGTGACGTGCTCGCCCTGGGCCGGCGCGACGAGGTCGTTCGCGAGGCGCTGCCGCTGGCCCCGGCGCTGGCGGCCATCGTCGAGGAACTGACGTTGGCCGGCGAGGCCGAGCGCGCGCGCTACGCGCTCGACGTGCCCGACGATGCAACGCTGTGGATCGACCGCGCGCACCTGCACCAGATCGTCGTCAACCTGCTTGCCAACGCGCGTCGCTACTGCTCCGGCGAGCCCGGCGCGATTCGCCTCTTCACGCAGGAACTGCCGGGCGAGCGCACTGCGCTGCACATCGTCGATGACGGCCCGGGGGTCGCGCCCGACAAGCGCGAGCAGGTCTTCGAGCCCTTCGCCACGAGCGACCCCAAGGGCACCGGGCTGGGGCTGTACATCGCGCGCGAGCTGGCTGATGCCAACGGCGCGCAGCTCGAACTGCTGCCCGATGCCGGCGGCGCGCACTTCGTGCTCAGTGGAAGGAGGACGCCATGAACGCAGAGTCGGGCGCACGTGCCGACGTGCTGGTCATCGACGACGAGGCCGACATCCGCGAACTGCTGGAACTCGCGCTGCTGCGCATGGGCCTGAGTTGCGACACCGCCGGCAGCGTGGCCGAGGCGCGCGAGCGGCTGGCGTCGGGGAGCTATCGCTTGTGCCTGACCGACATGCGCCTGCCCGACGGTGACGGCCTCGACCTGGTGGCCTACATCCAGCAGGCGCACGCCGGCCTGCCGGTGGCGGTGATCTCGGCCCATGGCAGCATCGACACGGCGATTCGCGCGCTCAAGCTGGGCGCCTTCGATTTCGTCACCAAGCCGGTCGAGGTCAAGGCCGTGCGCGCGCTCGTCGAGCACGCGCTGCGCGTGCCCGAACACGCCCAGGATGAACCCGAGGCGGACGGTGTGCGGCGGCTCATCGGCCGTTCCGCCGCCATCGAGCACCTGCGCGCCCAGGTCGCACGGCTCGCGCGCAGTCAGGCGCCGGTGTTCATCCATGGCGAATCCGGCACCGGCAAGGAAGTCATCGCGCGCTCCATCCACGCGCTCGGCCCGCGCGCCGGCGGTGCCTTCGTGCCGGTCAACTGCGGCGCGATCCCGCATGAGCTGATGGAGAGCGAATTCTTCGGCCACGTGCGCGGCAGCTTTTCCGGCGCCACCGCCGACAAGCCCGGCCTGTTCCGCGCCGCGCAGGGCGGCACACTGTTCCTCGACGAGGTTGCCGAGTTGCCGTTGGCCATGCAAGTCAAGCTGCTGCGCGCCATCCAGGAGCGCGCCGTGCGCCCGGTCGGGGCGCACGCCGAAGAAGCCGTGGACGTGCGCGTGCTGTCCGCCTCGCACCGCGATCTGGCCGCATTGGTGGCTGAAGGGCGCTTCCGCCAGGACTTGTTCTACCGCATCAACGTCATCGCGCTGCACGTGCCGCCGCTGCGCGAGCGTCCCGAGGACATCGAGGCGCTGGCTGCGCACATCCTCGCGCGGCTCGCCGCGCGCGACGGCGGGCCTGCGCAACGCTTGTCGGCCGAGTCGCTCGCTGCGCTGCGCGCCCATCCATTCCCCGGCAACGTGCGCGAGCTCGAGAACCTGCTCGAACGCGCCTGCGCACTGTGCGATTCCGATGTGATCACGCCCGCCGACCTCGCGCTGGACGCCGCGCCAGCGCCCCTCGCCTCGCCCGTGACGCCGCCGCCCGGTCAGGGCGGCGACGACGAGCGCAGCCACATCCTGCGCGCGCTGGAAGAAACCCGCTGGAACCGCAGCGAGGCCGCCCGCCGCCTGGGCATGACGCTGCGCCAGTTGCGCTACCGGCTGCAGAAGTGGGGCATGGAATAGGCCTGGAGGCGCGGTTGGATGAGGTCACAGGTCGTCATTGCCTCGCTTCTGCATAGCTGTCCCAAGGAAGCAATAAGATCAGTTAAGCGTTCCGATGGGGGTGCTTATTGTGTGAACCCTTTTGCGGCCTCTATAATGATCTGGTAAGGCTTCCAATGGCCTTTTACCGATCTGATGGGAGCGTTAAAAGTGCATCCGCCGATACCCCTGCCCGTCGAGCGCGCGATCCGAAAGCTTGGCGGCGATCTCTCCCTGGCGCGTCGGCGACGTCACATCTCCCAGGCGTCGCTGGCCGAGCGCATGGGCGCGTCCGTGTCCACCGTGCGTCGCATGGAGAAAGGCGACGTGCGGGTGCCCATCCACTTCTTTGCTCGCGCGTTGCATGTGTTCGGTGAGCTCCAGGCATTGGAGCATCTGCTGGATACGCCCAACGACGAGATCGGCTTGATGCTGATGGACGAACGCTTGCCCAAGCGCGTGCGCAGAAATCCCGGTGGCGCTTCAGGAGCGCTGTGATGGTGGCCGGCGCATCGATTCGCCAGCAGGTTCAGGTATGCATCGGCGAGGCGGGGCTGACGCTTGGGTCGCTGGTGTATGTTCGTCAGGGCCAGCGGGAAAACTGTGCCTTCGCCTATGACGAGTCCTGGTTGGTCAGCCCGGCGCGGTTCAATGTGTCGGCCGACCTGCAATTGCTGCCGGGCCACCAGTCACACAAGGCGGCTTCACCACATGACTCCGTGTTCCACGGCGCGATTGCCGATACTGCGCCGGATGCCTGGGGGCGGCGCGTCATTGCGCGCGATCATGCCAAGCGCCGTAAGACCAATCCGCAGCTGACCGCGCTTAGCGAGATCGATTACTTGCTGGCGGTTGATGACTTCAGCCGTGTCGGTGCCCTGCGTCTGCGTGATGTGGACGGAGGTTGGTACCGCATGGCTCCCGAGGGGCGGCGCAGTATCCCGCCATTGATTGAGCTGGAACGGATCTATCAGGCCAGCCGTGCCGTCGAGCGTGGGCGCGAGACAGCTGAGGACCTGCGTTACCTTCAGGGCAAGGGGACGTCGCTCGGCGGCTTGCGGCCCAAGTGCACGATGGTGGACGAAGACGGCTGGCTGGCCATCGGCAAATTTCCGAGTGTCAGTGATACGCGCAGCGTCACGCGCGGCGAGATCCTTGCGCTGCGATTGGCGGCGCTGGCGGGGATCGATGCCGCGCAGGCGCGAGTTGTCATGCTCGCCGACGTGCCGGTGGCCGTTATTCGTCGATTTGACCGTGACTGCGTCGACGGCCGCATTCCCTACCAGTCGGCCGCATCGCTCCTTCAGGCCTCACGAGAGGAAGATCGCAGCTACACGGAGATCGCCGACGCGATCCGCTCCCATGGGCATGCCCCGACACAGGATGTACAGCAGTTATGGCGCCGAATGCTGTTCAACCTGCTGATCACCAACGTCGACGACCACCTTCAGAACCATGGTTTCCTGCACGTTGAACGCGGGCTGTGGCGACTTGCGCCGGCCTTCGATATCAACCCGTTCCCGGACAAGGACAGGGAATCCAAAACCTGGCTGTCGGAGCAGGACGGTCCGGTCACTGACGTGAAGATGTTGTTGGCCCGCGCGTCCTACTTCGCGTTGAACGAAAGGCGGGCTCTGGCTGTGCTGGGTGAGGTTCATGCAGCAGTGGCGAACTGGCGACAGCTCGCGCTCGGTCCGGAAGTGGGTCTGCGACCGGCCGAGCTGGACGACTTCGCGCCCGCCTTCGAGCACCGGCAGATGGACGCCGCCGCCATGCTCCTCGGGCGCTCGATGTAGTTCGCGCTCCTGCGTCCCCGCCTTCGAACAGGCTAGTCTCAACTTCCAAGTGCAACACCCATCATTTAGGGTGTTGTCATGCAGAGAAACTACACACACTTGTCGGCTGAGGATCGCGGTTTGATCATGGCGGAACAACTGCGCGGCAGCTCGGGAGCGCGCATTGCGAGAATGCTGGGCCGCTGCCGTTCGACGATTTCGCGCGAGTTGAGCCGTAATCGGGCGTCGGATGGCAGCTACCGGGCCAGCATCGCTGGGAGCGCGTACCGGCGCCGTCGTCAGGCCAGCGTGCGGCGATTGAAGCTGATGGAAGGTTCGGCGCTGTATGGTTTTGTGCGCCACAAGCTGCTCGACCGCTACTGGTCGCCGCAACAGATCGCTGCCAGACTGCGCCAGATGCATCCCGACGACCCCACCTGGCAGGTCAGCCACGAGACGATTTACGCGAGCATCTACGCGCATCCGAAAGGGGCTTTGCGCCAGGGCATGATCGCCGCGCTGCGCCAATCCAAGCCCGCGCGCGGTCGCCCGCGCCGGAGCGCGGCCCGTCCTGGTGGGCTGCCCATTGCCGAGGCGCTGCGCATCCACAACCGCCCGGAGGAAATCGAGTCCCGCCAGTTGCCCGGGCACTGGGAAGGGGATTTCATCAAGGGTGCGTTTAATCGCTCGGCCGTGGGTACGCTGGTCGAGCGCAAGAGCCGCTTCGTGGTGTTGTGCAAGATGGACGGTTGCAGCGCCGAGGCGGCGCTGGAGGGTTTCACGCGGCAGATGAAGAAGATGCCGGCCTTCCTGCGCGAGAGCCTGACCTATGACCGGGGCAGCGAGATGGCGCGTCATGAGGAGTTGGCCCGGCGACTGAAGCTGGACATCTGGTTTGCCGACCCGTACAGCCCTTGGCAGCGTGGCAGCAACGAGAACACCAACGGCCTGCTACGCCAGTTCCTGCCAAAGGGCGCTGACCTGTCGCAAGTCAGCCAGATCCAGCTCAACGCCATTGCCCGGCTGATGAACGGACGACCCAGACAGACGCTGGAATGGAAAACACCGGAAGAAGTCATGGCGCAGGACATCGCTCAATTTCGCAACCGTGTTGCACTTGATTCTTGAGGCGGAGCAGTTCCAGGTACGCAAATTTGGTAGCTCGTATCGAACGAAGCGAGTGCGACACCCCGCCACGTTCGAGTCGCGCGTCGGCCTACGGGTCGGTCACGCCCAAACGGATGCCGTAATCGGCCAGCTCGCGCACCACGTCGACCGCGAGCGCGTTGCGGTTTCTCGACGAGGCCGCGCGCCGCCTGGGCATGACGCTGCGCCAGTTGCGCTACCGGCTGCAGAAGTGGGGTATGGAATAGGGTGGGCCATTCCCAACCATGTGGCGGAATTCGCCGATTCGGACTACCATTCGAAGAGCTTGACCAAGCTATTGGTCTACCGAGGTCGCGATGAGCATCATTGTCAATGTCCATGAAGCCAAGACGCATCTTTCCCGCCTGATCGACCAGGCCCATGCGGGCCAGGAGATCATTCTTGCCAAGGCGGGCAAGCCATATGCCCGCATCGTGGCGCTTGTGCCGGAAGCGCGTCAGCGTACGCCCGGGCGTCTGAAGGGGCGCGTCGGTGACGAGTTCTTCGACCCCTTGCCTGAAGAAGAACTCGCTGCCTGGAACGTCTGATGCCGTTCCTGCTCGACACGCATGCGCTACTGTGGTGGCTAACGGACGACCCGCGCCTCTCTCCGCGTGCGCGCGAAGTTATTGCGGACGTCGAAAATCGCGTTCTGGTCAGCGCCGCGTCGGCCTGGGAATTGGCCATCAAGCATCGTCTCGGAAAGCTCGATCAGGCCGCCGATGCGCTGCACTATTTCGATGAACTGGTCTCGGCCGACGCCTTCGAACACCTGCCGATTACCCATCGGCATGCCATAGCGGCCGGTCGGCTACCGGTCGAGCACCGAGATCCGTTTGATCGCATGCTGGCCGCCCAAAGCGTCATCGAGGACGCGCCACTGATCACCACTGACCGTGCCTTCGAACAGTTCCAGGTACGCGTAGTCTGGTAGGTCGCATCGAGCGAAGCGAGTGCGACACCCCGGCTTGAGGTCGTAGAGTACGTGCCCCGGCTTGCCCAGTGCGCGGATGCGCGCCGCCCAGCTTGAGGAATTCGTCGTGGCCGACGGGCAGCACGATGCCATCGTAGAAGCCTGGCACCTTTACTGCGTCAGTGGCGAGATGACGCGCATGAAAGCCGGATGTATGCTTGAAACTGTCGCGTCGGTTGGCGCGCGTGTCCATGGCAAGGACTTCGGAGAGGCTCATGCATCCATTGATCGAAACGCATCGTGACGAGTTGAAAGCCCTCGCACTCCGCTTTCGCGTCCGTTCGATCAAGGTTTTCGGATCGATGGCACGCGACGATGGCGACGAATCCAGCGATGTCGATCTGTTGGTCGAGGCCGAGCCGGGTACATCGGGATTCGTTCTGGGGGAGATGCAGATGGAGGCGCAGGACCTGCTCGGACGCCCGGTCGACCTGGTCACGCCCGCCGCGCTGCATCCGCTGGTGCGAGCGCGCGTTCTCGATGAAGCCCGCTCACTCTGACCTTCGCAAATGAAGCCCGGACACGAGGCCGACAGACTTTATCTTGTCCACATGCTCGAATGCATCGATCGGGTATCCGATTATGTGGGCGACGACGAGACGTTGTTCCGGTCCTCGCGCCTGGTCCAGGATGCGGTGTTGCGCAACCTGCAGGTGCTCGCGGAATCCAGTCAGCGGCTGAGCGACGAACTCAAGGTAAGCGAGCCGGCAATTTCGTGGCGAGCGATATCCGGCTTCAGGAATATTCTCGTCCACGACTACCTTGGCGTCGACGTCGACGCGATATGGAATGTGGTGGAGCGGGAGCTCTCACCGTTGCATGAAGCGCTCGGCAGGATGCTCGAAAAGTCCGGCAGCCGCGATCGCCCGTAGGTCGCATCGAGCGAAGCGAGTGCGACACCCCGGCCCGTTAGAGCCGCGCCCCCTACAACCGCAAATCCGCCTCATCCCGCGCCAGCACGTACTTGAGGTCGTAGAGCACGTGCACCGGCTTGCCCAGTGCGCGGATGCGCGCGGAACCGAGGTTGCGGAATTCCTCGTGGCTGACGGCCAGCACGATGCCGTCGTAGTCGCCTGGCGCGGGGTCGGCGACCAGTTCGATGCCGTGCTCGCGCATGGCGTCGGTCGGGTCGGCCTGCGGGTCGGTCACGTCCACGCGGATGCCGTAATCGGCCAGCTCTCGCACCACGTCGACCACGCGGGTGTTGCGCAGATCCGGGCAATTTTCCTTGAAGGTCAGCCCCATCACCAGCACGCGTGCGCCGTCCACCTCGATGCGGCGGCGGATCATGGCCTTGACCAGCTGCGAGGCCACCCAGGCGCCCATGGCATCGTTCAGGCGCCGGCCGGCGAGGATGATTTCCGGGTGATGGCCGATGGCCTGCGCCTTGTGCGTGAGGTAGTACGGATCCACCCCGATGCAGTGCCCGCCCACCAGCCCCGGGCGGAAGGGCAGGAAGTTCCACTTGGTGCCCGCCGCCTCCAGCACAGCCTGGGTATCCAGCCCCATGCGCGCGAAGATGATTGCCAACTCGTTGATCAGCGCGATGTTCAGATCGCGCTGCGTGTTCTCGATCACCTTGGCCGCTTCCGCCACGCGGATGCTCGGCGCACAGTGCGTGCCGGCGCTGACGATGGTGGCGTACAGCCTGTCTACGCGCTCGGCAGCCTCCGGTGAGGAACCCGAGGTGACCTTGAGGATGTTCTCGATGCGGTGCTCGCGATCCCCCGGATTGACGCGCTCCGGACTGTAGCCCACCGCAAAATCCTCGTTCAGCCGCAGCCCCGAGCGCGCCTCGAGCACCGGCACGCACTCCTCCTCGGTGGCGCCCGGATACACGGTGGATTCGAACACCACCAGATCGCCGCGCTTGAGCACCCCGCCCACGGTCTCGCACGCAGCCAGCAGCGGACCGAGGTCCGGGCGCTTGTGCGTGTCGATCGGCGTGGGCACGGTCACGATGTAGGTGTCGCACGCGGCGATGTCCGTCACATCCAGCGTGAAGCGCAGCCGCGCGGCGTCGCGCAGCACCGCATTGGCCACCTCGCGCGTGTCGTCATGCCCGGCGCGCAGGCGTTCGATGCGCACGCGCGAGATATCGAAGCCCGTCACGTCGAAGCGTTGCGCAAACGCGACCGCCAGCGGCAGCCCGACATAGCCCAGGCCGATCACCGCGATGTGGGGCGCAGCAGGTGCATCCATGTTCGAACTCCGCAAACAACAAGAGGCAGGAACGGCCGATCATAGACCGCCTGCATGGCAAGCGGTAGGGCGCATGCCGGCCTCGACGCCGGACGATTGTCAGGGTGTGACGCGCATGCGGCGAGAATTGTCAAAGGTGGACAATTCGTGTCACGCCCGTGACTGTTGCATGCTTCAGACATTCTCTGACGAACCGCGCGGAAATCCTTGTTACAACGCGGGTTTTGCGCGATGATCCGCCCGTCGATGTCGGCCGGACGAATGTGGCACACGTCTTGCGTGGCTCGAAGCAGCCGGGATATCCGCGATCACGATCCGCAAGGAGTTGAACATGAAGAAGATGCAACAGGGCTTTACCCTTATCGAACTGATGATCGTCGTCGCGATCATCGGCATCCTGGCAGCCGTCGCGCTGCCGGCCTATCAGGACTACACGCAGCGCGCGCGCGCGTCCGAGGTCGTGCTTGCTGCCAGTACAGCACGGACTTGCGTCACCGAGATTGTTCAAGCTCACCGCGACGGTAACGGTGCAGACATGAGTGATTGCGCCTCCGGCTTCAGGAAAACCGATTACGCCAGTTACATCACGGTGTCGTCGGGCGCTGGTGGTGGGACGGGCAGCACTAACGGGGTGATCGAAGTCGAGGCTGGTGGGTCGTTGCTTGGTTTGAGCATCGAGCTTTCCCCGGTTTATTCAAGCACATTCCATATCACGTCATGGACATGCACGGCTGGTGACAATTTTGATGAGACTACCGCCAAGATGGCTTGGCTGCCAGGCTCCTGCCGCGACTAAGCGACTTGTTTAGGTCAAACAGTGCCCCGCCCTGCGGGGCATTGTTTTTTGTTCGTCTCCAAATGACGTGACGCATGCTTGAATCCAGAATAGTCCGGTTCCTCGTCGCCTGTGCGGCACTTGTGCTGCTGTGGTGGGTGTATGCGCCAGCCTTGACGGGTGCGCAGTTCTACGATGACTTCGGAAATCTCGAGGGCTTGAACCGCGTTACCACGCCGGAAGCGCAAAAGCAGTTCGTTTTCGGCGGAAAGTCCGGGCCGCTGGGGCGACCTGTTGCACTCGCGACTTTCCTCCCTCATGCGTCCGGATGGCCCGCTAACGGGCCCGAAATTCTTGCCGTAAACGTCGGCATTCATGTTGCCAACGTAGCCCTTGTCGGGGTGCTGGGCTACCTGTGTCTTGGGCTGGCGGGCTTTGGCGGACCCGCGAGGCGTTCCTGGATCGCCTTTGGCGCGGCTTTTCTGTGGGGGGCGATGCCACTGCTGGCCTCCACCAGCCTGATCATCATCCAGCGCATGACCAGCCTGGCGGCATTCTTCTCGCTACTGGGGCTGATCGGTTTCGTCGCGGCCTACCGCCTGCAGGCCGCGCGCCCGCTGCTGGGTTTCGTGCTGCAGTTTGGCGCATTGGGCGCGGGCACCCTGCTGGCGATGTACACCAAGGAAAATGGCGCTCTCACGCCGCTGTTCGCGCTGGTGATCCACACCCTGCTGGCGCCGAAGACGCTGACGGATCGTCGCCTGGCCTTCCTGCAAACTCTGTTGCTGTGGAGTGCGCTGATTGCCATCCTGGCGTATCTGTCGCCATTCAACCGTGAATGGTTCACAGTGTCCGAGCGGCGCGGCTGGTCCGGGTATGAGCGATTGCAGACGCAAATGGTGGTGTTGTGGGAGTACGTGCGGGCGGCTTTTCTGCCGCTTCCGTCGCTGTATAGCCCGTTTCACGACCATCGAAGTGTGGACTACACCGGGTGGCCGGCCCTGCTGGGCTTCCTGGCGTGGGCAGGGGTCGTGGCACTGTGTGTGTGGCTGAAGCGGACAAAAGCTGTCGTTTGGCCATTGTTTGCGGTGATGTGGTTCCTGATTGGGCATCTGCTCGAATCCACCATCGTGATGCTCGAAATTTATTTCGAGCATCGCAACTATCTGCCCCTGTATGGAGCGTGCCTCGCATTGGCGGTTGGCGCGGCTTCCGTTCAAGGTGCCCTCAAACGGATCGGGCCGATGCTGTTTGGCGCCTACGCCGCCATCCAACTCGCAGTCCTGCTGGCACTGACCACCTTCTGGGGCGATCCGGACCGTTCCGCTGAACTGTGGGCACACGAAAACCCGGCGTCGAGTCGAGCCTCCGTCCATTTGGCTCTACGAGCCATCGACGCCACGCCCGAGCAGATCGCCGACCTGAACTTCGAGTTCATCCAAATGGGGCGTTACGAGCGAGCCATACAGATTTTCGATCGAACCCTGGAGAGCTGTCCGCAATGCATGGGTATCCGCCTGCAAGCGTTGCTTTATAGTTGTCTAATCTATCCTTCGTCGGAGCAGGAAGAGCGCATGGAAGCGGCTTTAGAGAACGTCCGCAATGCGCGGCAGCCGCGTATGACCGCTATTGTGGCCTTCCGGCTTCGCGAGCTGATCAACAGTGATCGTTGCCGTGGCGTGTCGCGGGAGTCCTTGCTCTCAGTCGTAGAACAGCTGGATGAGAATGTCCTCTTCCGTATCGAGCACGTCCGTGCCCGTTTGCTGTTTCTGGCTGCGGCACTGGAAGAAGACGTCGGTAATCCGCAGCGACGCGATGAGTTTCTGGATCGGGCCGAGAATGTATTTGCGGCGGCGGTTCCCGTACTCCAGTATCAAGTTTACTCGTCCATCCGCGAGGGCCGCTTCGACGATGCCCTCGCCGCGGTTGCACGCCGTCGGCCGTTGGTAGGGCTGACTTCGGGTGCGCTTACCGCGAGTCTGCTCGACGGCCTCGAGCGGGAAATAGCGCAGGCCCGAAGTGAGGCTGTCAATGAGCAGAGTTGAGGGAATGTCTGCAGAAGGGTCCGTGTCGGTAGTCATTCCTGCCCGCAATGAAGCGGGCGTCATTGCAGGCGTGGTCCAGCGCTTGCGGTATACCCTGCCCGAAGTCGAGATCCTCGTCGTCGATGACGGATCAACGGACGAAACGGCCATGGTTGCCCGGGATGCAGGGGCCACTGTGTTCAGTCACCGGCATGGCATGGGCAACGGTGCTGCCATCAAGGCCGGCGCCCGCAAGGCGCAGGGTGAAATCATCGTTTTCATGGACGGTGACGGCCAGCACGACCCGGCCGATATCCCGCGCCTGCTGGCCCGGCTGGAGGAGGGCCACGACATGGTCGTCGGCGCGCGCGACGGAGCCTCGCAGGCCAGTGTGGGGCGCGGTATCGCGAACCGTTTCTACAACCGGCTGGCCAGCTACATGACCAACCAGCGCATCCAGGACCTCACCTCTGGATTCCGTGCCGTACGCGCGGACAAGTTCCGCGAATTCCTCTACCTGCTGCCCAACGGCTTTTCCTACCCGACGACCATTACCATGGCCTTCTTCCGTGCCGGCTACTCTGTCGCCTACGAGCCCATTCAGGCCGCCAAACGCATCGGGAAAAGCCATCTGCGCATCGTTAAGGACGGTGTCCGCTTCCTGCTGATAATTTTCAAGATCGGCACGCTCTACTCGCCGCTCAAGCTGTTCGCACCGCTGGCTTTTCTCTTCTTCCTGCTGGGGGCTGGCTGGTACGGCTTCACCTTGATGAGCGAGGGTCGATTCACCAATATGAGCGCGCTGATGTTCACCACCAGCATCATCGTGTTCATGATGGGTTTGGTATCGGAACAGATCACCGCGTTGCTCTACAAGCGAGATGATTAGGCCCGATCGCGGGTCGCGAGCAAGCGGGGCATCGTTGTGGTGAGGGCCGTGTGATTCACGTTGTCATCGGGACTAAGGCCCAGCTGATCAAGATGGCGCCGGTAATGGTGGCGTTGGCCGAGCACGGTCTTGACTATCGTTTCATCTGGACGGGCCAGCATCGTGACACAATCGACGAAATCCTCGATAACTTCGGGTTGAGAACGCCCGACTGTGTGCTTTACGACGGGCCGGATATAACCTCGATCCGTGCAATGGCGCTGTGGAGCGTTCGCGTGCTCTGGAAGACGGTGCGCAATCGACACAAGATTTTCGATGTTTCCGGAAAAGGCGTGGTCCTCGTTCACGGCGACACCTTCTCGACCTTGTTGGGAGCATTGATGGCGCGCATGGTCCGGCTCGATGTGGGGCATGTCGAATCCGGCTTGCGTTCTTTCAGGTTGTTCCACCCGTTCCCGGAGGAAATAACCCGGATTCTGACCTTCCGACTGGCCAACGTGTATTTTTGCCCGGACAAAAAGGCCATCGACAATCTCGCGAACTACCGTGGTCAGAAGATCCTCACGAACGGCAACACCTTGATGGATGCTCTGCGAATTTCGCACACCATCGGTCGGCAGCAGAGTGAAGACGCTCCTTCGGGCGCCTATGCGGTGGTAACCGTTCACCGCTTCGAGAACCTGTCGTCTCGTTCGGCAGCGAGCCGCGTTGTCGAAATCGTGGAGCGTATCGCCGATACCGTTCCGCTGCTTTTCATCTTGCACAAACCGACGGAGAGAGCGTTACGCAAGCACGGGCTGATCCAGCGCTTGGAGACGAACGCTCGAATCAGTTTGCGTCAACGTTATGACTATTTTCGATTCGTGCGATTGATCGAGTCGGCCGAGTTCGTCGTTAGTGACGGTGGAAGCAATCAGGAGGAATGTTTCTACCTCGGAAAACCCATTCTGCTTCTCCGAATGGCAACCGAACGTAGTGAGGGTTTGGGGCGAAACTGTGTTCTCAGCGGTTACGATTTGGATGTGGTCGACCGGTTCGTTCAACAGTACCCAGACCTGGCTGGGGCTCCGAGCTCTTCAGGGCAGCGTCCATCCGAGCGGATAGCGGATTTCTGTCGGAAGTATCACCACAACGGTCGTCAGTCTGCAGATATCCACAGCCCCGTACGATGAAGATCGATCGACGTAACCCTAAACACTGGCTCTACCTGTTCGCCTTTGCCGTTAACGTCCTGTTGGCCTTGGTGTTGCGTCCGTTCATGCGCGGCCAGGGCAAGCATGTGGTCCTCTACGGACACAAGCTCAACGGTAATCTGCTAGCGATTCACAAGGAGCTGTGCAAACGCTCTCATGTGGCGGCGGATGCGGTGTATCTATCGCTCGATCCAGACTACGCGAGAGCCCTCCGTTCCGAAGGCGTGAACGTCGTGTGTGCCGTTGATCCACGCGCTGCCATCGTATTGGCCCGAACCGCGGTGATCATCACGGACCACGGCCTGCACGTGATGGAGCCGCTGTTGTGGCTCACGAGAATTCGATTCGTCGACGTGTGGCACGGCATTCCGTTCAAGGGCTTCGATGCCGCGGATTTTCGCGTGCAGCATCACTACGACGAAGTGTGGGTGGCCTCGCCGCTGATGGCCGAGTACTATACGCAAAAGTACGGCTTCGACCCCTCCCGTGTGGTCGTGACCGGCTATGCGCGTACAGACCGTCTAGTGAAGCGTGATGAAGATGTTTCCGGGATCCGGAAATGTCTGGGAATTCCGCTGGAAGGGCCGGTGATCCTGTTCGCTCCGACATGGGTGCAGGACGACCGAGGTAGAAGTCTGTATCCATTCGGGCTCTCGGAAACAGAGTTTCTCCGCACCCTGTCCCATATTGCCGAGCTTCATGGCGCAACCGTGCTGATGCGAGCACATCTCAATAGCGGCGAACAGGGCGCAGGCGTTTGGCCACGCATCGTCTTCGTTCCGCAGTCGCGTTTCCCCGACACCGAGGCCGTGTTGCTGGCAAGCGACGTTCTCATCTGCGACTGGTCTTCGATTGCATTCGACTTTCTGGTGCTGGATCGTCCGGCGCTCTTTCTCGACGTAGCAGCCCCCTTCCGGAAAGGTTATTCGCTGGGTCCGGAGTACCGTTTCGGCCCCGTGCTCTCATCATTGGAGGATCTGAAACATTGCGTTGACGATTGTTTGGAGAATCCGAAATTCTACTGGCTCGAGCATGAAGCAGCTCATCACGCGAAAAGACAGACCATCTACGGAGGTTTTGACGACGGATGTTCAGCTGAACGGTGCGTGAAGCGGCTCGGCGAGATGCTGCCTAAAGACGGATCTTCTCGATGACTGCAGTGGTCGAGATGGCCGGCGTGCGTTCGAAATACACCACCTCGCATATGTCTCGAAATTCATCGAAACGACCCTTCCAGTCATCACCCATGGCAAGGATGTCGGCCCGATGGCGGATCAGATACTCCCGTTTGAGCTCGAGCGATTCTTCGAGGAACACCTCATCCACGCACCGAAGTGCGGCGACCAGTCGCAGGCGTTCATCTTGCGAGAAAACCGGCGCTCGCCCTTTCTTCGCAATGTTCAAGGCGTCAGTCGACACGCCAACAGTCAGGCTGTCGCCCAACGCCCTGGCTCGTTCGAGCAGGTGAAGGTGGCCGACGTGAAAGACGTCGAATGTTCCGAAGGTGACAACGACCAAACTCTTCACGATTCAGGGGCTCCATTTCCAGAGTGAAGAAGATCCAAATCGATGATCCCGTAAGGTTTGATTCCAGCGCGGTTCATTGTTTCCGTCATAGTGTGCAGATTTGTGATGTGGCCATCTGCCGTGAGCAAAAAATTTCTTATTCGTTCGCTGGATCCAAGGTTGAGCTGAGCCGAACTGCAGAATCCATATAGGTCTAGACGCCCGTAACGGTCGCAGAGATCCACTGCTACCTCTTCAGCGACCTGTTGAGTGTCAATGGTGCGGATTCCCCTCAACCATGATTCGCCTGAGCGTGGATGCGGGAGGTAAAAAACGTCCCCTCTCAGTCGCGATGCGAACTTGCAAAGCCTGTTCTGAATCTCCCCCGGGCGCATCGAAGGAAACGCGTCCCTGAATAGCGTACCTAGGATCAAGGAGCAAGAAGAGTCGGACGCCGATTCCCGCAGTGAGCCGACGATAGAAATCGGGACAAGCTTGTCGGAGATGTTATTCGTCGAGCCCGGATGCAGCGTGTAATGTCTGCGTGACTCCTTGCGAATCCTTTGCAGGTGGTATCTGTTTCCAAACAGTGCCAGTGCAAGCGCCTTTTTTAAGGTCAGTCCGTACTTTGATGCATACAGGCTGTTTTGAGATATGTTGGCCGTTCCGTCATCAAAGGTGACGATTTCTGGGTTTTGGGCGCAACTCAAGGCGAGCAAGACGAAACTACTTATGGCCGAAGCAAAGTACACTGCCTGATAATCAAGGTTTGAGAACAGTCTGCGCGCATCGCGAGCATATCCTGGGTACTTGTTGTCGCAGAAATAGTGATGTGCTTCATGGAATAGCGGGCAAATGCGTTCGTAGGCATGTGCATACTTGTCGTTGATTGAGTAGGTATAGAAAAACAGGATACACTCGTCTTTAGACAGCGACTCAAGCTCGATGATTCTTTCGATCAGCAGTGCCTGCAGCGGTGTTCCGCAAATGAAGAGCCTCCTTGGGTGCATGGATTAGTCCGGCTGTCGGTCAACTACGTCCCATCGCATCGGCGTTCCGGCCGGGATGTCTCTGGTGACCCGACGTCCGAGAAGCACCTCCAGATGCTTCGGCTCCAGTCCGAATCCGGGTCTGACGCTGCGGAGATTCGCTTCAGTGAGAATGTCGCCTGCCTTGAGGTCCTGAGTAACATAGAGGGATCTGCGAAACTTCACATTCCCTTGTTCGCTGGATTTGCGGCTGTAGTCCACTTTGCCGATCGCTTCCCAAGCGGTTTTGACGCCTTTGCACAGGAATTCCAGCTCAGCGGGTTCCAGAGAAAAGCTGTCGTCTGGACCGCTGCCAGTGCGGTCGAGAGTGACGTGTTTCTCGATGATTGAGGCGCCGAGCGCCACGCTGGCAATGGCGGTGGTGTTGTCCAGCGTGTGATCAGACAGTCCGGTCACCAGCCCGAAGCGTTCTATCATGTCAGGAATGGTGCGCAGGTTGTAGTCTTCTGCCGCAGCGGGGTAGCCGCTGACGCAATGTAAAATTGCGAGTTCCTTGCAGCCGCCGGAGCGTGCGGCATCAATGGCTTCCTGAATTTCCATGGCATCGGCCATGCCGGTGGAAATGATCATCGGTTTGCCCGTATTGGCCGCATATTTGATCAGGGGGAGGTCTACCGCTTCGAACGATGCGATCTTGTAGGCAGGGGCATTCAAATCTTCGAGAAGGTCAATGGCGGTATTGTCGAACGGGGAACTGAAAATCGTGATGCCGAGTTTACGGGCATATTCGAAAAGCGGCTTGTGCCATTCCCAAGGCATGTGCGCTTCTTGATACAGGTCATATAGCGTTCGTCCGTCCCAAAGTCCCCCGTGGATGCGGAAATCATCGCTATCGCAGTTCAGAGTGATGGTGTCGGCTTTGTAAGTTTGGAGTTTGACTGCATCTGCCCCTGCTTTGTTCGCTTCCTCGATTATCTTAATGGCGGTTTCAAGTTTGCCATTGTGGTTGGCGGAGAGCTCTGCGATAACGTAGGGCGGATTTTCAGCTCCGATAACGCGGCCAGCGACCTTAATTTGCTTAGATTTCATGAGATTCCCTCCTTGCTTGCCGCAGAGGCGCCAAGCGCCCGCAGCGAGCGACGGCCCGAACGAATAATTTCCAGTGCTCGCTCGCCCTCATTGAATATTAGGTCAAGCGTGCTGGCATAAGGCATGAAGGGCGAGAACATCTGATGATAGATGGGGTGCGAATACTGGTGTAGCGAAACGCTGATGCCGCGTCGGTCGAAGGCCTGTCGATCTTCGAGAAGATAGTCTTCTGCACCCGACGGCGAAAGGTATTCATCAGCGCCTGTGTATTCGCACAAGGCTGCCACGTATTCTCCGCGCTTTCCGTTTGTGCCCAAGTCGCTGCTCGCCCTTCGGGGGGTGTTGATGCCAAGAACCCTGCAAAACCATTCGATCAGTTCCATGTTGAGGGGCGCGAGCCTCTCCTGAGCTGCCACGTGATGGAGGGCCTCACAAAAGCTGGGGAACAACTCCCTAAAGTAAGGCGCGCGGGCGTAGTTTCCCGAGATCGTGCGTTCCAGCTTCGAAGCGAAGTTTGGTTCCGCGATCTCGACATCCAGAATGGGTTGCCCCAGACGGCCCGCGGAGCGGACCGGGACCGTAACGTACTCCAAGCCCCGCCGTGTGCGTAGGCGGTTGCGCTGTTGCCATGACTGCTTGGAAAAGGAGACGTCGTCGAGCAGTATTAGCAGGTCTGCTTGGTCTGCGATGTCGAACCAGCCCAGCCAAGGTAGGAACGTGGGTTGAAGAATTGCGATGCGCATGTTCGGAGAGTGGGACGTCATCGGCGTTCGTACACTCGAAGCTCGGAATGAAATCCGTCCACGGTACGATAGCCAAAAGGGACTGTGTTGCATGCAACCAGCCGATATGATTGACCAAGAAATTCGTCGTACATTTCTCCCTTGATTGGGTCGATTACGCCGACTGTCCCGGGAGTCGCTTTCGCCTTTCCTTCGCGCAGGTTGCGCAGGAGGATATATCGGGCTTGAAGCCTTTTGATTTGACCAAGATAGTTGCACACCACGTCCGGTTCCATCTCTTGAAAGGAGATGAAATTCACAAACAAATCGACAGTGCCTTGCAGTCTTGGCAGCTGCCACGCGGCCAAAGTGGCAGCACGGTGGCTGGCGCGCATCGCTGAGATATCCAGCACCTTCTCGTTGCGGGATTCTGCGTAGCCCAGAATTGAGTTGCGCCCATGGGTGGTCGACAGGTAATGATGAGCGCAGTGGACGGTAGGCGGGATGTCCGCGTTAATGTAGAACACATCGTTACGCTTGTCGGCAAGCAAGATTTCCCCCAGAGAGCCGAAACCCCCGCCGATTTCCAGGACGGTGCGTACTTCGGACAGGTCGCAATGTCGCTTGAGAAAGGCCAAGCCAAGCAGGTAATTCAGCGACGACCGCCCAAAGCGTCGGCCATCGAACTCGAATTGTTCGATCGGGGCCGCGGCTTCCCCCTCGCTGAACTGATCAAGAAAAGGGGGGCGCAGGGGCTGGTCAGCGGCGCATAGAACCCGATAGTCGGATTCGGCTTGCGCCTCCCCTGTGAGCAACCGTTCAAGGTGTATGGAGCAGCGTCGATCGCCCAGTTCCAGATTCTCCAGAGCGTGGCGCAGGGGGGTAAAGCGAGCAGGTGTCGTATGTATGCCAGGGAAGCCGTAGGTTGGTACGAAGAACGATAGCGGCCCAGGCAACGAGCGAAAGCGTTGAAGGCCCCCGTCGCCCAATTCTGGAATAAGTCTGTCCAGTGCAGTACGCCAAAAGGCTGTTGGCCGATACTGAGGATCAGCTTCGTCCATGTCGCGCAGCAGCAGATCTAGTTCAGCATCGGTGTTGTGCATGACCGGATCACTTGTAGAGATAAACCGCATACTCGAAAGGCGGTCTGTCTTCGCGCACCAGGTATTCGTGGCGCAAGGTTACCTTTCGGGTCAGGTTGCGTTTGCAAAAGTCGAATATTTCGCACGGGTTAGTGTAGTACAGGTCGGGATCTTCAAAATCGACGTAGGTGGACATGGCGTTGAAGGCCACCTGCTTGCGGGTGGCAGCAAAAGCCTTTTCCAGTACGCATCGCATGAACTCGGCGTTGTTGTCCATCTTGTTGTTGAACACTCCACACACTACGAAGGTGTCGTAGCCCTCGGGGTAGGCGTCGGCGATAAGGTCGCACTGCTTGAATTCAGTTAGCGGGTCGCTGGCATGCTTGGCGTTTGCGCTGTTCACAAACTCTTGGACGAAATCAAGCCCGAGGTAAGGGCCGGCGAAACCGTTGGCTCGCAAATGGTCGAGGAAGTGGCCCAAGCCGCAGCCCAAGTCAACCACCGAACCCAAATCCGGTGCGACCTCGCTGAGTACCTTGAAGCGCTTGTGTTGCGACACGGTATCCGAATATTGGACAGCCTGCGCGGAATCACCGTGCATCTGGAACAAGTGCCGATAATGCTGTTGAAGTGGCGTTTTCATAAGGAAAGAAGTGTTCGGGCAACCCGAAGCGGACCATCTCCATCTAGTTTGGATGCAAACGCTCGGCGTTGATCTGCCTGCGCGGTTTCATCCCGGATGAACTCGGCGAGTTGGCCACGCAGTCGTTCCGGGTGAAGGGCGCTGGCAAGGCCCAAATCCAAGGTAAATCCCTGTGCCGCCATAATCCGGGTGTCTTCGTTCTGCAAGGACGTTAGAGATAGGCAGGCGTTCGGGATGCCGGCGTAGGCGCACTCGTACTTGGTCAGCCCGCCGCCGCAGAGTACAAAGTCTGTGTTCGCGTAAAGGGTTTCGATGGCTGGTGTCAAGGGCAGGTGTCGAGCATGGGCGGTCGAGGCATGGCGAGGCTCTTCCGGTGCGAGATAAGCGATTTCCAAACCCATGCCTTCGAACGCGCCCAATACGGTTGGCAATAGTTCCGGAGCCCGATGTCCTCCGGAAAGAAAGATCAGCGCACGACTGATACAGCGATGCGCAGGTAAGCCCAGATTGCGTTCGCGCAAGGCGCGTAGTTCAGGTTTGACCAGCATGAAGGCTGGGCCGAGCAACTGATGCCTTGCTCCATAGGTCAGGGTTTCCGCGCCTGCACGAAAGCAGAGCACCAAATCCGCATCTGACAGGTCATGGCGCTGATCGTCATCGATCAATGCCAGCTTGCAGGGTTGTTTCTTCAGACCATTGATGTAGTCCTGATCGATGGCATAGCTATCTAGCAGCAACACGTCGAAGTCGGCACAAACATTGTGTGTGGCCTCAATTCCGTCCGCATTCCCTTCTGGTGGTGATGAAGGCCACGCGGGCATGTCATGTTGAGCCAGCAACGTGCGGGCGAATGCATCATATTGGCCCCAAAATGCAATATGCGCCAAGGGCGCAATCTCACGGATCGTGCGCGCCAAGGAGAGGCAGCGAGTGATGTGGCCCAAGCCTTGAGCTTGGCCTCCATCGCAACGAAACAACAGGCGGAGCGTGGCTGTCATGTCAGCATCAGTTTCGTGGTCGCCTGCGACAATGGCGGGGTTGTGCTTGGTTCATGGCGCAAGGGATGTGATGGTGCGATACGTGTCGACCAGAACATCTTGAGCGAAGAACGGCGGACAGCGAGCGCGCCCCAGTAGCAATGAGTTACCCATATGCTGACGAGCCAATGTTGCTTGGGCAGCATTGCCGGCCATGAATTCATGAGTGGTGGCCGGAAAACCCATGGGTACCGTTTGTACCAGGCTCGACGCCAGCCGCGCGTCGGAATCGACGACGCCCATCACCCGCAATTCCTCAACCACCTGTGGCAGTAGCGCTGCAAACTCGGTTTGAGCGTCGCCGATTACTTCTACAGTGCAGTTGTAGGGCGCTTGTTGCTGCTCGCTGCGGAGGTTGGGGTAGAGCGTGATACGGAAGGTTCTGAAGGATTCGTCGTAGCAGGTGATGTGGTAATTGGGATCGCAGAAAGGCAGGTCGAACACCAGATGAAATAGACCGATGGGGCGTGAAAGAGGTGCCTTGCCGGTGAAAGCAATCTTCCCTGCGCGCAACAGCATGGCCGAAGGCAGTGTCCATGCGAGCAACTCGCAGTCGATGGTGCGGTCGTCATCCAACGTCACAGAGCGGACTTCTCCGTTGCCGTGTGCAATCGCGGCGATGGTGCGGCCGCAGAGGATTTCGACGCCGTCATCCTGCAGCCCGGCGACGAAACCCTCAATCCATTGGGCTAGACCGCCTTGGCGCGGATAGCGGTGGAGTAGTGTGCTAGCGCCCTCCTCGTAGGATGCGAACGCGCAAGCTTCGGTGAAGCGCGGGTCCAGCTTGAGCAGGCGGGACTGTTCTGCGTCGGCACAGACCACTCGGCGAGTGGCAAACGGGGTGTCAGGATGCAAATCTTCGAGGGCGACGCCTAATTGCTTGCGCACTGTTGCACCCGCCACTTCAGTCGCCAGCGTTGCGCCAAAGCGCCGCTCCAGGGCTTCGCCCAAGTGAGCGGGGGGGCGCGAGTTACGCTGGAACGCCGCCTGTGCCAGTTCGCTTAGGCCCCGACGTAATGTTTCCACGCCCAGGCGGCGCGCATCCGGGAATGGGCTACTCCGGTTCATGGCTCCGCCGACCCAGTTCCCCGCGCGCAAGATGTTGAATTCGCGCCAATGGCTTGATGACAGACCGCCATACAGCAAGGCGTCGAGCTCCGCGAGGCCAGTTTCGCTGAGCACATGTGCGCCATGGTCAAAAGATACGCCGTCGTTGTTGACGATGGAGCCCAGCAAGCCGCCGCACACCGAGTCACGTTCAATCACCAGCACACGTTCATAGTGATTCTTGAGCAACTTGGCGGCCAACAGGCCGGCGATACCTCCCCCGGCAACAACGGCGGTGGTCATCAGGATTCCTTGTCGAGCAGTCGAAACAGGGCTTCCGCACGTTCCCAATCTTCATGGGTGTCGATGTCCTGTACTCGTGAGCGGGGCAAGATCACGGGCTGCGCGTGTTCCGAAAACACGGCTTTCCCCTCTAGCCAGGCGGCAGCGCGACCCCAGTAGAACTGGCCTGCATCGTGATAAGCCTCCTCCAAATCCTGTGAGCGAGTGTTCATGTGCTCGGGATGGAACATGGATATACGGCCATTGGCATTGATGCGGATGGCGCGCTGTATGGGAAAGGCGTAGCTGGTGACGGAAAATACGTAGTCGAAATTGCTGTTCTCCAGTTTGGTCAGACCGTTGCGCAAATCGTCGGGCTGAACAAAAGGAGCCGTAGCATAAATACAGCAGGCAAAATCTACTGAGGCAAGGTGCGCATTGGCCCAGCGGATGGCATGAGCGATTACGGGCATTGTGGTCGCATGATCATCGGATAGTTCTGCTGGCCGCATGAACGGCGTTTCCGCTCCCCAGTGTCTGGCGACGCTCGCGATCTCATCATTGTCCGTGGAAACGACAATCCGGTCGAAGCAGCCGCTGTCGCGAGCGGCTTCAATCGACCACGCGATCATCGGTTTGCCGCAAAAGACCTTGATGTTCTTGCGTGGAATGCGCTTGCTGCCGCCGCGGGCGGGGATGATGGCGAGTCTCATGTTTGCGGTTTGCGCGGCGATGTTTCAGGCAGCCGGAGCGCCTTCTTGCTCATACCGCCTGGGCCTCTTGGAGAACTTGAGTGCGAAACCGGGGTGGGAGCGCGTCCGGTGTCAGTACGTCAACCGAAACCCCCAGAAGTGCTTCAAGTTCGACTTGTATATGGGCGATATCGAGTAGCGAGGCATCGTGAGCGGGGTCGATGAGAATATCCAGATCGCTGAGTTCCGTATCGTCTCCATGCAGAACCGAGCCGAACACACGCGGGTTGCTGGCCCGATGTGCCAGTACGATGTTTCGGATGCGCTCGCGGTTTGTTTCCAGGGCAGCGGATGGTTTCATCTTGCCTCTCCCGTTGCTGTGCCGTCGATTCAGATAGCCAATGCGGTATGCAGTGCCGCAACGACTGTGTCCTGTTGCGCTTCACACATGGTCTGGAATATCGGCAGACTGATCGCTCCGGCATAGTAGCGCTCCGCTTCCGGATAGTCGCCGGTGCTAAAGCCCTGGCGCTGATAGTAGGGCTGGGTGTGTACGGGAATGTAGTGCAGGCTGACTCCGATACCCTGCTCGCGTAGCGATTGGAACACTTGTCGGTGAGCAATGCCGGCTCCTCCCTGCTCTTCGATCTGCAGGCGGATCACGTAGAGATGCCAGCTCGACTTGCTGTCTGGATGCTGCCAGGGCGTTGAGAGTGGCAGATCGGCGAGCAAGGTGTCGTAACGGCGCGCCAGTTCAGTTCGGCGGCAGACGTAGTCGTGGAGCCGGGTCATCTGGCTGATGCCGAGCGCTGCCTGAAGATCCGTCATGCGGTAATTGTAGCCAAGGTCGATCTGCTGGTAATACCAGGGGCCGTCGGGCTCGTGGGTCATCCGGGTGAGGTCGCGCGTGATGCCATGGCTGCGCAGCAGCGCCATCTTTTCCGCGAGCTCCGGGTCGTTGGTCAAGGCCATCCCGCCTTCGGCGGTGGTGATCACCTTGACCGGGTGGAAGCTGAATACCGTAACGTCACTGAAGCGGCAGTTGCCGATCGGCTCACCCCGGTACTTGCCGCCGATGGCGTGGGAGGCATCCTCGATGACGCGAAAGCCATAGCGTATGGCCAGCGCGTGGATTGCAGCCATGTCGCATGCCTGGCCGCACAGGTGGACAGCGACTACGACTTTGGGCAGACGCCCGTCGCGCTCTGCAGCGACCAGTTTGCGCTCGAGTGCGTCGGGGCAGAGATTGTAGGTGCGCGGGTCGATGTCGACGAAATCGACTCCGGCACCGCAATACAGCCCGCAGTTTGCCGACGCGACGAAGGTGATTGGCGTGGTCCACAGCCAGTCTCCCGGACCAAGACCAAGCGCGAGGCAGGCGATGTGCAGGGCCGAGGTGGCGCTATTGACCGCCACTGCATGCCGCGTGCCACAGTACGACGCTACCGTTTCCTCGAAGCGCGGTATCTGCGGCCCTTGTGTCAGAAAGTCCGACTGAAGGACATCGATGACTGCGTCGATATCGGCTTGTGTGATGTCCTGCCGCCCGTACGGGATCATCCTCAGGTCCTTCCGATCTTGTGCTCGTTCTCAGCCAGCCAGGATTGCAGTTGAGCGACACTCATCCACTCCGTGTTGTTGTGGCTGGTGTAGCTGAACCCTTCCGGAACCTTCTTGCCGTCCTTGATGCGCATGGGGCACGCGCTCCAGCCATGGATGGCCGGCAGAATCTTGAAGTGCGAAGGATATTCGTAGGTGTAGAAGGCATCCTCCTCGCCAATCATCTGCTCGTGCAGCTTTTCTCCGGGGCGGATTCCGATGAATTCATGTGTGGCCTCGGGTGCGACTGCTTTGGCGAGGTCGACGACCTTCATCGATGGAATCTTCTTGACGTAGATCTCCCCCCCTTCCGTGTCCTGCAGGGCATGCCAGACCAGTTCCACGCCCTGTTCGAGCGTGATCATGAAACGGGTCATCCTTTCGTCCGTGATGGGCAAGACACCCTTGTTCCGGAGGGAGAGGAAAAACGGGATGACCGAACCACGAGATCCCATCACGTTGCCGTAGCGCACCACCGCAAACCGCGTCTCGTCCCCGCCAACGTACGAATTGCCCGCAACGAAAAGCTTGTCGGAGGCCAGCTTGGAGGCGCCGTACAGGTTGATCGGGCTGCTCGCCTTGTCGGTGGACAGCGCGACCACGCGTTTGACGCCCTTGTCGATGCAGGCGTCGATCAGGTTCATCGCGCCGTTGATGTTGGTCTTTACGCATTCGAACGGGTTGTATTCGGCTGTCGGTACGATCTTCGTGGCCGCAGCGTGAACCACGTAGTCGACCCCATCGAGCGCGCGGTAGAGACGATCCTTGTCGCGCACATCGCCGACGAAGAAACGCACACGAGCATCGCCCTGGAAATGCTTGGCCATCTCCCACTGCTTCATCTCGTCGCGCGAGAAGATGATGATCTTCTTCGGGTTGTACTTGGCAAGCGTCATCGGCACGAATGTATGGCCGAATGAGCCCGTGCCGCCGGTTATCAATAACGTTGAGTGTTCGAAGGTCATCAGCACAATCCTATTGAGGCCTGATAAAAGGCCTCGCTTTTGAAAACATTCGTCTATTTGATCACTTTGCGTGATTCAGCATGCATTCTTTCCAGTTGGGTCAGGTAAATGTGACAAGTCGATTGTCGGAAACCCTAGCCGATGCCTCGGCCGATGACTGACCAGGACAACCGTTATTCTTCCCTGCAGAGCCGCCAAGGTGGCCATGATCCTGGAGTCCGTCTCTTCGTCCAGCGCACTGGTCGGTTCATCGAGAATCAGGACGGTCGGCTTTCGGTACAGCGCACGAGCGATGCCGATGCGCTGCATCTGCCCGCCAGACAGGCGGATGCCTCTTTCGCCAACGCTCGTCTGGTAGCCGCTGGAGAGTTCATTGCTGATGAAGTGGTCGATCTCGGCTTTGGCGGCGGCGTCGCGCACGGCTTGCATGTCGATCTGGTCGTTGCTCAAGCCCATGGCGATGTTCTCTGCAATGCTGCCGTCGAAGAGGTAGGTATGCTGCGGGACGTAGCCGATCGAAGCCTGCCAGGCGGGCAGGTTATCGTGCGTGATTGGTGTTTCGTCCACCGTGATGGTGCCCTGTTGCGGTTCCAGCAGCCCAAGCAGGATATCCATCAGCGTGCTCTTGCCGCTGCCGCTGGGGCCGGCGATGACGTTGATGGTGTTGGCCTGCAGGGTGAGGCTGAAATTCTCGAATACCGGCTTTGCGGCGGTCGGATAGGTATAGGAGATCGATGCGAGGCGGATTTCGCGCATCGGAACGATCGGGGGTTGGTGGCTTTCCGGGTGTGGTTGGTGTGGCTGATCGAGGTCGTGATGCAGGCGCGTCAAGGCTTCGGCGGAAAAGCGCATGCGGGATACGCCACGATATATGACCTGAACGGCCGGGAGCATGCGGTAGGCCGCGAAGCCGTACAGGCCGATCAGTGGCAGCGCTTCCGAGACGCTGCCGGTTCGCCACAGCATGATTACAGCGATGGCAATCAGCCCGCAGTATCCGACCCCCTCCACGATGTAGAGCGGCGTTTGTGCGATGGTGTCGTTGGTGGCGCGGTGCCGGGCGAAGGTGCGCGTGGCGCTGTTGAAGCGGCGCAGGTAGAGCGGGGCGGCGGTGCCAATCTTGATTTCCTTGATGCCGCCAAGCGCTTCGTTGGCGGCCTTGAAGCGTTCGGTGTTCGCCCGCGTGCGTTCGGCACCGATTTCGGTCAGCTTTTTTCGGGCGACGTAGTAGATGACCCCGTACATCAACGCCAGCGACACGGTGACCGCGGTGGCGATGCGGGCGTCGTAGGCCAGCAGCAGCAGGGCGATGGCCAGCACGATGATGCCTTGTGCAATGGTGTGCACGACGGGTTGGATCAGCGTGGTCACTATCTGATCCGTCTCGGAGAGGATGTTTTTGCTCAGGTCCGACGTGTTGCGTTGCAGAAAGAAGCTGTAGGGCTGATTGAGATAGTTGAGCAGCAGCCGGCTACTGATCGAGTGCAGCTGAAGGTGGCTGAAACGGTTGAGGGCGTGTTGCGTGATGGCCTTGAAGGCGGACGAGGTCGCAATCACCAGCCCGGAGCCAATTCCCAGCGCGATGATGAAGTCGCGTTCGGAGGAAAATCCGAAGGTTTCGTAGAGCAGGTTTAAAAGGCGGTTGGACTGAATCGCCTGCGGGTCTGTGATGGCGGCCAGAAAGGGAACGATGGACACCACGCCGGCCGCTTCCATCAAGGCCATGACGATGACCATGGCGAGAATTCGGTAGGCTTTGCGTTGTTCGCGTGGCTCGAGGATCTGCCACAGTTGCCGCAGAGCGGCGGCGAAGGACAGGCGGTGATGCGACGGCGGCATGGTTGGGTGTTGCGGCGCTTGTCGCATCAGTCCGGGCTGGGGGTCAGCGTGGGTGTCAGTCGCAGCAGTTCGGGGCCGAATCGGCGTTGTATCTCGCCGAACATGGCCGCCTGTTGCTCGGGCAAATAGTCATGGGTGATCCGGTTTCGTACGTTGCGCATTTCCAGCCAAAGGGTCGCATTGGAGATCAGGCCGAGCTTTTCCATGCGATTGAGCAGGTTGCGCGTGGTGTCTGACTGTTCGGCAAACTCGGCGAGTTCATGACTGCGGAAATAGCGCAGCGCACATTCCACTGCGCGGACGAACCGATCCGCGAGTGCGTCGTAGGGTTCGAGTTCCTTCGGAGAGTACTCGACGGACGGGTCGAAGGGGCGGAAGTCTGATAGTGACGCCTTGATAAGCGCGATCGCCCGGTCGGCTTTCTGCGGGTTGAGTTCGCGAACCTGCTCGATATCGCGGGTGTTCATAGCTCGATCCCCGTGTCCCGGGCAATTCGCTGCATCGGGGTGCGCGGCAAGTCGGGCTGGGCAAGCAGGATGTCGATCTTCTGGTCGCCGAGCGCGATCTGCAGGTCGGTTTCCAGGCCGATGGATTCGCGGAAGGCGTTCTCCAGCGGTTCGGGTGTTTCGACGAGCAGGTCGATGTCGCCACCGCGCCGGGTGTCGTCGGTGCGTGAGCCGAACAGCCATACGCGGGCGTTACGTCCGAAGCGGAGGCGCACGGTGTCGCGGATGATGCGGGATTCGTCTTCGGTGATTCGCATGGGGCGCGGACGCGGTGTTGTATTTGGGCCAGTCTAGCCAAAGCGGCGCACACAGGCCATGGGCATGTGCGTGGTGGCGGGCGCCTCAGAGCTCTACGCCAACCCGATCGATGTGGTCGAGCAGGTCGGGGTTGTCGATTTGGTGGCGCAGCAGGAGGTCGACCTTCCAGGGCAGGAGCAGGTCGTCGATCTGGGTTTCGATTTGCAGCAACTCGCTCAGGCCGAGGCCAGGGGCGGTGAGGCACAGGTCGATGTCGGAGCCGGTGCGGAAGGTGCCCAGGGCGCGCGAGCCGAACAGGGTGACGGTCCCGATCTGCGGCCATGCCCGCAGCACGGCGAGGATGCGGGGTAGCACGCCGGGAGGAAGGCCGAATGCGTCGTGGGCGGGTTGGGCGCTCATGGGGTTTCAATGCGGTGCCGGAGTTGATCGCGCAGTGCGAGAAACAGCGTGTGGTAGCGCTGCAGGATGCGCTGCGCGATGTCGTTGGCCACTTCCTCGTTGTAGCTGTGAGACGTTCGGTTGCGGCTCTGGATCATCTCCATCCATCCTTCCCCGTCCGTGACCAGGCCTCGCTGGAAAGCTTCGCGGGTGGCGTCGCGCGAGCCCGTGATGTTCTGGGCGCCCTGCCAGATGAAGAAGTCGCGCAGCGTGTTCCAGGCCAGTTCGTGGGTGAATTCGAAGGCCTGGATCAGGCCCTGCTTCTCCAGCGGAGTGAGTGGGCGCTGCCGGCTGAGTTCCACGGCTTCGGTCAGGCGTTCGAGCGCCTTGAGGTAGTTGGTGAAGCGTTGCTGCCAGCGGATGTCGGGGGAGGAGGCGTTCATGGGGCGATGCCTGTTTTGCGCTCGATGCGCCGCTTGGGGCGCGGGCGCACTGTTGTATTTGAGCCAGTCTAGCCAAAGCGGCGCACACAGGCCATGGGCATGTGCTTGGTGGGGGTGTGGCGGGGTCGCATAATCGCGTAATGCGCGCTGATCATTCCGCCCCCCTCAGGCTCGATTCGCAAGGCTGGCTTGGTTCTCCGGCCGTTCGTCGGCCGTCGCCCAACTTCGATGCCCGCCCGCCCGGCGCGGCGGTGGATCTTGTCGTCGTGCACGCGATCAGCCTGCCGCCGGAGGAGTTCGGTGGGTCGGGGGTGGAGTGTTTGTTCACCAATTCGTTGAATGCCGATGAACATCCGTACTACGCTGAGATCGCGGGTTTGCGGGTTTCGGCGCATTTCTTCATCCGGCGTGACGGGGAACTGATCCAGTTCGTGTCGACGGAGGATCGGGCTTGGCACGCGGGGGTGTCGTGTTGGCGGGGTCGGGAACGTTGTAACGATTTTTCTGTCGGAATCGAACTTGAGGGCTGTGACACGGTGCCGTTCGAGCCTGCACAGTACGAACGGCTGTGCGAACTTATCGCGGCGATTCGTGCCAGATACCCGTCCGTGCGTGACGTTGTCGGGCATTCGGACATCGCGCCGGGGCGCAAGACGGACCCGGGGCCGTGTTTCGACTGGACACAACTGCGCAGGGTTGTGTAAGCCCTTTGGGGTAGGCCTTGTTTGACAAGGTCCTGTTAAATCAGGAAAATCAGCAGGCTTTGTGGGCGCGGCAGTGTTTTTGTCGCGCGTTTGTGAAGGTGCGGCGCCGTACCGAGAGTGCGGCGCAGTCAGATGGCCGCGCGCACCGCGGGGCTCGTCGTCTGGTTGCGGCGGCGGGCTGAACAACCACTGTAATCGGCTTTCTGTCCGTGTTCCGGGGTGGAACGGAGCGCGGGGCCTCGCGGGAATTTCGCGAGCGCTGCCCGACCGACGATTGCAGCAGGAGGGACCATGATTCACGCAACTCGTACTACCGGGCTGGTGGCTTCCGCTGGCCGGCTTCTGGCGCGAACCGCGCACGGAAGCGTGATGTTGATGTCGCTGTTCGCGATCCTGTTCGCCGGTGCGTATTACATGCAGGCCGGGGCGCAGGAAGCGCGTGCGGAGCGCGCCGAAGCGGTGGCGCTGGCCGTTGCGGAGGCCGAACGCGAGGCCGAGGCGATGCGCCTGTCGTCCGAGATGGAGCGCGTGCGCGACTGGGTCGCCAAGCGTTATCGCGTGTCGTCCGACGCGCTGGAGCCGGCCTTCGTGGAGGTCGAGAACAGCGCGCGCGAGGCTGAGTTGGATCCGCTGCTGATCGTGGCGATGATCGCGGTCGAATCGAGCTTCAACCCCAAGGCGAAGAGTCACGCGGGCGCGCTGGGCCTGATGCAGGTGATTCCGCGCTGGCACATGGACAAGATCGGTCACGACAACGACCACACGGTGCTGTTCGATCCGCGCTTCAATGTGCAGGTCGGCACGCTGGTTCTGCTCGAAGGCCTGCAACGTTATGGTTCGCTCGAAGCGGCGCTGCAGTACTACAACGGCGCACGCCACGATCCGGAAAAGCGCTACACCAAGCGCGTGCTGTCGGTGAAGCGCCAGTTGCAGCAGGTGCTGGCCAGTTCCAGCGGCGCCTGAGCCAAACAGCGCAGAACACAGAATGACGGCCCGTTCGCGGGCCGTTTTTCGTGGACCGCGTAATTCAGGGCGCCATTGTTGTTCTCGCTGAATAAAGTCGAAAACGTCGCTTCAGCGCCGACAAGGGCTCCCTCGCCGCCCTGCACAGCGCTCGTCACGTTCAAAGTCGAAAACGAGGGCACGTTTCCAAGCGGATTCGAGCAAGTTTGCGCAATAAAGTCGGAAACATGCCGGACAGGGCTAACGTACCCAGCGACGAGCATCCTTGAGCAGTAGCAGCAGTTGCTGCTCACGCAGAGGCGATGCGATGAACCCGAACCGGGTGTAGAAGCGCGCCGCCTGTTCATCGATGGGATGGGTCAGCATTGCCCGGATGCCGGCCTGCTCGGCAATCAGCATCGTGCGGCGAATGGCGTCCTGCAGCAGGCCCAGGCCTATGCATCGCCCCTGATCCTGGGCACAGACAGCCAGTCGCGCCAGGATCACCACCGGCAACGGGTACTGCCCCATCCCCTTGCGGATGCGCTCCGGCGCCTCCAGCGTATCGACCTGACCGACGGTCAGACTGAAGTAGCCCGCCACACGGTTGTCGTCTTCGGCAACGACGAAGGTCCTGGCCGAGCCACTGGCCTGCGCTTGGCGAGCGTGTCGCAAGAGCCAGTCGTTCAGCGCGGACTTGCCGCAATCGAAACCCTCCAGCCGATGCCTGGCAGACAGAGGCTCCGGGGCGCGCAAAGTCACTTCGCTTCCCAGGGCGCCTTCCGGGAGAACAGATCGACCAAGCCGTCGTTGACCTGTTCGGGGCGTTCCAGCAGATCCGTCAGGGTCTGGTATTGACTGCCCGAAACCATGAACAAGCGCTGATCGAGCAGCGTCTGCTCGGCGGCCAGACAAGCGCTGTCGAGAATGAAGTCCGTCAGTGACTTGTGAGCCACTTCTGCGGCGCGACGCAGCACCATCTCCTGTTCGGGGGTAGCACGCAACCCGAGGCGGGCAGACCGGGCGGAAGACGAGGGGGTAACGGCAGACATGGCAATACTTCATCGTATGTTGGATCAATCGCCTCAATGTTAGTACAACAGACGCACGGCATCCAGTGATGCATGGACCGAATCGTCGGAGCGCTGACACTTCCCCAGGAGCAAAACCCCCCAGCCAGAGACCGGACGTTCTCAACTTCACTGCGCAGCTTTCAACTTCCATGACGAGTTTTCGATTTTTTGCGCGGAACGATTTTTTGTCATGCCCCACGCAATCGCCGCGAAAATCGGAAAACGCTCCTGATGGGGTGAAGATTCATGCTGGCGCAGGGGTGTCGCAATTCGCTGCGCTCATCGGCGACCCTGTATGTTGAAGGTGACTGCCTGAGCGGTCGATGTAGCCGATCGCCGGGGAGGCCGTGGCGTTTTTGAGTAGATCGTGACGAGCGGAAGCGAGGTGCGACCTGTTCACCCTGTCACCCGACGACGCGGCGGATGCGCTCGGCGGCTTCGACGAGGCGCGGGGTGTCGGTGGTGTAGGCAAAGCGCAGGTGGCGGCGCGGTGCGTTGTCGCCGAAGTCGATGCCGGGCGTGGCGGCGACGAAGGCTTCCTCGATGAGGCGGCGGGCCAGTGCCTCGCTGTCGTCGGCGAGGGCGGAGACGTCTGCGTAGATGTAGAAGGCGCCCTGCGGCTCGGCAGCGATGCAGAATCCGATCTCGCGCAGCGCCGGCAGCAGGGCGTGGCGGCGCGCGTCGAAGGCTTCGCGGCGCGCTTCCAGAATGTCGCGTGTGGCCGGCGCGAAGGCGGCCAGCGCGGCGTGCTGGGCCGGTGTCGAGGGCGAGATGAAGAAGTGCTGGGCGAGTTTTTCGATCTCGCGCACGTATTCGGGCGGGGCCACCAGCCAGCCCAGGCGCCAGCCGGTCATGCCGAAGTATTTCGAGAAGCTGTTGACCACGAACATGCCGTCCTGCGGGCGGCTGGCCAGCGCCGTATGCGGCGCCACGCCGTAGCTCAGACCCTGGTAGATCTCGTCGACGATGATCAGCCCGTCGCGGTGGCGCACGGCTGCGCGCAGGGCATCGAGTTCGGTTGCGTCGAGCAGCGTGCCGGTGGGGTTGGAGGGCGTGGCGACGATCAGCCCGAGCACGTCGTCGGCCCAGGCGATCCGGACCCCCTCGGCCGTGGGTTGGAAGCGCGTTGCGGCATTCACCGGCAACGCGCGCGGCACACCCTCGAAGCTGCGCACCAGATGGCGGTTGCATGGGTAGCCGGGGTCAGGCAGCAGCCACGCGTCGCCCGGGTCGGTGGTGGCGGCCAGTGCCAGCATCAGCGCGCCCGAGGCGCCGGGGGTGACGATGATGCGCTCGGGCGCGACGTCGGCGCCGAAACGGTCATGGTAGTGACGCGCGATGGCCTCGCGCAGGCGCGGCAGGCCGAGGGCCGGCGTGTAGTGCACGTCGCCGGTGGCGATGTGGCGGCTGGCCGCCTCGATGACCGGCGCCGGGGTGGGGAAGTCCGGCTCGCCCACTTCCATGTGGATTACGTCGTGGCCGGCCGCTTCCAGCTCGTGGGCGCGGCGCAGCAGTTCCATGACGTGAAACGGTGCGATGTCGGCCATGCGGCGGGCCAGACGGGGGCGGTTGGCTGGGGGCATGGCGGTCGGCTGTGGAAAATACGGCTGAAATGCATGCGCGGCGAGCATACGATTGTGCCATGGTTCGCATGGCCGGCGTGTCGCCCGCGGACCGCGCCCGGGGCGGCACGCCGGCCATGTGGCATCATCGCTCACCTGTGACCGGCGCTCCTTCGCCGGTCTGCCGCAATCCGGAGGTCCCATGGACAAGCTCATGCGCGATGCCGCGCTCGAATACCATCGTCATCCGCGCCCGGGCAAGATCGAGGTCACGCCCACCAAGGTGTTGTCGAACCAGCGCGATCTGTCCCTGGCCTATTCGCCCGGTGTGGCGGTCGCCTGCACCGAGATCGCCGAGCATCCGGAGGAGGCGGCCAACCTCACCGGCCGTGCCAATCTGTTGGCCGTCATCACCAACGGCACTGCGGTGCTCGGCCTGGGCAACATCGGCCCGCTGGCGTCCAAGCCGGTGATGGAAGGCAAGGCCGTGCTGTTCAAGAAATTCGCCGGCATCGACGTGTTCGACCTCGAAGTCGACGCGACCGACCCCGAGCGCTTCATCGAAGTGGTTGCCGCGCTGGAGCCGACCTTCGGTGGCATCAACCTCGAGGACATCAAGGCGCCCGAGTGCTTCCACATCGAGCGCGCGCTGCGCGAGCGCATGAACATCCCGGTGTTCCACGACGACCAGCACGGCACGGCCATCGTCGTGGCCGCGGCGATCACCAACGGCCTGCATCTGGTCGGCAAGGAATTCAAGGATGTGAAGGTGGTCACCTCCGGCGCCGGCGCGGCCGCGCTGGCCTGCCTGTCGCTGCTCGAGAAGCTTGGCGTGCCGGTCGAGAGCATCTGGGTGACCGACATCGAGGGCGTGGTCTACGAGGGGCGTGAAGTCCTGATGGACCCGATGAAGCAGCGCTACGCCAAGAAGACCGACGCGCGCCGCCTGGCCGAGGTCATCGAAGGCTGCGACGTGTTCATGGGCCTGTCGGCCGGCGGCGTGCTCAAGCCCGAGATGGTCGCGAAGATGGCGCCCAAGCCGCTGATCCTGGCGCTGGCCAACCCGGAGCCCGAGATCACCCCGGCCGAGGTCAAGACGGTGCGCGACGACGCCATCATGGCCACCGGCCGTTCGGACTTCCCGAACCAGGTCAACAACGTGCTGTGCTTCCCGTTCATCTTCCGTGGTGCGCTGGATGTGGGCGCCACGGCGATCACCGACGAGATGAAGCTCGCCGCCGTGTATGCGCTGGCGGAACTGGCGCGCGCCGAACAGAGCGACATCGTCGCCTCGGCCTATGCCGAGCAGTCGGGGGGCTTCGGCCCCGAATACATCATCCCGCGCCCGTTCGATCCGCGCCTGCTGGTGAAGATCGCCCCGGCCGTGGCCAAGGCGGCGATGGAGTCCGGCGTGGCCACGCGGCCGATCACCGACTGGGATGGCTACCGTGGCCAGCTCAACAATGTCGTGTGGCATTCGGGCCTGTTGATGAAGCCGGTCTTCGCCGAGGCGCGCAACGCGCCGCAGCGCATCATCTTCGCCGAGGGCGAATCCGAGCGCGTGTTGCGCGCGGCGCAGACCGTCATCGACGAAGGTCTGGCATGGCCCATCCTGATCGGCCGCCCGGCGGTGGTGATGCAGCGCATCGAGCGTTACGGCCTGCGCATGCGACCGGACGCCGACTTCGAGCTGGTCAACCAGGATTCCGATCCGCGCTTCAAGGAGCTGTGGATGGATTATCACCGGCTCATGGAGCGGCGCGGCGTGTCGGTCGAGTACGCCAAGAAGGAGGTGCGCCGCCGCACCACGCTGATCGGTGCGCTGATGCTCAAGCTCGGCTACGGTGACGGCCTGATCTGCGGCACCTACGGCATGTTCCCGGTGCATCTGGACTTCATCGAGACGGTGCTGGGCCGGCGTGAGGGCGTGAAGCACTTCTACACCCTCAACGTGCTCGCGCTGACCGGGCGCACGCTGTTTCTCGCCGACACCTACGTGAATCACGACCCGAGCGCCGAACAGATCGTCGAGATGACACTGCTCGCCGCCACCGAAGTGCGCCGTTTCGGCATCGAGCCCAAGATCGCGCTGCTGTCGCATTCGTCCTTCGGCAGCGTCGAGTCGGACAGCGCGCGGAAGATGCGCAATGCGCTCGAGATGCTCCATCGCGATCATCCCGACCTCGAGGTCGAAGGCGAGATGGGGGGCGACCTGGCGCTCGACGCGCATGCGCGGCTCGACGTGTTCCCCAATGCGCGCATGCGCGACGAAGCCAACCTGCTGATCTTCCCCAGTCGGGACGCGGCCAACATCGCCTACGGTCTGCTCAAGAACGCCGCCGGTCACGGCGTGACGGTGGGTCCCATCCTGCTCGGCGCGGCCAAGCCGGTGCACATCCTGACGCCCGAATCGACCGTGCGGCGCATCGTCAACATGACCGCTTTGGCGTCGGTGGAGGCGGCCAAGAGCGGCGATTGAGCGGCGCGGGCATGTAACAAGTCTTCCCGCCGCTGCGCGGATCGTTTAGCCTGCGCTCTGCAGACGGCCCGGCGGCCGTGACGGTCGCCGGGCCGTTGCGTTGCCGGCTTTCGTGAATTTATACCGTGAGTTTGCGTGTGATTTTGGCAACATGCTTAAAAGAAGCTTGCTATCCGACTGGTTCTCTTACGAAAATACAAGCCGTAACAGTCGCAGGTGGTGGTTTGGAGGGCCGAGTCGGATGAAGTTTCGAATCAAAGCGATGTTTGCCGGGTGCGCGCTCGTCCTGGGTGCCGCATCCACGCCCGCGCTGGCAGACGGCACCTCTCCGCAACTGCGCTCGGCTTCCTTCGTGGTGGTCAGCGAGCGTACCGGGCAGGTACTGGTCGAGCAGAACGCCACCAAGGCGGCTCCGATTGCTTCCATCACCAAGCTGATGACGGCCATGGTCGTGCTCGATGCGCGTCAGAGCCTGTCCGAAACCCTGCGCGTCACCTCCGACGACATCGACCGCCTCAAGAATTCCGGCTCGCGCCTGCGTGTGGGCACGCGGCTGACGCGCGAGGAGATGCTCAACCTGGCGCTGATGTCGTCCGAGAACCGCGCCGCCTCCGCGCTGGCGCGTTACTACCCGGGCGGCACGCGTGCCTTCGTCAACGCGATGAACGTCAAGGCGCGCATGCTCGGCCTGGCCGACACGCGCTTTGCCGACAGCAGCGGGCTCGATCCGCGCAACGTCTCCAGCCCGCGTGATCTGGTGCGCCTGGTCTCGGTTGCTGCCACGTATCCGCTGGTGCGCGAGTTCTCGACTCGCGAAGAGCGCTACGTCAAGCTCGGCGGGCGCATGGAGCGCTTCGGCAATTCCAACCCGCTGGTGCGCGACGACACCTGGCAGGTCGGCGTATCCAAGACCGGCTTCATCCGCGAGGCCGGGCGCTGTCTGGTCATGCAGGCCTGGGTGCGCGACGAGCCGGTGATCATGGTGCTGCTCAACTCGCAGGGTACGTGGACGCGCACCGCCGACGCCAAGCGCGTCAAGGCCTGGCTGGAAACCCTCGACACCGAACGGGTGGCCGCACTCGCTCCGGGCAGCGGCGGCTGAATCGGTTACTGCGAAAACCGCCACCGCCTCCCGTAGGTCGCCGATGAGCCGCAGGCGAATTGCGACACCCCGGCCAACCGCAGCCACCACCGAATGGCACGTCGAGCGGCACGGTGGATGTCGCACCTCGCTTCGCTCGCCACGACCTACGACCACGCGACCTGCGGAAACGGCGTCGCCGCTTCGCTGGACGCCACCGCCCCGGTAGGCGAGAATCGACGCATTCCCCGCAGCTTCCGCCCCGTACACGGGCATTTCCTCATGCGAATGCGTTTTACCAAGATGCACGGACTGGGCAACGACTTCGTCGTCGTCGACGCCACGCGTGCGCCGGCCGAGCTCACGCCCGAGCGCGTGCGCGCGATCGCCGACCGGCATTTCGGCGTCGGCTGCGATCAGTTGCTGGTGGTCGAGCCGCCCACGCGCGCGGATGTCGACTTCCGCTACCGCATCTTCAATGCCGACGGCGGCGAGGTCGAGCAGTGCGGCAACGGCGCGCGCTGCTTCGTGCGCTTCGTGCACGACAAGGGCCTCACCGCCAAGCGGCGCATCCGCGTGGAGACGTGCTCGGGCGTGATCGAGCCGTATCTCGAGGACGACGGTCTGGTCACGGTGGACATGGGCGTGCCCGTGCTCGAGCCGGCCGAGATTCCGTTTCGGTCTGATTCGCGCGAGTTGGTGCAGGCGCTCGAACTGACCGACGACACGCGCATCGCCATCACCGCCGTGTCCATGGGTAACCCGCACGCCGTGCATGTGGTCGCCGACATCGATTCCGCACCGGTTGCCACCCTGGGTCCGCTGATCGAGTCGCACGAACGCTTTCCGGCGCGCGTCAACGCCGGCTTCATGCAGGTGCTCGACGAACACGCGGTGCGTCTGCGCGTGTTCGAGCGCGGCGCCGGCGAGACGCTGGCCTGCGGCACCGGCGCCTGCGCGGCGGTGGTCGCCGGCGTGCTGCGCGGCCTGCTCGCCTCGCCGGTACGCGTTGCCACGCGCGGTGGCGAACTGACGATCGCCTGGGACGGGGCGGGCACGCCGGTGCACATGACCGGGCCGGCCGTGACGGTGTTCGAAGGCGAAATCGAACTGGCATGATGCACGAACCCGCCAACCCTCTTCCGGAGCCTGGTCGATGAATCCAGAACAGGTCGCGCAGTATCTGCGCGAACATCCCGACTTCCTCACCGAGCACGGCGACATCTTCGTCGAGGTCACCGTGCCCCATCCGCAGGGCGGGCAGGCGATCACGCTGGCCGAGCGCCAGTTGCACGCCTTGCGCGACAAGATCCGTGAACTCGAGGCCAAGCTCGTCGAACTCATCCGCTACGGCGAGGAAAACGACGAGATCGGCGCCAAGCTGCACCGGCTCACGGTCGGGCTGATCGTCGCCGACCGTTTCGCCACGCTCGAGGACACGCTGATGCACAGTCTGCGCGAGGATTTCGCCGTGCCCCACGTGGCGTTGCGCGTCTGGAACACGGTGGTCATGCCGGAGGGCACGGCCTTCGAGCCAGTCAGCGAGGAACTGCGTTTCCAGGTCGCGGAGATGCGCCATCCGCAATGCGGCGCGCCGGCCAATCTGGAAGCGCTGGCGTGGTTCGGCGACGCTGCCGCGCATGTGCGCTCGGTCGCGCTGGTGCCGCTGCGCGCAGATGGGCAGGTGATCGGCCTGCTCGAGCTGGCCAGCGAGGAAGCCGAGCGCTTCTACGCCGAGATGGGCACGCTGTACCTGTCCCGCCTGGGCGAGCTGGTCGCCGCCGCGCTGCGCCGCATACTGGGCTGAAACAGCCATGACGGGCGACACCGATCCGGACGTCGCCGCCTGGCTGGAATGGCTGGCCAGCCAGCGCCGCGCCTCGGCGCTGACGCTCACCGCCTATGCACGCGAACTCGCCCGCCTGAGCGAGCTGGCCGCGCCGACGCCGCTGGCACGACTGGCCCCGCACGACATCCGCCGTTTCGCAGGCCGCTTGCACGCGGCCGGACTGGGCAGCCGCTCGATCGCGCGCGCGCTGTCCGCATGGCGGGGTTTCTATCGCTGGATGACGCATTACCGCGATCTCGCCGCCAATCCGGTCGAGCATGTGCGCCCGCCGCGCGCGCCCACGCGTCTGCCGCGAGCCTTGTCGCCCGACCAGGCGGCGGCGCTGCTCGAGCGCCAGCCCGAGGACGGGTTGCAACTGCGCGACCGCGCAATGTTCGAGCTGTTCTATTCGTCCGGCCTGCGTCTGGCCGAACTCGTCTCGCTCGATGTGGGGCACGGCATCGACCGTCTCGATGCCACGGTCACGGTGTTGGGCAAGCGCGGCAAGACGCGCAGCGTGCCGGTGGGCAGGGCCGCGCTCGCGGCACTCGATGCCTGGCTCGTCGAGCGGCCGGGCTTCGCCCGCCCGGACGAATCCGCGCTGTTCGTCACGCGTACCGGCACGCGCATGAGTTCCGGTGCGGTGCGCAGCCGGCTGGACCTGTGGGCCAGGCGCTGCGCGCTGGGCGTGCACGTGCATCCGCACATGCTGCGCCACAGTTTCGCCAGCCATGTGCTGCAATCCAGCGGCGACCTTCGCGCGGTGCAGGAGCTGCTCGGTCACGCCAGCATCCGCAGCACGCAGGTGTATACCCACCTCGATTTCCAGCATCTGGCGAAGGTCTACGACGCTGCCCATCCGCGCGCACGCCGCAAGTAGAGGCAGTGAGTTGCAGGCGCGAGCGACGTTGCTTTGCTTCGTTGGCTGAGCCGTATTCGAATTTTCCGGGATACGCACTTGCGCTGCATCAAGGCAGGCCTGTGTGCCGCCCGGCACGATGCGCGGGTACGGCATGGTGCCGTGCGCATGTCTTCGGGGAACACCATGAACGAACTTCCGCTTTTCGACGAATCCGTCCACGTCTTCGACGCCCGCGGCGTGGCCAAGCGCTTCCGCCATGCGGCGATCTTCGGTGCGCTCGAGTCGCTCGGTGACGGCGAGACCATGCGTTTCGTCAACGACCACGACCCGCTGCCCTTGCTGCGCCAGATCAGCGAGCGCTACGGCAATCAGATCGCGGCCGAATATCGCGTGCGCGCAGCGGGCGAGATCGTCATCGATTTCGCCATCCGCCTGGGCGAGCACGCGGGCGTGCCGGCGACGGCCGCAGCGGGCGCCGCGGCCAGTGAAGGTTGCGGTGGTGGCGGGGGAAGCGGCTGCTGCTCGCATCGCTGAGAGGGCGATGCGAACGGGTCTGCCCGCTTGCGGCGACGATCAGGGTTGCAGGCCGGCGAGCAGCGTCTCGAGGTTGTGGCGCATCATCGCCGCATAGGTCGGCGCCGGCCCGTCCGGACTCGACAGCGCGTCCGAGTACAGCGTACCGCCCACGCGCGCACCGGCTTCGGCGCCGATGCGCTCGATCAGGCGCGGGTCGTTGACGTTCTCGAGAAACACCACCGGCGCCTTCTCCCGGCGCAGCTGGCGGATCAGTCGCGCCATCGCGGCGGCCGAGACTTCGCTCTGGCTGCCCACGCCGGCTGCCGCGACGAAACGCACCCCGTAGGCCGCGCCGAAGTAGTTGAAGGCGTCGTGCGAGGTGACCACCTTGCGTGCGTGCTCGGGTACGTCGGCCAGGCGTTCGCGAATCTCGGCGTCGAGTGCCGCCAGTTCGGCATCGAAGCGCGTCAGGTGCTCGCGGTAGACCGGTGCGCCGGCCGGGTCTGAGGCGACCAGTGCGGCGGCAATGTTGGCCGCATAGACGCGGGCGTTGCCCACGTCCTGCCAGGCGTGCGGGTCGAGTGCCCCGTGATCGTGGCCGTGGTGGTCGTGCCCGTCGTCGTGTTCGAGCGTGCGCGCGCCGGTCGAAGCGATCACCGGGCGGCGCGCGCCGCTCGATTCGGCCAGTCGCTCCAGCCAGGCGTCGAAGCCCAGTCCGTTGGCGACGATCAGGTCGGCATCGAGCACGGCGCGCGCATCCGACGGGCGCGGTTGCCAGGCGTGGGCGTCGCCGTCGAAATCGACGAGGGATGTCACCTGAACGCGATCGCCGCCGATCTGGCGCACGAGATCGGCGAGGATGCTGAAGCTGGTGACGACGCGCAGTTCGGCCGCGAACAGCGGCTGGGCGAAGCTTGCGACAATGGCGAGGAGCAGGGCGCGGAGCAGTGCTTTCATGACTTGTGCAGGGGTCAGGCCGCGAGATGGCGGCGACGGCGATACAGGCGGGCGCCGAGCGTACCGCCCGGCGCGATGAGAATGGACGTCACATGGGCCAGGCCGGCGGTGAGCACGATGGCCGGGCCCGCGGGTACGTCCAGATGGAACGAGGCGAGCAGACCGAGCACGCCGCTGGCGAAGGCGATGGTGCTGGCCGTGACCAGCATGGTCGGCAGGCGCCGCACCCACAACCGGGCCGAGGCCGCGGGCAGGATCATGATGCCCACCGCCATCAGCGTGCCCAGCGCGTGAAAGCCGCTGACCAGGTTGAACACCACCAGCGCCAGGAAGCCGTAGTGCGCGACCGGACTCCAGCGGCCCACGCTGCGCAGGAAGCTGGGGTCGAAGCATTCCATGACCAGCGGGCGGTAAAGCAGCGCCAGCGCGGCCAGTGTCACGCTGGTGATCGCCGCGATCAGCAGCAGCGAGGCGTCGTCGAGCGAGAGCACCGAGCCGAACAGCACGTGCAGCAGGTCGAGGTTGCGTCCGCGCAGCGACACGATCAGCACGCCGGCGGCCAGCGACATCAGGTAGAAGGCGGCGAGGCTGGCGTCCTCCTTGAGGATGGACGAGCGCGCCACCAGCCCGGCGGCGAGCACCACCACCAGACCGGCGACGATGCCGCCGATGGTCATCGCGCCCAGCGACAGGCCGAAGGCCAGATAGCCGAGCGCGGCGCCGGGCAGGATGGCGTGGCTCATCGCATCGCCCATCAGGCTCATGCGGCGCAGCAGCAGGAATACGCCCACCGGCGTGGCGCCCAGCGCCAGTGCGAGGCAACCGGCCAGCGCGCGGCGCATGAATTCGAAGTCGAGGAAGGGGGCGACGAGCGCATCGAACATCACGCCGACTCCCCGTGCTCGTGGCGGTGACACACCGGCGCATCCTCGTCGAAGGATTCGGCCAGCACGCGCGCGCGCGACAGCAGTTCGGGCGTGAGGACCGATTCGGTCGGACCGAAGCCGAGCGGCTCGCGCGCGAGCAGCAGACACTGCGGGAAGGTGCGGCGCACCAGTTCCATGTCGTGCAGCACGGCGACGATGCTGCGCCCCTCGCCATGCCAGCCGAGGATCAGCGCGCACAGGTCTTCGGTGGTGCGCGTGTCGATGGCGTTGAACGGCTCGTCGAGCAGCAGCAGCTCGGCGTCCTGCAGCATCAGGCGCGCGAAGCGTGCGCGCTGCAGCTGGCCGCCCGAGAGCGTGCCCACGGGCCGGTTTTCCAGCCCGCTCAGACCGACGTGCGCGAGTACGTCATGCACGCGTGTCGCCTCATCGCGACCCAGCGCGCCGAAGGCGCCAAGGCGACGCCACAGCCCCATCGCCACCATGTCGAAGACCGACAGTGGAAAGCCCAGTTCGAGTTCGCCACGCTGCGGCAGGTAGGCGATGCGATCGCGGCGCACGCCGAGCACATAGCGGCCTTCGAGCGGTTCGAGCTCGCCGGCGATGGCCTTGAGCAGCGTGGATTTTCCTGCGCCATTGGGCCCCACGACGGCCAGCAGCGCGCCGCGCGCGATCTCGCAGTCGAGGTGATGCACGGCCGGATGGCGGTCGTAGCCGAGTGTGAGATTTCCGAAGACCAGCACCGGATCGCTGTCAGGCGTAGTGTTCATGCCAGTGCCCAGGCCACACAAAGCCATAGCAGCGCGGCGGCCAGTCCCGCGACGAGCAGCCGGACACCCGAACCTGCGCAAAGAATCGACCCACGATGTGCGTGGGCCGGGTTTGCCGCGACAGGCGGGGCGAGCGGATCACGATTGCGTCGGGACATTGCTGCGGCTTGAGGTCAGGAATGCAACATTGTAGCATTCTCGCGGTCAACGATGCTCAACCGCTGCCGGCGCAAGTCGGCCCCACGCTTCCTGCCGGAGTCCCTCAGATGCATCCGATCCGTTCTTGCTGCGCGATCCTCGCGCTTGCGATTTCCTCCACGGCCGCCGCGCAGCATGCCCACGAGCACGGCGTGGCCGACCTGCGCATCGCCGTCGACGGGGCGACCGTGCTGGTCGAATTCGATTCACCGCTGGCCAATCTGGTCGGTTTCGAGCATGCCCCGCGCGACGCGGCCCAGCGCGAGGCGCTGGCCGCGCTGGCCGAGCGTCTGCACGAGCCGCAAGGGCTGTTGTCGCTGCCTGCGGCCGCGCGCTGCGAGCCGGTCGCGATCGAGATCGAGGTTCCCGGTCACGAGGACGAGCATGGCCATGGGCACGATCACGACAAGCACGATCATGGGCATGCCCACGATCATGCGGATGAGCATGCCGACGCCTTCGCGGCCTGGGAATTCCGCTGCGAAAGCATCGACGCACTCGACGGCGTCGAGCTTCGCCTGATCGAAGCCTTCCCGACGATCCGCACGCTGCGTGTGAACGTCGCCGCACCCGGAGGGCAGAGCTCGCGGCGGGTGAGTGCGGCGAGGGAGCGCGTCGCCCTGTGACCGCGCCGCAGGCCGTCGTCCTCGAGGACGTCGTGTTCGCCTGGCCTGGCGCCGATGCGCCGTGTCTGGATGTGCCTGAATTGTGCATCGCGGCCGGCGAGAGCGTGTTCCTGCACGGGCCCAGTGGCAGCGGCAAGTCCACGCTGCTGTCTCTGATCGGAGGCGTTCTGTCGCCGCAGCAAGGGCGAGTCGCGGTGCTCGACACCGAGCTGACTGCGTTGCGCATGCGCGCGCGCGACGCCTTTCGTGCCGATCACATCGGCTTCATCTTCCAGTTGTTCAATCTGGTGCCCTACCTTTCGGCACTCGACAACATCCTGCTGCCGTGCCGCTTCGCGCCCTCGCGCGCCGCGCGCATCGACGGCGCGCCCACCGACGAGGCGAGGCGGCTGGCCGCACGGCTTGATCTGCACGAGGCGCTGCTCGCGCGCCCGGCCGCGCAACTGTCGGTCGGTCAGCAGCAGCGTGTGGCTGCCGCGCGTGCGCTGATCGGCCGGCCCGGGCTGATCGTCGCAGACGAGCCGACTTCGGCGCTCGATGCCGACCGCCAGCAAGGCTTCGTGGACCTGTTGCTCGGCGAGTGCGCGGCCTCGGGCGCGAGCCTGCTCTTCGTCAGCCATGACGAGCGCCTGGCCACGCACTTCGCACGCCAGGTGGCGCTGCCGGAGATCAACCGCGCCGGCGCCGGAGAGGACGAACGATGATGCCGATGTGGTATCTGACGCGGCGCAGCATCGCCAACCGCGGCCTGACCGTGGTGCTGACCGTGGTCGCCGTGGCGCTGGCGGTGGCGATGCTGCTCGGCGTCGAGCGCCTGCGCTCGGATGCACGCGCCGGTTTCGCGCAGACCATCTCGGGCACCGATCTGGTGGTGGGCGCGCGCAGCGGGCCGCTGCAGTTGCTGCTGTATTCGGTGTTCCACATGGGCGATGCAACCAACAACCTGTCGTGGCAGAGCGTCGAGGCCATCGCCGCCCATCCGCAGGTCGATTGGCTGGTGCCGATCTCGCTGGGCGACTCGCACCGGGGCTTTCGCGTGGTCGGCACCACGCAGGCGTTCTTCGAACGCTATCGCCATGGGCAGGATCGTGCGCTGCGCTTCGCGGATGGCGCGCCGTTCGACGAGATCTTCGACGCGGTCGTCGGCGCCGAAGTGGCCGAGCGCCTGGGTTATGCGGTCGGCTCCTCCATCGTCGTCGCTCACGGCGCCGGCGACGTGAGCTTCGCGCAACACGAGGACAAGCCTTTCACGGTCGTCGGCGTGCTCGCACGCAGCGGCACGCCGGTGGATCGCTCGGTGTTCGTCAGCCTCGAGGCGATCGAGGCCATCCATCTGGACTGGGCGGGCGGGGCGCGCATGCCCGGGGTGGACATCCCCGCCGAGCAGGTGCGACGCTTCGACCTCGCACCCAAGGAGGTGACCGCCGCGCTGGTGGGGCTGAAGTCGCGCGTGGCGGTGTTCCGCGTGCAGCGCTTCGTCAACGACTGGCCCGACGAGCCGCTCACCGCGATCCTGCCGGGCGCGACGCTGCAGCAGTTGTGGGGCATCATCGGCATCGCCGAGCGTGCGATGCTGGCGGTCTCCGCGGTGGTGGTGCTGGTCGGCCTGGCCGGGCTGGTGGCGGTGGTCACCGCGAGCCTGGGCGAGCGCCGGCGCGAACTGGCGATCCTGCGCGCGCTGGGGGCGGCGCCGCGCCACGTGTTCGCACTGCTTGCGCTCGAGAGCCTGGTGATCGGCGTGGCCGGTTGCGTGCTCGGGGTCTTGCTGGTGCAACTTGCGGCGTGGCTGGGCGGTCCATGGCTGGAGGCGCGTCATGCGCTGGTGGTGAGCGCGCGCTGGCTCTCCGCCACCGAATGGGCGATGCTCGCCGGGGTGCTCGCCGCAACGCTTGCTGCCAGCCTGGTTCCGGCCCTGCGCGCGTACCGCTATTCTCTTGCCGACGGAATGACCATCAGGATATGAAGATGAAACGCACCGGATTCGTGAACCTCGTGTTGCTGACGCTGTGTCTGGCCGCCTCGCCGGTACTCGCACAATCGGCCGCGCAGGACGGCTACCGGGTCGGCGATCGCCTGGAAACCGGCGCGGGTGTGCAGGCCGATGGCTTCCGCGAGATCGTCTGGGACGACCTGATCCCGGCTGACTGGGCGCCCGAGGACATGTTCGAGGAGTTGTTCGCCGACACCGACATGGACCGGCTCGACGACGCCGACCCGCGCGCCATGGAGCTCATGCAGAAGGTGCGCGAGGCCTGGGACAACGCGCCGCTGGTGTCCGGCATGAACGGCCAGCGCGTGCGCATTCCGGGCTTCGTCGTGCCGCTCGAGGGCGACGACAAGCACATCCGCGACTTCCTGCTGGTGCCGTACTTCGGGGCCTGCATCCACGTGCCGCCGCCGCCTGCCAACCAGCTCGTGCATGTGCAGCCCGACGAGCCGATCAGCGCCGACTGGAACATGGTGCCGGTGTGGGTCAGCGGCGTGCTCTCGGTCGATCGGCAGGAGTCCGAACTGGGCACGGCCGGCTACCGCCTGCGCGGCATGAAGATCGTCGAATACGAGTGAGCCTCAGCCGTCGATCATCGCGGCCAGTTCGCGTTCGAGCAGTTCCGGGTCGCCGAGGTTGAGCTCGATGAGCCGGCGCAGGTGCGTCATGCTGTCCAGATCGATGTCCTCGCAGGCGATGCCCAGTCGGTCGTCCTGCGCATGGGCGACGTGGCCGCGCATGCGCACCGTGGCGTCGTCGGCCAGGCGCAGGACGAGCTCGCAGGCCGAGCCTGCGGCGATGGACGCGCCGGCGAACTCCACCAGGGCGCCCTTGAGCGACACATCGTGCACGGCACAGGCGTCGCTGCAGCCGTCGTGCCGCAGTGTGGCCTCCACATTGAACGCGATGCGCGAGAAGTGGCGTTGTTCGTCCATCATGGCTGCTCCGCTTCGGGCAGACGCACGGCCGAGCCGGTGACGCCGTCGACGCCGATCTCGCCCAGCGCGGCCAGGTCGTCGGCGTGGTCCACGCCTTCGGCGATGACCTGCAGGCCGATCGCGTGGCCCAGATCGCAGATGCGCACGACGAAGTCCCGCTTGTCCTGGTTGGCAGCGAGATTGCCGATGAAACCGGCATCGATCTTGATGTAGTTCAGCCCCACGTCGTGCAGGCCGCCAAGCTGGCCGAACTCGCGCCCGGCGTGCTCGATGCCGATGCGACAGCCGAACGGGCGCGTGGCCAGGCACAGCGCCCGGAAGGCGGCCAGATCGCGCACCACCCCTTGTTCGGGCAATTCCAGCCATAGCCGAGCGGCCGCGTCGGGGTGTGCCTGCAGTTCGCCGCGCAGCGCGTCGACGAAGCCGGCCTCGCGCATCGACGTGGCCGACACGTGGATGCCGACCGGCACGCGCTCCTCGTCGATGCGCTTCAGGCCAAGGCGCAACGCGGCCAGATCCAGCCGCGGCGTCAGCCCCAGACGCTCGGCCCACGGAACGAAGGCATCGGCGCCGTACCACAGGTCGTCGATGAGCACGCGCGTGGGCCCTTCCATGTAGAGCAGTGCGCCGCGCGTCGACAACACCGGAAACAGCTCCAGGCGCACCTGATCGCGGTCGAGCGCGGCGAGCAGGGCATCGCGCCAACCCGCCAGATCGGTGCGCGCAGGCAAGACGCTGTCGTCGTCGACGATGCGCGCATCGCCCCAGCCGGTGTGCTCGGAGGCGGCCAGCGCGCCGTCCAGGCGCGCAAGCAGCCGTGCACGCGGCTCGCCGGTGGCGTATTCGGCCGCGCCCACCGGCAGTCGGTGCATCAGGCCGTCGCCGTGCAGCGCGCGCAGGGCCGAGATTGCATGCGTGATTTCGTCGGTGAGCTTCTTCGGGCGTTTCAGATCGGGCGCGAGCACGACGAAGTCGCTGCCATTGAGGCGCGCGGCGACACGCCCCGGCGCCGCGGCGGCGACGCCGCGCAGGCGCGCGGCGATGTCGACCAGCAGCTTGTCCGCGCCGTTACGCCCCAGGCTGCGGTTGAGTCCGGCCAGATCCGCCACACGCAGCACCGCCAGCGAACCGCGTCGCGCCCGGCTGCCTTCGTCGAGTTCCAGCGCGGCGTCGAGCAGTTCGAGAAAGCGTGGACGGTTGGGCAGACCAGTGAGTTCGTCGTGGGCCACCAGATGGTCGAGTGCCTCGATGCGCTCGGCGTCGGCCGCGATGCGCTGCTCGGCGCGACGCGCAAGCGTGTTCATGGCATCGATCAGCGGAACGAAGTCGACCGTGCCGGGCGTCGCCACCTGCGTGAAGCGACGCTCCACCAGGGCGTCGGCCTGGGCGCGGACGGCGTCGAGCGGGCGCAGCAGACGGCGCAGCAGGGGGCCGAGGGCCACGCAGGTGAGCAGCGCACCGATGGCGAACCACAGCGTCAGCGCCCGCGTCTCGCGCCACAGGCGCTCGATCGAGGCCGACGCGTCACTGGCGACCGCGACGGACGCGGCCGGCTGGTCGTCGCGGTGCAACGTCGCCACCGATGGCTGCACCTGCAGGGCCAGCGCACGGGTGAACCAGACGGGTACGCGCGGCTGTGTCGCGTCGCGGTGTTCAATCACGAGGCGGCCGTCGCTGCGCACCAGGATCTCGCGATAGTGTCCGTTCGCGATCAGGCCATCGGCGGTTTCGACGAGGGCCGCCTGTTCGGGCATGCCGTGACCGATGAGCAGGGCGAGCAGCGTCACGGTGTCGCGATCATGGGCGCTCATCTGCGCGTGCAAGGCGTCGCGCTGCGCCGGTAAAGAGATCGCCAGGGCGCCGCACAGGCCCGTCAGTGCGAGCACGACCACGAGCAGGCGCACTCGCGCGATCAGCGACATGCCCGGCTCCGTCGCATGGGTTCGGGCCCGGCCGTCGACGCGCGAGATGCGCGCAAGGGGCGAGCGCAGCCCCGGACCCGGGGCGGAAGAGGCGGCATTGCGCATTGTGCTGGCATCGTCCTGTCGTGACTCGCATGGCCCGCCGGCGGTGCCTCCTGTCCGTGGCAGGGGCGCGCGCCACCGGCTCGCAATTCCAAAGTACTACAAATTGTGTCGCCGATCTGTAAGCGCAAGGCCCCGCAGCGTGAAGTGGCCGGCCGGTGTTGCGCCTGTCGTACAATCGCGCCGATGAAACCGACCGAAACGAGCGGTGTCGCCGCCTCTCCGCTGGGCCGCGCCGTGGCCTACCGTGACACCTACGCGCCCGAACTGCTGTTCCCTGTCGAGCGCGCGCCCAAGCGCGCCGAACTGGGTTTCGCGGCGGGCGCGCCATTGCCCTTCGCCGGCGAGGACCTGTGGAATGCCTACGAGATCTCGTGGCTGAACCGGCGTGGCAAGCCCGTCGTCGCCCTGGGCCGTTTCACGGTGCCGGCCGCCTCGCCGCGGCTGATCGAGTCCAAGTCGCTCAAGCTGTATCTGAATTCACTCAACCAGACGCCCTTCGACGATCGCGAGGCGGTGCGCGCGACCATCGCCGCCGACCTGTCGGCGGCGGCCGGCGCGTCGGTGGACGTCGCACTGCAGGCGCTGTCAGAGTTGCCGCGCCGGCATTTCGCCGAGCCCGAGGCGACGCTCATCGATGAGCTCGATGTGGCGATCGACGCCTATGCTCCGCGCCCCGACCTGCTGACGGCGGATTTCGCCGCACCACCGGTCGAGGAGACGCTGTACTCGCATCTGCTCAAGTCCAACTGTCTGGTCACCGGGCAACCCGACTGGGGCACGGTGTGCGTGCGCTACCGTGGTCCGCGCATCGATCGCGAGAACCTGTTGCGCTACGTCGTGTCCTTTCGTTCGCACGACGAATTTCACGAACAGTGCGTGGAGCGCATCTTCCGCGACATCCTCGCCGCCTGCCGGCCCGAGCGTCTGGCCGTGTGGGCGCGCTACACGCGCCGCGGCGGGCTGGACATCAATCCGTTCCGCGCCACGCCCGGCGAGACGCCCCCGGACAACCGCTTCGACGTGCGACAGTAGGTGGGATTGAGCCGCAGGCGAAATCCGACACCGCCGCTGGATGCGGGGATGTCGCACTCGCTGCGCTCGTCGCGACCTGCGCTCTCCTGGAAACCCATGCCCAACCGACTCGCTTCCGAAACTTCCCCCTACCTGTTGCAGCACGCCGACAACCCGGTCGACTGGTGGCCGTGGTGTGACGAGGCGCTGGCGCTCGCGCGTGAGCGCGACCTGCCCATCCTGCTGTCGATCGGTTATTCCGCCTGCCACTGGTGCCACGTGATGGCGCACGAATGCTTCGCCGACGAAGAGGTGGCGGCGCTGATGAACCGCCACTTCATCAACATCAAGGTCGACCGCGAGGAGCGCCCGGACCTGGATCACATCTACCAGAGCGCGCACCAGTTGCTCGCCGGCCGTCCCGGCGGATGGCCGCTGACCGTGTTCCTGACGCCCGATACCGTGCCCTTCTTCGCGGGCACCTATTTCCCCAAGACAGCGCGTGCGCGCCTGCCCGGCTTCATGGACCTGCTGCGCGACATCGCGCAATCCTTCGCCACGCAGCGCACCGACATCGAGGCGCAGAACGCGCAGCTGCGCGAGCATCTGGCGCGCGCGTGCGCGCCGCCCGCGAGCGACGGCATTCCGGCTGCGCAGGGCGTATCCGACGGTCTGCGCAAGGCGCTCGGTGAGCTGTGGGACAAGCGCAACGGCGGCTTCGGCGATGCACCCAAGTTTCCGCGCACGCCGGACCTGGAGTTCCTCTTGTACCGGCAGCGCACCTGCGGCGACGACGCTGCCGGGCGCATGGTGCTGACCACGCTCACGGCGATGGCCGAGGGCGGGCTGTTCGACCAGATCGGCGGTGGCTTCTTCCGCTACAGCACCGATGCGCGCTGGGAGATTCCGCACTTCGAGAAAATGCTCTACGACAACGGGCCGCTGCTCGGCCTGTACGCCGATGCCTGGGCGCTGACCGGCGAGCCGCTTTACCGTCAGGTCGTCGAGGCCACGGCGCAGTGGGCCTTGCGCGAGATGCGCGCGCCGCATGGCGCCTTCTTCGCCGCGCTGGACGCCGATTCGCAAGGCGAGGAAGGTCGCTTCTACGTGTGGCAGCGTGAGCAGTTGCACGAGCATGTCCCGCCCGCCGCGCTGCGCCTGGCCGAGCGCCACTGGGGCGTGTCCGGCGGGCTGTGGGGTCTGGGTGCGCAGCCCAATTTCGAGGGTCGCGCCTGGCATCTGCGCGTGGCCGAGCCGCTCGCCCGGGCGGCGAAGAAGCTCGGGCTGGACGAGGAGGTCGCGAGGGCCCTGCTCGAGCAGGCGCGTGCTGCGTTGCTCGAAGCGCGCGAGACGCGTGTGCGTCCCGGGCGCGACGAGAAGATCCTGACCGCGTCGAATGCGCTGATGATCGGCGGCCTGGCGCGCGCCGCGCGCATCTTCGGGTGCGCGGACTGGCTGGCCGCCGCGCGCGAGGCGTTGACCTGCGTACGCACGCAGCTGTGGCGCGACGGCCGCCTGCTCGCGGTGAGCGATGGCGGGGCGGGACGGCTCCACGCCTATCTGGACGATCACGCCTTTCTGCTCGCCGCGCTGCTCGACGTGCTGCAGGCCGATTTTGCGCCCGACGACCTGGACTTCGCCTGTGCGTTGGCCGACGCCTTGCTCGAATCCTTCGAGGATGTGGAAGCGGGTGGCTTCTTCTTCACGCGCCACGATCACGAGCGGCTGATCGCGCGACCCAAGCCGGCCATCGACAATGCGACCGCCTCGGGCAACGGTATCGCGGCGCGCGCCTTGCTGCGGCTGGGTCATCTGGCGGGCGAGCTGCGCTACGTGGAAGCCGCCGCACGCGCCTTGCAGGCCTTCGGGGGCCTGCTCGCGCGCGCTCCGGTGGGTTGCGCCAGCCTGGCGCTGGCGCTGGCCGAACACGAGGTGCCGCCTGCCGTACTGGTGCTGGGCGGGTCCGACGCCGATCGCTGGCGGCGTAGGCTGCAGCGCATCTTCGCTCCCGAACTGCTGTGCGTCGCGCCGTGTGACGGGGCGGGGCGCCTGCCCGCGGTCTTGAAGAAGCCGGACGACGGTCGTGCCGCCGCGTGGCTGTGCCAGGGCGCGCAGTGCGAGGCGCCGCAGTACGACATCGATGCGCTCGAGGCGCGCATTCGAAACAGCGTGTTGCGCGGGTAGGCAAAGCCCGGACAGTGGTTTAGTATCACGCGACCCTGACAGTCATTGTTCCACCAACCACCTAGAGGGAATCGAAACATGAAGGCAATCCTGACTGCCGTCGCGGCCGCCAGCCTCCTCTGTGCCGCGCCGGCCTTCGCCGACGAGGCGCTCGCCAAGTCCAAGAACTGCATGGCCTGTCACTCCACCGACAAGAAACTGGTCGGCCCGAGCTACAAGGACGTCGCCGCCAAGTATGCCGGGCAGGGCGATGCCGCGGCCTACCTGGCCGGCAAGATCAAGGGCGGCAGCTCCGGCGTGTGGGGCCCCGTGCCGATGCCGCCGAACGCCGTCAGCGACGACGAGGCGAAGAAGCTCGCCGAGTGGGTTCTGAGCATCAAGTAAGCTCATCCCCGCAGAAAGGAAAAGCCGGCGCGAGCCGGCTTTTTTGTTGTCTGCCGCGTCGAGGGCTCAGCCCGAGACGCTGCGCGGCGGCATGGAGAACAGCGCCTCGGCGTCGTCGGCCTGCACAGGACGCGCGAAGTAGTAGCCCTGCATCACGTCGCAACCGAGCGCCCGCAGCATCGCCGCCTGCTGTGCATGCTCCACGCCCTCGGCGATCAGGTCGAGGTCGAAGCCGCGGGCGATGCCGATGATCGCCGAGATGATGGGATTGGTCATCAGCCCGCCCAGATCCTTGACGAAGCTGCGGTCGATCTTGAGCGCGCTGATCGGCAGCTTCTGCAGATAGGCCAGCGCCGAATAGCCGGTGCCGAAATCGTCGATCGCGATGCCTACCCCGGCCTCGCGCAGGCGGCGTACCTTGGCGGTCACGCCGGGCGTGTCCTGCATCATCATGTGCTCGGTGATCTCGAGCGTGATCTGCCCCGGCGGCAGGCCGTGGCGCGCGATGCAGTCGGTGACCTCGGCGACGATGTCGCCGCGGTCGAAATCGTAGGCGGCCAGGTTGAGCGACATCTTCACGTTGTCGTGACCGCGCTTTTGCCAGGCGGCGAGCTGCGCGCAGGCCTGTTCCAGCACCCAGCGCGAGATCTCGCCGATGAGGCCCAGTTCCTCGGCGATGGGAATGAAGATCGCAGGGCTGATGAGGCCGTCGTCGGGATGGTTCCAGCGCAACAGCGCTTCCACGCCGACCACGCGTCGCTGCGAGAGGCTGACCTGCGGCTGGTAGTGCAGTTCGAGCTGGCCGAGCTTGAGCGCCACGCGCAGGTCGTTCTCGATCGCGATGCGGCCCTGGTGGCGGGTGTTGAGCTCGGGTGCGAAGAAGCGGTAGCCATTCTTGCCGCTGCGCTTGACCTGGTACATCGCGATGTCGGCGTGCTGCATCAGCGTCTCGCAGGTCTCGCCGTCTGCCGGATAGATCGCAATGCCGACGCTGACGGTCGCGCGAAAGTCGCCATGCGTGAGCGCCAGCGGCGCTTCCAGCGAGGTCTGGATCTTGCGCGCGGTGTGCTCGGCGTCCTCTACGCCGCCGATGTCGGGCAGCAGGATGGTGAACTCGTCCCCGCCCACGCGCGCGAGCGTGTCGCTGCGCCGCAGCGTCGCCGACAGGCGCGCGGCGACGCCGCGGATCAGCGCGTCGCCCTCGCTGTGGCCGTAGGTATCGTTGACCAGCTTGAAGCGATCGATGTCGACGTAGAGCACGGCCAGCGAACCGCTGCGCCGCCGCGCCTGGGTCAGCGCCAGATCCAGGCGGTCACGGAAAAGCACGCGGTTGGGCAGGCGCGTGAGCTGATCGTGATAGGCCTGGAAGCTGATGATCTCCTCGGCGCGCTTGCGCTCGGAGATATCGCGCGCGATGCCGTACAGGCCCACGTAGCCACCTTCGCCACCCTCGCCGCGTCCGAGCATCGGAATGCCCTGCAGCGCCACGGCGAGATGGCCGGAAACGCCGGCGGCGGTGTCGGTCGCCTTGCGCAGGCGCAGTTCCAGCGTGAAGCTCGTGTCCGGACGCGTGTGCTGCGCCTGGAGTACGCTGGCGATGCGATCGCTGTCCTCGGGCAACACCAGCGAGGCGAAGGGCTGGTTGAGCAGATGGTTGCGGCGAAAGCCCAGCAACTCCTCGATGCGTGGATTGACGTAGTTGAAGCGCCCCTGCGCGTCGAGCGTGAAGATCAGGTCGGGGGAGCTTTCGACGAGGAAGCGGTGCAGGCGTTCGGACGCGCGCAGGCGCTCGCCCATGGCCCGGTTGGCGCGTTCGAGCATGCGCTTGTGCAGCGCGTTCTGCACCGCGCGCTGCAACTGCGCGACGTGATAGGGCTTGCGCACGTAGTCGTCGGCGCCGCGGCGCAGTGCGCCGATCACCGCGTCGATCGCATCCTCGCCGCTGATCATGATCACCGCCTCGTCGCGTTCATGCTCGGAGAGCCAGTCGAGCACGGCCAGACCGGTCGCGTCGGGCAGGCGGTAGTCGAGCACGATCAGGTCGAAGATGCCGGCCTCGAGCTGAGCGATCGCCGCGTGCACGCAGTCGGCGGTGTCGAACTCGCGATGGGGTGCGGCGAGAATGTGGGGCAGGGTCCGGCGCAGCGAAACGTCGTCGTCGACGATCAGGATGCGGGCAGTCTGCGCGTCGGCCGGGGTCTCGGCGAGCTGGTTGTGGAAGAAGACTTCTCCAGGAATGACCATATGCCCCAGGCGACGTCGTGCGATGACGTCCTAATCTATTCGGAATCGCGCACCGGCACAAGCAACTGAAAGCTCGTGCCGATGCCGTTCTGGCTGCGGCACAGGATGCGCCCGTGCCAGTCGGCGAGCAACTGCCGGCTGATCGCCAGACCCAGTCCCTCGTGGTGTCCGCCCTTGCTGCTGGGCCGGGGCATGAACGGATCGGCGAGCCGTTCGGGCGGCAGGCCGGGGCCGTTGTCGATGACGCGGATCTCGAGGCAGCGCACGCCGTCGGCCCATACCTCGCCGGCCAGCGCGATCGTGCAGCGCCCGCCCGGATGCAGGATGTCGGCGGCATTGTGCAGCAGGTTGAGCAACACCTGGCGCAGCTTCGAGGCCGGCATCGCAACCGGCGGCAGACCGGCCGATGTGCGCAGTTCGAGGTGGATGCCGCGGCGCTCGAAGAGCGGCTCGCCGACCGCGGCGCGCAGGTCGTGCAGCAGCTCGGGAACCCGGCAGAAGGCCGGTTCGACCGTGGCCTGCGGCGCTTCGGTGAAGGTCTCGATGAGCGCGCCGAGGCGATCGATCTCGGCCTGCACGAGGTCCATGTCCTCGGCCAGTCCGCGGGCTTCGGGATGACGTTGCGGCATCAGTTGCAGATAGCTGCGGATCACCGACAGCGGGTTGCGCGCCTCATGCGCGGTGCGTCGCGCATGCTCGCGATGCAGGGTCTCGACTTCGCGCCGCAACGCGCGCTCGGCCTCGTCGTGACGTTGTTGTGCGGATGCAACAGATGCGGCCGCCGAAACCAGCGCGAGCAGCATGCGGGTGGCGTCGGGTGGCGGCATCTGCACGCGCTCGGGTGCGACCACGATGGCTGCGGGAGCACCCTCGCAGGAGAACGGCACGCACACGAAGCCGTGGCGCCCGATCCAGCGCGCGAGTTGCCAGTCGCGCACCGAACGGGCGGGGCTGCCTCCCTCGTCGCCGTGACACGAGGTGGGTGTGGCGCTGCGCGCGGCCAGCGCGACGACGCTGAGCGGATCGTCGAGCGGCATGTCCGCCGCCGCCCAGTGGGCCTCGGTGCGCGCGTCGGTCAGCGGCAGCGCCGCCAGCCGTTCGCCGCGCGCCACCACCACCAGTGCCGGCGCCGTCGCGCACAGCAGGCGGGCGCCGGCGTGCAACCGTGCGCGCAGGGCATCACCGGTCAGCCCCTCGAAGGCCGTGCGCGCGTAGCCGGCGAGCGCCGCTTCGAGCAGCTTGCGCGACACCGGCTGGGCGGCGGCCGGCGCGAGTGCGGACGTTTCGGGCGGGCCTTGCGGAGCGAGCGCAATCGGGCAGTGCTCGCGGATCTCGTGCAGGCAGGCGGAGTCGACGCCGGCCACGCGCGCGAGCACCGCGTCGGGCGTGCCGCCATCCGGGCTGGCGAGGCGGCTCGCGCACCACAGCAGACGTGCCAGCGGATGAGCCGAGAGAATCCGCTCGTCGTCAGCCTCGACCAGTTCGAGCGCGTCCGCGAGCGGGCCCTCGGCACCGCATTCGGCGGCCAGGCGAGCGTTGAGCGCGGCCGCGCTGCCGGTGCGTCCGGCATGGGCTGGATCGAGGCGCAGCATCTGCGACAGGCGCGACCACAGGCCGGCCAGCCGGGCCTCGTCGGGAAAGGGGTAGTCGCTGCGCATCGCCAGTTGCCGTGCGAGATCCGCGCAGCGCAAGGCGAAGCCGCGCAGGGCCAGGTCGGTGCGCGAACCCGGTTCGCGCACGCCCTCCTGCAGGGTGATCCAGGCCGACAGCAGCGATGCTCCGATGCGCTCCACACGTTCGGCCAGGGCCTCGCTCAGGGCTTGTTCGAGGCCGCCGTCGAGCGGGCAGGCATGGAACATGGCGTGCACCAGCAGCGGGTCGTCGGTGGCCAGCGTGGCGATGTCCTCGCGTGCCGGTGGCGAGCTGCCGAGCAGGCCGAGCAGCACCTCGCGCTGCGCGCTCGGTGCGGCAGCGGGCAGGCCGCCCTGCGAATGGAGCATGTTCGAACCCATGCCGGGTCTCGTGCCGTCGGGATGCCGGGATTGTACCGATTCCGGCGCGCTTGTCGCGGTCATACTGCGCGCGCGGCGTGCATCAGGCGGTGAGGCTGTCCGCGAATCCCAGCGCCGAGAGCAGCGCGGCGTTGACCTGTTCGGGGGTGAGCTGCAGTTCGGCCGACTGCGCGGCCAGCGCGGTGCCGTCGAAGCCCTCGGTGAGTCGCGCCAGGCGCAGCAGCGGCGCGTACTCGCCGCGATCGTGGAGCAGCGCGTCACAGATGCCCTCGGGCAGCGTCATGGCCTCGACGATCTCCTCCATGCGCGTACCGGTGAGCAGCGGCAACTGCGAGAAGGCGCCGGTGATGAAGAGGTTGTCCAGGTGGCTCTCGTCCAGCCACGCCGTGCCGAGCTGTTCCATGAAGCGACCACGCACGATGGCCGTCTGCATCAGCGCAGGTGCGGCCGGATCGCGGCTGGCCGTGACCAGCAGCAGCGACAGCCATTTGTTGAGTGCGTCGTAGCCGAGGATGCTGACCGCGTGGCGAAACGACTGGATCTCGCACATCAGGCCGAAGCCGGCCGAGTTGATGTAACGCAGCAGCTTGTAGGAGATCGCCACGTCCTGCTTGAGCAGGCGTTCGATGTCCTTGATGTCGGCGCCGTTGCGCACCATGTTGAGCAGCCGCACGATCTGTCCGTGGGCCGGCGTGAGCGCCTTGGGCGGTGGATTGCCATGCAGGAAGAACCACCCCGACGCCCCCTCGAAACCCTGCTGCATCGCGCCCTGGAAAGCCTGGATGTCGGCCAGCCCCCAGGCCAGCGGCACGCCCGGTGCGCCACTGGCCGAGGGCTGCTTGCGCGCGTCGGTGATCGTGAAGCGCCAGTTCGCCTGTGCGGGCTCCACGGTGTCCGCGCGCCACCACGCCAGGCAGGTGTGGATGCCGGCCTCGGCCAGCTCGGCGAGCAGTTCGGCGGTGCGCGGATGGCCCAGGGTCTGCGCCGGAATCTCGATCATCGCGTTGTCGGGCGGGCGCCACTGCATCAGGTCGGGCGTGGGTACGAGTCGCTCGAGCGAGATGAACACCGGATGCTGGGTGGGCCAGACCTCGCCGAGCGCGTTGAGCGCCTCGACGACGGAGGCGACGTCGGGGCCGTGGGCGATCAGGCGGTTGGCGGTGATGGCGCGCTTGCGATTGACCACCGGTTCGCGCGTGAAGATTGTCGTCGCTTCCATGGGCTCAATTGCCTGCGAAGGTGAAGGCGTCGGCGAAGAACGCCTCCGACGACAGGGCGCAGCGGCGCACGAGATCGGTGCGCGCAGCGTCGATCATCGCCGGCGCGCCGCAGGCATAGACCTCGAATGCGGACAGGTCGGAATAGTCGGCCATCAGCGCATGATGAACGAGTCCCGTCCGGCCTGTCCAGCCGTCCTCGGCGCGCGCGTCCGAGACCACCGGCACGTAGTTGAATCCGGGTAGTTCGGAAGCCCAGCGTCGCGCCAGCTCGTCCATGTACAGGCCGTCGGGCGTGCGTGCGCCCCAGTACAGGGCGAATTCGCGACGACGCCCGCTGGCGATGCAGTCCTCGACGATGCTCTTGATGGGTGCGAATCCCGTGCCGCCGGCCAGCAGGATGGTCGGGCGCGAGTCGTCATCGGAAAGTGCGAAGCTGCCCAGCGGGCCCTCGAAGCGCAGGATCTCGCGCGGCTTCATCTGCTCGAAAATGCGGCCGGTGAAGCGCCCGCCGTCGATGCGGCGCACGTGTACTTCGATGTGGCCGTCGACGGCCGGCGCATTGGCGATCGAGAAGCTGCGCCGCCGCCCCTCGTCGAGCACGAAGTCGATGTACTGGCCGGCGCGAAAGGCGAACTTGTCGGAGGCGGGCAGTTTCAGGTGCATCACGATCACGTCGGATGCCGCGCGCTCGATGGACTGCACGCGGCACGGCAGCTTCTTGACCGCAATCGCACCCGCGCGGGTGATGCTGCGCACCGTCACCTCGAGGTCGGAGCAGGCGCGCGCCTGGCACAGCAGGGCCTGGCCAGAGGCGATTTCCGCGGGCGTGAGCGCTCCCTCGGAGATCGATCCCTGATCGATGGTGCCGCGCTCGATGCGCGCCTTGCAGGCGCCGCAGGCGCCATCGCGGCAGCCGTAGGGCACGATGAAGCCGGCCGCCAGCGCGGCCTCGAGCACGGTCTGGTCGGCGCGCGCGTCGAAGTGCTGGCCGCCGGGCTGTAGCGTGATACGGAAGGACATGACGTGGGATAATCCTGCGATGAATCGAATCCTGATCGTCGGTGCCGGCGACGTGGCCGGGCGCGCGATCCCGTGGCTTGCGAAGCGCTTCGAGGTGTTCGCGCTGGCGCGACGCAGCGAGGCGTTCGCGCGTCTGCGCGCGCTCGGTGCGATACCGCTGGCGGGGGATCTCGACGGTCGCGCGAGTCTTGCGCGCGTCGCGGGCCTGGCCGATGCAGTCCTGCACTGCGCGCCACCGCCGCGCGAGGGCGCGGACGACGCGCGCACGGCGCATCTTCTGGCGGCCCTGGGGGCGGGGCGGAGTCTACCACAGCGCATCGTATACATAAGCACGACAGGGGTTTACGGCGACTGCGCGGGTGCGCGCATCGACGAGACGCGCGCGCCGTGTCCGAGCAGCGCGCGCGCCGTGCGCCGGGTCGCCGCCGAACGCCGCTTGCGCGAATTCGGCGTGCGTCATGGGGTGGCGGTGAGCATCCTGCGCGCGCCGGGCATCTACGCGGCCGAACGGTTGCCGCTCGAGCGCCTGCGGCGTGGCGATCCGGTGCCGCAGGGCGCGCATGATCCCTACACCAACCACATCCATGCCGACGATCTGGCACGCATGGCCTGTCTGACGCTGTTCCGGGGCGCGCCCGGGCGGGTCTACAATGCCGTCGATCTGACCGACCTGCGCATGGGCGAGTATTTCGATCTGGCCGCGCGCATGTTCGGCCTGCCGCCCCCGCCCCGCGCGACCCCCGATGAACTGGCCGAACGGCTGTCGTCGATGGCGCTGTCCTTCCTGTCGGAGTCGCGCCGCATCTCGGGCGCGCGCGCGCTGCGCGAGTTGCGCATGCGTCTGACCTACCCCACGGTCGCGGACGGCTTCGCCGCGGCCCTGTCCCAAGGAGTTTCTGCCCCGTGCTGATCGTGAAGTGGCTGCACATCGTGTTCGTCGTGAGCTGGTTCGCGGGCCTGTTCTATCTGCCGCGCCTGTACGTCAATCACGCCATGGTCGAGGATTCCGCCACGCGCGAGCACCTCGCGCTGATGGAGCGCAAGCTGTTCCGCTTCATGACCCCGCTGGGCGTGCTGGCGCTGGGCTTCGGGCTGTGGCTGTGGATGGGCTGGGGGTTCTCGGGGGGCTGGCTGCACGCCAAGCTGGCGCTGGTGCTGTTCCTGATCGGCTATCACGTGTATTGCGGCAAGCTGCTCGCGGATTTCGCGGCCGGGCGCAACACGCGCAGCCACGTGTGGTATCGCTGGTTCAACGAGGCACCGGTGCTGGTGCTGTTCGCGGTCGTGTTCCTGACCGTCGTCAAACCGTTCTGATTGCGGAGGGCCGATGGCCGAATCCTTTTTCTCGCCGTGCCCGCGCGGCCTCGAAGCGGCGCTGGCCGCGGAGCTGGCCGCGCTGGGCGCGCGCGACATCGAGCCCACCCATGGTGGCGTGGGCTTTTCCGGCGACATGCCGACCTGCTGGCGGGTCAACCTCGAGTCGCGCATCGCCACGCGCGTGCTGTGGCGAATCGCGCAGGGACGCTACCGCAACGAGGAAGACATCTATCGCATCGCCTACGCGCCGACCTGGGCGCGCTGGTTCTCGATCGACGAGACCATCCGCGTATTCGTGACCTCGCAGCGCTCGGCGGTGAAGAGCCTGGAATTCGTCACGCTGCGCATCAAGGACGCGGTGTGCGACCACTTCCGCACGATCACCGGCGAGCGCCCCAGCGTGGACACCGCGAACCCGGACGTGCGCATCCACGTCTTCCTGACGCGTGAGGCCGTCACGCTGTATCTGGATACCTCGGGCGAGCCGCTGTACAAGCGCGGCTTCAAGCAGGCTTCGGTCGAGGCGCCGCTCAAGGAAAATCTTGCCGCCGGCATCCTGCAACTGACCGGCTGGACGCCGGACGAGGCGCTGGTCGACCCGATGTGCGGCAGCGGAACCTTTCTGATCGAGGCGGCGCAGATCGCGCTCGATGTCGCACCCGGGCTGGGGCGGCGCTTCGGTTTCGAGAAACTCAAGAACTTCGACCGCGCGGCCTGGGCGAAGCTGCGTGCGGCGGCGGAGGCGCGACGCAAGCCGGTACGTGAGCTGCCGATCTTCGGTGCGGATCTGGTCGCTGCCCAGGTACGCAAGGCCGAGGCCAATCTCGCCGCGGCCGGGCTGGCCGATTGCGTGCGCGTGATGCAGGCGGACATTCTGGAGCTCGACCCTCCGGCCGAGGCCGGCGTGATGGTCGCCAATCCGCCGTACGGCGTGCGCATCGGCGAGGAGAGCGAACTGCTCGAGTTCTATCCGCAACTGGGTGACGCGCTCAAGGCGCACTGGGCGGGTTGGCGCTGTTATTTTCTGAGCGCAGATGCCGCGCTGCCGCGCGGCATGGGGCTCAAGGCCAGCCGCCGCACGCCGCTGTTCAACGGCGCGCTCGAATGCCGCTTGTACGAGTACCGGATGTTCGCCGGGAGCGGGCGGGAAAAGCCGCAGGACCAGTGATCGGCGTGCGTCACCGCACGGCGGCTGCCTTCAGACGATGTCCAGATTCTCCGTGCCCGACAGGAAATCCTTCTCGCCGTGCTTGGAGTGCAGCTTGATCTGCAGGCGCAGGTCGTTGAGCGAGTCGGCGTTGCGCAGCGCGTCCTCGTAGGTGATGAGACCATCCTCGTAGAGGTCGAACAGGCTCTGGTCGAAGGTCTGCATGCCCAGCTCGCGCGAACGCTTGATGACCTCCTTGATGCCGGGCACGTCGCCCTTGAAGATCAGATCCGAGATCAGCGGCGAGTTGAGCATGATTTCCACGGCCGGTGCGCGGCCCTTGCGCTCCTTCATCGGCAGCAGGCGCTGCGAGATCAGTGCGCGCACGTTGAGCGACAAGTCCATCAGCAACTGCTGGCGGCGGTCTTCAGGAAAGAAGTTGATGATGCGGTCGAGCGCCTGGTTGGTGCTGTTGGCGTGCAGCGTGGCCAGGCACAGGTGGCCGGTCTCGGCGAAGGCGATGGCGTAGTCCATGGTCTCGCGGTCGCGGATCTCGCCCATCAGGATGACGTCCGGCGCCTGGCGCAGCGTGTTCTTCAGCGCCGCCTCCCAGTGGTCGGTGTCGATGCCGATCTCGCGCTGCGTGATGATGCAGTTCTTGTGCGGATGGACGAATTCGATCGGATCCTCGACGGTGATGATGTGGCCGTACGAGTGCTCGTTGCGGAAATCCACCATCGCCGCCAGCGAGGTGGTCTTGCCGGTGCCGGTGCCGCCGACGAAAATCACCAGCCCGCGCTTGCTCATCGCGATGTCCTTGAGGATGGCCGGCAGGCCCAGTTCCTCGAAGGTCGGTATGGTCTGCGAGATGGTGCGCAGCACCAGGCCGACGCGGCTTTGCTGGATGTAGGCGTTGGCGCGAAAGCGTCCGATGTTCGGCGGCGCGACGGCGAAGTTGCATTCCTTGGTGGCTTCGAATTCCGCCGCCTGGCGGTCGTTCATGACCGCGCGCGCCAGTTCCGCCGTGTGCTGCGGCGTGAGTACCTGATTGGATTGCGGAATGATCTTGCCGTCGATCTTGATCGCCGGCGGAAAGCCCGAGGTGACGAAGAGGTCCGAGCCGTTCTTCTGCACCATCAGCCGCAGCAGATCGTGCATGAACTTGAGGGCCTGGTCGCGTTCCATTGTGGGTCTCCGAAGCCGACGTCGCGGCACTCAATCTACCGCGCCGGGCGCGGACTTGCCAGCCTCGCCCCGGCGCCGCTCAGCCGGCGAAGGCGTCCTTGTTCTGCGCGCGCATGCGCGCCTCGGACACCGACACGATATTGCGACGCACCAGATCCTGCAGGCACTGATCCAGCGTCTGCATGCCCAGCTGCTGGCCGGTCTGGATGGACGAGTACATCTGCGCGATCTTGTTCTCGCGGATGAGGTTGCGGATCGCGGCGGTGCCCAGCATGATTTCGTGCGCCGCCACGCGACCCGTGCCGTCCTTGGTCTTGAGCAGGGTCTGGGCGATGACCGCGCGCAGCGATTCGGACAGCATCGCGCGCACCATGTCCTTTTCCTCGGCCGGAAACACGTCGATGATGCGGTCGATGGTCTTGGCCGCCGACGAGGTGTGCAGCGTGCCGAACACCAGATGGCCGGTCTCGGCGCCGGTCAGCGCCAGGCGGATGGTTTCCAGGTCGCGCATCTCGCCCACCAGGATCACGTCCGGGTCCTCGCGCAGGGCCGAGCGCAGTGCGTTGGAAAAGCCCAGCGTGTCGCGGTGCACTTCGCGCTGGTTGATCAGGCTGCGCTTGGAGGTGTGCACGAATTCGATCGGGTCCTCGATGGTGAGGATGTGCGAGTACTGGTTCTCGTTGACGTAATCGACCATGGCCGCGAGCGTGGTCGATTTGCCCGAGCCGGTGGGCCCGGTGACCAGCACGATGCCGCGCGGCTGGTCGGCGATCTCGCGGAAGATCTTGGGCGCGTTCAGTTCCTCGAGCGTGAGCACCTTGGACGGAATCGTGCGGAACACGGCCGAGGCGCCGCGGTTCTGGTTGAAGGCGTTGACGCGAAAGCGCGCGAGGTTGGGAATCTCGAACGAGAAGTCGCATTCGAGTTCGTCCTCGAACTGCTTGCGCTGCGAGTCGTTCATGATGTCGTACACCATCGCGTGTACGTCCTTGTGCTCCATCGGCGGCAGGTTGATGCGCCGGATGTCGCCGTGTACGCGGATCATCGGCGGCAGGCCCGCAGACATGTGCAGATCCGAGGCCTTGTTCTTGACCGCAAACGCGAGCAGTTCGGTGATGTCCATGGAGCTTCCGGAAGGGCGGTGGTGGGGAAGGGGCGCAGCGCCCCGATGCTATACTCGGCGCCTGCCGGTTCAATGGTGCTGACGCGGGTATATGACATCAATCGCTGCCAACTTGCAAGCCGTCACGGCGCGCATTGCGGCCGCGGCCCGCGCCGCCGGACGCGATCCCGATGAGGTGCGCCTGCTCGCCGTGAGCAAGACCTGGCCGGCCAGCGACGTGCGCGCTGCGGCCGACGCCGGGCAGCTCGCCTTCGGCGAGAACTACGTGCAGGAAGGCGCGGCCAAGGCCGAGGCGCTGGCCGACGGCGGGCTGGAATGGCATTTCATCGGCCCGCTGCAATCGAACAAGACGCGCGTGGTGGCGACGCATTTCGACTGGGTGCATTCGATCGAGCGCGAGAAGATCGCGCGCCGTCTGTCCGAGCAGCGCGACGCGCATCGACCGCCGCTGCAGGTGTGCATCCAGGTCAACGTCAGTGGCGAGGCCAGCAAGAGCGGCATCGCACCGGACGAACTCGCCGCCCTGGCCGATGCGGTCGCGGCCCTGCCGCAGCTGCGCCTGCGCGGGCTGATGTGCATCCCCGAACCCACCCCCGACGCTGCATTGCAGCGAGAGCGCTTCGGATTGCTGCGCCGCTTGCGCGACGAGCTGATCGCGCGCGGCCATGCGCTCGACACCTTGTCGATGGGCATGTCCGAAGACCTCGAGGCGGCGATCGCCGAGGGCAGCACGCTGGTACGTGTGGGCAGTGCAATCTTCGGCGCACGCGCGCGCAAGACCGGAATGGAGAGTACCCCCGCATGAAGATCGTCTTTCTCGGCGGCGGCAACATGGCCGCCGCGCTCATCGGCGGCATGCTCGAGCGCGGCTTCGACGCGCACGAGCTGAGTGTCGTGGAACTCGCGCCGGAACGTCGCGAATGGTTGGTCGGACAGTTCGGCGTGGGCGTCACGGGCGTCGCCGACGACGTGGTGCGCGAGGCCGACGCCGTGGTGCTTGCGGTCAAGCCGCAGCAGATGCGCGAGGCCGTGGAGCCACTCGCCGGCCGCCTCGAACGTGCGCTGGTGGTCAGCGTCGCGGCGGGTTTGCGCATCGGCGACCTGTCGCGCTGGCTCGATGGCTTTGATCGCATCGTGCGCGCGATGCCCAACACGCCGGCACTGGTCGGTGCCGGCGTGAGCGGTCTGTGTGCGGGGCCTGGTGTCGATGGCGAAGATCGCGAACTGGCCGGGCGCATGCTCGCGTCGGTCGGCAGCGTCGTCTGGGTCGAGGACGAGGCGCGCATGGACGCGGTCACGGCCGTTTCGGGCAGCGGACCGGCCTACGTATTCCACTTCATCGAGGCGCTCGAGGCGGCGGCCGTGGCGCGCGGCTTCGACGCCGACACGGCGCGGCGGCTGGCCATCGATACCGTGCTCGGCGCGGCGAAGCTGGCGGCCGAATCCGATGACGGCCCGGACGTGCTGCGCCAGAAGGTGACCTCCAGGGGCGGCACCACGGCGGCTGCGCTGGCGGTGTTCGAGCAGGGCGGCTTCATGGGCCTGGTCGATCGTGCGGTGGCCGCGGCGGAAGCGCGCGGTCGCGCGCTCGGCGAAGAACTGGGCAGGGGTTGAGTACATGCTCGCGACCATTCTCTTCCTGCTGCTCAACTTCGTCTTCGGCGCCTTCACATTGCTGCTGCTGGTGCGTTTTTTCATGCAGTGGCAGCGCGTGCCCTTCCACAACCAGATGGGTCATTTCGTGCTCGCCACCACCGACTGGCTGGTGCGGCCGCTGCGCCGCGTCGTGCCCGGCCTGTGGGGGCTGGACATGGCCAGCCTGCTGCCGGCCTGGCTCGCTCAGGTGGCCTTCGTCGCGATCGAACTCGTGCTGCGTGGTGTGCCCTTCGGCGGAGCCGGTGGAGTCGCGCTGGGGCTGGCCGGCATGGGCCTGGTGGGGCTGGCGCGCATGGCGGTGTATGTGATCTTCGCGCTGGTGCTGGTGTCGGCGGTGCTCTCGTGGGTCAGCCCGCATGCGCCGGCCGCGCCGATGATCCGCCGTCTGGCCGAACCCTTTCTGCGCCCGTTCCGGCGCATCGTGCCAACCATCGCCAACGTCGACCTGTCGCCGCTGGTGCTGCTGCTGTTGCTGCAGATCGTGCTGGTGGTGCTGGCCGGGCTGCGCGGCAACTTCCTGCCGCTGATCGTCGGCGGCTGAAGTCCGAACACCCGGCAACCCGACGACCAAGGACAACGCGGTAGGTCAATGGGATGGACTCCTCCCCCTTACGGCATCGAGGTGCCAGACTGAGAATTGCATTCCCAGTCACAGGTTGAGGAGGAGTCCGAGATGAAGATTACGCGCCTTGGCATTGATCTGGCAAAGCAGGTGTTTCAGTTGCATGGGGTGGATGAGCGGGGTCATCGGGTGTTGCGCCGTCAGGTACGGCGGGCGCAGCTGCTGGAGTATCTGGCGCGTCTTGAGCCGTGCCTGATCGGGATGGAGGCGTGCGCCGGTGCGCACCACTGGGCGCGGCGCCTGCGCGAGCTGGGCCATGATGTGCGGCTCATTGCGCCGCAATTTGTGAAGCCGTACGTGCGTGGCAACAAGAACGATGCCAACGACGCGGAGGCGATCTGCGAAGCGGTGGGTCGTCCGGACATGCGCTTTGTGCGCATCAAGACGGTGGCGCAGCAGGACATTCAGGCGCTGCACCGGGTGCGCAGCGAGCGGGTGACCTCACGCACGGCGCTGGTCAATCAGATTCGCGGCCTGGTGGGCGAGTACGGGATTGCGATCGCACAAGGGGTCAGGCAGGTACGGGTGGCGCTGCCCGTGCTGATCGAGAACGCAGACGAGCGGCTCAGCGAGGCGTTCGTGCAGATTCTGTCGGAACAGTACGACGATCTGGTCGCGCTCGATGAGCGCATCGCCCGGCTCGACGCACAGATCGAGCGCATCGCGCGCGAGGATGGGGCCGCGCGACGGCTGATGAGTTTGCGCGGAGTGGGCCCGATCACCGCCACCGCGCTGGTGGCCAGCTTGGGCGATGGCCGTCAGTTCGCCCGGGCGCGCCAGGCCAGTGCCTGGGCGGGGATCGTGCCAGCGCAGCACGCGAGCGGGGGCAAGCAGCGCCTGCTGGGCATCAGCAAGCGCGGTGACGCGTATGTGCGCACCTTGCTTATCCACGGCGCGCGCTCGGTGATCAAGAACTGCGCGCACAAGGACGATGCGTTGAGCTGTTGGGTGCAGGCGCTGTGCGCGCGACGCAACAAGAACGTGGCCGCGGTGGCGCTGGCCAACAAGACGCTACGCATGGCCTGGGCGTTGTTGGTGCGAGGCGGTGAGTACGATCCGGAGCATGCACGAACACGGACCGAAGAGCCTGTGGGTGTGGCGTGAGCGCTGCGCAGTGATTGAAGTGAATCGAAGTAACGAGAAGGAGTAAGCCCCTACCGTCGATTGCGAAGCCCAAGTCGTGGATGGCTCACAGGTCGAACCGACGTCGGCACAGCCTGCTTAACGCGAAGTGCTCCCAAGCACGATAGGTCGATCAGGCGCCGGCGTGCGAATAGCCCATCGAGACCCGAGCAAATGCGCTCAACTACTGAGGTCGGATATACGTGCGCAGTCGTACCCAACAGCCAAAGACGACAAAAGGCTTGCAAACGGGAGGAGTCCATATACGCGTCGAGCCGAAGGCGAGTGCGACAACCCGGTCCGTACAACGACCCGTTTCGGCATGTCCGACGGCGGTGTCGCACTCGCTGCGCTCGTCGCGACCTACCCTTCGTACATCACGCGGCCCTCGACCAGCGTGTAGCGCACCAGACCGGGCACTTCGTGACCGAGGAAGGGGGTGTTCTTGCCCTGGCTCCTGAGACGCTCGCGCGTGACCGTGTGGCGCGCCTGCGGGTCGAACACGCACACGTCGGCGCGCGCACCCGGTGCAAGATGGCCGCCGCGACGGATGCCGACCAGGCGCGCCGCATCCGAAGTGACGCGCGCCAGCGCCGCGGGCAGCGGCACACCGTCCTGCTCGGCCCATTGCAGCGTCATCGACAGCAGCAGTTCCAGGCCAGTGGCGCCGGGTTCGGATTCGCTGAACGGCGTGAGCTTGCCGTCGTCGTCGACCGGCGTGTGATCCGAGCACAGCGCGTCGATGCGCCCGTCGGCGAGCGCCGCGCGCAGCGCGTCGCGGTCACTCGCTTCGCGCAGTGGTGGCACGAGATGGCAGTTGGGGTCGAAATAACCGATGTCCTGGTCGCACAGGTGCAGGTGGTTGATCGAGACGTCGCAGGTGACTTCCATGCCTTCGGCGCGCGCCTGCTCGATCAGCGCCAGCCCCTCGGCGCTGGACAGGCGCGTGACGTGCAGCCTGGCGCCGGTTGCCCGTGCCAGACGCAGGTGGGCGAAGAGCGCGATGGTTTCGGCCGCAACCGGAATGCCGGCCAGGCCCAGGCGCGCGGCGACCTCGCCGTCGTGGGCGTTGCCGGTGCGCGCCAGGAAGGGTGCGAGCGGTTGCAGCCAGACGGGGAAGCCGAAGGTCGCCGCGTACTGCATTGCGCGCATCAGCACCGTGTCGTCGACGATGGGCACATTGGCCTGGCTGAACGCGAAACAGCCGGCGTCGAACAGTTGCGACATCTCGGCCAGGCGTTCGCCGGCGAGGCCGACGGTGAGTGCGCCGACGGGATAGACGTGGGCGCAGTTGAGCTGTTTGGCGCGATAGCACAGCATCTCGACCAGGCCGGGTTCGTCGAGCGCGGGGTCGGTGTCGGGCGGGATGGCGAGGCTGGTCACGCCGCCGGCCATCGCGGCGGCCATCTCGGACTCGAGCGTGGCGCGGTACTCGAAGCCGGGTTCGCGCAGGCGCGCGGCCAGATCGACGAGGCCGGGGCAGACCACCAGGCCCGAGGCGTCGATGACGCGCTCGGCGGCAAAGCCTTCGGGCGCGGTGCCGAGCGCGACGATGCGCCCGTCGGAGACGTAGACGTCGCACACTTCGTCCCGCTCGTGGGCGGGGTCGACGAGGCGGCCGTTGCTGATCTTGAGGTTCATGTTCACGCTGCCAGCATGGACATCACGGCCATGCGTACCGCGATGCCGAAGGTGACCTGGTTGAGGATGACGGCCTGGGCGCCGTCGGCGATGGCCGAGTCGATCTCCACGCCGCGATTCATCGGCCCCGGGTGCATCACGATGGCGTCGGATTTTGCCGCCGACAGCTTCTCCGCGGTCAGCCCCCAGTTCTTGTAGAACTCCTGCGGCGTGGGCAGCAGCGCGCCGTTCATGCGCTCGTTCTGCAGGCGCAGCATCATCACGACATCAACGTCGCGCAGCCCCTCGGCCATGTCGTGGAACACGCGCAGTCCGGGCCGCTCGAGCCCGGTCGGCAGCAAGGTCTTGGGGCCGATCACGCGGATCTCGGGCACGCCCAGCGTGGCCAGCGCGGCGATCTGCGAGCGCGCCACGCGCGAATGCAGCACGTCGCCCACCAGCGCCACCACGAGCTGGCTGAAGTCGCCCTTGAAGTGGCGAATGGTGTACATGTCGAGCAGGCCCTGCGTCGGGTGGGCGTGCCGCCCGTCGCCGGCGTTGACCACGTGGATGTCGTTGCGGCCGTTGGCGATGAGATGCTGCGCGATCAGGAACGGGGCGCCGCTGGCGGCATGACGCACGACGAACATGTCGGCCTGCATCGCACACAGGTTGTCGACGGTGTCGAGCAGGCTCTCGCCCTTGGCGGTGGAACTGGTCGATACGTTCAGATTGACGACGTCGGCGGACAGGCGCTTGGCGGCGATCTCGAAGGTGGTGCGCGTGCGCGTGGAGTTCTCGAAGAACAGGTTGAACACGCTCTTGCCGCGCAGCACCGGCAGCTTCTTGATTTCGCGCTCGGCCACCTCGGTGAAGGGGGCGGCGGTGTCGAGAATGGCGGTCAGGGTCTCGCGCGGCAGCCCGTCGAGGGTGAGCAGGTGGCGCAGGCCGCCGTTCTTGTCGAGCTGGGGATTACGCATCGATCAGCCTCAGGGACAGCACGCCGGCCTCGTCGCGGCCGAGCTCCAGGATCTGTGAGGCCGGCAGCGGCTCGGCCAGGGTATGGGCGCAGTAACGCGCGGCGATGGGCAGTTCGCGCCCGCCGCGGTCGACCAGCACGGCCAGCTCGACGCAGCCCGGCCGGCCGAAGTCGAACAGTTCGTTGAGTGCGGCGCGCACCGTGCGGCCGGTGTAGAGCACGTCGTCGACGATGATCACGTGCGAACCCTCGACGTCGAAGGCGATGTCGGTTCGCTGCGGCTTGGCGGGCAGACCACGTGCGCCGAAGTCGTCGCGGTAGAAGGATACGTCGATGGCGCCGACCGGTCCGCTCAGCGCGAGCGCCGCGTGGATGCGCTCGGCCATCCACACGCCGCCGGTGCGGATGCCGACCAGCGCGGTGTCCGGGCGCACATGGGGCCGCATCTGCGCGACCAGTGCGTCGAGCAGGGTTTCTGCGTCAGGAAGTTGCATGATTCGTCTCGTTGAGAAGATCCTGCAGGAGGATCTGCGCGGCCGTCGCGTCGAGCCGGCGCTTGCGTGTGCGCCAGTCGCGCTCGCCCGCCTCGGCGAGCGCGGATTCGGCCGCCACCGACGTGAGGCGCTCGTCGACCTCGACCACCGGCAGGCCGAAGCGCCCGCGCAGCTGGTTGGCGAAGCGCCGGCAGCGCGCGCTCATCGCGTGTTCGGTACCGTCCAGATGGCACGGGATGCCGACGGCCAGCGCCACCGGCCGCCATTCGTCCAGCAGGGTGCCGATGGCCGCGAAGCGGCGCTCGCCGGATTCCTCGGCGATGGTGGTCAGCGCCGTGGCGTGGCAGGTCTCGATCTCGCCGACGGCCACGCCGATGCGTGCCAGCCCGAAATCGAAACCCACCACCGTGCCGCGTTCGGGCAGGGAAGCCGCTTGCGGGCGCGCTTCAGGCATGTCCGGCGACCTCGGACAGGTGGGTGAAGTCGATGCCCAGACGCTGCAGGGCCGCGGCGAAGCGTTCTTCCGGCGGCAACTCGAACAGGATGGACAGGTCGGCCGGTACGGTCAGCCAGGCGTTGGACGCCAGTTCCTGCTCGAGCTGGCCGGCCGACCAGCCGGCATAGCCGAGCGAGACCAGCACCTCGGACGGTTCGCCGTCCTCGCCCATGGCCTGCAGGATGTCGCGCGAGCTGGTCAGGCCGACCTCGTCGGTGACTTCCAGCGTGGAATGCCAGTCGCCGAGCGGGCGGTGCAGGACGAAGCCGCGGTCGGTCTGTACCGGGCCGCCGAAATACACCGGTTGACCGGCCAGTTCGCCCGCGTGCAGCGGCACGTCGACACGCTCGAACAGCGTCGTCAGCGTCATGTCGAGCGGGCGGTTGACGATGATGCCGAGCGCGCCCTGCTCGTTGTGCTCCGCGATGTAGGTCAGCGTGCGCGAGAAGTTCGGATCGGCCATGGCAGGCATGGCGATCAGAAAGTGATTCGTCAGGTTTGCGATGATGGCGCTCATGGGGTGCATTTTACGCCGGTTGGCATGCGCCGGAGCAGGAACCTGTGACACGATGCTCCGTCCAACCGCTCCGCCCGCACGAATCCATCGTCATGCCTGCTTCCGCCCTCGTCTGGTTTCGGCGCGATCTGCGCAGCTTCGACCACGCTGCGCTGCATCACGCACTGACGCGCTTCGAGCGCGTCTACTGCGTCTTCGTCTTCGATCGCGCCATCCTCGATGCGCTGCCCTCGCGCGCGGACCGCAGGCTCGGTTTCATCCACGCGGCGCTGCGCGAACTCGACGAGGCGCTCGATGCGCTCGCGCGCGCGGCCGGTGGCAACGGCGGCGGGCTGATCGTGCGCCACGGCGTTGCGCGCGACGAGATTCCGGCGCTGGCGCAGGAGCTGGGCGTCGACGCGGTACTCGCCAACCGCGACTACGAGCCGGCTGCGCGCGAGCGTGATGACGCGGTGCGCCGGGTGCTGGCGGACGCGGACATCGACTTCGAGGATTTCAAGGATCAGGTCGTGTTCGACCGCGACGAGGTGCTGACTCAGGATGGCCGTCCGTTCTCGGTATTCACGCCGTATCGCAACGCCTGGATGCGCCGCCTCGAGCCGGGCGATGTCGCGCCGTTCGCGATTGCCGCGCACGCCGGGCGGCTGGCCGTGCGCGATGCGCGCTGCGGCGTGCCGCCGCTCGATGCGATCGGCTTCTCGCCGGACAACCTGGCCGCGCTGCGTCTGCCCACCGGCATGTCGGGGGGCGCGAGCCTTGTCGATGACTTTCTCGCGCGCATCGGCGACTACCATGTCGCGCGCGACTTTCCGGGCAGGAAAGGCGTGTCCTATCTGTCGGCGCATCTGCGCTTCGGCACGGTGTCGGTGCGCGCGCTGGCCGAGGCGGCCTGGCGCATGCACGGCGACGGGCCGCGCACCTGGCTCAATGAACTGGTGTGGCGCGACTTCTACCAGATGATCCTGTGGCACCACCCGCGCGTGGTGACGGAGAACTTCCGCCCCGAGTTCGACCGCGTGTGCTGGGACGAGGCGCCTGAACTGCTCGCAGCATGGAAGGCGGGCCGCACCGGCTATCCGCTGGTCGATGCGGGCATGCGTCAGCTCGCGCAGACGGGCTACATGCACAACCGGCTGCGCATGATCACCGCCTCCTTCCTGTGCAAGGATCTGGGCATCGACTGGCGCCCGGGCGAGCGCCACTTCGCCGCCTTGCTCAACGACTACGATCTGGCGGCCAACAATGGTGGCTGGCAGTGGGCGGCTTCGACCGGCTGCGACGCCCAGCCGTGGTTCCGCATCTTCAACCCGGTGACGCAGTCGCAGCGCTTCGATCCGCAGGGCGACTTCATCCGCCGCTATGTGCCCGAGCTGGCGCGCGCGCCGTCGCGCTGGATCCATGCGCCGTGGAAGATGGACGAGGCCGCGCAGCGCGCGGCCGGTGTGCGCATCGGCGAGGACTACCCGGCGCCGGTGGTCGATCACGCCGCCGCGCGCGAGCGCACGCTGGCGCGCTTCGCGGTCACGAAACGCGGCTGAGGCCCTGTGAGCGTTCGGGTGTGAGGTCGGTGTACTGGCGCAGCAGGCGCAACAGCTCGTCCTCGTCGTAGGGCTTGCCGAGATAGTCGTTGGCGCCGAGCTTCTCGGCGTACTCGCGGTGCTTGTCGGCCAGGCGCGAGGTGATCATGATCACCGGCACTTCGCGCGTGCGCTCGTCGGCGCGCAGGTTGCGCACCAGGTCGAAGCCGTCCATGCGCGGCATTTCGATGTCCGACAGGATGACATCGGGCACGAAATCCTCGAGCTGGTCGAGTGCGTCCGTGCCGTCCTTGGCGGTGAGCACGCGGTAGCCCTCGCGTTCGAGCAGGCGTCCGGTGATCTTGCGCACCGTGAGCGAATCGTCGACCACCATCACGCTGGGTTGGCGCAGCGGTTCGACGGCCGGACCGATGTCGAGCAGGTCGTCGCCGAGTACGGCGTCCATGACCTCGTCCGGCGCCTCGGAACGGCTGGCCAGTGCGAGCGGGTTGAGGATCAGCACGATCTCGCCGTCGCCCAGCACGGTGGCGCCGGAGATGCCGACGATGCGCAGCAGCTGCGGGCCGGCCGACTTGACGACGATCTCCTGGTTGCCGCGCATGGCGTCGATGTGCAGCGCCAGGCGCTCGCCGCCGGCGCGCAGCAGCAGCACCCAGTTGAAGCGGTGGATCTCGGGGCGCGCGCGCCGCTTGCCGAGCAGTTCGGGCAGGTAGCGGTAGGGATAACGCTGTTCCTGCCATTCGGCGAAACCGTCCGCACGCATGCGCTCGAGCGCGTCCGAACGCAGTTCGAGCACCTGGGCGATCATGGTCGACGGGATGGCGTAGCTGGCGTGCGCGGCGCGTACCAGCAGCGCCTGCGTGACCGCCAGCGTCAACGGCAGGTAGATGCGAAAACGCGTGCCGTCGCCGGGCGTCGCATGCACGTCGATGCGCCCGCCCAGCGCGGCGGCCTCGGCGCGCACCACGTCCATGCCGACGCCGCGGCCGGCGATCGTCGAGATTTCGTCAGCGGTGCTGAAGCCGGGCGTGAAGATGAGGTTGGTCAGCGTGCGCTCGTCTGCGCCCTGCGGGTCGTCGAGCAGGTCGCGCTCGGCCGCGCGCGCGCGGATCGCCTCGTAGTCGAGGCCGCGGCCGTCGTCGGCCAGGTCGATGGCGATCTCGTTGCCGGTCTGGCTGATCGTCAGGGTCACCTGGCCGATCTCGTCCTTGCCTGCCGCGCGCCGCTCGTCCTGCGCCTCGATGCCGTGCGCGACGGCGTTGCGCAGCATGTGCTCGATGGCCACCGTCATGTGCTCGAGCACGCTGCGGTCGATCTCGATGCGGCCGCCGCGAATGTCGAGGTTGACCCGCTTGCCCTGATCCTTGGCGCTCTGGCGCACGACGCGGTGCAGGCGGTCGGCGAGGCTGTCGAAGGGCACCATGCGCACCTGCATCAGCGACTGCTGCAGGTCGCGCGCGAAGCGCGCCTGGCCGTGCAGGGCGAGTTCCGCCCCGTCGAGGTTGCGCAGCAGGTTCTGCTGCACGGTGGTGACGTCGCCGACGCTCTCGGCCATCATCCGCGTGAGTTCCTGCAGCCGCGTGTAGCGGTCCATCTCGAGCGGATCGAACGAAGCGTGCTGCGAGTCGGCCTGCGCGATGCGCGACTGCATCTGCGTCTCGGCCTGCAACTCCACTTCGCGCAGCTGGCCGCGCAGGCGGATGACGTTCTCGGTCAGGTCGAGCAGGGAGCGGCGCAGCGTGCGCAGCTCGCCCTCGATGCGGGTGCGCGCGATGCCGATCTCGCCGGCCATGTTGATGAAGTTGCCCAGATGGTCGGCACGCACGCGCAGCGTGCCGCCGCCGGGTACGGTCTCGGCGGTGCTCTCGCCGGTCTCGATGGCGATTGCCGTGCTCTCGACGTCGTGCGCCTGCTCGGCCGCTGCGAGTGCGGGTGCGCTCTTGCCGCCGGCGAGGTCGGCGAGCATCTGTGCGGCCTGGTCGAGACCGCCGGTGAGGGTGTCGATCAGCCCTTCGGCCGGGCTGTGGCGGGCCATGCCGTTCTCGAGGCGTGACTCGATGCGGTGCACAAGCTCGCCCAGACGCATGGCACCGGCCATGCGTGCGCTGCCCTTGAGGGTGTGGAGCTGGCGCGCGGCAAGTCGCGGATGTTCGCCGCTGTGCGGGTCATCGCTCCAGTGGCGCAGGCGTTCGTCGAGCCCCTTCATCAGCTCGTCGGCTTCCTCGAGGAAGATCGGCAGCAGTTGCTCATCCAGGTCGTCGCGTACCTGGATGGCCTCTTCGTCCTCGTCGAGCGTCTCGCGCTCGGCCTCGGCCTGTGCGGCGACGGGGGGCGCGTGCTCGTCCTCCGGCGTCTGCAGTTCGGCCTGCGCCGGGCGGCCGACGGCGCCGAGCTGTTGCTCGAGTTCCGGCACCGGCAGGGGCAGTTGCGCGCGCGCCACCTCGGCGAGCATGGTGTCGAGCCGCTCGACCGTGGCGTCGAACAGGTCGAACTGCTCGGCGCTGGGCGCCTGGCGCGCTTCGCGCAGCCGACCCAGCGCGAACTCGGTGGCGCGCGCGAGGTTCTGCATCGGGCCGACATGGGCCGTGCCCGAGATGCCGGCGAGGGTGTGCGCCGTGCGCAGCAGCTTCTCCGACGGCGTCGAGGGGTTGTTGCGCAGCGGGCGCAGGCCCGCCTTGAGCGCCTCGATGTGGCTGCGCCCTTCGTTGACATACAGGTCGAAGAGCTGGCGTGACAGTTCGGTTTCGCCGATGCGCACATGCGAGGGTTCTGCGGCCTCGTCGGCGGTGGTGCCCGTCGTCGCCTCTTCGCCCTGCAGCGCGGCGGATTCGAGTTCGGCGAAATCAGGCTCGGTGGAATCGAACCCGGCCGGGTGTTCGTCGGCGACTTCGACCGGCTCGTCCAGATCGAGCGAAGGCAGATCGCCGAAGTCGAAGTGCGGTGGTGCCGGTGCCGCATCCGCATCCCCGGCGGGGGCTGTCGCGGGTTCCGCGCTGAATGCGTCGGAGGGCGCGGACTCGGGCGTCTCGCCGGCTCCGGTTTCGGCCGCTTCGAGCGCGCGCAGGCGTTCGGCCTCGGCCACCACGGCGCGGACGTCGAACTCGTGGCTGCCGCCGCCCTCGATCTGCGCCACCCAGGCATCGAAGCGCGCGTGCGCGTCGGCCAGGAGCGCGGCCAGATCCGGCGTCACCGGCCATTCCAGTTGCAGCCAGCGGTTGAGGGTCTGCTCGACCGCCCAGGCGGCTTCGCCGAACTCGCTCAGGCCGACCATGCGGCCGCTGCCCTTGAGCGTGTGGAAGCTGCGGCGGATGTCGACCAGAGATTCCTGGTCGCCGAAGGGCTGCAGTTCCTGCAGGCCGGCGTCGATTACGCCGAGGACTTCGTGCGCTTCCTCGATGAAGATGGCGAGCAGTTCGGCATCGATCTCCGCTTCGGTGGCCGGTGCCGGCGTCATCTCCGGCGCCGCGGCGCGTTCCGGCGCGGGTTCGGCCTCGACCTCCTGCGGCGCCGCGCCTGCGCTCGTCGCGAACTCGATCTCCGGGGCCAGGATCTCGTCCGGGTCGGGACGGCGCTCGTCTTCGGGCAGGAAATCGTTGAGGTCGGCCTCGCCGTGCTGCAGCGCGCCGACGTAGAAGCCGAGGATGGAAATGCGGTCGGCCAGGCGTGAGAGCACCGGCTGGTCCGGCGCGCCGCCGTCGGCCAGCCAGCCGATGGTGTTGGCGGCCTCGCGCACCAGCGGCACGGCGGCGTCGCCGCCGATGATGCGCAGCGCGCCCTCGATCTGGTGCAGCGGCGCGTCGAGCTGGCCCAGCGGGGCGCGCTTGGCGTGGTCACGGAAGAAGTCGTCGAGCGTCTGCTCGATGTGTCCCAGGCTGGAAGCGATCTCGCGCGCGACCTGCACGCGTGCGTCCCATTCGTGGGCGCGTCGCGCGACCTCCAGCGTGGGTGCCTCGGCGCGCGGCGCGTCGCCGCGCATGTGCGCCTCGAAGCGCTCGAGCGTGGCCTCGGTCTGCTCGAGCAGTTCGCCGTCGGCGATGCCGCCTTCGACGTTCAACTCCGCCAGCAGCAGGGCGGTGGCGACGTCGATGGCCATGGCTTCGTCGCAGGCCGCCGGATTGCCGGCCAGCCAGTGCGCGAGGCGCGCCGTGCCGTCGAGCAGGCGATGCAGCGCGGGGCGTCCCAGCTTGGCCGATTCGGACGCGATGTGGGCGATGTGGGTGTCGAATTCGGGCAGGGATGCGTTCTGCCCCGTGCTGAACGCGTCCCAGTCGATCTTGGCGGTGGCGATTTCGTTGCGCAGTTCGCGCAGCAGCGGGCCGAGCGGGATGTCGGCCACGGCGGAACCGGGGTCGGCCCACCAGACGTCGAGTTCCCAGCGCTCGCGCACCGCGCGCTGGGCGTCGGTGCGTACCGGCGCCTGGCCGATCTCGAAGAGCAGGTCGCGCATCAGCCGTTCGGGCATGCGGCGGGCGCCGCCTGTCTGCGCGCGCACTTCCTTGACCAGACCCGTGCAGATCTGCTTGATGCGCATTTCCGAGGCCGGCAGGTCGCCGTGGGCGAGCGCCTCGAAGAAGGCCTGGGCGACGCGCCACAGCGTGTTCGCGACCGGGCCGGTCTGCATCGCCTCGAGTGCGATCGCGGCGTCGCGCATGGTGCTCGCCCCTTCCGGGTCGGCCGGGTCGCGCAGCCAGGTCAGCAGTCCGCGCTCGAGGGCTGCGCGCGTCGCGCGCAGGCGGCCGGTGAGCGCGTCCGAGCCCGGTGGCGGCGCGCCGGTCAGGCGACGGCGCGGCAGGCGGCGCTCCAGGTCGGGGAAGAACATGTCGGCGGCCGAGACTTCGCCGCGCCCGCAACCACGGGCCAGTTCGCGGTAGACGGCGAACAGCCGCAGGGGCTGGTCACCGGCGCCGCCGACGACTTCGCCCAGATAATTCGCGAGCGTCGAGCAGGCACGCTGTGCGAGTGCCGCGCCGCCTTCATCGGTGGTGGCTTCGCCGCGCGCCAGTTCGCCGACGAACTGCTCGAGCGTGTCGGCGAACTGGCTGGCGCCGTCCAGGCCGACGACCGACAGTGCGCCGCGCACCTGATGCAGATGCGCCTGTGCGAACTGGAGCTGCGTCTGCGGCTCGGTGTCGGCGGCGGCCTTGCCGATGGCCTCGGAGGCGCGTTCGAGCGCCTCGTCGATTTCGCCGCGGACCCAGCTGAGCGGGCCGATGTCCAGTTCGTGCGCGTGCGTCATGTGGCTGCCCCGTTCAGACCTTGAAGCCGGACACCGAACCCTTCAGTTCCACCGCCAGGTCGGCCAGCTGGCCCACCGACACGGCGGTCTGCTGGGTGCCGCGCGTGGTCTGGTCGGTAATCGCGAGAATGTCCTTCATGGTGCCGGCGACGCGGCCGGCGGTGGCGGCGTGATTCTGGATGTCGCTCGAGATCTGCTCGATGAGCTCGGCGGTCTCGGTCGAGACACGCTCGATCTCGACCAGCACCTGACCGGCGGCGTCGGTCAGCTGCGCGCCCTCGACCACGTCACGGGTGGCGGTTTCCATCGCCGAGACGGCGTCCTTGGTGTCGGTCTGGATCGACTTGACGATGGATGCGATCTGCTTGGTCGCTTCGGCCGAACGTTCGGCCAGACGCTGCACCTCTTCGGCGACCACGGTGAAGCCGCGGCCCGCCTCGCCGGCCGAGGCGGCCTGGATGGCGGCGTTGAGCGCCAGCACGTTGGTCTGCTCGGTAATGTCGGAGATCAGTTCCACGATCTCGCCGATCTCCTGCGAGGATTCGCCCAGACGCTTGATGCGTTTGGAGGTTTCCTGGATCTGCTCGCGGATGTCGTTCATGCCGCGGATGGTGTCCTCCACCGCGGTCGTGCCTTTCTGGGCGGCATCGCGCGACTGGCGCGCGACCTGCGCCGACTGCAGCACGCGCTCGGAGGACTCGGTCATCTGCTCGGCCATGCGCTCGACGGTGGAGCCGACTTCCTCGATCTCCTGCGACTGACGCTCGGTGGCGTCGAGCAGCTCGCCCGAGATCTTCTGCGCCGATTCGGTGGCCGCGGTCACGCGGGTGGCCGCGTCGTTGATGCGACGCACCAGCACGGACAGCTCCTCGACCGTGTAGTTGACCGAGTCGGCGATGGCGCCGGTGATGTCCTCGGACACCGTCGCGCGCACGGTGAGGTCGCCGTCGGCCAGGTCGCCCATCTCGTTCATCAGGCGCAGGATGGCCTGCTGCGCGAGGTTGCGTTCCTCTTCGGCCGCCAGACGCTGGTGTTCGGCTTCGGCGCGGCGGCGCGTGAGGTCGGCGTTGTAGGCCTTGACGATGAGCGCGATGACCGCCAGGGCGAGCACGCCGCAGGCGACGATGCCCGCGATCAGCGGATCGAAGCCGCGGTAGGCGTTGTCGTAGGCGGCCGATACGCTGCGCGTATCTTCGAGCAGCGCGGGCGAGGCCTCGAACATGCGCGCGCCGGTCTGCTTGGCCTGAACCAGGTTCTGGATGTTGTCGTTGATGCGACCGACCGCAGCCAGCGTTTCCTCCGCATACCACTCGATGTCGCGCAGCTGCTGCTGGGCTTGCGGGTCGGCGAAGGACAGGCGCAGCAATTCGGACAGGGTGTCGTTGAAGTTTGCCGGGTCGACGCTCATCTGGAACGCCGCTTCCGGGTCGATGGTCTCGGCGGCGAGCAGCGAGTTGGCGTTCTTGGCGATGCGCTGTGTGGTCAGCACGGCCTCGTTGGCGAGCAGGATTTCGCGGTCGGAGGCGTTGCCTGCGACCTTGGCGCGCGCGATGCGCACCGTCAGGTCGTAGAGCAGCGGGTCGAAGGCGTTGATCATCGCCACCGAACGGTCCAGCGTGGCGATGCTGGTTTCCTCGTCGAGCAGCCAGCCCACGTCCTGCTCGATCGAGCGCCAGCGCTCGGCGAGCGTGGCCAGCGCCGGTTGCACCGATTCGGGGCTGGCCGGCACGCTGCGATCCTGCAGCGTGCCGCCTGCGGTCAGGGTGCCGAGCAGGCCGGAGAAGCGCTGGCTGGCGGTACGCAGTTCGGTGAAGGCGTCGCGATCGCCCTGGATGCCGCGCTGGGCCGCCTTGGCGATCTGCTGCGAGAGCATCTGCAATTCACCGGCCGAGGCGACGTACAGGGTCGCGTTCGTGGCCTGGCGGTTCTGCATCACGAGCAAGACGACGGTGGCGATGACGAGCAGGCCGAAGACGATGAAGTGACCCTTCATCCGCTCCGACACGGGACGTTCATCGGCCTTCTTCGCCCCCGCTGCGGGTGTCGCGGGAGGTGCTGCCTTGTCGGCCTCGAGGATGGTGGCGTCGGATGGCGCGGACTCGTCTTTGTTCTTGGCGCCCCCGGGAGACAGGGCGGACAGATTGATTGCCATAGTGATGCTCCGCTGCGAGATTGTTCGGGTGTTCTCGTGTTCCGGTCAGGCTGCCAGCACCCCGGCATCGAGGAAGCCGGGGTGTCGCACCAGTTCGCCGATGTCGAGCTTGAGCCACTTGCGCCCCTGCACGTCGGACAGTACCTGGCTGACCCAGGGGCGCTGTTCGTCGGCATCGTCCTCGGCGCCGAACTCGTCGGGGCCGTGCAGGCCGCTGGTGCGCGCGAACAGCAGGGCGATGCCGCTGCCATGGCGTGCGCCCGCGAGCAGGATGCGCGCACTGCCGGCGGGGGTGATCGGGTCACCGGAGTGAAACAGGGAAAAGTCCACGACACCGCACAGATTGCCGCGCACATTGACCAGTCCGCGGTACCAGGGGTGGGTCATCGGTACCGAGGCGATCAACGGTACCGGCAGGACCTCGCCGGTGTCGGCGAGATCGACCAGCCAGTTCTCGTCGGGCGTCTCGAGTCCGAGCAGCGTGCGCCGTTCGCCTTCGCGCGACTCGGCGAGTCGCCGTGCCAGGCCTTCCTGAAACTCCCGCAGACTGGTGCGCCGCGCCATCGGATCAGCCCAGGCCCTTGATGCGTTCGAGCAGTTCGGCGTGGTCGATGGGCTTGACCAGATAGTCGTGCGCGCCCTGACGCATGCCCCAGATGCGGTCTGTTTCCTGTCCCTTGGTGGTGCAGATGATGATCGGAATGGCGCGCGTGGCCTCGTCGCGCGAGATCGTGCGCGTGGCCTGGTAGCCGTTCATGCCCGGCATGACCACGTCCATCAGGATCAGGTCGGGCAGTTCGGCCTTGCTCTTGACCACCGCATCCTCGCCGTTTTCGGCGGAGACCACCTCGAAGCCGTTGGCGGTGAGTACTTCGGTCAGCGCGAAGCGTTCGGTCGGAGAGTCGTCGACGACGAGAATTTTCTTGATCGGCATGTCGTTCTTCCCACTACTGGCGTTCAGTCGGTTTTCGCCCGCAAGGCGTGTTCGGCGACAGTCTTGAGCAGGCTGTCCTTCGTGAAAGGCTTGGTGAGGTATTCGCTGGAGCCGGCCATGCGCCCGCGCGCGCGGTCGAACAGCCCGTCCTTGGACGAGAGCATGACCACCGGCGTGGCCGCCAGGCGCGCGTTGCGCTTGATCAGCGCGCAGGTCTGGTAGCCGTCGAGGCGCGGCATCATGATGTCCATGAAGATCACGTCGGGCTGGTGGTCGGCGATCTTGGCGAGCGCATCGAAGCCGTCCTCGGCCAGCACCACGTCGCATCCGGCCTGGCCGAGAAAGATCTCGGCGCTGCGCCGGATGGTGTTGCTGTCATCGATGACCATCACCCGAAGTCCGGTCAGGTCCATGCGGCATTCCTCGTCGATGTGCGGGCCCGCAGGCCCGTCGGCACGCAGGTGCCGATCCGGGTGCGACTATGCTGCATAAATGTTCCTGCCGCAACGCCCCGTTTCGGTGCGGCGTGCGACAGTGTGCATGCGCACTCAGACCTCGACCATCTCGAAGTCTTCCTTGCGCGCCTGGCATTCCGGACAGGTCCAGTTCGGCGGAATGTCTTCCCAGCGCGTGCCGGGGGCGATGCCTTCGTCGGGCAGACCCTGTTCCTCGTCGTAGATGAATCCGCAGATCAGACACATGTACTTCTTGAATTCGGGGGTGGCCATGCGGGGGCGAGCTCCTGTCGGTTATGACGTAGAATCCGGGCCATCTTACCGTATTTTCATTGCCCCACCACTTGCCCGATGCCCTTGTGCGGCGCGGCTTTGGGGCTCGACCCGATGGAGTTTCCCGCGATGACCGACCGATTGCCGCGAGGCCTGTACCTCGTGACGCCCGACAGCCGCGATGCCGGCCAGTTGCTGGGCCGGCTCGAGGACGCACTGCGCGGGCGTCCCGCGCTGGTGCAATACCGCAACAAGCTCGCCGACCCGGCGGCGCGGCGCGAGCAGGCGGCCGCGGCGGCGGCGTTGTGCCGTGCCGCGGGTGCGTTGTTCATCGTCAACGACAGCGTCGAGCTGGCGCTGGAGGTTGGCGCCGACGGTGTACACATGGGGCGCGAGGATGGTGATCCGGCCGCCGCGCGCGCCGCGCTGGGCGACGACTTGATCCTCGGCGTGTCCTGCTACGATGATTTCGAACGCGCGCGCAGCGCGGTTGCGGCCGGCGCCGACTATGTCGCCTTCGGCACCATGTTCCCGTCCTCGGTCAAGCCCGATGCGCCGCGCGCGCCGCTGGAACTGGTGCGTCGCGCCAGGGACGAACTGGGCGTGCAGGTGGCCTGCATCGGCGGCATCACGCTGGAGAACGTGTCGCAGCTGGTCGCGGCCGGTGCGGACTTCGTCGCGGTGATTTCCGATGTGTTCCGGGCCGAGGATCCGGCCGCGCGCGCCGCGGCCATCCAGGCCTTGTTCGAAGACTGACAACGACTTTCCGAAGGATTCCATGACCGATCGCAACCAGACCCTGTTTGACCGCGCCTGCCGCAGCATTCCCGGCGGCGTCAATTCGCCGGTGCGAGCCTTCCGTTCGGTGGGCGGTACGCCGCGTTTCATCGAGCGCGCGCAAGGCCCGCGTGTATGGGACGCCGAAGGCAAGAGCTATCTCGACTACGTCGGCTCATGGGGGCCGGCGATTGCCGGACACGCGCACCCGGTCATCGTCGAGGCGGTGCGCGAGGCGGCTCTGTCGGGTCTGTCCTTCGGCGCGCCCACCGAGGCCGAGATCGAGATGGCCGAGGCCATCTGCGCGCGATTGCCGTCGGTCGAGATGGTGCGCCTGGTCAGTTCCGGTACCGAAGCGACGATGACCGCCATTCGGCTGGCGCGCGGCTTCACCGGGCGCGATGCCATCGTCAAGTTCGAAGGCTGCTACCACGGTCATGCCGACAGCCTGCTGGTCAAGGCCGGCTCGGGCCTGCTGACCCTGGGCAACCCGTCCTCGGGCGGTGTGCCGGCCGATTTCGCCAGGCACACCATCGTGCTCGACTTCAACGACCTCGATCAGGTCGAGGAGGTTTTCCGCGCGCGCGGCGACGAGATCGCCGCGATCATCGTCGAGCCGGTCGCCGGCAACATGAACCTGATCAAGCCCCGGCCCGGCTTTCTCGAGGGGCTGCGCGAAGTGTGTACGAAGTACGGCGCGGTGCTGATCTTCGACGAGGTCATGACCGGCTTTCGCGTCGGCCCGCAGGGCGTGCAGGGCGTGACCGGCGTGACGCCGGATCTGACCACGCTGGGCAAGGTCATCGGTGGTGGCATGCCGGTGGGCGCCTTCGGCGGGCGGCGCGACATCATGGAGTGCATCGCGCCGCTGGGCAGCGTCTACCAGGCCGGTACGCTGTCTGGCAGCCCGGTGGCGGTGGCGGCTGGGCTGGCCTCACTCAAGGTGCTCGACGAGCCCGGCTTCTACGACCACCTGGCCGCACGCACGCGGCGCCTGGTCGACGGCCTGCAGGGCGCGGCCGATGCCGCCGGCGTGCGCTTTTCGGCCGATGCGCTGGGTGGCATGTTCGGCGTGTATTTCGCAGACACGGTGCCGGGTTCGTTCGCCGAAGTCACGACCTGCGACAAGGAGGCCTTCAACCGTTTCTTCCATGCCATGCTCGAGGCCGGGCACTACTTCGCGCCGTCGGCCTTCGAGGCCGGTTTCGTGTCGATCGCGCACAGCGAGGACGATATCGACACGACCGTGGCCGCCGCGCGCGAAGTGTTCGTGTCCATGGACTGAAGGCGTTGTCCGAGCCCGAGTATCGCCTCAAGCGCGTGCATGCCGCGCCCGCCGGCGACGACGGCGTGCGTGTACTGGTCGACCGCCTGTGGCCGCGCGGCGTATCCAAAGAGGACGCCGCGGTCGACCACTGGATGCGCGATCTCGCGCCGTCGTCCGAACTGCGCCGCTGGTTCGGCCATCGGGTCGATCGCTGGGACGAATTTCGCCGTCGCTACTTTGCCGAGCTCGACGCGCGTGCAGCGGCGCTGGAGCCGCTGCGGGCGCTGCGCGGGCGCGTCACCTTGCTGTTCGCGGCGCGTGACGAGCGGCACAACAATGCAGTGGCGCTGAAGGAATACCTCGAAAGCGGCAGGCGGCGGGCGTAGTGCGTGATCGCCATGCCGGCGAGGCTACAGCAGGAAGATCGTCGCCAGCCCGAGGAAGATGAAGAAGCCGCCCGAATCGGTGAGCGCGGTGATCATCACCGAGCCGCCCAGTGCCGGGTCCTTGCCCATGCGCATGCGCATCATCGGGATGATGACGCCCGCGCTGGCGGCAAGCAGCAGGTTGAGCGTCATCGCGCTGGTCATCACCACGCCCAGTTGCCAGTTGCCGTAGAGCCACCACGCCATCGCGCCCAGAAAGCCGCCCCACACCACGCCGTTGAACAGCGCCACGCCTATTTCCTTGCGCAACAGCCGGCGCATCGCGCTGGGTTCGATCTGGCCCATGGCGATGGCGCGCACGATCATCGTGATGGTCTGGTTGCCCGAGTTGCCGCCGATGCCGGCGATGATCGGCATCAGTGCGGCCAGCGCGACGAGCTTCTCGATGGAGCCTTCGAACAGGCCGATCACGCGCGAGGCGAAGACCGCCGTGACCAGGTTGATGGCCAGCCATGCCCAGCGGTTCTTCACCGAATCCCACACCGAGGCGAAGATGTCCTCCTCCTCGCGCAGGCCGGCGTTGCTGAGGATCTCCTGCTCGCCTTCCTCGCGGATGTAGTCGACCATGTCGGCCACGGTGAGGCGACCGATCACGCGCTTTTCCGAATCGACCACCGGGGCGGACACGAGGTCGTAGCGCTCGAAGGCCTGGGCTGCGTCGCCGGCGTCGTCTTCGGGGATGAAGCTGATCACCGGCTCGGTGCCCATGACCTCGGCCACTTCCATTTCCGGGTCGTGGATGAGCAGGTTCTCCAGGGTCAGGATGCCGCGCAGGTGCTCGTCGCGGTCGACCACGAAGAGCTTGTCGGTGTGGTCGGGCAGCTCCTCGAAGCGGCGCAGGTAACGCAGCACCACTTCCAGCGTGACGTCCTCGCGCACCGTGACCATGTCGAAGTCCATCAGCGCGCCCACCGTGTCCTCGGGGTAGGACATGGCCGCGCGCAACTGCTCGCGGCCCTCCGGGTCGAGCGACTGGTAGACGTCCTGGATGACTTCGGGGGGCAGGTTCGGCGCGAGGTCGGCCAGCTCGTCCGCGTCCAGGCTCTCGGCGGCGGCCTTGAGCTCCTCGGGCTCCATGGTCTCGATGAGCGACTCGCGCACCGCGTCCGAGACTTCGAGCAGGATCTCGCCGTCGCGCTCGGCCTTGACCAGATTCCAGACGAAGAGGCGGTCTTCCAGCGGCAGCGCCTCGAGCACGAAGGCGATGTCGGCCGGGTGCATGCCCTCGAGCAATTCCCGCATTTCCTCCAGATGCTCGCGTTGCAGGATGCCTTCTCCGGCCTCCTGGCGGTTGGCCAGGTCTTCGCCGAGCCGCTGGCGCGCAAGCAACTCCTGCACCATGCGCAGGTGCTGCTGGACGTCGTCGGGGGAGTGCTCTTGCTCTTCGGCGGACATGGGGGACTCGGGCGCGTGGGTCGGAGCGCAGGCAGGCTGCTGGCGCGATTTTACGGACTTGTGCGGTGCGGCGCGACCGCGCTCTGCGCGCGGCCTATTCCGGGATGCGCGTATGCACCATGCGTGCACGCACGCTCTCGGCGATGGTCTCTAGGCGCGGGCCGAAGGATTCGGCGTAGTGGCGCGGGTTGGGCAGCATCACGGCCATCTGCGTGGCTTCGACCGGCCCCAGGCGGTCGGCCGAGATGCCGTAGTGGTGACGTGCCGCGGCCTCGGCGCCGAAGATGCCGTCGCCCCACTCGACCACGTTGAGATAGACCTCGAGGATGCGCCGCTTGCTCCAGGCGGCCTCGAGCATCACCGCGATGATCGCCTCCTGCCCCTTGCGCCAGTAGCTGCGCGAGGGCGACAGGAAGAGGTTCTTGGCCAGCTGCTGGGTGATCGTCGAGCCGCCGGCCACCGCGCCGCCACGGTCTCGGTTGCGTTCGATGGCGCGCTGGATGCCGGTCCAGTCGATGCCGTAGTGGTCCATGAAGCGGTCGTCCTCGGCCGCCACCACGGCGCGTTTCAGATGCGGCGAAATGCGGTCGAAGGGCACCCAGCGCTGGTCCAGCGTCGCGCGTGCATCGTGCTCGCGCAGTTCGGCCAGGCGCAGCTGCATGAAGCTGGTCGTCGCCGGATCGTGGTCGCGCCACCACAGCACGTGGACCAGAAACCAGCCCTGTAGCAGCGCCAGTACGAGTACCAGCGCGGCCAGGGCGAGCCACACGCGGCGCATCAGGCGTTTCATGCCGCCATGATCTCGGCGCGCAGGGCCTCCAGTACCGGCGCGGTGTCCGGGCGCACGCCGCGCCACAGGCGAAAGCTCTCGGCGGCCTGTTCGACCAGCATGCCCAGGCCGTCGGCCGTGCGTGCCGCCCCGTCGCGTCGCGCCGCGCGCATGAAGGGCGTGTCGCCGCGTCCGTACATCATGTCGTAGGCGAGCGCGTCGGGCGCGTACAGGCCGGGTGGCAGGTCCGGTGCCTGGTCCGACAGACTGGCGGCGGTGGCATTGATCACGAGGTCGAAGTCGCGCCCGACCAGCGCGGCGAAGCCGCAGGCGTCGAGCGTGGCCGCGCCGGCCTGCGGGCCGAAGCGCTCGACCAGTTCCTCGGCGCGTGTCACCGTGCGGTTGGCGATGGTGAGCGCCACCGGCGCCTCGCCGAGCAGCGGCAGCACCACGCCGCGTGCGGCGCCGCCGGCGCCGAGCAGCAGCACGCGCCGGCCCTCGATCGGGTAGTTGAGGTTGTGACGGATGTCGCGCACCAGGCCGGCGCCGTCGGTGTTGTCGCCGAAGATGCCGTCGCCGTCGAAGGCCAGCGTGTTGACCGCGCCGGCCGCCTCGGCGCGCGGCGACAGACGGTCGGCCAGTGAATGTGCCTCGAGCTTGAACGGCACCGTGACGTTCAGGCCGCGCCCGCCAGCATGGCGGAATTCGGCTACTGCCGCGGCAAAGCCGTCGAGTGGCGCGAGCAGCGCTTCGTAGACCAGCTGCTGGCCCGTCTGCGCGGCGAAGGCAGCGTGGATGCGGGGCGACTTGCTGTGGGCGATGGGGTTGCCGATGACGGCGTAGCGGTCCATGGGATGCTCCGGTAGGTGCCGGTGTGTCCGCTCAGCGCGTGTGCAACTGGTCGGAATTGGTGAAGGTCCAGGTGCGCGTGATCACGACCCGGTCGGTGTCGTCGCGGATGTCCGGCGGAAACGGTGCGTAGGGCGCGGCCATGCGCACGATCTGGGCGGCGGCGCGGTCGAGCACGTCGTGACCCGAGGAGCGGTCGATCTCGACGCGTTCGAGCGTGCCGTCGGCGCGGATTTCGACGGTCATCACGAGGCTGCCGTAGATGCGTCCGCGCGCGTCATCCGGGTAGTTCAGCGTGCCGATGCGCTCGACCTTCTGGCGCCAGTCCTCGGCGTACTGGGCGAAGCGGTATTCCTTGGCGCGCGTGCCGATGTGCACCTTGCGCGGGCGCTTGGAGTACTCGTCGAGCTGGCGGCCGATGCGCGCTTCGAGTTTGGCGACAGCCGCGATCGAGTCCATCAGATCCAGCCCGGACACGTCCGGCGCTGCAGGCGGTTCGGGTGGCGGCGCGGGCGTTTCCGCACGCTCGGGCGCACGCGCGACGGGCGCGGGCTGCGCCGGCGGTGCCGGGTCCGCGGGTGCCGGCTGCGCCCTCGTCGACTCCGGGGCCGGCGCCGGCGCTTGGCTCGCCGCCGGTTCGGCTGTCGGTTCGGGTATGGGCTCGGTGGCGGGTTCGGTTCGCGCGGGTTCGGCGGGCGTAGTGGCGGCCTGTGCCGCGGGCGTGGCGGGCGCTTCGCGGGGAGGGGGGGCGGACTCCGTCGCGGCTGGGCGGGCGCGCCGTTCGCGCGGGTCCGCGGCGTTCAGCACAGGCGTCTTGGCGTTCGATTCGGGTTCCTGGCGCGTCGCTTCTGGCGCGTTCAGTGCCATCGTCACGCGCTCGGGCTGCGTCGCGGAGGGGCTCGCCGGCTCGGGCAGGGCGAGCGGCTTGATCGCTGCGGTGAAGGGTGTCGACAGGGGCTGTGGTCGGGGCGCGTCGAGCGCGACCGACGCGGTGGCGGCGTCGCGCGTCGGCTCGGCGGGGCGCTGCGGCCGTGGCGGCTCGGCAGTGAGGTCGGCGGTGGCGGGTGGCGGTGTGTTCGGTCCTGGCAGCGCAGCCGGCGGGGGCTGGCGCACCGGCGCGGGTTGGAGCTCGGGCCGTGGCGAGGGCTGCGGGCGCAATTGCGTGGCGGGCTCGACGGTGGGTGGAGCCGCCTCCTGCGGCGCCGGTGCGAGCGGGCGCGGCGCGGGCGCGGCGATGCGGCGCTGCTCGGTCGGTGCATTGCCGTCCTGGCGGGAGGGCAGGACCGGGGTCGGCGTCGAGGTCAGCGCCTGCTCTGACACCGGGCCGCCGCCGTCGAGATTGGCCTGGGCGAGCACGTCGGCCTGCTCCGGCGCGCGTTCGCGCCGCGCGTTGACCAGCACGACTTCGAGGTTGCGGTGTTCGACGTTGGGGGTCGGCTGCGCGCCGGAGAAGGTGATCGACAACACCACGGCGTGCGCCAGCAGCGAGGCGACGATGGCGAAGGGCATCGGCAGGCTGATCGTGCCGTCGCGCAGGCCCTTGCGAGCGGCCGCGACCAGGGAGGCGTGCGCCGATGCCCTCATGTGCGTCGGTCAGCTGCTCTCGAAAACGGCCTCGCCGGACTGCTGCGGATCCGGCTCGGACAGGGTTTCGAGATGGCGCGCGTTCAGATCCAGGTCGATCAGGTCGCTGCCCTCGATGGCCAGACGCACGCGCGCCCCCGGCATCTGCAGCGGCATCGAGGCGATCTTGACGACCAGCGGCGTGTGGTCGATGCGCACCACGTTGTCGCGCAGCACGCGCGCGGTGATCTCGCGCTCGCTGCGCTGGCGCAGCCAGCGCAGGCACCAGTAACGTTCCATGCCGCGCTGGAATTCGGCGTAGGCCGCGTAGGTCAGCTCGAAGTCGCGCATGGCCGCCATCAGATCGGTCGAGCGCGGCGCGAACGGCGGTGTCTCGCCGCGCACGGTGGCGACGATCTGCCATTGATTGATCAGGTCCACGTAGCGGCGTAGCGGCGAGCTGGACCAGGCGTAGCAGTCCACGCCGAGCGCGTCGTGCGGTTCGGCCTTGGTGCTCATGCGCACCTTGCCGCCGTTCTGCACCCGGTACAGCCCCGGCACGCCGGCCTCGTCGAGCTGTTTGCCCCAGGTCGCGTTGGCGTGGATCATCAGTTCGGCCACCAGCTTGTCCAGCGGCGAGCCACGCTTGCGGTCGGTGATCGTGACGTGCCCCGGGCCGTCGGCGGTCTCGCGCGTCCAGTCCACATAGAAGCTGTAATCGACCTGATCCTGGTTGGCCGAGACCTTGCCGCGCCCGGCCTCGAGCACCGTGGCCAGTTCCCACAGCAGCTTGAGTTCCTGGCGGTAGGGGTAGTCCGGTCCGTCGTCCTGGCCGTGCAGCACGGCGTCGTTGAAGAGCGGCTCGATGTCGTGGTGGCGCAGGTTGGCGGCCACCGGGATGCGCTCGACGCGGGTCTCGGAGCCGGTGATGGCGAGCGCCGAGCTCAGGTCCAGATACAGCGACACGGCCGGGCACTCGCGCCCGGCGCCGAGCGTGAAGCGCTCCACGATCTCGTCGGGCAGCATGGTGATCTTGTTCCCGGGCATGTAGACCGTCGACAGGCGCTGGCGCGCGATCGCCTCGAGCGTCGAGCCGCGTGCGAAGCCCAGCCCCGGTGCGGCGATGTGGATGCCGATGCGCCAGCCGCCGCCCGCGCGCGGCGTCACCGAGAAGGCGTCATCGATCTCGGTGGTGGTCGCGTCGTCGATCGAGAAGGCCGCGACCGCGGCCAGCGGCAGATCGTCCGGCTCGGCGGGCGGATCGAACTGCGCAAAGCCCGCACCTTCCGGGAAGTGCTCGAACAGGAAGCGGTTGTAGTGATAGTCGTAGCTCGAATGCAGTGCGCCGCACTTGAGCAACAGACGCGGCGCGGACAGGCCGGCGTCGACGCAGGCTGCTTCCAGCGCCTTGACCTCGGGCCGGTTGCGGTCGGGGCGGTAGAGCACCTGTTCGACCATGCCGTCGAGTTCGGACGGCAGCCGGCCCTCGACCAGTTCGGCGCGCATGCGCTCGATCAGCTCAGCTTGCTGGCGCTTCTTCTCCAGCCCGGCCAGCGCAGCCTGCAGGATGTCGGGCGGCGCTTTGCGAAAGCGCCCGCGTCCCTTGCGATGAAAGTGGATCGGCGCCGAGTGCAGGCGCAGCAGCACCGCCGTGGCCTCGACCGGGTCCGGCGTGTGGCCGTGGTACTCGGCCGCGAAGTCGTCGAAGGCGAATTCGTCATCGCCGCACACCTCCCACAGGAAGTCGGTGTCCAGCGCCTCGGCCTCGGGTTCGGCGCGCTCGAGCAGTTCGCCTGCCGCCGGCGCGTCGAAGCGCAGCAGCACCTGCGCCTTCTTGATCTTGACGCGCTTGCCGGTCGAGGTTTCGACCTGCAGGCTGGCGTCGTTGTCGCTCAGCACCGAGCCGGTTTTGAAACTGCCGCTTTCTTCGAACAGGACAAACATCATGCCGCCATGTGGAAACGAGCGTGCTAGTTTAGCAGGGTCGCCGGCCCGCCCCGGGTGCCTGCGTCGTGCCGGCATTGCGCGTATACTGAGGCACGCTCGCGTCTGCGCAAGCGCTCTTGCGCAACCGGCCCGGGCGCCGAAATTCCGAAGGAGACATCATGACTACCGCTCGCCTTGCCCGCGCGCCCGGGCGATTGTTCGCCGTCGTGCTCGCTGCCCTGATGCTGTCGGCCCTGTTCGCCGCCCAGCCCGCCCGCGCCGAGACCGAACCCAAGGTCGTGTATCACGCCGACTTCGCCGATCCGCGACGCTTCAGCGCGATGCTCACGAGCATCAACAACATGGTCACGCAATATCAGAACGAGCTGGTGGACTACGATGTGCGCATCGTCTTCGTCGCACACGGCATCCGCTTCGTGACCGACGATGCGCTCGAGGGCACGCCCTTCGAGGAAGATGCCGAGATGGCCGAGCGGCGCGAGAACAACGCCAGCCGACTCAAGGCGCTGCAGACGGTGCAGGGCGTCAAGCTCGAGGTATGCGACATCACGCGCGGCCAGATCGGGCTCGATGCGGCCAAGCTCTACGACGGCGTGGAACTGGTCACCTCGGGCGTGGTCCGCATTGCTGAACTGCAACAGCGTGAGGGCTTCGCCTACATCAAGGTCGAGTGAGGCCGGCGAGCCGCGCCACCGCAACCACCACACAGCAACGAGGAAAAACATGACAGGACAAGCCATGTGGGCATTCGTCATCGTCGCCGTCGTGGCCGCAGCCCTGATCGGGTTCCTGCTCGGCCGCGCCAACGGCAACGGTGCAAAGCAGAAGCTCAAGGAACTCGAAGAGGATCTTCAGGGCAAGGACCGCGAACTTGCAGGCTACAAGCGCGAGGTCGACGCCCACTTCGACCGGACTGCCTCGCTGTTCGTGTCGATGGCCGGGTCCTACAAGGCCCTCTTCGAGCACCTGTCCGAGGGTTACGCCAAGCTCTCCGATGGTTCGGATCGCGACCTGTTCCGCGAACGTGTCGCGACCCTGCTGATCGACGCGCCCAGAGAGGGGGGCTCGCAGGACGAGGACGCCACACCGCGTGACCAGGCCACGACGACGCCCGATGCCGACGACAGCGCACGTGACGAGACCGAGGCCTCCCAGCCCCAGGCCGATGCCGATGAGGACGCCCGTGCCTCGGCCGACGCCACGCCCGGAGCAGACGATGAGCGTGTATCGCCGGCCGAGGAACACGGCCCGACCGGGAATGGCCAGGAGCCGGCCGCGGTCGAGGATGAGCCCGAGCAGCAGCGTGTGACCGGCGAAGCCGCGACACAGCCGACCGACGAGGCGACGCGAGAGCCGGACGAGCCTGCCGAACGCGCGGATGAGGAAGAGCCGCACGCGACCTCGGTCGCCGACGCGCAAGCGGTCGAGTCCGCCAACAAGCACTGATCCGTCGGCGTTCGACGCTCGCGACGGCCCGCGCCACGGCGCGGGCCGTTCTGCGTTTACGGCGCGCGCAGGCCGGCGAAGTCGATGATCGCGTCGAGGTAGGCGTCCCAGCGGGTAAAGCCGTGATTGCCGCCTTCGAGCACGCTCTGGCGCGCGCCGCGGTACTTCTCGACGGCATCGCGGTAGTCGAGCACCTCGTCGCCCTGTTCGACCAGCAGCCAGTAGCGCCCGGGCCGTGTGATCGCGGGCACGTCGAGCGCGCGCAGCTGCGCCACGTGCTCATGCGTGAACATGAAGCGCTCGCCGGTGTAGAAGTTGTCCAGCTCGCCGATCCACTGTTCGAGCGAGATCGGCGCGACCACTGCCGGATTGACCAATACGGCGGCCAGCTCGTGGCGCTCGGCCAGATGCGTTGCGTAGAAGCCGCCGAGCGAGCTGCCCACCAGCGTCGGCATGCGCTGCGGGAAGCGCTCGCGCGCGGTGTCGATGGCGTGCTCGATGAGCGCCACGGCACGCGCCGGTTCGTGCGGCAACTGCTCGCACCAGAAATCCCGGGTGAGGCCGCGTTCGGCCATGCGGCGTGCCAGGGCCTGCGCCTTGTGCGAGGCCGGCGCGGAGCGGAAGCCGTGCAGGTAGAGGATCATCGCGCGCCCCTCAGGCCGAGGTCACGCGCAGGCACCAGTCGAGCACCGCATCGTGCTCGGGCGGCAGCAGTTCTCCATAGCCGCCCGAGAAGGCTTCCCATTCGGGCAGGAAGCGGTGTCCGACGGCGGTGAGCAGTGGAATGCCGGCGGCCACGGCGAGCCCGATCTCCTCGCGCAGGCCGGTGCCCAGCGCCTCCTGCGCGCCGAACTTGTTGACGCACACCAGCTGCGCGCCGCCTTCGACGGCGCGGCGAATCTCGACTGCGGCGCGCGCCAGCGAGGCCGGGTCGAGGCGGCACGCCTCGGAGCCGCGCCCCAGTTCCTGCGACAGCGAGTAGCGCTCGCCGTTGGCGAGGTTCTCGAGTTCCATCGCGCAGGGATCGTCGATGCTCATGCCGATGTCGTGCTGCAGCACCCCGCCCAGGCGCAGGCCGCGCTCGCCGAGCGCGTGCGCGACCTCGAGCATGAGGTTCTCCACCGGGTCTTCCGGGGTGTAGACGATGGCGGCGAGCGGGGCGGGAGCGTCGGTGGTCATGGTGCGTGAAAGTGGCGGTCGATGCGCACGATTGTCGCATCGACCGGGCGGGGTGCGAAGCGCATCGGACGCGAAGCTATGCAAGGAATATAGAACGAAGATTTCATTCTTTCCGGTTCTGAGCGCGCTCGTGTAGCTTTGCGCCGTGTCCCTTCCCCGCGCGCGGGCGTGCGATGATTCCCGAACCTGTCCAGCCCGTATTCGTCGGCCTCGTCCTGGTCGCCCTGTTCGCATGCTTCGTGCGCGAATGGCTCAAGCCCGACGTCGCCGTGATGAGCGCGGTGGCCCTGCTGCTCGCCACCGGGCTGCTCGCGCCGGCCCAGGTGCTGTCGGTGTTCGGCAACAGCGCGCCGGTGACCATCGCCTGCCTGTTCGTGATCAGCGGCGCACTGGCGCGCACCGGTTGCGTGGACCGGCTGGGCGAGTGGCTGGCCTCGATGGCGGGTGGCTCGGAGCGGCGTTTGCTGCTGGCGATGCTGGCCGTGGGCGTGGTGGTGTCGCCGTTCATCAACAACACCCCGGTGGTGATGGTGATGATCCCGGCCGTGATCGCGATCAGCGCGCGTCACGGGATCGCGGCCTCGCGGCTGCTCATCCCCCTGTCCTACGCGACCATTCTCGGCGGCATGACGACCATGGTCGGCACCTCGACCAACATCCTCGTCGACGGCGTGGCGCGCGATCTCGGGCTGGCGCCGTTTCACATGTTCGAGATCAGCGCTCCGGCGGTGCTCATCGCGCTGCTCGGCTGCGCGGCGATGTATTGCCTGGCGCCGCGCCTGCTGCCAGTGCGTGACCGGCTCAGCCGGCAGTTCGGTGCGAGTGGAGAGCGCCTGTTCATGACCGAGCTGTTCGTGCCGCAAGGTTCGCGAATGGTCGGGCGAACCCTGCGCGAGGCGGGCGTGGCCAACGGCACGATCCGGGTGCTGACGCTGTTGCGCGGTGACGACGAGCACTCCGCACCGTCGCCGGATACGCGGCTGGTGGCGGGCGACCGCCTGGTGGTGCACAGCCGCAGCGAGGGCATGATGGATCTGCGCATGGCCGGCCTGTCGCGTTCGGCCGGCGGCACGCATGACCTCGAAACGCTGCGACGCAGCGGCGTGGTGATGGTCGAGACCATCGTCGGCCCGACCTCGCGCTACGCGCAGCGCCCCATACGCGATCTCGACCTGGCCGCGCGCTACGGCATCCACGTGATCGCCGTGCATCGCAAGGATGCCTCCATCGAGGACATCGGCGACGAGTTCCAGTTGCAGTTCGGTGACGTGCTGCTGGTCGAGGGCTCGCCGACGCAGATTCGCCGCTTCTGCGACAACGGCGACCTGATCGCCATCACCGAAACCCGCGCGCCGTCGCACCGTCATGCCAGGGCGCCGGTGGCGCTGGCGACGATCGCGGCGGTGATGGTGCTCGCGGCCTTCAACGTGATGCCCATCGAGGGTCTGGCGCTCATTGGTGCGGCGGTGGTCGTGGCCAGCGGCTGCATCCGTTCCGACGAGGCCTACAAGGCCATCGAGTGGCCCGTCATCGTGCTCATCTACGGCATGCTCGCGTTGTCGATCGCGATGCGTGATTCGGGGCTGTCCGACCTGCTCGCAGGCGCACTGGTCGCCGCCGGCGCGGATCTCTCGCCGTGGGCGATGCTGGCGCTGGTCATCCTGATCGCGTCGGTGATGACCGAATTCATCAGCAACAACGCGGTGGCGGTGCTGCTCACGCCGGTGGTCATCGGCGTGGCCCAGCAGTTGGGCGTCGATCCGCGTCCCTTCGTCGTCGGGGTGATGTTCGCCGCCAGCGCGAGCTTCGCCACGCCCATCGGCTACCAGACCAACACCCTGGTCTATAACGCCGGCAACTACCGTTTCGGCGACTTCGCGCGCCTCGGCGTTCCGATGAACCTGCTGGTGTGGGCGTTGGCGACTGCGCTCATTCCGTTCTTCTGGCCGCTGCAGCCGGCCTGATCAAACCTGTCGCCAGCGCTCGAGCCAGCGCTCGGCCGCTTCGGGCCGATCGTACAGATAGCCCTGGTGTATGACGCTCGCCCGGCGCGACAGAAAGGCTGCCTGTTCTTCGGTTTCGACGCCCTCAGCGACCACATCGAGCTGCAGGTGGCGTGCGACCGACAGGATCGTCTCGACCAGCGCGGCGTCGTTGGGGTCGTCCGGTGCGTCCTGGATGAAGCTCTTGTCGATCTTGAGCTCGTGGATCGGCAGGCGCTTGAGATACGCCAGCGACGAATAACCCGTGCCGAAGTCGTCGATCGAGAAGCGCACGCCCAGCGCGGCCAGTTCGTTCATGCGCGCGGTGATCTCGTCGATCTCGTGCAGGAACAGGCCCTCGGTGATCTCCAGCGTGAGCTGGCGCGGCGCGGCGCCGGATTCAGCAAGCAGCGTCTTAAGCCGTGGGACGAAATCACGCTGGCGGAACTGGCGCGGGCTGATGTTGACCGACAGGCGCAGCTCGCGCCCGGCGCGGGCCTCGACGGCGATCAGCGCGCAGGCCTCGGTGAGCACCCAGGAGCCGAGTTCGACGATCAGGGTGGATTCCTCGGCGATGGGGACGAAGGCGTTGGGATAGAGCAGTCCGAAGACCGGATGCTTCCAGCGCACCAGAACCTCGGCGCCGATGGTGCCGCGCTCGGGGTGGATCAGCGATTGCAGGTGCAGGCACAACTCGTCGTGGGCGAGCGCGTGACGCAGGTCGCGTTCTACGCGAAAGCTCTGCGTCGCCGATTCGCCCATGACGGTGTCGAAGAAAGCGGTCTGATCGGTGCCCGCCTTGGCGCGGTGCAGCGCCGTGTCGGCGCGTCGCAGCACGGCCTCGGGCGAATCTTCGCCATTCTCGTCGGGAAACAGCGTAATGCCGATGCTCGCCGAAACGGCGAACTCCTCGCCGTCGATGAGCAAGGGGCGGCGCAGTTCGGCATGGATCTTCTCGGCTACGGTCAGCGCGCGGCGACTGGCGCGATCGGCCCGGCCGCTCACATCCGGGAGCAGGATGGCGAACTCGTCGCCGATCATGCGCGCGAGCGTGTCGCCGCTGCGCAGCAGATCCTGCAGGCGCTCGGCGAAGGCCTTGAGCAGGGCGTCACCGGCGCGGTAGCCGCGCGCGTCGTTGACGATCTTGAAGCGGTCGATGTTGAGCAGCATCAGCGCCTCGACCGACGGGGCGCGCCGCTGCGCGGCCAGATTCTGGGCGAGACGATCCGTCAGCAGGCTGCGGTTGGGCAGGCCGGTGAGCGTGTCGTAGTAGGCCAGCCGATGCACGCGCGCTTCCGCCTCGCGCCGCTCGGTGACGTCGGTGACCGCGCACTGGATGCCCTCGATCGTGCCGTCGGGGGCGCGGATCGGCGACTTGACGATCTCGACGTGCACCAGCTCACCGGTGCGCGTGGACGGATGCGTGCCGGTCAGCGACACCGGCTCGCCGGAGGCGAGCACCTCGGCGTCGATGGAACGGTAGTGCTGGGCCAGATCGGGTGGCGCCAACGAATACACGCTGATGCCCATCAACTCGGCCTCGCTGCGGCCAATGGTTTGCTGGAACACGCGGTTGGCGAAGGTGAGCCGCCCCTCGCGATCGTAGCGGAAGATGTTCTGCGGCAGGCTGTCGACGAGGGAACGGTAAAGCGCCTCGCTGCGCTGCAGTTCGCGCTCGCTGCGGTCACGCCGCAGACGGTTGGCCAGCAGCATGCCGAGCGTGGCCGTGGCGAGCGGATGCACGAACATCACGGGCAGGCCGATCGCGGCGATCACGCCCGGGCCCGCGCCAGTGGGCAGCGTCATCATCAGGGCGAGCATGGTCAGATGCACGGCCAGTCCCAACGCATAGAGCTCGCGCCCGCGCACCTCGGCCAGCGAGCCGCTACAGCGCAGGCGCCACGCATAGCCGATGGCGCCCGCGGCGACGATCACGAACACCCCCGTCCAGGCGCCACCGCCGCCCAGCGCGAAGCGGTAGGCGGCGGCGATCGCGGCGGCGACGATGGTCGGTAGTGCGCCGAAGAACAGGCCCGACATGGCGAGGATCACCGAGCGCGTGTCGAAGACGATGCCCGGCGCGAAGTCGAACGGCGCCATCATCACGCCGATTGAGATCAGGCCGAGAACGCCGCCGGTGAGCATCTGCGTGCCGCGGCTGGCGTCCAGCCGGTAGCGGCTGCTGGCCAGTTCGAACACCAGCACCATCGCCAGCAGCAAGGCGGCGTTGTACAGCAGTGCGGTCAGGATCGGCCCGTGCATGGGTCAGCGGGTCCCAAGGTGCGGCGAGGATCGGGTGGCGATCGGGGCCATTCATCGAAGTCCATCGGATATGGCATTCGAGTCTAGCGGAATCCCGCCGCGCATGGTGTGGTCGATCGCCCGATCGCCCGATCGCCGCTGTCGGTGTCGTATCCGCGTCAGTCCGGAGGTGGAGCTAGTGACGAGAGCGCCTTTCGGGGCGGTCGTGACGACTCTGCAGCAGGCTGCAATTGAAAACGGGCCGCCCGAAGGCGGCCCGTCGTTCATCGCGTTGCGAGGTCGATCAGATGTTGTGATAGACCTTGGCGCCGGTCTTCACGAACTCGATGGACTTCTCTTCCATGCCCCTGGCGAGCGCGGCCTGCTCGTCCAGGTTCTGCTGCGCGGCGTATTCGCGCACGTCCTGGGTGATCTTCATCGAGCAGAAGTGCGGGCCGCACATGGAGCAGAAGTGCGCGACCTTGGCCGAGTCCTTGGGCAGGGTCTCGTCGTGGTACTCGCGTGCGCGGTCGGGATCGAGGCCGAGGTTGAACTGGTCTTCCCAGCGGAACTCGAAGCGCGCCTTGGACAGGGCGTTGTCGCGGATCTGCGCGCCCGGATGGCCCTTGGCCAGGTCGGCGGCGTGGGCGGCGAGCTTGTAGGTGATGATGCCGTCCTTGACGTCGTCCTTGTTGGGCAGGCCGAGGTGCTCCTTGGGCGTGACATAGCAAAGCATGGCCGTGCCGTACCAGCCGATCTGCGCGGCGCCGATGCCCGAGGTGATGTGGTCGTAGCCCGGCGCGATGTCGGTGGTCAGCGGTCCGAGCGTGTAGAACGGGGCTTCCTTGCACCAGTCGAGCTGCAGATCCATGTTCTCCTTGATGAGCTGCATCGGTACGTGGCCCGGGCCTTCGATCATCACCTGGCAGTCGTGCTTCCACGCCACTTCGGTGAGTTCGCCGAGGGTCTTGAGCTCACCGAGTTGGGCGTCGTCGTTGGCGTCGTAGATGGAGCCGGGGCGCAGGCCGTCGCCGAGCGAGAAGCTCACGTCGTAGGCCTTCATGATTTCGCAGATTTCCTCGAAGTGCGTGTAGAGGAAGCTCTCCTTGTGGTGCGCCAGACACCACTTGGCCATGATCGAGCCGCCGCGCGAGACGATGCCGGTCATGCGGTTGGCGGTCATCGGCACGTAGCGCAGCAGCACGCCGGCATGGATGGTGAAGTAGTCCACGCCCTGTTCGGCCTGCTCGATCAGCGTGTCCTTGAAGATTTCCCAGGTCAGCTCTTCGGCCTTGCCGTCGACCTTTTCCAGCGCCTGGTAGATGGGCACCGTGCCGATCGGCACCGGGCTGTTGCGGATGATCCACTCGCGCGTCTCGTGGATGTTCTTGCCGGTGGACAGGTCCATGATGGTGTCCGAGCCCCAGCGGATGCCCCAGGTCATCTTGTCGACTTCCTCGGAGATCGAGGACGTGACGGCCGAGTTTCCGATGTTGCCGTTGATCTTCACCAGGAAGTTGCGGCCGATGATCATCGGCTCGGACTCGGGGTGGTTGATGTTGGCCGGGATGATGGCGCGACCGCGCGCGACCTCGTCACGCACGAACTCCGGCGTGATGGTCTGCGGCAGGCTGGCGCCGAAGCTCTGGCCGGGGTGCTGGCGCAGCATCATGGCGGCCATCTTCTCGCCCTTGGGGCCGGACGCGCGCAGCGATTCGATGTACTTCTCTCGGTTCAGGTTCTCGCGGATGGCGATGAATTCCATCTCCGGCGTGATGATGCCCTGGCGCGCGTAGTGCATCTGGGTGACGTTCCTGCCGGACTTGGCGCGCAGCGGGTGACGGTGCAGGTCGGGGAAGCGCAGCTCGTCCAGCGACTTGTCGGCGGCGCGCTGGCGGCCGAACTCGGACGACAGGTCGGACAGCTGCTCGGTGTCGCCGCGCTCGTCGATCCACGCCTGGCGCAATGCCGGCAGGCCGGAGCGCACGTCGATCCTGGCATTCGGGTCGGTGTAGGGGCCGGAACAGTCATACACGAAGACCGGCGGGTTGCGCTCGAAGCCCATGGACTCCGAGGTGTCGCTCTGGGTGATCTCGCGCATCGGCACGCGGATGTCGGCTCGCGAGCCTTCGACGTAGATCTTGCGCGAATTGGGCAGCGGTGCGACCGCAGCTGCGTCCACATGCGCCTCGGCAGCGATGAATTTTTCGTTGGCGTTCATGACAACTCCGTTCTTGCTTGGGTGATGCGGGCCGCCCGTGGGCGGAATGGGTTCAGGCCGGGCGTTGCGGCCACAGTGCATGGAAGTGGTGCACCGGGCCGTGGCCGTGTCCGACGTCGAGTTCGCCGGAGGCTGCGATCGCGCGCAACAGATAGTCGCGCGCGCCGCGCACCGCGGCCTCGACGCCGTTCGCGTCGCCGGCCGTTTGCGGCAGCAGTGCCGCGATCGCCGACGAGAGCGTGCAGCCGGTGCCGTGGGTGTTCTTGGTTTCGATGCGCCGCGCATGCATCTCGATCATGCGGTCGCCGTCGAAGAGCAGGTCGACCAGCTCGCCGCCGGGCAGATGGCCGCCCTTGAGCAGCACCCAGCGTTGACCGGACGTCGGCAGCATCTCGCGCAGACGTTCGGTGGCGCGGTACATGTCCTTGACCGAATCCGGCGTGCCGGATTCGAGCAGGACCGCGGCTTCGGGCAGGTTGGGCGTGATCATGAAGCTCTGCGGCAGCAGTGCCTCGCGCAGCATGGCCACGGCCTCGCGCGCGAGCAGGTGGTCGCCGCTCTTGGCCACCATCACCGGGTCGCACACCACAAAGGGCGCCTTGAAGTGCGCGAGACGGTCTGCCACGGTGCGCACGATCTCGGCCGTGCCGAGCATGCCGAGCTTGACCGCGTCGATGCGCACATCGGCGAACAGCGTGTCGATCTGTTTGCGCAGGAAATCGATGGGCGGGGTGTGCACGCCGGTGACGGCCTGGGTGTTCTGCGCGGTGAGCGCGGCGATCACGCCGCAGCCGTAGGCGCCCAGCGCCGAGAAGGCCTTGAGGTCGGCGAGCACGCCGGCACCACCGGACGGATCGACGCCGGCGATCGAGACGACATTGGCAATGCGGCTCACCGCGCACGCTCCGCAGAGGTGGCGGGTATACGGGAGAGTCGGGAAGGGGACTGCGGGCGGGTCATGCGCGTTTTCCTACGCCGGTGCTAACCGGATCAGGTTCCAAGGGTATTTTCTCAGCCCGCTCAAGCGATTGCGGGCACCCCCAACGATTTTCGTGATCCTAGCGCAGCGACCGGGCGCGAACAACCACACAGGTCAAGATTTGGTGAGAAAGGGGCTGGCGGCGGCATGACATGCGGCTGATCTCTCCGGAGCCCCTGGCCTTCAGGCATCCCACGCGCCGGCCAGCGCGACGACGCCGAGCACGGCGAACAGCACCGCGGCAATGGCGTGTACCAGGCGCACCGGCATGCGGTGCGCGAGCCGGTCGCCGACGAACACGGCGGGCACGTTGGCGATCATCATGCCCAGCGTGGTGCCGGCCACGACGGCCACGAAGGCGTCGTATTGCGCTGCCAGCGCGACCGTGGCGACCTGTGTCTTGTCGCCCATCTCCGCCAGGAAGAAGGCGATGGTGGTGGTGGCGAAGACGCCCATGCCGGTCTTTACCTGCACGTCCTCGGCGTCGAGCCTGTCGGGAATGAGGATCCACACGGCCATCGCGAGAAAGCCCAGACCCAGCACCCAGCGCAGCAGGTCCGGTCCCAGCACCTGCGTGAGCCAGGTGCCGAGCGCGCCGGCGAAGGCATGGTTGGCGATGGTGGCGACCAGAATGCCGAACACGATGGGGCCGGCGCGGCGATAGCGCGCGGCCAGCATGAAAGCCAGCAACTGTGTCTTGTCGCCGATTTCGGCCAGTGCGACGATGCCGGTGGAGACGAGAAAGGCGTCGAGGGCGAGGGTCATGAGGTGGCATTTGGCGCGGGTGCGTCCGACGCCGTCCTGCGGCCATTGCGCGGCCGCGCATTGTATCGTCGGCCCGGGGCTAAAGAAACTTGCGGCCGGGGCCGTTGTAGTGTCGGATACCGCATCACCAGCAGGCACCTCAATGCCCCTCGTCTCGCGCCTCGTCGCCCCAGCAATCGTTGTGCTCTCGCTGCTCGCCGGCCCGGTCGTCGCCGGAGGCTGGGTCACGATCGCGCGCGACAACGCACGTCAGGTGCAGATCGATCGCGACGCGATCATCCAGTCCGATGCCGGCACGCGCGTGGCCTGGGCACGCATGCTGCTGGGTGAGGAGGAGGCCGGGCGGCTCGGCTATGTCGCCGTGCATGCGCTCAACCGCTACGACTGCCGCAACCGCAGCTTCATGCCGGTGCGTCGCCGCTATCTGGACGCGCGCAGCATCATCGTGCGCGAGGAGGAAGTCGCCGATCAGACGCCGCGTCAGGTCGCACCGGGCGGGGTGGACGACCGCCTGTGGCGCGAGGTGTGTCGTCCGCCGAGCACGGCCGATCTGATGGAACTCGCGCTGGAGGCCGAGCGCATGGCGCGCGCGGCCGACGAACAGACGCGCGCGCAGACGCCACCGCAATCGCCACCGCCGGAGGCGGGCGTCGAACGCAGCGAGCCGGCCTCCGGGCCGGCGCGACTGGGCTCGGAGGCCCGGCGCGAGGCATTGGCGACGCGTACCGCGTCCAGGCCGGCTGCGCCGGATCCGCTGGCGCCGCGTCATCCGCCCATCGAATGGAGCTACGAGGATCTGACCGGCCCCGAAATGTGGGGGCGGCTACGCCCGGACTGGACGGAATGCCGCGACGGCCGGCGCCAGTCGCCGATCGACCTGCATTCGGGCCTTGCCGTCAATCTCGAGGCACCGCAGTTCGACTACCGGCCCAGCTATTTTCGCGTGATCGATACCGGCCGGCTGCTGCGCATCCATGCCGGCGAGGGCCTGGGTGCGACGCTGCGCGGCGAACGTTACGAACTGGTCTACATCGAGGTGCACCGTCCGGGCGAAGCGCGCGTGGACGGCCGCATCCACGACCTGTCGGTGGACCTGCACCATCGTGCGCCTGACGGACGCATGGCCGTGGTGTCGGTGCAGTTCGAGGCCGGCAACGACGATCATCCGGTGCTCGCCGAGTGGCTCGCCAGCCTGCCGCTGGAGCGCGGCGGGCAGTACGCCCCTGATCGCACCGTGGACCTGTCGGCGCTGATTCCCGCCGAGCGTGCGCATTACCTTTACAGCGGCTCGCTGACCGTGCCGCCATGCACCGAGGGCGTGCTGCGCGTGGTCTTCAAGCAGCCCATGCAATTGTCGTGGGAGCAGCTCGGCGTGATCGCCCGACTGCATCCGCCCAGCGCCCGCCCGTTGCAGCCGACCCGCGACCGCCGCGTGCTGGAGTTGCGGTGAGGATCAGGGGGCATCATGTTTGCCGAGTCTTTCTCACCGCAAGCACATAGGCGGCGATCGCCGCGCCCATCAGCACGACGAACAGTGCGGCCATGCGCACGTAGCTCTCCCCGGCGCCGATCAGCAGCGCGACTGCGAGCGGGGCGGCGGCCTTGGCGAAGAAGGCCGGCTGCGCGAGCCGCCCCATCAGGGCGCCGTAGGCTTCGCGGCCGAACAGTTCCGCCGGGACGGTGCCGCGCGCGATGCTCAGCACCCCGTTGGCCAGGCCGTAGGTGACGGCGCAGGCGAATGCGAGCATCGGCACCAGCCCGGCGATGAGCAGCAGTGTCATCGCCAGCAGCATCGTCACGAGCGAGGCCAGGCCGACGCGCACGGCCGGCAGATTGCGTGCGAAAGCGAACTCGATCACCCGACCCAGCACCTGCATCGGCCCGATCAACGAGGCTGCCGCGACCGCCGCGCCGTCGCTCAACCCGCTGGCGCGCAGTGCGCCGACCACGTGCGCGGCCATGCCCGACACGACGAAGGCTGCGAGCGTGAACGCGGTTGCCAACCACAGCAATCGACGGCGCTGCGTCGCGCCCGACTCGTCGGCGTCCTTCGCAGGCGTGGTTTGCGACGCGGCCAGCCGTGGGCGCGGCAGGGCAAGATGCAGCGGCAGGCACAGCACGAGATGCAGCACGGCAAAGACCGCGAATGCGGTACGCCAGCCGCCCAGACCTTCGAGCCACCACGCCAGCGGCCAGAACACCGTGCTGGCGAGTCCGCCGAGCAGGGTCAGCGCGGTCAGCGCCTGCCGGTAGCGCGTGCCGGCGAACTGCGACAGCGTCGCGAACGAGGCATCGTACAGATTGGCCGCCATCGCCAGCCCGGCGACGATCCAGCCAAGAAAGAACAGCAGCGGGCCCTCGGACAGAGCGACCAGCCCCATCGACAGTGTCGCCAGCAGCGAGCCGCCGGCCATCACGCGGCCACCGCCGATGCGGTCGATGGCGCGCCCGACCGCCGGCGCGGCCAGACCGGAAAAGCCCAGTCCCAGCGAGAAGGCGCCGAACACAATGCCGATACTCATGCCCAGTTCGGCCGACATCGATGGCGCGAGCACCGCAATGCTGTAGGTCAGCGTGCCCCAGGCGATGATCTGGGTGGTGCCGAGCATCGCGACGTGGCGCCACAAGGGTGCTCGGGAGTCCTGGGAAGGCGGTGTCGTCATGCGCGCCGTGCCGGGTTCGGTTGCGCATGGTAGCGCGACGCCGCGCCGGGGAGGTCAGCCCAGGTCGAGTTCGCCGTCGAAGCTGATGTTGATCGCCAGGTCGTCGACCACCAGCGTCATCTTCGCCGGCAGCTTGCCGCCCTTGAGTTTGCCGGCCTCGTCGGCCTCGCGCACGGCCTTCTCGATCTCGATCTGCGAATTGACGCCGACCGTCTTCAGAAACTTGCGGATACTCATGTTGAGAACTTCGTCGTTCATGCTTCGGTCTCCTGATTGCGAATCGAAGATGCTGTGGTCTGCATCACCGCTCCCAGCATAGACGATTCCGGCCGCAGGTCTGCCACGGGGGCGGGCCACGGCTGCATCCAATGGAGATCGACCCATGAAAAAGCTTCTGTTGCAGGCCGCTGCGGCGGCGATGTTCGTTAGTGCTGCCGGTGCGGCCTGGGCCGACGATATTGAGGGCGTGATCGAGCGCGTGGACGTTTCCGAGCGAACACTGATGGTGCAGGGCATCACCTTTCACACGATCGCGTCGACCGACTACGACGACGGTCTGAAGCGATTCGAGGATCTGCGCGAGGGCCAGCGCGTCGAGGTTGATTTCACCTACCGCGATGGTCGCCACTTCGCCACGGAGATCGAACTCGACGATTGAGTCGACGGCGCGCCGGGAGCGTTTCAGCCCTCGACCGCCGACGGCGTCGCCCCGGCGCCGGCGAGAAACTCGCGCAGCAGGCGGATCTCGCTCTTCGAGCAGGTGGTGCCGTGATGCGGGTGATGCAGGAAGCCCTCGTGCCCGTTGAGTACGATGCGAAAGCGCGCACCGTGCGACGGTTCGATCTCGGCGCCGAGATTGCGCAGCAGCGATTCGACCTCGCGCCAATGCACGTTGGCCGGTGCCGGCTCCTGGAAGACGGCGCGCAACAGCTGGGTGTGCTTGTGACTCATGGTGCGCTCCGCTGTGGAAGATGCTTCTATGACCGTAGCCGTTCCCGGGCGGTTTCGCATGTTGCAGCGCACCGAGGTGGCGTACACGCTGGTGTAACATTGGCCGCATTCCACCCCTGTGCCAGCGCGGGCATCGGCGGCCGTCGCCGCGCTCCGCGCGAGGCCGGAGACATCCGATGCCCAAGTACGACCATCCGCCCGTTCCGCCCGCCGATCTGCATGCCTGGCGTCAGGCCGCCGCCCGCAACGCGCCCGAAGGCGATGTGAGCCAATTGGACTGGGTCACGCCGGAAGGTATTCGCGTCAAGCCCTTGTACACCGCGGCGGACGTGGCCGACCTGCCCTTCGCCGATACGCTCCCCGGTTTCGAACCCTTCGTGCGCGGCCCGCAGGCGACGATGTACGCCACGCGGCCGTGGACCATCCGCCAGTACGCCGGATTTTCCACGGCCGAAGCGTCGAACGCCTTCTACCGCAAGGCGCTGGCCGCCGGCGGGCAGGGCGTGTCGGTGGCTTTCGATCTGGCGACGCACCGCGGCTACGACTCCGACAATCCGCGCGTGGTGGGTGACGTCGGCAAGGCCGGCGTGGCCATCGATTCGGTCGAGGACATGAAGGTCCTGTTCGACGGCATTCCGCTCGACAAGGTGTCGGTGTCGATGACCATGAACGGCGGCGTGCTGCCGGTGCTGGCCGGCTACATCGTCGCGGCCGAAGAGCAGGGCGTGGCGCAGGACCAGCTTTCGGGGACCATCCAGAACGACATCCTCAAGGAGTTCATGGTCCGCAACACCTACATCTACCCGCCCGCGCCGTCGATGAAGATCATCGCCGACATTATCGGCTATACCGCGCGGAACATGCCGAAGTTCAACTCCATCTCGATCTCCGGCTATCACATGCAGGAAGCGGGCGCGAACCAGGCGATCGAGCTGGCCTTCACGCTGGCCGACGGGCGCGAGTACGTGCGCACCGCGCTCTCCAGCGGGCTGGACGTGGACCACTTCGCCGGGCGGCTGTCGTTCTTCTTCGCCATCGGCATGAACTTCTATCTGGAAGTGGCCAAGCTGCGCGCCGCGCGCCTGCTGTGGTGGCGCATCATGAAGGAGTTCGCACCGAAGAACCCGCGCTCGCTGATGCTGCGCACGCACTGCCAGACCTCGGGTTGGTCGCTGACCGAGCAGGACCCGTACAACAACGTCGTGCGCACCACCATCGAGGCGATGGCGGCGGTGTTCGGCGGCACGCAGTCGCTGCACACCAATGCGCTCGACGAAGCCATCGCGCTGCCTACCGACTTCTCCGCCCGCATCGCGCGCAACACCCAGCTCGTGATCCAGGAAGAGACGCACATCACCAACGTCGTCGATCCCTGGGCCGGCTCCTACATGATGGAAAAGCTCACGCAGGATCTGGCCGACAAGGCCTGGGAGATCATCGAGGAAGTCGAGGCCATGGGCGGCATGACCAAAGCCGTCGAGTCCGGCTGGGCCAAGCTCAAGATCGAGGAGTGCGCGGCCGAGAAGCAGGCGCGCATCGATTCGGGCAAGGACGTCATCGTCGGCGTGAACAAGTACAGGCTCGAGAACGAAGACGCCATCGACTTTCTCGACATCGACAACCATGCCGTGCGTGAATCGCAGGTGGCGCGGCTGGCGAAAATTCGCGCGACGCGCGATGCGGCGGCCGTTGAAAAGGCGCTCGCCGCTCTGACCGAATGCGCCAAGGGTGGCGAGGGCAATCTGCTGGAACTGTCGATTGCCGCCGTGCGCTCGCGTGCCACGGTGGGCGAGATTTCCGATGCGCTCGAAGCCGTGTGGGGCCGCTACCGTGCCGACACGCACACCGTGTCCGGTGTGTATGGCAAGGTCGTCGAGAACGAGGAGGGCTGGCAGGTGCTGCAGAAAGACATCGACGCTTTCGTGGCCGACTTCGGCCGCCGGCCGCGCATCATGATCGCCAAGCTCGGCCAGGACGGCCACGACCGCGGTGCCAAGGTGGTGGCCTCGGCCTTCGCCGATCTGGGCTTCGACGTGGACATCGGCCCGCTCTTCCAGACGCCCGAGGAGGCCGCGCGCCACGCCGTCGAGAACGACGTGCACGCCGTAGGCATCTCCACGCTCGCCGCCGCCCACCGCACGCTGGTGCCGGAACTGGTCAAGGCGCTGCGCGCGGAAGAGGCCGACGACATCATCGTCTTCGTCGGCGGAGTCATCCCGCAGCAGGACTACGACATGCTCTACAAGGCCGGCGCCAGCGGCATCTTCGGGCCCGGTACGCCGATTCCCGACGCCGCGCGCGAAGTGCTCAGGCAGATTCGCAAGGCACTGAAAGGCTGATCGTGAGCGACAGGCAGACGCTGGCCGAGGACGTGCGCGCCGGCAAGCGCCGCGCGCTGGCGAAAGCCATCACGCTGGTCGAATCGACCCGCGCCGATCATCGCGAGCAGGCGCGGGCGCTGGTCGAGGCGCTGCTGCCGGATACCGGCAAGGCTTTGCGCGTGGGGCTGTCCGGCGTGCCGGGGGTGGGCAAATCCACCTTCGTCGAGGCGCTGGGGCTGTACCTCATCGAGCAGGGGCATCGCGTCGCGGTGCTGGCCGTCGACCCGTCGTCGTCGGTGCATGGCGGCTCCATCCTCGGCGACAAGACGCGCATGGAACTGCTGTCGCGCCGGACAGAGGCCTTCATCCGCCCCAGCCCGTCGTCCGGCGCGCTGGGCGGCGTGGCGCACCGTACGCGTGAGGCCATGCTGGTGTGCGAAGCGGCCGGCTTCGACGTGGTGCTGGTCGAGACCGTCGGCGTCGGTCAGAGCGAGATCGCCGTGGCCGGCATGACCGACATCTTCTGCCTGCTGCAACTGCCCAATGCCGGCGACGACCTGCAGGGCATGAAGAAAGGCATCGTCGAAATCGCCGATCTGGTCGCGATCAACAAGGCCGACATCGACAAGGCGGCCACGCACCGCGCGCAGGCGCAGATGCAGGGGGCCATTTCCATGGTGCGCCACGCCCACCCGGATTGGACGCCGCCGGTGATTCCGGTGTCGGCGCTCAAGGCCGAGGGCATCGATGTGTTCTGGAACACGGTGCTGAAATTCCGCGAAACCATGGTCGCCAACGGCGCCTTCGCGGCCCGCCGCCGCCGTCAGGCCGGCGCGTGGATGTGGGAACTGATCGATCACGACTTGCGCGCGCGTTTCCGTGCGAACGTGCGCGTTGCAGAAGAACTGCCCGGCCTGCAGGCCGAGGTGGAGCAGGGACAGGTCACACCGGCTGCCGCGGCGGCCCGATTGCTCGGGCACCTCGACAACATCTGATCCGGGGGAGGGGAAGATGCAGGAAATCATCCGGCAACTCGAGGAGAAGCGCGAACGCGCGCGCCTCGGCGGCGGCGAGAAACGCATCGCCGCGCAGCACGCCAAGGGCAAGCTCACCGCGCGCGAGCGCATCGAACTGCTGCTCGACGAGGGCAGCTTCGAAGAGTGGGACATGTTCAAGGAGCACCGCTGCACCGACTTCGGCATGGCGGGCCAGACCGTTCCCGGCGACGGCGTGGTGACCGGCTACGGCACGGTCAACGGGCGGCTGGTGTTCGTGTTCTCGCAGGACTTCACGGTATTCGGTGGTTCGCTGTCGGAAACCCACGCCGAGAAGATCTGCAAGCTGATGGACCACGCCATGAAGGTCGGAGCACCCGTGATCGGCCTCAACGACTCCGGCGGCGCGCGCATCCAGGAGGGCGTGGATTCGCTCGGCGGCTATGCCGACGTGTTCCAGAGGAACGTCCTGGCTTCCGGCGTGATTCCGCAGATATCGCTGATCATGGGGCCGTGCGCCGGTGGCGCGGTGTACAGCCCGGCGATGACAGACTTCATCTTCATGGTGCGCGACTCTTCCTACATGTTCGTGACCGGGCCGGAAGTGGTGCGCACCGTTACGCACGAGGAAGTCACCGCCGAGGAGCTGGGCGGCGCCGGAACGCATACCAGTAAATCCGGCGTGGCGGATCTGGCCTTCGACAACGATGTCGAGGCGCTGCTGATGACGCGCCGCCTGATCGACTTCCTGCCCGCGAGCAACCGCGAAGCGCCGCCGGTCATGCCGCTCACCGATCCGGCCGAGCGCATGGACGACTCGCTCGACACCCTGGTTCCGGCCAACCCCAACCAGCCCTACGACATGAAGGAACTGATCGCCAAGATCGTCGATGACGGGGACTTCTTCGAACTGCAGACGGACTACGCGAAGAACATCGTGATCGGGCTGGCGCGCATGGGCGGCTCGACGGTGGGCATCGTCGCCAACCAGCCGCTGGTGCTGGCCGGATGTCTGGACATCAAGAGTTCGATCAAGGCCGCGCGCTTCGTGCGCTTCTGCGATGCCTTCAATATTCCGGTCGTGACCTTCGTCGACGTACCCGGTTTCATGCCCGGCACCGCGCAGGAGTACGGCGGCATCATCAAGCACGGCGCCAAGCTGCTGTATGCCTACGCCGAATGCACCGTGCCCAAGGTCACCGTGATCACGCGCAAGGCCTACGGCGGCGCGTATGACGTGATGAGCTCAAAGCATTTGCGCGGCGATGTGAATCTGGCCTGGCCGACGGCCGAGATCGCGGTGATGGGCCCCAAGGGCGCGGTCGAGATCATCTTCCGCGGCGAGAAGGACGACGCGGAGAAAATCGCCACACGGGAAGCCGAGTACAAGGCGCGCTTCGCCAACCCCTTCGTGGCGGGCGCGCGCGGCTTCATCGACGACGTGGTGATGCCGCACGAGACGCGCAAGCGCGTGTGCCGGTCGCTGGCGATGCTGAAGAACAAGCAGCTGGATAACCCCTGGCGCAAGCACGGGAACATCCCTCTCTGAGCGATCGGGCATCACGCATGGCGGCGTTGGCTTCCTCGTCTGCTCCTCGCCGTACTGGCGTACTGTCTCGTCGCAGCCTGCGTCGCCGCCTTACCCTGCGCGCGCCGGATCGCTCAGAGACTTCACTTCGAATTGAGGTTGGCCAATGTTCAAGAAAATCCTGATTGCAAACAGAGGTGAAATCGCCTGCAGGGTGATCAAGACCGCCCGCCGCATGTGCATCGCGACCGTCGCGGTGTACTCCGAGGCCGACGCCGGTGCGCTGCATGTGGAGCTGGCGGACGAGGCCGTGTGCATCGGTCCGGCGCCGTCCAAGCAGTCGTATCTGGTGATGGACAACATCATTGAGGCCTGTCGCGAGACCGGCGCCGAGGCCGTGCATCCGGGCTACGGCTTTCTGTCCGAGAACGAGGAATTCGCGCGCCGGCTGGAGGAGGCTGGCATCGTCTTCATCGGCCCGAAGCACGCGGCCATCGCGGCGATGGGCGACAAGATCGCGTCCAAGAAGCTCGCGGCCGAGGCCGGGGTGAACACCATCCCCGGCTGGAACGACGCCATCGACTCGCCCGAGCGCGCCGTCGAGATCGCGCGCGACATCGGCTATCCGGTGATGATCAAGGCGTCAGCCGGTGGCGGAGGCAAGGGCTTGCGCGTGGCCTTCAACGACGAGGAGGCGCACGAGGGTTTCGCGTCGTGTCGCTCGGAAGCGGCCAACGCCTTCGGCGACGACCGGGTGTTCATCGAGAAATTCGTCGTCGAGCCGCGCCACATCGAGATCCAGGTGCTGGGCGACGCGCACGGCAACGTGGTGTATCTGAACGAGCGCGAATGCTCGATCCAGCGCCGTCACCAGAAGGTCATCGAGGAAGCGCCGAGTCCGTTCCTTGATGCCGAAACCCGCCGCGCCATGGGCGAACAGGCCGTGGCGCTGGCCAAGGCCGTGGACTACCAGTCGGCCGGCACGGTGGAGTTCGTCGTCGGCGCGGACAAGTCCTTCTACTTTCTGGAGATGAATACCCGTCTACAGGTCGAGCACCCGGTGACCGAACTGACCACCGGGCTGGATCTGGTCGAGCAGATGATTCGCGTCGCGGCCGGCGAGAGGCTGGCCTTTGCGCAGAGTGATGTGCGGCTCGACGGCTGGGCCATCGAGTGCCGCATCAACGCCGAAGACCCGTTCCGCGGCTTCCTGCCCTCCACTGGCCGGCTGGTGAAGTTCCGCCCGCCGGCCGAGGTTCTGGGGTCGGTTCGTGTGGATACCGGGGTGTATGAAGGCGGCGAGATTCCGATGTTCTACGACTCGATGATCGCCAAGCTGATCGTGCATGGGCGCGACCGCGCCGAGGCGGTCACGCGCATGCGCGATGCGCTCAACGCCTTCGTGATCCGCGGCATCTCGTCCAACATCCCGTTCCAGGCCGCACTGCTGCAGCATCCGCGCTTCTGTTCCGGGGCGTTCAACACCGGCTTCATCGCCGAGGAGTATCCGGCGGGCTTCGATGCCTCGAAAGTGCCACACGACGATCCGCTGCTGCTGGCGGCCGTGGCGATGTTCGCGCACTGGCGCCGCGTGCAGCGCGATGCCTCGATCAGCGGGCAGATGGACGGCGCGGCCTACACGCCGCCGCGCGAATGGACCGTGGTGGTGGGTGAGCGCGAGCACGCGGTGTCGGTCGAGCCGCTCGCCGGCGGGCTGGCGGTTACGCACGAGGGGCGTGCGCTGCGAATCGAGTCCGACTGGAACTTCACCGATGTGCTGTTCGAGGCACGCATCGATGGCGCGCCGGTGTGCATGCAGGTCGAGCGCCGCGGCCTGGGCTGGGCCATCAGCCACTTCGGTCTGCAGGTGGAGGCCCAGGTGCTGTCGGCGCGTGCGGCCGAACTGCTCGCGCGCATGCCGGTGAAACAGACTCCTGATCTCACCGGTTTCGTGCTCTCGCCGATGCCGGGCCTGTTGCGCGAAGTCATGGTGGCCCAGGGGCAGGAAGTCAAGAGTGGGGAGAAGGTGGCGGTGATCGAAGCCATGAAGATGGAAAACGTCTTGCGCGCCGAGCGCGACGGTCGCGTCAAATGCATCCATGCGCAGGTCGGTGCCAGCCTGGCGGTGGACGATCTCATCCTCGAGTTCGACTGAAAGTGCTGCAGGGCGCATCGGCCAAGGTATTTCGGCGACTCCCCGGCCACGCGGGGAGAGGGCGCGAAGCGCCCGATTTGCGCAAACATTATTGATCGAATAACATCCGCAGACCAGAAATCGCGTTCCGGCTTCGCAAGCCGCATTCACGCAGCGCCGGTGCAGGCCTGAGCAAGGCCGATCCCCTTTTTTCCCGCACCGGACGCCCACCGCCCCGCTGATTCGCAGTCTTTCGATGCCGCACGCAGCGGCGACGAGGGTCGCGGGCCGGTGACAGACTTGGAGGAAAGCGAATGAGCGCCATGATCACGCCCATCGTGCGGCAGCGCGAGCCGGCCACCCCGGCCTACGCCGAGCGCGTACCGTTCAAGGTGTATACGCAGCGCGACATCGACCGCATCGAGGCCCTGCAGGGGCTGAGCGACGCGCAGCGTTTCGAGATGAAGGTGGTTTCGTCGGTGTTGCCGTTTCGCGTCAACCAGTACGTCATCGACGAGCTCATCGACTGGAACAACATTCCCGAAGACGCGATCTACCAGCTTGTTTTCCCGCAGCGCGACATGCTCGCGCCCGGCCACTTCGAGCGCATCGCCGGCCTGATCCGCGCCGGCGCGGACAAGGCCGAGCTGGAAGCGGCGATCACCGAGGTGCGCGCCGAGCTCAATCCGCACCCGGCCGACCAGATGGCCATGAACATGCCGCTGGATGCGGAGGGCAACCGCCTCGACGGCCTGCAGCACAAGTACCGCGAGACGGTGTTGTTCTTCCCCAGCCAGGGCCAGACCTGTCACAGCTACTGCAGCTTCTGCTTCCGCTGGGCGCAGTTCGTCGGCGACAAGGACCTGCGCATCGCCAGTTCCGAGGCGACGCAACTGCACGACTACCTGCGTGCGCACACCGAGGTCACGGACGTGCTGATCACCGGCGGCGACCCGATGGTGATGAAGACCTCGCACCTGGCCAACTACCTCGAGCCGTTGCTCGAACCCGAGTTCGATCACATTCAGACCGTGCGCATCGGTACCAAGGCGCTGACTTTCTGGCCGCACCGCTTCCTCGGCGCGCCGGACGCGGACGCGCTGATCGAGCTGCTCGAGCGTCTCGTCGAGGCCGGCAAGCAGGTCGCCATCATGGCGCACTACAACCACTGGAAGGAACTCGAGCCCGAGGCGGCGCAGGCGGCGATCCGCCGCATCCGTTCTACCGGCGCCGTGATCCGTGCGCAGGGTCCGCTCATCGCCCACATCAACGACGACCCGGCGGTGTGGGCGCGCATGTGGCAGGCTCAGGTCAGGCTCGGCATCGTGCCCTATTACATGTTCGTCGAGCGCGACACCGGCGCGAGCCGCTACTTCGAGGTGCCGCTGCTGCGCGCGTGGGAGATCTACCGTGAGGCCATGCAGCAGGTCTCGGGTCTCGCGCGCACCGCGCGCGGCCCCAGCATGAGTGCGAGCCCGGGCAAGGTCGAGATCCAGGGCGTGGCCGAGATCGCCGGCGAGAAGGTGTTCGTGCTGCGCTTCATCCAGGCACGCAATCCGGACTGGGTGCAGCGCCCGTTCTTCGCGAAGTACGACGAACACGCAACCTGGCTCGACGGGCTCGAGCCGGCCTTCGGGGAGCGCTGGTTCTGGCAGGACGAGTACGACGCACTGCGCCAGGAGAAGCTCGCGGCAGCGGAATAAGTTCGATCCGCTTCGCAAGAAAGAGCCCGCCGTTCGGCGGGCTCTTTCGTTTCGTGCGACCTAAAGCGTCTCGCCGAATGGGCGTGCGTGGGCGGCCAGCGTCGTGAACGCGTCGATGACCTCGCGCGGGGCCTGCACCAGTTCGATCAGCACCCCTTCGCCGGCAATGGGGAATTCGTCGTTGGCCTTCGGATGTACGAACACGATGTCGTGTCCGGCCGCGCCGGGGCGGATGCCGCCGGGCGCGAAACGCAGACCTTGCGCGGTGAGCCACTCGACGGCCGCGCGCAGGTCGTCTACCCACAGGCCGACATGGTTGAGCGGCGTGGTGTGCACGGCGGGCTTCCTGTCGGGGTCGAGCGGCTGCATCAGGTCCACCTCCACGCGCAGCGGGCCGGTGCCGAGCGCGCAGATGTCTTCGTCGACGTTCTCGCGTTCGCTGGTGAAGCTGCCGCTGCGCTCCAGACCGAACAGGTCCACCCACAGTTTCGCGAGTCGCTGCTTGTCGGGACCGCCGATGGCGATCTGCTGGATGCCGAGGATGCGGAAGGGGCGAGTGCTCATGAAGTTCCTTGCCGGTGACGGGATGGCGCATTGTCGCGCCAGCACAGGCGCCGGTCGAGTGCGCTATGCTTGCCACCCATGCAAAGCCTGCTGCTGCTGCTTCCGGACTTCTCGCTGATCCTGCTCGGGGTGCTGCTGCGCCGCTGGCTGGTGGCCGACCCGGGTTTCTGGACCGGGGTCGAGAAGCTCGTGTACTTCGTACTTTTCCCGGCCCTGCTGTTTCGCGCTCTGGCCTCGGTCACGATCGATCTGGGCACGACGCTGCCGCTGGTCGCCTCGGGCATCACGGTGATGTTCCTCGGCTTCCTGATGGGATTCGCGGGGCGTGCGCTGATGGGGCTGTCGGGCATCGCCTTCGCCTCGCGTCTGCAGTGCGCATACCGCTTCAACACCTATATCGCGATCGCCATCGCCGGCAAGCTGCACGGCGCCGACGGCCTGGCGCTGATGGGCGCGCTGTGCGGCATGATGGTGCCGTTCGCCAACATCATGGCGGTGGGCATGCTGGCGCGCCACGGCCAAGGCCGTGTGATGCGCGAGCTGGTGCGCAATCCGCTGGTGATCGCGACGCTCTCGGGGCTGGCCTTCAATCTTGCCGGCGGCACGCTGGCGGTGCCGGCCGAGGCCTTCCTGTCCCGCCTGGGCGACGCGGCCGTGGCGCTCGGTCTGCTGGCCGTGGGTGGTGCGCTGCGCTGGGGCTCGGCGGGCGGCAATGTGGCCGGCTCGGTTTGGATCGTCACCGTCAAGCTGGCGCTGATGCCGGTGGTCGCATGGCTGCTCGGTCGTGCGGTGGGGCTCGAGGGCATGGCCTTCGACCTGCTGGTCCTGTTCGCGGCGATGCCCTCGGCCAGTTCGGCCTACATCCTGGCCATGCGCATGGGCGGCGACGGCGCTGGCGTGGCCTGGCTGATCTCGGCCACCACGCTGCTCGCCGTGCCTACGCTGACCTTCTGGCTGACTGTTCTGTAGGGTTTATTTGCGGGCGCGAGGCTTGCGCGCTGCCGGCGTCTTGTCCGGAGGCTTTGCGCTCTTGTCGGAATCGGCGGGTGGTGGCTGCATCATGTTCCACGGCCACATCGCTGCGACGAAGGGGTTGTCCTGGGCTGTGCCGGCGCCCCCCGCCGACGCAGATGTCTGCGTTGCCATGGCCTTGAGCGCGGCCAGCCTGGAGCGCTGCACTTCGAGGCCCTGGACGGTCGCCTGCAGCATGTTGAGGTTCATCTTGAGCCAGTGCTCAACCGTGCGCAGATCTCCGATGCGCTTGTCCAGTTCGTCGATGTCCAGCGTCGGCGCGACCATGCCCGGCAGCGGAACGCCGGCGCCCGACCACATGCGCTTGAGCATCTCGATCGGATCCTGATCCTTGGGGGTGTCGCTCATCTTCGTCTCCTTGGCGGAACGTGTGCATGCATCGATTGAGCGGGCCGTGCAGTTTCGCTCAGTCGACGTTGGCGGCGATGCGGTTGAGCAGCGCGCGTAATCGTGCCGGACGCACCGGCTTGTGCAGGACCGGCAGGCCTTCGCGTTCGGCCAGCGCGAGTGCATCCGGGCCGGTGTCTCCGGTGATCAGGGCCGCCGGCAGGTCCTCGCCGTAGCGGCGTCGCACTTCGCGGATCACCTCGGCGCCGCTCGCGCCGCGCGCCAGACGATGATCGCTGATGATCGCATTGGGCGCACCTCCGCGTGCGTTGAGCCGATCGACCAGCAGTTCCAGGTCCGGCGCGGCGACCATGTCGCAGCCCCAGGAGGTGAGCAGGCTGTGCATCGCGCTCAGCACCAGCGGGTCGTCCTCGACCAAGGCCACGCGCAGCCCCCCCAGATCACCCGGTTCGCGTTCGGGCGCGGGCGCATCGACGACGTCCTCGCGCCGGCCTGCGGGGATCGTGACTGCGAAGGCCGAGCCGCGCCCCGGAGTCGAGCGCAGTTCGAGCGGATGGTCGAGCATCGCGGTCAGGCGCCGCACGATGGCCAGACCCAGGCCGAGACCCTTGTCGCGCGAACGCTCCGGGTTCTGCAGCTGGACGAACTCCTGGAAGATATTCTCCTGCGCATGCTGCGGGATGCCGATGCCGTTGTCGCGCACCTCGATGCGCCACGTATCGCCGCGCCGTCGGCAGGCCACCAGCACCTTGCCTGCGGGCGAATAGCGCACGGCGTTGCTGACGAGATTGCCGAGGATGCGTTCGAACAGGACCGGGTCGCTCACGCCCCAGGCGTCGGTGTGGCGGATGCGCAGCGTCACGCGCGCGTCCGACGCGGCTGCGCGCTGGGTCGCGGCAATGCGTTCGAGCACCGGCTGCAACGGGAATGCGCGCACACTCGCCTGCAGTACGCCGGCGTCGAGGCGCGAGATGTCGAGCAGGCTGTCGAGCAGATCCTCCATGGCCTCGGCCGAGGCGGTGATCTGGCCGAGCAGGTGGCGCGAGGGCGCGTCCAGACGGCATTGCGACAGCTCGGAGATGAACAGCCCGAGCGCATGCATGGGCTGGCGCAGGTCGTGACTGGCGGCGGCCAGAAAGCGCGACTTGGCCATGTTGGCGCGTTCGGCCTCTTCCTTGCGTTCGCGCAGTTCGGCGGTCGCCTCGCTGATGCGACCGCGCATCTGCGCGTGCATGCCGGCCAGTTCCTCGGCCATCTCGTTGACGCCCTCGGCGAGCATGCGCAGGCTGCCGCCGCCGACGATGGGTACGCGCTGGTCGAACTGTCCCTTGCCGATGCGCGAGACGGCATCGGCCACGCGCCGGATCGGGCCGGATACGCCGCGACTCATCGAGGTGGCCAACAGCAGGGTGCCGACCAGCGCGGCCAGCACGGTGAGCATGCCGGTGCGCAGCAGGTCGCGACGCTGCGCGTCGAGCGCGCTGCGACTCAGGTCCACGACGACGTTGCCGAGCGTCGGTGTGAGTACCTTGGAGCCCGAGCGAAAGGCCTCGTCGTTGAGCTCGGTGCCGAGAGAGGCCTGGCCGGCGTAGATGGGTTCGATCACGCGCAGCGTGCGCTTGCTGCTGACGTAGTCGGATTCGGCGAGCAGCTCGCGCGCCAGCGCAATGTCCTCGTCCAGCTGTCCGCTGCGCGCGAGCGTCTCACCGAACAGGTCGATGATGATCACGCCGGCCATGCCTTCTTCGGCGAGGCTCGCTTCGGTGAGCTTCTGCAGGGCGTCGTGGTTGCCGGAGAACACGGCGTATTCGCTCGCCGCGACGAGCTGACGGGCATAGGCCTTGCCGCGCGCGGCGTGCGCCTGCTCGACGTCGTCGATGCGCGAACTGGTGTAAAAGGCGGTGAGCAGCAAGGCCACGACGAGCATCGGCAACACCGCCACCAGCAACACGCGCGCACGCACGCCCCAGTTCTTCATGATCACTTCCAGCCCCTCCCGTGGCGTTCGAGCGCAGGCTCGATTGTGCAGGCTTTCGCGGGTCGGCGCGATGCGCGCCGGCGCATCGCGCACATGCTATGCTTGCCCCATTTTGATGCACTCGCGGCCGGAGGGAACACGCAGGTGACCAGGGTACTGATCGTCGAGGATCACGCGCTCGTGCGCGAGGCGATGGCGCAGACCCTCGGGCGCATCGAGTCCGGGCTGGAGTGTGTCGAGGCGCGCGGCTCCGAGGAGGCGCTCGTGCTGCTCGCGGAGAGTCCGGACTGGGATCTGGCGATCATCGACCTGATGCTGCCCGACCTGTCCGGCTTCTCGCTGCTGGGCGTGCTCGCCAAGCGCTATCCGGACATGCCCACCATCGTCGTCTCCGCGCTCGACGATCAGGCCACGCTGCGCCGCGCGATGAAGGTCGGCGCCTCCGGTTTCGTGTCCAAGAGCAGTTCGGGGGACGAGCTGCGTCATGCGGTGCGTACCGTGCTCGATGGCGGGGTGTTCTTCACGCCGCAGGACGGGCCGGGCGAGGAAGTGGCGCGTGGACGCGGCTCGCGCGCGCAGGAGTCGCGCTATCGGCTCACGGCCGCGCAGACGCGTGTGGCCGAACTGCTCGGCCAGGGCAAGACCAATCGAGAGATCGCCGACGCGCTGGGCCTGTCCGAGGGTACGGTGAAGGTGCACATGTCGGCGATCTTCCGCGCCATGAACGTGCGCAATCGCTCGCAGGCGCTGGTGGCGCTGTCCAGGAGCGGGGCGCGGGCCTGAAGCGTCGGTTCAGCGACGACTGCCCATGCGCAGCGGCATCTCGTCGCTGGGCAGGCGATTGGCCTCGTCGATGCTCGTCAGTTCGCTCGTGGCCGGGGCGACGTCGATCTCCAGCACGTCCAGCACCTGGCGCGCCAGCGCCCGGCACGCATTGGCCAGGGGCGTGGGCAACTGGTCGGGCAGATCCCGTTGCAGCAGCAGCTTGGTCGCCGAGAGCGCATTGACCGGATTGAGCAGGCGGTGGCGGTAGGGGCGCATGAGCTGGCGCACGTTGCGCTCGGCCGCCTCGCGCTGCCAGGCGTTGGTGGGCCATTGCGAGGGCACGGCGTAGGCGCGCGGGAAGGTCTCGAGGTCGCGCACCACGGTGCGGATGTCCTCGTGCGACTCGCGGAAAGGCAACAGCACGATGTCCGACATCGCGTAGAGGTGGCGGTCCATTTCGCTGCGGTTGCCGCCGCCGTCGATCACGCCGATCCAGTTCTCCAGCGTGCGCAGCTTGTCGACGACCTTGGCGAGCGATTCGCGCGTGCGCGCATCGGCCGTCACGTAACGCCGGCCGGCCGGGTTGAGGGGTTCGCGCGAGGTGTCGGTGAGCACGCAGGCGGCGCGGTGCTCGAGCAGGCCCAGTCCCTGGCACAGCATGTGCGAGATCGAGGTCTTGCCGGTGCCGCCCTTGTTGCCGATGACGCAGATGATTTCAGCCATTGCCCAGTTCCATTGTCGTTCGCTCCGTCCCGCTGTCGCATTATCCGGACCGCCCGGCTGTGCGATGTCGCGAAAAGGCCGTGATTTGCCCCGTTAATCGGTTCGCGTCGGCGCCGGCCCCGCCGGCTCGTACAGGTACAGCCGCGCGCCGTCGGCGAGCGTGACGGTATCGGTCGGCTTTGCCTGCGGTACCGCGAAGTCCTTGCTCACCAGCAGCGAGCCGGGGCGCATCTCGCGTCGCGCCTTGTCCCAGACCGCCGCCATCGGATGGGGCGACAGAAAGGCGTACACCAGATCGTGGTCGCGCCAGTGCGCGGCGAAAAAGTCGCCGCGCAGCACGCGCGCGTTGCCGGCCGTTCGCGTGCGCAACCAGCCGATCAGCCATGGCAGCGGCGCGGCCTCGATGCCGGTGATGCGCACCTGCGGATGGCGTCGCGCGAGCGGTGCCAGCACGCTCCCGATGCCGCAGCCGATGTCGAGCAGGCTGCGCGCGCCACGCGAGCGCAGCAGGCCGTCCACCGCGTCTACGGCAGCGCGGCCGGAAAGATAAAGCGGTACGCGTGTGCCCGGCGTTCCCCAGTACAGAAGCATGGTCGCGACGAGGGCCGCGAGCCACCAGCGCGGATCGACGCCGCTGCCCAGTGCGAGCGCGCCCAGCGGCGAGAACAGCGCGTGCAGGACGATCCACCAGCGTTCGCGATGCATCCGCCAGGCCAGTGCAGCCGCCAGTGCCGCCTGCGCGCCGACGATCGCGATGGCCCCGGGAAGGGCGACGATTTGCGCGACGGCGAATACTCCGGCCCAGGCGGCTGCCTGCACGGCGAGCGCGCGCAGCCAGGGGCGATGCCCCGCGCAGCGTTCGCGAGTGGTGACGGGCGACGTACTCGGTGTCCTTCGAGTCGTCCGGGATGTCGGTGGAGAGCGCATGGATGGTCATTTTCGGCGCTGGAGTCGAATTTGTCTTGTGGGCCCCGGACGGGTTTGACATGGGTGCGTTTAGGCACTATAGTGCGGCGCTTCTCGCCCGGAGGGGTACCCAAGCGGTCAACGGGATCAGACTGTAAATCTGACGGCTCAGCCTTCGAAGGTTCGAATCCTTCCCCCTCCACCAGAACAAAGGGCCGGTTCGCAGCGAGATGGCGGGCCGGCTAGGGTGCAGTGAATCGTCTGCGTCAGCGGGTGTAGCTCAATGGTAGAGCAGAAGCCTTCCAAGCTTACGATGAGGGTTCGATTCCCTTCACCCGCTCCAAGCCAGGCGATTGATGGTTCAAGGAGCCCATGTAGCTCAGTGGTAGAGCACTCCCTTGGTAAGGGAGAGGCCACGTGTTCAATCCACGTCATGGGCACCAGCAAAATTTGTGGTCTCGTTGCAGGATCGGGGCCGTCGGTACGTTGATCCGTTTTTTACTGATTTCGAACAAGAGGTGTTGACATGGCTAAAGGCAAGTTTGAACGGACGAAGCCGCACGTGAACGTAGGCACGATTGGCCACGTTGACCACGGCAAGACGACGCTGACGGCGGCGATCACGACGGTGCTGACGAAGAAGTGGGGCGGCGAGGCCAAGGACTACGCGTCGATCGACAGCGCGCCGGAAGAGAAGGCGCGCGGCATCACGATCAACACCTCGCACGTGGAGTACGAGACGGAGTCGCGCCACTACGCGCACGTCGACTGCCCGGGTCACGCTGACTACGTGAAGAACATGATTACCGGTGCGGCGCAGATGGACGGAGCGATTCTGGTGTGCTCGGCCGCGGACGGCCCGATGCCGCAGACGCGCGAGCACATCCTGCTGGCCCGCCAGGTCGGTGTTCCGTACATCATCGTGTTCCTGAACAAGTGCGACATGGTCGACGACGAGGAGCTGCTCGAGCTCGTCGAGATGGAAGTTCGCGAGCTGCTGTCCAAGTACGACTTCCCGGGTGACGACATTCCCATCATCAAGGGTTCGGCGCTCAAGGCGCTCGAGGGCGACGAGTCGCCGATCGGCGTGCCGGCCATCTACGAGCTGGCCGCAGCACTCGACAGCTACATTCCGACGCCCGAGCGCGCGGTCGATCGTCCGTTCCTGATGCCGATCGAAGACGTGTTCTCGATCTCGGGTCGCGGCACGGTGGTGACCGGTCGTGTGGAGCGCGGCATCATCAAGGTCGGCGAAGAGATCGAGATCGTCGGTATCAAGGCCACGCAGAAGACCACCTGCACGGGCGTGGAGATGTTCCGCAAGCTGCTCGACCAGGGTCAGGCCGGTGACAACGTGGGCGTGCTGCTGCGCGGCACCAAGCGCGAGGAAGTCGAGCGCGGTCAGGTGCTGTGCAAGCCGGGTTCGATCACGCCGCACACGCATTTCACGGGCGAGATCTACGTGCTGAGCAAGGAAGAGGGTGGTCGTCACACGCCGTTCTTCGCCAACTACCGTCCGCAGTTCTACTTCCGCACGACGGACGTGACCGGAGCGATCACGCTGCCCGAGGGCACCGAGATGGTGATGCCGGGTGACAACGTGTCGATCACGGTCAAGCTGATCGCGCCGATCGCGATGGAAGAGGGTCTGCGTTTCGCCATCCGCGAAGGCGGTCGTACCGTCGGCGCCGGCGTCGTGGCCAAGATCATCGAGTAATCGTCGCATCGGGTTCGATCGGGGGCGTCCTCCGCGAGGGCGCCCCATGCAGTCTCTGTCGCAGGGGTATAGCTCAACTGGCAGAGCGTCGGTCTCCAAAACCGAAGGTTGGGGGTTCGATTCCCTCTGCCCCTGCCAATGCTTTTCGTAATACGAGATCCTGATGGTCGATAAGATCAAGATCGCGCTGGCGCTGGCCCTGCTTGCGGCCGGCATTGCCGGCTTCTATGCATTGTCGGAACAGGCGCTCGTGGTGCGTGTGCTGTGCGTGCTGGGCGGTTTCGCCGCCGGTGTCGCAATTGCCTGGACGTCGGCGCCGGGGGCGCGCTTCGTCGAGTTCGCGCGCGAATCCATCAACGAAGCCCGCAAGGTCGTGTGGCCGACGCGCAAGGAAACCGTGCAGATGACCGGCATGGTGTTCGCGTTCGTGGTCGCCATCGCGATCTTCCTGTGGCTGACGGACAAGAGCCTGGAATGGGTGCTGTACGACCTGATTCTGGGATGGAAGTGACTATGAGCAAGCGCTGGTACGTGGTGCACGCCTACTCCGGCTTCGAGAAGTCCGTGATGCGGGCGCTGATCGAGCGCATCGCCCGTTCGGGCATGCAGGACATGTTCGGGCAGATCCTGGTGCCGGTCGAGGAGGTGGTCGAGATGAAGGGCGGCCAGAAGAGCATCTCCGAGCGCAAGTTCTTCCCCGGCTACGTGCTCGTCGAGATGGAGATGAACGACGACTCCTGGCATCTGGTCAAGTCCACCCCGAAAGTGACTGGCTTCGTCGGCGGTACCGCCAACAAGCCCGCGCCGATCTCCGAGAAGGAGGTCGAGAAGATCATGCACCAGATGCAGGAGGGCGTGGAGAAGCCGCGCCCCAAGGTGTTGTGGGAACTCGGCGAGGTTGTGCGGGTCAAGGAAGGTCCCTTCACGGACTTCCATGGCAGCGTCGAGGACGTCAATTACGAGAAGAGCAAGCTGCGCGTGTCGGTGACCATCTTCGGTCGCGCGACCCCGGTGGAACTGGATTTCGGTCAGGTCGAGAAGACCTGAGCGGTCGGGCATCCGCGAGGGTGCCCATTGCCCGTTCGCGGGCTTTTGAGGAGCGCCGGCCGGTGCCGGTGCGCTAGCACTCACACAAGGAGATTGCCTCCATGGCAAAGAAAATCATTGGCTACATCAAGCTGCAGGTGCCGGCCGGCAAGGCCAACCCCAGCCCCCCGATCGGCCCCGCGCTGGGTCAGCGCGGCCTGAACATCATGGAATTCTGCAAGGCGTTCAACGCCAAGACCCAGGGCATGGAGCCCGGTCTGCCGATTCCGGTGGTGATCACCGCGTTCGCCGACAAGAGCTTCACCTTCATCATGAAGACGCCGCCGGCGGCGGTGCTGCTGAAAAAGGCTGCCGGCATCAGCAAGGGTTCGCCGCGTCCGCACCTGGACAAGGTCGGTTCGCTGACCCGCGCCCAGGTCGAGGAAATCGCCAAGACCAAGGAGCCGGACCTGACCGCCTCCGACATGGATGCGGCGGTGCGTACGATTGCCGGTTCCGCCCGTTCCATGGGCATCACGGTCGAGGGGGTCTGATCATGGCGAAGCTTTCCAAACGTGTCCAGGCGCTGCGCGCCAAAGTCGACCGCAACCGTGTCTATCCGGTGAGCGAGGCGTTGGGCCTGATCAAGGACTGCGCGACCGCGAAGTTCGACGAGTCGATCGACATCTCGATCAACCTCGGCGTCGACGCGCGCAAGTCGGACCAGATCGTGCGTGGTTCGGTCGTGCTGCCTGCCGGTACCGGCAAGAGCGTGCGCGTGGCCGTGTTCGCCCAGGGTGACAAGGCCGAGGCCGCCAAAGCCGCCGGTGCGGACGTCGTCGGTTTCGACGACCTCGCCGCCCAGGTCAAGTCGGGCACCATCGATTTCGACCTGTGCATCGCCACGCCCGACGCCATGCGTGTGGTGGGCGCGCTGGGCCAGATCCTGGGTCCGCGCGGCCTGATGCCGAACCCGAAGGTCGGTACCGTCACCATGGATGTGGAGACGGCGGTGAAGAACGCCAAGGCGGGTCAGGTGCAGTACCGCACCGACAAGGCCGGCATCATTCATGCGACCGTCGGTCGTGCGTCGTTCCCGGTCGAGGCGCTGCAGCAGAACGTCGGTGCGCTGGTCGAGGCGCTGGTCAAGGCCAAGCCGGCTGCCTCCAAGGGTGTGTATCTGCGCCGCATCGCGGTGTCTAGCACCATGGGCGCGGGCGTCAAGGTCGACCCGGCGTCGGTTGCTGCATGAGTTTTACCCGGACGGCCAGGGCCGTCCGATGACTTTGGGCTGTCGCCTGCGGGCGGCAGGTTGTCAAAGACCGTTGGGGGTCGATCCTGCGGCTGCAATGCAGGAAACGCCTTAAACCGCGAAGTACGGGCCCAACGCAGATGGCGTAACCCGAAAACAGGATTCCGGTTCGTGCCGCCTCGCGGCGGCATTGGCAGGCTCCTGAATACGGTCGCCGTGGTTGTTCGCCCCGCCTGGTGCGGGGCGGATGAATGTTTCAAATAGGGAGATGACCTTGGGTCTCAATCTTGATGACAAGAAGGCAGTCGTCGCCGAAGTGTCCGCGGAACTCGCGAACGCCCAGGTCGTGATTGTCGCTGAGTACCGTGGTCTCGAAGTTGGGCAGATCACCGAGCTGCGTGCCAAGGCGCGCGAGTCGGGCGTCTACCTGCGCGTCCTGAAGAACACGCTTGTTCGTCGTGCCGTCGAAGGTACGCCGTTCGAAGGCTTGAACGAGCAGATGGTCGGTCCGCTGATCTACGGCATCGCCGCGGATCCGGTGTCGCCGGCCAAGGTGCTGCAGGAGTTCGCCAAAGCCAACGACAAGCTGGTGATCAAGGGCGGCGCGATGCCCAATTACGTCATGGACGCCGCTGGCGTCAAGGCGTTGGCCTCGATGCCGAGCCGCGAGGAGCTTCTGTCGAAGCTGCTCGGGACGATGCAGGCGCCGGTGGCGAAATTCGTTCAGACCCTCAACGAGGTTCCGTCGAAGTTCGTGCGCACCGTCGCCGCATTGCGCGATTCCAAAGAGACTGCGTAATTCCCACGTGAGTACGCCCCGTGACGGGGTGATGACTGTTTATTCAGGAGTAGAAAATGGCTGTGTCCAAAGACGATATTCTGGAAGCGATTGGCAACATGTCCGTGCTTGAGCTCTCCGAGCTCATCAAGCAGATGGAAGAGAAGTTCGGCGTTTCGGCTGCTGCCGCGTCGGTTGCCGTGGCCGCTCCGGCCGCCGGTGGTGGTGATGCCGCCGCTGCCGAAGAGAAGACCGAATTCGACGTCGTGCTGCTGGCCGCCGGCGAGAAGAAGGTCGAGGCGATCAAGGTCGTGCGTGCCGCTACCGGCCTGGGCCTGAAGGAAGCCAAGGATCTGGTCGACGGCGCCCCGAAGGCGGTCAAGGAAGGCATTTCCAAGGCCGACGCCGACGCGCTGGTCAAGCAGCTCGAGGAAGCCGGCGCCAAGGTCGAGATCAAGTAATCTCGCGTGTTCTGGTGGGGCTGGCGGCCGTTTTGGCCGCCGGCCCTTTCGTGCTTTTGTGACGAGCAGAAGCCAGGGCCAAACGAGCCGCGCCCATCGTTGTTCGTTTTGCCCTGTCGTTTGACGTCTGACCTCTACCCGGAGCCCACATGGCGTATTCCTACACCGAAAAGAAGCGTATCCGCAAAAGCTTCGCCAAGCGCACTTCCGAGCAGGACATTCCGTTCCTGCTGGCGACGCAGATCGATTCCTTCGTGTCGTTCCTGCAGGCCGAGGTCTCTGCGCAGTCGCGGCTCAACGAAGGTTTGCAGGCAGCCTTCACCTCCATCTTCCCGATCTCCAGCCACAGTGGCAATGCGCGCCTGGAGTTCGTGAGCTACCACCTCGGCGAGCCGCCCTTCGACGTCAAGGAATGCCAGCAGCGTGGCCTGACCTATGCTGCCCCGCTGCGCGCGCGCGTGCGCCTGGTGATCATGGATCGCGACGCGCCCAAGGAGACCGTCAAGGAGGTCAAGGAGCAGGAAGTCTACATGGGCGAGATCCCGCTCATGACGAACACCGGTTCCTTCGTCATCAACGGTACCGAGCGGGTCATCGTCTCGCAGCTGCATCGTTCGCCGGGCGTGTTCTTCGATCACGACCGTGGCAAGACGCACTCGTCGGGCAAGCTGCTGTTCTCGGCCCGCGTGATTCCCTACCGTGGTTCCTGGCTGGACTTCGAGTTCGACCCCAAGGACTGCCTGTTCTTCCGTGTCGACCGTCGCCGCAAGATGCCGGTGTCGATCCTGCTGCGCTCGATCGGCATGAGCACCGAGGAAATCCTCGCCTCCTTCCATGACTTCGACGAGTTCCGCCTCGAATCCGAAGGCGTGAGCTTCACGCTGGTGCCCGAGCGCCTGCGCGGCGAGGTAGCGCGCTTCGACATCGTCGATGCGGACGGCAACGTCATGGTCGCGCGCGAAAAGCGCATCACGGCGCGTCATATCCGCGAAATCGAGAAGGCAGGGGTCAAGACGATGTCGGTGCCCGACGATTTCCTCGTCGGTCGCGTCGTGGCGACCAGCCTGGTGGATCCCGAAACCGGTGAGATCATCGCCAAGGCCAACGACGAGATCACCGAGGAACTGATCGAAAAGATGCGCGCGGCTGGCATTGCCGGGCTGCAGACGCTCTACGTCAATGACCTCGACCGCGGTCCCTATATCTCCTCGACGCTGCGTATCGATGACACGGCCGACCAGTGGGCCGCGCGCGTGGCGATCTACCGCATGATGCGTCCGGGCGAGCCGCCCACCGAAGACGCTGTCGAGACCCTGTTCCACGGGCTGTTCTTCTCGGAGGAGCGCTACGACCTGTCCTCGGTCGGGCGCATGAAGTTCAACCGTCGCGCCTATCCGGAAGCGATCGACGATCGCGCTCCGGGCTGGGTCAAGCGCTTTTACGAGCGCGTCGGCAAGATGGAGGAGATCGGGCCGGGCACGCTCTCGAGCGACGACATCCTGGCCGTGGTCGGCATCCTGCTCGAGCTGCGCAACGGTCGCGGCGAGATCGACGACATCGATCACCTCGGCAACCGTCGCGTGCGTTCGGTGGGTGAGCTGGCCGAGAACCAGTTCCGTGCCGGTCTGGTGCGCGTCGAGCGCGCCGTCAAGGAGCGCCTGTCCCAGGCCGAGTCCGAGAACCTGATGCCGCACGACCTGATCAACGCCAAGCCGATCTCGGCCGCGATCAAGGAGTTCTTCGGGTCCAGCCAGCTGTCGCAGTTCATGGACCAGACCAACCCGCTGTCCGAGATCACGCACAAGCGTCGCGTCTCGGCGCTCGGTCCGGGCGGCCTGACGCGCGAGCGCGCCGGCTTCGAGGTGCGCGACGTGCACCCGACGCACTACGGCCGCGTGTGCCCGATCGAGACGCCGGAAGGTCCGAACATCGGTCTGATCAACTCGCTCGCCGTGTATGCGCGCACCAACCGTTACGGCTTTCTCGAAACCCCGTACCGCAAGGTCGAGGACGGCAAGGTCACCGACCAGGTCGATTACTTGTCGGCCATCGAGGAAGGTCACTACGTCATCGCCCAGGCCAACGCCGAAGTGACTGACGGCCGTTTGTCCGGCGATCTGGTGTCGTGTCGCCACAAGGGCGAGTTTTCGCTGTCGACCACCGATCAGGTGCAGTACATGGACATCGCGCCGGGCCAGATCGTGTCGGTTGCCGCGTCGCTGATTCCGTTCCTCGAGCACGACGACGCCAACCGCGCGCTGATGGGCGCGAACATGCAGCGTCAGGCCGTGCCCTGCCTGCGGCCCGAGAAATGCCTGGTGGGTACCGGCATGGAGCGCACCGTTGCGGTCGACTCCGGCACCGCCGTGCAGGCCCTGCGCGGTGGCGTGGTCGATTACGTCGACGCCAACCGCATCGTGGTACGTGTGCATGACGACGAGACGCTCTCCGGCGAGGTCGGCGTCGACATCTACAACCTCATCAAGTACACGCGCTCGAACCAGAACACCAATATCAACCAGCGTCCGATCGTCAAGGTCGGTGACGTGCTGGCCAAGGGTGACGTGATCGCCGATGGCGCGTCCACCGACCTGGGCGAGCTTGCGCTCGGCCAGAACATGCTGGTCGCGTTCATGCCGTGGAACGGTTACAACTTCGAGGACTCGATCCTGATCTCGGAGCGCGTCGTCGCCGAAGACCGTTTCACCTCGGTGCATATCGAGGAGCTGACGGTGGTCGCGCGTGACACCAAGCTCGGACCCGAGGAGATCACGCGCGACATCGCCTCGCTGGGCGAAGCGCAGATGGGGCGCCTGGACGAGTCCGGCATCGTCTACATCGGTGCCGAGGTGCAGGCCGGCGACGTGCTCGTCGGCAAGGTCACGCCCAAGGGCGAGACCCAGCTCACGCCGGAAGAGAAACTGCTGCGCGCGATCTTCGGCGAGAAGGCGTCCGATGTGAAGGACACCTCGCTGCGCGTGCCCTCGGGCATGGTCGGCACCGTCATCGACGTGCAGATCTTCACCCGCGAAGGCATCGAGCGCGACAAGCGTGCGCAGTCGATCATCGACGACATGCTGCGCGGCTTCAAGACCGATCTGGCCGACCAGATGCGCATTGTCGAGCGTGACGCCTTCGCGCGTATCCGTCGCCTGATCGTGGGCCAGAAGGTCAACGGCGGGCCGAAGAAGCTCGCCAAGGGCGCCAAGGTCACCGACGAGTATCTCGACGGGCTCGAGCCGCACAGCTGGTTCGACATCCGCATGGCCGACGAGGAACTGGCGACCCAGCTCGAAGCCGTGCGCGACGGTCTGGACAAGACGCGCAAGGACTTCGACGCGGCCTTCGAGTTGAAGAAGAAGAAGCTCACCCAGGGCGACGAACTGCCGCCGGGCGTGCAGAAGATGGTCAAGGTGCACCTGGCGGTCAAGCGCCGCCTGCAGCCGGGCGACAAGATGGCCGGTCGCCACGGAAACAAGGGTGTGGTCTCGCGCATCGTGCCGGTCGAGGACATGCCCTACATGGATGACGGTACGCCGGTCGACGTCGCGCTAAACCCGCTGGGCGTGCCCTCGCGCATGAACATCGGTCAGATCCTCGAGACCCACCTGGGTCGTGCGGCCAAGTCGCTCGGTCAGAAGATCGACGGCATGCTGCGCGCCAACGCCAAGGTCGCCGAGATCCGCGCCTTGCTCGACGAGATCTACAACCGCAGTGGCAAGACCGAGGATCTCGCGTCGTTCAGCGACGACGACGTGATCGAACTGGCGAAGAACCTGCGCAACGGCGTGCCGTTCGCCACCCCGGTGTTCGACGGCGCCCAGGAGGACGAGATCGAGAAGATGTTCGAACTCGCCGGCCTCGATTCGGGTGGTCAGGTCACGCTCTACGACGGCCGCACGGGCGACGCCTTCGACCGCAAGGTCACGGTCGGATACAAGCACGTGCTCAAGCTGCACCACCTTGTCGACGACAAGATGCACGCGCGTTCGACCGGCCCGTACTCGCTCGTCACCCAGCAGCCGCTGGGAGGCAAGGCACAGTTCGGTGGCCAGCGCTTCGGCGAGATGGAGGTGTGGGCGCTGGAAGCCTACGGCGCCGCCTATACGCTGCAGGAGATGCTCACCGTCAAGTCGGACGACGTCACGGGCCGCACCAAGGTCTACGAGAACATCGTCAAGGGTGAACACAAGATCGATGCCGGCATGCCCGAGTCCTTCAACGTGCTGGTGAAGGAAATCCGCTCGCTCGCGATCGACATCGATCTGGACAGCTACTGAACCGGGTGAAAACCCACTCGACCCGGATGGAGTGAATGATGAAAGGCATGCTCGCTGACCTGTTCAAACAAACCCTGCCTCAGGAAGAGGAGTTCGACTCGATCACCGTCGGACTCGCCTCGCCCGAGAAGATTCGCTCGTGGTCCTACGGCGAAGTCAAGAAGCCGGAGACCATCAACTACCGTACTTTCAAGCCCGAGCGCGACGGCCTGTTCTGCGCCAAGATTTTCGGCCCGGTCAAGGACTACGAGTGCCTGTGCGGCAAGTACAAGCGCCTCAAGCACCGCGGTGTGATCTGCGAGAAATGCGGCGTCGAGGTGACGCTGTCCAAGGTGCGCCGTGAGCGCATGGGCCACATCGAGCTGGCCAGCCCGGTCGCGCACATCTGGTTCCTGAAGAGCCTGCCCAGCCGTCTTGGCATGGTGCTCGACATGACCCTGCGCGACATCGAGCGTGTGCTCTATTTCGAAGCCTTCGTCGTGGTCGAGCCTGGGCTGACCCCGCTCACCCGCGGTCAGCTGCTGACCGAGGACGACTATGTCGCCAAGGTCGAGGAGTACGGCGACGATTTCGACGCCCTGATGGGTGCCGAGGCCGTGCGCGAACTGCTGCGCACGCTCGATCTGAACCACGAAGTCGAGAAGCTGCGTGGCGAACTCGAGTCCACCGGCTCCGAGGCCAAGGTCAAGAAGTTCTCCAAGCGCCTCAAGGTGCTCGAGGCCTTCCAGACCTCGGGCATCAAGCCCGAGTGGATGATTCTCGAAGTGCTGCCGGTGCTGCCGCCGGACCTGCGTCCGCTGGTGCCGCTCGATGGTGGCCGCTTCGCGACTTCCGACCTGAACGACCTGTACCGTCGCGTCATCAACCGCAACAACCGTCTCAAGCGCCTGCTCGAACTGAAGGCGCCGGACATCATCGTGCGCAACGAAAAGCGCATGCTGCAGGAGTCGGTCGATTCGCTGCTCGACAACGGTCGTCGCGGCAAGGCCATGACCGGTGCCAACAAGCGTCCGCTCAAGTCGCTCGCCGACATGATCAAGGGCAAGGGCGGTCGATTCCGTCAGAACCTGCTGGGCAAGCGCGTCGACTACTCGGGCCGCTCGGTCATCGTGGTGGGTCCGCAGCTCAAGCTGCACCAGTGCGGTCTGCCCAAGCTCATGGCGCTGGAGCTGTTCAAGCCGTTCATCTTCAACAAGCTCGAGCTGCGCGGGCTGGCGACCACCATCAAGCAGGCCAAGAAGATGGTGGAGAGCCACGAGCCGGTGGTGTGGGACATCCTCGAAGAGGTCATCGGCGAACACCCGGTGATGCTCAACCGCGCGCCGACGCTGCACCGCCTGGGCATCCAGGCCTTCGAGCCGGTCCTGATCGAAGGCAAGGCCATCCAGCTGCATCCGCTGGTGTGCGTGGCCTTCAACGCCGACTTCGACGGTGACCAGATGGCCGTGCACGTGCCGTTGTCGCTGGAAGCGCAGATGGAAGCGCGCACGCTGATGCTGTCGTCGAACAACGTGCTCTCTCCGGCTAACGGCGAACCCATCATCGTGCCGTCGCAGGACATCGTGCTGGGCCTGTACTACGCCACGCGCGAGGGCGTGAACGAGCCCGGTGAGGGCATGCACTTCGCCGACGTGGCCGAGGCGCGTCGCGCCTACGAGTCGGGCTACGCGACGCTGCATGCGCGCGTGTCGGTGCGCCTGAACACGGTCGAGTTCGGTCCCGACGGCGAGCGCGTGCCGGTCAATCGTCGCTACGAGACGACCGTGGGCCGCGCGCTGCTGTCCGAGATCCTGCCGGCCGGTCTGCCGTTCTCGATCATCGACAAGGCGCTAAAGAAGAAGGAAATCTCCAAGCTGATCAACGCCGCCTTCCGCCGCTGCGGCCTGAAGGAGACGGTGGTCTTCGCCGACAAGCTGATGCAGTACGGCTTCAGTCTGGCCACCCGTGCGGGCATCTCGATTTCGGTCAAGGACATGCTGATGCCGGTCGAGAAGGAGCGCCTCATCTCCGCGGCCGAGGCCGAGGTCAAGGACATCGCCGACCAATATACCTCCGGTCTGGTGACCGACGGCGAGCGCTACAACAAGGTCGTCGACATCTGGGGCCGCTGTGGTGATCAGGTCGCCAAGGCGATGATGGACCAGCTCGGCGAAGAGGACGTTGTCGACCGCGAAGGCAAGACGGTCCGTCAGGAGTCGTTCAACTCCATCTACATGATGGCCGACTCCGGCGCGCGCGGCTCCGCCGCGCAGATTCGCCAGCTTGCCGGCATGCGTGGCCTGATGGCCAAGCCGGACGGCTCCATCATCGAGACGCCGATCACGACCAACTTCCGTGAAGGCCTCAACGTCCTGCAGTACTTCATCTCGACGCACGGCGCCCGTAAGGGTCTGGCCGACACCGCGCTCAAGACCGCCAACTCGGGCTATCTGACGCGTCGTCTGGTCGACGTCACGCAGGATCTGGTGGTCACGGAGGACGATTGCGGCACGCGTGAAGGCTTCTCGATGAAGGCCCTGATCGAGGGTGGCGAGGTCGTCGAGGCGTTGCGTGAGCGCATCCTGGGTCGCGTCGCGGCCGAAGACCTGATCAATCCGGATACGCAGGAGACGGTCATCGAGGCCGGCACGCTGCTCACCGAGGACATGGTCGAGCTGATCGACAGTCTGGGCATCGACGAGGTCAAGGTGCGCACGGCGCTGACCTGCGAGACGCGCTACGGTATCTGCGGCAAGTGCTATGGCCGCGACCTGGGTCGCGGTTCCGACGTCAACGTCGGCGAAGCGGTCGGCGTGATCGCCGCGCAGTCGATCGGCGAGCCGGGCACGCAGCTGACCATGCGTACCTTCCACGTCGGCGGTGCCGCCTCGCGTGCGGCTGTGGCCAGCGGCGTCGAGGCCAAGTCGGGCGGTTCGATCCGCTTCGCCGGCAACATGCGCTACGTCACCAACGCCAAGGGCGAGAAGGTGGTCATCGCGCGTTCGGCCGAGGTAGTCGTCGCCGATGAGCTCGGGCGCGAGCGCGAGCGTCACAAGGTGCCCTACGGTGCGACCCTGTTCGTCGATGACGGCATGAACGTCAAGGCCGGCGTGCAGCTCGCCTCGTGGGATCCGCACACGCGTCCGATCATCACCGAGTACGCGGGCACCGTGCGCTTCGAGAACGTCGAGGAAGGCTCGACCGTGGCCAAGCAGATCGACGAGGTCACGGGCCTGTCGACGCTGGTGGTCATCGACTCGAAGCAGCGCGGTGGTGCGGCCAGCAAGGCCACGCGTCCGCAGGTCAAGCTCATCGACGACCAGGGCGAGGAAGTGCGCATCGCCGGCTCCGAGCATGCGGTGGCGATCACCTTCCAGGTGGGCTCCATCATCACCGTCAAGGACGGCCAGCAGGTCGGCGTTGGCGACGTGCTCGCGCGTATCCCGCAGGAATCGGCCAAGACCCGCGACATCACCGGCGGTCTGCCGCGTGTGGCCGAGTTGTTCGAGGCGCGCGCGCCCAAGGACGCCGGCGTGCTCGCCGAGTTTACCGGTACCGTGTCGTTCGGCAAGGACACCAAGGGCAAGCAGCGCCTGGTGATTACCGAACCGGACGGGATCTCGCACGACTTCCTGATCCCCAAGGACAAGCACCTGATGGTGCACGACGGTCAGGTGGTCAACAAGGGCGAGGCCGTGGTCGACGGGCCGGCCGATCCGCACGACATCCTGCGTCTGCAGGGTATCCCGGCGCTGGCGCGGTACATCATCGACGAGGTGCAGGACGTCTATCGTCTGCAGGGCGTGAAGATCAACGACAAGCACATCGAGGTGATCGTCCGCCAGATGCTGCGTCGCGTGGTCATCACCGATCCGGGCGATACGCGCTTCATCCGTGAGGAGCAGGTGGAGCGCTCGGACGTGCTCGAGGAGAACGACAAGATGGTCGCCGAAGGCAAGCTGCCGGCGACCTACGAGAACGTTCTGCTGGGTATCACCAAGGCGTCGTTGTCGACTGACTCGTTCATCTCGGCCGCTTCCTTCCAGGAGACCACCCGGGTTCTGACCGAGGCGGCGATCATGGGCAAGCGCGACGATCTGCGCGGTCTCAAGGAGAACGTCATCGTCGGTCGTCTGATTCCGGCCGGTACCGGCATGGCCTATCACCGCAACCGCAAGATCCAGAAGAGCGGGGGCGACCTCGGTGGAGACCATGCATGGCCGGGGTTCGACGAGGCAGTGGCGGAGAATAATGCCGCCGCGGCAGCGACCGAATCGTCCGAGTCGCAATCGCCGGATGTGCAGGCTGGTTGACGCGCGCCCTGCAGCGGAATAAAATCCGGCCTCTTTGTTCGGGTCGGTCCTTGCGGGCCGATCCGACGCTGAACAATCCGTCCGAGGTGGCGCGCGTTGCGCCACCTCGGACCTCATGAAGAAACGCCAATATGCCTACTATCAATCAGCTCGTTCGCAAGCCGCGTGAGAAGGTCGTCACCACGAACAAGGTGCCAGCGCTCGAGGCCTGCCCGCAAAAGCGCGGTGTGTGCACCCGTGTCTATACGACGACCCCGAAGAAGCCGAACTCGGCGCTGCGCAAGGTCGCCAAGGTGCGCCTGACCAACGGTTTCGAGGTGATCTCCTACATCGGCGGCGAAGGCCACAACCTGCAGGAGCACTCGGTCGTGCTGATTCGCGGCGGCCGTGTCAAGGACTTGCCGGGCGTGCGCTATCACATTGTTCGCGGTTCCCTCGACCTTCAGGGTGTCAAGGACCGCAAGCAGGCCCGCTCCAAGTACGGCGCCAAGCGCCCGAAGCAGGCCTGAACCCCGCTCATACAGAACTCAGTCAGAGGTTGCCATGCCCCGTCGTCGTGAAGTACCCAAGCGCGAGATCCTGCCGGACCCGAAGTTCGCGTCGCAGGATGTGTCCAAGTTCATCAACGTGATCATGCAGTCCGGCAAGAAGTCGGTCGCCGAGCGCATCGTCTATGGTGCGTTCGATCACATTTCCGGCAAGGCCGGCAAGGACCCGCTGGAGGTCTTCACGGCTGCGCTCGGCAACGTCAGGCCTGTCGTCGAGGTCAAGAGCCGTCGTGTCGGTGGAGCGAACTACCAGGTTCCGGTCGAAGTGCGTCCGTCGCGCCGCATGGCGCTGTCGATGCGCTGGCTGCGCGAGGCGGCGCGCAAGCGCGCCGAGAAGTCGATGGCGCAGCGTCTGGCCGGCGAACTGCTCGAGGCTGCCGAAGGCCGCGGTTCCGCGATGAAGCGTCGCGAGGAAGTGCACCGCATGGCCGAAGCAAACAAGGCATTCTCGCACTACCGTTTCTGAGTTTTCGAGACGGTGGTGAATCGGGCCCGGCAAGGGCTCGATTGCTTTGTACGGCAGGATTTTCACGCGCCCGAGGGCGCATAAAGACAGAAGGCGGATTATCGTGGCTCGCAAGACTCCCATTGAGCGCTATCGCAACATTGGCATCTCGGCGCACATCGACGCCGGCAAAACGACGACGACCGAGCGCATCCTTTTCTACACTGGCGTAAGCCACAAGGTGGGCGAGGTTCACGACGGTGCTGCGACCATGGACTGGATGGAGCAGGAGCAGGAGCGTGGCATCACCATCACCTCCGCCGCGACGACCTGCTTCTGGAAAGGCATGGATCGGCAGTTCCCGGAGCATCGTTTCAACATCATCGATACCCCGGGGCACGTCGACTTCACGATCGAGGTCGAGCGTTCGATGCGTGTGCTCGATGGCGCGTGCATGGTGTATTGCGCGGTCGGTGGTGTGCAGCCGCAGTCCGAGACGGTGTGGCGCCAGGCCACCAAGTACAAGGTGCCGCGCCTGGCCTTCGTGAACAAGATGGACCGTCAGGGCGCGAACTTCTTCAAGGTCGTCGATCAGATGAAGCTGCGTCTGAAGGCCAATCCGGTTCCGATCGTCATTCCGATCGGTGCGGAGGAGGGCTTCCGCGGCGTCGTCGACCTGCTCAAGATGAAGTCGGTCATCTGGGACGAGGCCTCGCTGGGCATGAGCTTCAACTACGAGGCGATTCCGGCGGAGCTGCAGGCCGAGGCCGAGAAGTGGCGTGAGCACATGGTCGAGGCCGCGGCCGAGGCCTCCGAGGATCTGATGAACGAGTACCTCGAGAATGGCGAGCTGTCCGAGGAGCAAATCGTCAAGGGTCTGCGCATGCGTACCATCGCCTGCGAGATCCAGCCGATGCTGTGTGGCACCGCCTTCAAGAACAAGGGCGTTCAGCGCATGCTCGACGCGGTCATCGAACTGCTGCCCTCGCCGATCGATATTCCGCCGGTCTCCGGTATCGACGAGGACGAGAAGCCGGTCGAGCGCCGCGCCGATGACGGCGAGAAGTTCTCGGCCCTGGCGTTCAAGCTGATGAGCGACCCCTTCGTCGGTCAGCTGACCTTCATTCGTGTGTACTCGGGCGTGCTCGAGGCCGGTGCCACCGTGCTCAACTCGATCAAGAACAAGAAAGAGCGCATCGGCCGCATCCTCCAGATGCACGCCAACGAGCGTGCAGAAGTCAAGGAAGTGCTGGCGGGCGACATCGCCGCATGCGTCGGCCTCAAGGAAGTGACGACCGGCGAGACGCTGTGCGACCCGTCCGCGCCGATCATCCTCGAGCGCATGATCTTCCCGGATCCGGTGATCCACGTCGCGGTCGAGCCAAAAACCAAGAGCGACCAGGAAAAGATGGGTCTGGCGCTGTCGCGACTGGCGCAGGAGGATCCGTCCTTCCGCGTGCGTACCGACGAGGAGTCGGGCCAGACCATCATCTCGGGCATGGGCGAGCTGCACCTGGAGATCCTGGTCGATCGCATGAAGCGCGAATTCAACGTCGAAGCCAACGTCGGCGCCCCGCAGGTGGCTTACCGCGAAGCGGTGCGCAAGGCGGTCGACCAGGAAGGCAAGTTCGTCAAGCAGTCCGGTGGTCGCGGTCAGTACGGCCACGTGTGGATCAAGCTGGAGCCGAACGAGGCCGGCAAGGGCTATGAATTCGTCGATGCGATCAAGGGTGGCGTCGTTCCGCGCGAATACATCCCGGCGGTCGACAAGGGGCTCCAGGATACGTTGACCAATGGCGTGCTCGCGGGCTTCCCGGTGGTCGACGTCAAGGTCACCCTGTTCGATGGCTCCTACCATGATGTGGACTCGAACGAGAACGCATTCCGCATGGCTGCCTCGATGGCGTTCAAGGACGCGATGCGCAAGGCCAGCCCGGTGCTGCTCGAGCCGATGATGGCGGTGGTCGTCGAGACCCCGGAGGAGTACATGGGTAACGTCATGGGTGACCTGTCGGGTCGCCGCGGCATCGTTCAGGGCATGGAAGACGTGCCTGGCGGCATGAAGGAAATCAAGGCCGAGGTGCCGCTGGCCGAGATGTTCGGTTACGCCACCCAGATGCGTTCGCTGTCGCAGGGTCGCGCCACGTACTCGATGGAATTCAAGCACTACGCCGAGGCGCCGAAGAACGTCGCCGAGGCTGTGATCAACAATCGAACCAAATAAGCTCTGATATCAGGAGAGGAACGAATAATGGCTAAAGGCAAGTTTGAACGGACGAAGCCGCACGTGAACGTAGGCACGATTGGCCACGTTGACCACGGCAAGACGACGCTGACGGCGGCGATCACGACGGTGCTGACGAAGAAGTGGGGCGGCGAGGCCAAGGACTACGCGTCGATCGACAGCGCGCCGGAAGAGAAGGCGCGCGGCATCACGATCAACACCTCGCACGTGGAGTACGAGACGGAGTCGCGCCACTACGCGCACGTCGACTGCCCGGGTCACGCTGACTACGTGAAGAACATGATTACCGGTGCGGCGCAGATGGACGGAGCGATTCTGGTGTGCTCGGCCGCGGACGGCCCGATGCCGCAGACGCGCGAGCACATCCTGCTGGCCCGCCAGGTCGGTGTTCCGTACATCATCGTGTTCCTGAACAAGTGCGACATGGTCGACGACGAGGAGCTGCTCGAGCTCGTCGAGATGGAAGTTCGCGAGCTGCTGTCCAAGTACGACTTCCCGGGTGACGACATTCCCATCATCAAGGGTTCGGCGCTCAAGGCGCTCGAGGGCGACGAGTCGCCGATCGGCGTGCCGGCCATCTACGAGCTGGCCGCAGCACTCGACAGCTACATTCCGACGCCCGAGCGCGCGGTCGATCGTCCGTTCCTGATGCCGATCGAAGACGTGTTCTCGATCTCGGGTCGCGGCACGGTGGTGACCGGTCGTGTGGAGCGCGGCATCATCAAGGTCGGCGAAGAGATCGAGATCGTCGGTATCAAGGCCACGCAGAAGACCACCTGCACGGGCGTGGAGATGTTCCGCAAGCTGCTCGACCAGGGTCAGGCCGGTGACAACGTGGGCGTGCTGCTGCGCGGCACCAAGCGCGAGGAAGTCGAGCGCGGTCAGGTGCTGTGCAAGCCGGGTTCGATCACGCCGCACACGCATTTCACGGGCGAGATCTACGTGCTGAGCAAGGAAGAGGGTGGTCGTCACACGCCGTTCTTCGCCAACTACCGTCCGCAGTTCTACTTCCGCACGACGGACGTGACCGGAGCGATCACGCTGCCCGAGGGCACCGAGATGGTGATGCCGGGTGACAACGTGTCGATCACGGTCAAGCTGATCGCGCCGATCGCGATGGAAGAGGGTCTGCGTTTCGCCATCCGCGAAGGCGGTCGTACCGTCGGCGCCGGCGTCGTGGCCAAGATCATCGAGTAATTCCCTTTCTGCCCGGCGTCTCGGCGCCGGGCAATGTTCTTTTCGCTCTTTAGGAAAAACCATGCAGAACCAGAAGATCCGCATCCGCCTCAAGGCCTTCGACTATCGCCTGATCGACCAGTCGGCCCTGGAGATCGTCGAGACCGCCAAGCGTACCGGCGCCGTCGTGCGCGGCCCCGTGCCGCTGCCCACGCGCAAGGAGCGTTTCGACGTGCTGCGTTCGCCGCACGTCAACAAGGCCTCGCGCGACCAGTTCGAGATTCGTACCCACCAGCGCCTGATGGACATCATCGATCCGACCGAGAAGACCGTCGATGCGCTGATGAAGCTTGACCTGCCGGCGGGTGTGGATGTGGAGATCAAGCTGCAGTAAGTGAGTGCCATGCTTGCATGGGGTCCGCAAAGGCCGGTATAATCCGGCCTTTGCGTTTTCCGGCGCAACAAAGTGGCCAGTTGGCTGCTGCGCAGGTGGTGCGCAGAAATTGTGTGCTGTGCTGTTCTAGATGATCCCGGCCAATCGAAGCCGGGATTCAGGAGAATAAAATGAGTCTAGGCCTTGTCGGGCGCAAGGTCGGCATGACTCGCATCTTTGCCGAGGATGGTCGTTCCATTCCAGTGACGGTGCTTGACGTGTCGAACAATCGTGTCGCCCAAGTCAAGACGCCTGAGAGCGACGGCTATGCCGCGGTCCAGGTGGCATTCGGTTCGCGCCGCGCGAGCCGCGTGAACAAGTCGCTCGCCGGTCACTGCGCGAAAGCGGGTGTCGAAGCCGGTAGCGTGCTGAAGGAATTCACCGTCGATGCCGAAAAGCTCGCCAGCCTCAAGCCCGGCGACGTGATCGGTGTCGACGTGTTCGAGGTCGGTCAGAAGGTCGACGTCACCGGCACTTCCATCGGCAAGGGCTTCGCTGGCGCGATCAAGCGCCACAACTTCTCGTCCCAACGCGCTTCGCACGGCAACTCGATCTCGCACAACGCGCCGGGTTCGATCGGTATGGCGCAGGACCCGGGTCGCGTGTTTCCGGGCAAGCGCATGGCGGGTCATCTGGGCGCGGTCACCTGCACGACGCAGAGTCTGGAAGTCGTGCGTGTGGATGCCGAACGTCAATTGCTCCTGATCAAAGGGGCGGTGCCGGGATCGAAGGGTGGCGACGTGCTCGTCCGTCCTGCGGTCAAGGCTGCGAGCTGAGCGGGGGTGATATGGAATTGAAGCTCCTGAACGACAATGGCGAGCAGGCTTCGACGCTGCAGGTGTCGGACTCGCTGTTCGGTCGAGATTACAACGAAGCGCTGGTGCACCAGATCGTAGTCGCCTACATGGCGAACGCGCGCTCGGGCAATCGCAAGCAAAAGGATCGCGCCGAGGTCAAGCACTCGACGCGCAAGCCGTGGCGTCAGAAAGGTACGGGCCGTGCCCGCGCCGGCATGTCGTCGAGCCCGATCTGGCGTGGAGGCGGTCGTGCATTTCCGAACCGCCCCGACGAGAATTTCTCGCAAAAGGTCAACCGCAAGATGTACCGCGCCGGCGTCGCGACGATCCTGTCGCAGCTCGCGCGTGAAGAGCGTCTGGTGGTGATCGACGATTTCGCACTCGAGGCGCCCAAGACCAGGCTGTTCTCGCAGAAGCTCAAGGGCCTGGGCGTGGATTCCGCGCTGCTGATCACTGATGCCTTCGATGAGAACCTGTTCCTGGCGTCGCGCAACCTGCACGACGTTCTGGTGCTCGAGGTGTCCGAGGCGGATCCGGTGTCGCTGGTGAATTTCCCTAAGGTGCTTGTCACCAAGGGTGCGCTGGCCAAGATGGAGGAGGTCTGGCAATGAGCGGATTCAGTCAAGAGCGTCTCATGCAGGTGCTGCTCGCGCCGCAGATCTCCGAGAAGGCGACGCTGATCGCGGATCGCAACTCGCAGGTCGTGTTCAAGGTGCATTCCTCGGCGACCAAGCCGGAAGTGAAGGCCGCGGTCGAGTTGCTCTTCAAGGTTGAGGTCGCGGGAGTGCAGATCGCCAACGTCAAGGGCAAGACCAAGCGTTTCGGTCGCATTTCCGGCCGCCGCAAGGACTGGAAGAAGGCTTTCGTGAGCCTCAAGCCGGGCCAGGAAATCAACTTTGCGGCCGGGGAGTAATCAATCATGGCACTGGTAAAAGTCAAACCCACTTCCGCCGGCCGCCGGGCGATGGTCAAGGTTGTCAATGACAGCCTGCACAAGGGCCGTCCCCACGCGAGCCTGGTCGAGAAGCAGAGCAAGCACGCCGGTCGCAACAACGGCGGCCGCATCACCGTTCGCCACAAGGGCGGTGGTCACAAGCAGCACTATCGCGTGGTCGATTTCCGTCGCATGCGTGACGGCATTCAGGCCAAGGTCGAGCGCGTCGAGTACGACCCGAACCGCTCGGCGAACATCGCGCTGATCTGCTACGCCGATGGTCAGCGCAGCTACATCATCGCGCCGCGCGGCCTCGAGGTCGGCCAGCAGGTCGTCAGCGGTTCCGAGGCGCCGATCAAGCCGGGCAATACGCTGCCGATCCGCAATATTCCGGTCGGTACGACGATCCACTGCATCGAATTGCAGCCCGGCAAGGGTGCGCAGATCGCCCGTGCGGCCGGAGCTTCCGTGCAGTTGCTCGCCCGCGAGGGTTCGTACGCGCAGGTTCGCCTGCGTTCCGGTGAGGTGCGTCGCGTGCATGTCGAGTGCCGCGCCACGATTGGCGAGGTCGGCAACTCCGAGCACTCGTTGCGCAAGATCGGCAAGGCCGGCGCCAACCGCTGGCGCGGTATTCGTCCGACAGTGCGCGGCGTCGCGATGAACCCGGTCGATCACCCGCACGGCGGCGGCGAAGGCCGCACCGGCGAGGGCGGCGTTCCGCGCAGCCCGTGGGGTCAGCCGGCCAAGGGCTTCCGGACGCGCAGCAACAAGCGCACCGACAAGATGATCGTGCAGCGCCGCTACAAGCGATAAGAGGTAAAAGATGGCACGTTCCGTAAAGAAAGGCCCGTTCGTCGACGGGCACCTGCTGAAGAAGGTCGACGCCGCGCGCACGTCCAACGACAAGCGTCCGCTCAAGACCTGGTCGCGCCGCTCGACGGTGCTGCCGGATTTTGTCGGCCTCACGATCGCGGTACATAACGGTCGCCAGCATGTTCCGGTGTTCATTTCCGAGAACATGGTCGGCCACAAGCTCGGTGAATTCGCGCTCACGCGGACCTTCAAGGGTCATGCCGCGAGCAAGAAGGCGAAGAGGTAAGGAGAGATCATGGAAACCAGAGCGATTCTTCGCGGTGTCCGACTGTCCGCCCAAAAGGGCAGGCTGGTCGCGGACATGGTGCGAGGCAAGCCGGTGGATCAGGCGCTCAACATTCTCGCCTTCTCGCCGAAGAGGGGCGCAGAGATCATCCGCAAGGTGGTCGAGTCCGCGATTGCCAATGCCGAGCACAACGACGGCGCCGACATCGACACGCTGAAGCTCAAGACGATCAGCGTCGAGGAAGGCATGACGCTCAAGCGCTTCACCGCGCGCGCCAAGGGCCGGGGCAACCGCATTCTCAAGCCCACCTGCCATATCTACGTGTCGGTCGGGGAGTAAGGAGCAACTATGGGTCAGAAAATTCATCCGACCGGATTCCGTCTCGCGGTCACGCATGACTGGACGTCGCGCTGGTTCGCTCCGAGCGGTATCTACGCCACCATGCTCGCCGAGGACGTCAAGGTCCGTGACTTTCTCAAGAAGCGGCTTGCGCACGCGTCGGTCGCCAAGGTCATCATCGAGCGTCCCGCCAAGAATGCGCGCATCACGCTGTTCTCGGCCCGTCCGGGTGTGGTCATCGGCAAGAAGGGCGAGGATATCGAGAAGCTCAAGCGCGAGTTGCAGGCGATCATCGGCGTGCCGGTGCATGTGAACATCGAAGAGGTTCGCAAGCCCGAGGTCGACGCGCAGCTGGTGGCCGATTCGATCGCCCAGCAGCTCGAGAAGCGCATCATGTTCCGCCGCGCGATGAAGCGTGCAATGCAGAACGCCATGCGCCTCGGCGCCCAGGGCATCAAGATCATGAGTTCGGGTCGTCTCAATGGCGCGGAGATCGCGCGTACCGAGTGGTATCGGGAAGGCCGTGTGCCGCTGCACACGCTGCGTGCGGACATCGACTACGGTTTCTCCGAGGCCAAGACGACGTACGGCATCATCGGCATCAAGGTGTGGGTCTACAAGGGCGAAATGCTCGGCCGCAACGAGAAGCCGGTGGTCGCCGACAGCGAGAACGAGGGTCGCAAGGGCCGCCGTGCGCCGCGCAACGACGCGGGTGACGGACGCGGTGCGAAGCGCACCGGACGCCGTGCGGTAACGACGGATCAATCGGACGCCGACGCGAGCGGTGCACGTACGAAGAAAGCGGGAGTAGGCGATGCTGCAGCCGAAGAGAAGGAAGTATCGTAAGGAACAGAAGGGCCGCAACACCGGTGTCGCCACGCGTGGCGCAAAGGTCAGTTTCGGCGAGTTCGGGCTCAAGGCCACTACGCGTGGTCGTCTGACCGCACGTCAGATCGAGTCCGCCCGTCGCGCCATGACCCGTCACATCAAGCGGGGCGGTCGCATCTGGATCCGCGTGTTCCCGGACAAGCCGATCTCGACCAAGCCCGCAGAGGTGCGCATGGGCAAGGGCAAGGGCAACCCGGAGTATTGGGTCGCCGAGATTCAGCCGGGCAAGGTGTTGTACGAAATGGACGGCGTCAGCGAAGAACTTGCGCGCGAGGCGTTTCGCCTTGCCGCCGCGAAGCTTCCCTTCGCGACCGTGTTCGTCCATCGTCACTTGGGGTGATCATGAAAGCTAGCGAACTTCGCGCCAAGGATCTTGGCGGTCTGGACAAGGAGTTGCTCGAGCTGCTCAAGGCGCAGTTCTCGCTGCGCATGCAGCATGCAACTCAACAGCTCGGTGACACGGGCCAACTGCGCAAAGTGCGTCGCGACATTGCGCGCGTGCGTACGCTGATGCGTGAAAAGGCGGTGCAGAAATGACCGAAACGACTCAGAACACGCGACGCCTGGTCGGCCGGGTCGTCAGCGACAAGATGGAAAAGACCGTGACCGTGCTGGTCGAGCGTCGAGTAAAGCATCCGCTCTACGGCAAGATCATGACGAAGTCGGCGAAGTATCACGCGCACGACGGTGACGGCGCTGCCGGAGCCGGCGACCTGGTCGAGATCGAGGAGTGCCGTCCGATCTCCAAGACCAAGGCCTGGCGTGTCGCCAAGGTGGTCGAAAAAGCGCGCATCATCTGATCTAGCGGATGGTCGCCAGGATCCGGGCAGCAAAAGGCTTGCGCATGAAGTGCCTTGCCGATATACTGCTCGGTCTTTGCTTCTGCCGCCCTGCCTAGCGGGCGTCCTACCCTTACGGGTTCCAAGACTGACCGCCACGGCGGGTTAAGTTGGAGAAAATTTCATGATCCAAATGCAGTCCAAGCTGGGCGTGGCCGACAATTCCGGCGCGCGTTCGGTGATGTGTATCAAGGTCCTGGGTGGGTCCAAGCGCCGCTACGCCGGCATCGGGGACATCATCAAGGTGACCGTCAAGGACGCCGCTCCGCGCGGACGCGTCAAGAAAGGCGACGTGCTCAATGCGGTCGTCGTCCGTACCGCCAAGGGCGTTCGCCGCCCGGACGGTTCGCTCGTCAAGTTTGACGGCAATGCGGCGGTTCTGCTCAACAACAAGCTCGAGCCGATCGGCACCCGTATCTTCGGGCCGGTCACGCGTGAGCTGCGTACCGAGAAGTTCATGAAGATCGTCTCGCTCGCGCCGGAAGTCCTCTGAGGGGTTAGCGGAATGAAGAAGATCCGAAAAGGTGATGAGGTCGCGATCCTGGCCGGCAAGGACAAGGGTCGCCGCGGCGTGGTCGTGCGCCGGGTCGATGACGAGCATCTCGTCGTCGAGGGAGTGAATCGCGTCAAGAAGCACGTTCGCCCGAATCCGCTCAAGGGCGAGACCGGTGGCATCGTCGAGAAAGAGATGCCGATTCACGTTTCCAATGTAGCCCTGTTCAACCCGACGGCGCAGAAAGCCGACCGAGTTGGAATCAAGACGCTCGAAGACGGCCGCAAGGTGCGTTTCTTCAAGTCGAACGGCGAACTGGTTGACGCCTAAGGAGTGACGATGGCGCGCTTGCAAGAGTATTACAAGGACGAGGTCATGGCCGTGCTGAAGGATCGCTTCGGCTACAAGTCGGTCATGGAAGTTCCGCGGATCACCAAAATCACCTTGAACATGGGTGTCGGTGAGGCCGTCGGCGACAAGAAGATCCTCGAGAACGCAGTCGGCGACATGGCCAAGATCGCGGCACAGAAGCCCGTCGTGACCAAGGCCCGCAAGTCGATTGCCGGTTTCAAGATCCGTGACGGCTATCCGATCGGATGCATGGTGACCCTGCGCGGACCTCGCATGTACGAGTTTCTCGATCGCCTGATTTCAGTTGCGATCCCGCGGGTTCGTGACTTCCGTGGCGTATCCGGAAAGGGCTTCGATGGCCGTGGAAACTACAACATGGGCGTCAAGGAGCAGATCATCTTCCCGGAGATCGAGTACGACAAGATCGACGTGCTGCGTGGCATGAACATCAGCATCACGACGACCGCGAAATCCGACGAGGAAGCCAAGGCGTTGCTCGCGGCGTTCAAGTTCCCGTTCAAGAATTGAGGCTGACATGGCGAAACTGGCTCTGATCAATCGAGAAGAAAAGCGCCGCAAGCTTGCGGCCAAGTTTGCGGCCAAGCGTGCGGCTTTGCTGGCCCAGATCAAGGACAGCAGTCTGTCCGAGGACGAGCGCATGACCGCGCGTCTGAAGCTGCAGCAACTGCCCCGCAATGCGAGTCCGGTGCGCCAGCGGAACCGCTGCACGCTGACGGGTCGTCCGCGTGGCGTGTTCCGTAAATTCGGTCTGTGTCGCAACAAACTGCGTGAGCTGACGTTCCGCGGCGAGGTGCCCGGCGTGACCAAGGCGAGCTGGTAAGGAGGGTATGAAATGAGTATGTCCGATCCTGTCGCCGACATGCTGACGCGCATCCGTAACGGACAGCAGGCGCAAAAGGCTACGGTCACCATGCCGAGCTCGAAGCTGAAAGTCGCGATCGCGAAAGTTTTGCAGGACGAGGGTTATATCGACTCCTGGTCTGTGCGCGAGAACTCCGGCAAGCCGGAACTCGACGTCGGTCTCAAGTACTACGCCGGTCGTCCGGTCATCGAGCGCATTGAGCGCGTCAGTCGCCCCGGCCTGCGTATCTACAAGGGTAGCGAGAAGCTTCCCCGTGTCATGAACGGCCTGGGTGTCGCCATCGTGTCGACGCCGCGCGGCGTCATGACCGATCGCGCAGCGCGCGCCGGTCGTGTCGGCGGCGAAGTGCTCTGCTACGTCGCCTAAGGAGTTGTCATGTCTCGTGTAGCCAAGGATCCGATCAAGCTTCCCGCAGGTGTGGAAGTGACGGTCAATGCGGGTCAGGTCGCCGTCAAGGGGCCGCTGGGCCAGCTCTCGCACGACTTCGGCAACGTCGTTGCCATCGCGCGTGACGGCGAACTGCTGACCTTCGAGCCGAACGCCGGTGTGGCCAATTCCCACGCGATGTCCGGTACCGCGCGTGCGATCGTCAACAACATGGTCGTCGGTGTGAGCAAGGGCTTCGAGAAGAAGCTCCAGCTCGTCGGCGTCGGTTATCGCGCGCAGGCCCAGGGCGACAAGCTCAACCTGACGCTCGGCTTGTCGCATCCGGTCGTGCATCAGATGCCGGCTGGCGTGAAAGTAGAAACCCCGACTCAGACCGAGGTCTTGATCAAGGGAATCGACAAGCAGCAGGTTGGCCAGGTCGCGGCCGAAGTGCGGGCATATCGCCAACCCGAGCCCTACAAAGGCAAGGGCGTTCGCTACGCGGACGAGGTGATCGTGCTCAAGGAAACCAAGAAGAAGTAAGGGCGGTTTTCATGAACAAAAAACAAGCTCGTCTGCGTCGTGCCCGCAAAACCCGGGCCAAGCTCGCGGAACTCAAAGCGGTTCGTCTGACGGTCAACCGTACGAATGCGCATATCTATGCGCAGATCATTTCGGCTTGCCGTTCGAAGGTTCTCGCCTCTGCTTCCACGGTGGAAAAAGACGTCCGTGCCCAGCTCAAGAGCGGGGCCAACAAGGAAGCCGCGATGGCGGTCGGCAAGCTGATCGCCGAGCGCGCCAAGGCCGCCGGTGTCGAGCAGGTCGCATTCGACCGCGCCGGTTTTCTCTATCACGGTCGCGTCAAGGCGCTGGCCGATGCAGCCCGCGAAGGCGGTCTGAAGTTCTAAGCGAGGATTCGTATGGCCAAGCAACAAAGCAAACGAGCGCCTGCCGCTGAAGAGCGCGACGACAACATGCGCGAGAAGATGGTCTCCATCAATCGCGTCACCAAGGTCGTCAAGGGCGGCCGCATCCTCGGCTTCGCCGCGCTGACGGTGGTCGGCGACGGCGATGGCGGCATCGGCATGGGCAAGGGTAAGTCCCGCGAAGTGCCCGTCGCCGTGCAGAAGGCGATGGATGAGGCCCGGCGCAAGCTGGCCAAGGTGTCGCTGCGCAACGGCACGCTGCAGCACACGGTGATCGGCCGGCATGGCGCAGCCCACGTGCTCATGCAGCCCGCGCCCAGCGGTACCGGCATCATCGCCGGCGGCCCGATGCGTGCTGTCTTCGAGGTCATGGGTGTGACCGACGTGATCTGCAAGTGCATCGGCTCGACCAATCCGTACAACGTCGTGCGCGCGACCATCAACGGTCTGCTGGCGATCAACACGCCGGCCGAGATCGCGGCCAAGCGCGGCAAGAGTATCGAAGAGATTGTGGGGTAATCGATGGCGGACAAGAAACTCAAGGTCACGCTCGTGAAGAGCGTGATCGGTACCAAGCAATCCCACCGTGCAACGGTGCGTGGCCTGGGTCTGCGTCGCCTGAATCATTCGGTCGAGCTGCAGGACACCCCCGAGATCCGCGGGATGATCAACAAGGTTTCGTACCTCCTGAAGTGTGAGGGCTGATATGCGACTCAATAACATCCAACCCGGCGAGGGTTCGAAGAAGGCTGCGCGTCGCGTCGGTCGCGGCATCGGCTCCGGCCTGGGCAAGACCTGCGGTCGCGGCCACAAGGGGCAGAAGTCCCGCGCTGGCGGCTTTCACAAGGTGGGCTTCGAGGGCGGTCAGATGCCGCTGCAGCGCCGCCTGCCCAAGCGTGGCTTCGTTTCGATGACCAAGGCGCGCAACGCCGAGGTGCGACTGTCCGAGATCGACAAGTTGCCGGTCGACGAGATCGATCTGCTGGTGCTCAAGCAGGCCGGCGTGATTCCGGCTGATTCGCTCTCGGCCAAGGTGATGGTGTCGGGCACGATCAATCGCAAGGTCACGCTGCGCGGTATCGGCGCGACCAAGGGTGCGCTCGCAGCCATCGAGGCTGCCGGCGGTTCCGTCTCGGCCGAATAAGGTCAAGGGAAGGCACAGTGGCAAATAGCGCAGCGCTGGGAAGCACGGGACGATTCGGCGACCTGAAACGTCGTCTGCTGTTCGTCCTCGGCGCCCTCATCGTCTACCGTCTCGGGGCGCACATCCCGGTGCCGGGCATCGATCCGGACCGGCTCGCCGAGCTGTTCCAGACGCAGGCGGGCGGCATCCTCGGGGTGTTCAACCTGTTCTCGGGCGGCGCGCTGTCGCGTTTCACGATCTTCGCGCTGGGGATCATGCCGTACATCTCGGCTTCGATCATCATGCAGCTCGTGACGGTGGCCGTGCCTTCGATGGAGCAGCTCAAGAAGGAGGGCGAGGCCGGTCGGCGCAAGATCACGCAGTACACGCGCTACGGCACGCTGGTGCTGGCGCTCGCGCAGGGCATCGGCATTTCGATCGCCCTCGAGACGCAGGCCGGGCTCGTGCTCGATCCGGGGCTGATGTTCCGCTTCGTTACGGTCACCACGCTGGTGACGGGCACGATGTTCCTGATGTGGATGGGTGAGCAGATCACCGAGCGCGGCATCGGCAACGGCATCTCGCTGATCATCTTCGCCGGTATCGTCGCGGGTCTGCCCAGTGCCATTGGTGGGCTGTTCGAACTGGTGCGCACCGGCGGCATGCACCCCTTCACGGCGCTCGTGATCTGCGTGCTGGTGGTGCTGGTGACCGGCTTCGTGGTGTTCGTCGAGCGTGGTCAGCGCAAGATCCTGGTCAACTACGCCAAGCGTCAGGTCGGCAACAAGGTCTATGGTGGCCAGAGTTCGCACCTGCCGCTCAAGCTGAACATGGCCGGCGTAATCCCGCCGATCTTCGCCTCGAGCATCATTCTGTTCCCGGCGACGTTGGGGCAGTGGTTCGGCTCCTCGGAAGGGATGATCTGGCTGCGCGACATCTCGTCGACGCTGTCGCCGGGCCAGCCGATCTACGTGCTGCTGTATGCGCTGGCGATCATCTTCTTCTGCTTCTTCTACACCGCGCTGGTGTTCAATCCGCGCGAGACGGCAGACAATCTGAAGAAGAGCGGGGCCTTCGTGCCGGGGATCCGTCCGGGAGACCAGACGGCGCGCTACATCGAAAAGATCCTGACCCGCCTGACCATGGTCGGTGCGGTCTATATCACCGCGGTGTGCCTGTTGCCGGAGTTCCTGATCCTGCGCTGGAACGTGCCGTTCTACTTCGGCGGGACGTCGCTTCTGATTATCGTGGTCGTGACGATGGACTT